>NZ_JBKKJT010000002.1:0-827794 GCF_046614675.1 Chryseobacterium cupriresistens | reverse complement strand
CCAGATAGATTTTGAAGAAAGTAGGGTAAAAATCAAAGACGTTCACCCTACGCAAGCTAACTCAAGGTCGCTTTTATAAATATAAATGTATAAAAAATATTTGGAAGTTAACACAGAATCTAAAGCCGGATGAATTTTGATTTTTTTGAGTACTGCAATGCCAAAATATTCCGGTTATCTTGATGTGAAAGATCTTAATACTTCTGTCATTACAAAGAATAAATCGGAAGCCAGAACCCAGAAGCCTGAACCCGAATCTCGTAACCCGGAACTCCAATGCATCATGCCCTTATTCTAAAGGTATTTCCTGAAGTTCCACAATTTTCTTTTTCTGAGATAATTCAGGTTGTTTTCATTAGCATAGGCTTCTCTTTCAAAAGAGATTCTTCTGTAAGCCAGATAACCGTCCTTCAGTTTGAAAAACCAGTAATAATATTCAATACCATAGAAAATATAGAAGAAAATAACGAGCATTTCCAGTTGCTGCCGTAAATGAATTTTTTCGTGATTGATCAATACATTATTTTCCTTATCTTCGGGTTTCCTAATGAAGATAAAGGGAAAGAGAGCGATGCCATTAATTTTTAATTTTTTTAAAGGCTTTTGGCATACAATTATCATAGTAACAAATATAAAAAGTTTTTTGACTAGCATTTAACTTATGGCCCATTATGACATCAAAGAAGGTGAAGACTTCTACTATAATGAACAGGGGTACAAGGTTTTTACAGAAAAATTCCATCTGAAAAGAGGATATTGCTGTAAAAGCGGCTGCAGACACTGTCCTTACGGGTACGATAAAAAGACTGATACATTCATTAAAAGTGATAAAAAAAATAAATAAAATGAAAAAATATATTTTTATTTTGTTGGCATCTGCTACATTAGGCTTAACTTCTTGTAGCCCTTTTCAGGTACGTTCGGATTATGCTGAAACCGCCAATTTCAATTCTTACAAAACCTATAAAATAAGAATTGATGATCTAAAACTGAATGATATTGATAAAGACAGAGTGCTGAATGAGCTGTCGAGACAGCTTCAGAGCAAAGGACTTCAGTCCGGAGAAAACCCTGATCTGATTATCAACGTAAAAGCAAATCATAAAAAGATTACTGATATCAATTCCTCTTCTCCTTACGGAATGTGGGGATGGGGCGGACCATTCGGATGGGGTGTTGGTATGAACAGAACATGGACAACCAACTACAATGAAGGCGCTTTGATCGTTGATCTTATCGATGCAAAAAGCAACAAATTGGTTTGGCAGGGTATCGGAAGCGGAATTTCTGTAGATTCTCCAAAAGCAAAACAGAGACAGATTCCAGAAATTATGGCTGAGATTATGAAAAATTATCCGCCACAAAGAAAATAAGATGTAAGTCATCCATTATATAGCCGGTACGTTTGGTATCGGCTTTTTTTATGGATAATTATTTGTTTTTTCCTGCAGATAACACAGAATTACACAGATAGCCGTGATATAGTCTTCTGTTATTTAAGTTTTGGCTGAAGCCAGATGATAAACGTCTTATTTTAAACTGGGCTTCCTTTGTCTACGTTCTGGATTATAGCCCGATCCTATTGAATTTACAATATTGAGGATAGATTATAGAAAAATCATAATTCAAGATATAAAAAACTGAATCGCATACGAAACCTCATCGTTCATCATCATTCATCATCCATCATTTATCACTCATTATGCATTACATACAGTGTGTTTAAAATTAACAATTTTGTAATTTTTTATTCACAAAAATTGTGGTATTCTTGCTGAAACTTTATATTAAATATTAATTATGAAAAAAATCATTTTATTTTCTGTATTTGCGGGACTTGCCCACGCCCAGGCTCCTGCAGGATACTACAATTCTGCCAACGGACTTAGTGGTGCAGCACTGAAAACTGAATTAAGCAGCATTATCACCAACGGACATATTGATAAAGGGTACAGTGGGCTTTGGACAGCTTATAAAACCACTGATATCGATAAGGACTATGAAAATGACGGAACCATCCTTGATATTTATTCTGAAAGACCAGCAGGTAGTGATCCTTATACTTATACTCCGGGATCTGATCAGTGTGGAACGTATTCTACTGAAGGAAATTGTTATAACAGGGAGCATATTGTTCCTCAAAGCCTATTCAATCAAGCTTCGCCAATGGTTGCGGATATTCACTTTATCAGAGCTACAGACGGGAAAGTAAATGGAATGAGAAGTAATTATCCTTTCGGAAAGGTAGGAAATGCTTCTTTTACTTCACAGAACGGATCCAAGCTGGGAACATCTGCTTCTTCAGGATATTCAGGAACGGTATTTGAGCCTATTGACGAGTTTAAAGGAGATGTGGCCCGTATGATTTTCTATTTTGTAACCCGTTATCAAAGCAAGCTTTCTTCTTTTTCGTCAGGAAATATGTTAGGAAGTTCTGCGTTCCCGGGATTACAGACATGGGAACTTAATGTCCTTTTGGCATGGCACAATCAGGATCCGGTTTCCCAGGCTGAGATCAAAAGAAATAATACTTCCTATACTTTTCAGGGGAACAGAAACCCGTTTATCGACAATCCAAATTATGTTAACCTTATCTGGGGTTCCCAGCAGCCTTCAGGTGATACCCAGGCGCCTACTACAGCAACAGGTCTGAATGTTTCAGGAACAACTTCCAGCAGTATTTCTCTGGCTTGGAATGCTTCTACCGATAATGTAGGAGTAACAGGATATAATGTTTACATGAACGGAATTCTGCAAACTACGACAAGTTCAACTTCTACAACCATTTCAGGGCTTACGCCTTCTACAACTTACAGTTTTTACGTGGTAGCAAAAGATGCAGCTGGAAATTCTTCATCGAACAGTTCAACAGTTTCCGGTACTACTAGTTCTGGCGGTACTACTCCGGGTACTAGCTGTGCCAATGAAAATTTTGAAACCATTCCTGCAGCCAACTCTACTTATACAACCAGAACATGGAGCAATGGCGGCATTTCCTGGAGCGCAACGGATGCAAGAACAGACCAGACCATTAACAATAAAGCAATTACGGTAAGAAACGGTTCTTTAACTTCCGGCAGTTCTGCAAACGGTATTGGTTCTTTAACAGTAACTACACAGCTTAAATTCTCAGGAACCAATGGTACTTTTGATGTAAAAGTAAATGGAACAACCGTAGGAACTATTCCTTACAGTACTTCATCTACAACCACGACTATCAATAATATCAATATTTCCGGAAATGTAGTGGTAAGCCTGGTTAATACTTCATCAAGTAACAGAGTTGCTATTGATGATCTTTCATGGACATGTTATTCAGGATCAACAGCAAGAATGGCTCAAAATACAGCAGCAGAAACTACATCCAACAGTTTTAAAATATCTCCTAACCCTGTTACCAATCAGGAGATTTTTGTAAAAGGAGATCTTCAGAAAGTAAAAAAAGCCGAGATTTATAACCTTCAGGGGAAAACTCTTCAGACAATTGACCAGCCTTTCAGAAATGGAAATTCTATTAAAACCAGAAATCTTGGCCAGGGAGTTTATATTTTGAAACTGGATCAGGTGACGATGCAGTTTATAGTGAAATAGTTCAAATAGTCATTTGATATAAAAAATGCCAGTCTTTTTAGACTGGCATTTATTTTTTTAAACTCTAGCAGATTTTGTTGATTGAGCAGATCTTTTTAACGCAGAGATTTTATTTTTCTAATCTTTTATTTTAGAGGGTAGAGAGGAATCAGCAAGCTGATTTGACTAAGCGAATGTTCTAAATTCTCTGTTTATTTTATCTTAATTAATTCGCAGAAATTTTATCCAGATCCGGATATCCTGATCCTTTTAAAAGGTCTTTCCATTCTTTATTTCTGAACACGAAGAGGTTGCAGCGGTATTCGTCCGGTCTGTTATCTATTTTGGTTTCGCAGTAATAATAGAGCATATCTTTGCTTCTCCAGATCGCTACTTCCTGTCTGAGTTTGTTATGCGTCCGGATGATCTCATTATCTTTAACTTCAGATTCAAAACCTTCCCGAATGGTATCAAAACTAGGTTTCTGAAGTGTCTTGTTTAAGCTTTCCAGAAGTGCTGTTTTTTCCTGCTCTGTATAAATATCAAGCTGATACATTCCCAGTTCGTCTTCTTTTTCATTGGCAAGCGGGCCAATTTCCTGATCTACTTTTCCGAAATGTAAAATTACTTTGTTTGTATTTTTATTATTTTTTCCTTCCAGATCAATTCCGTTGAAGTGCAATAATTCTTTTGAAGCAAAAGCCAGCTTTTCATTTCCGATCAGGGTAACTTCACCGGTACGGACGGCTTCTTTTGCTGTTGCTCCGGCAGATTTTAAAATATCGTTGATATTTTGTCCTGCTTTCAGTTTAGCAAGATTGAATGGTTCGGTCTGAGTACTTCCTTCTGTTTCAACCAAAGACTCACTTTCTTTATTTTTCTGCTGGTCGCATGACGCAAAGCTCAGACAGATTACCGCTGTTAATACATATTTCAGATTTTTCATAATGTTAGTGTCCGGTTATCAATAATAAAACAGAAAAAACAGGATTCAAGTATCCGGAAAACGTTTTTTATTCATTTTTTAACTTCAAATTCCTATTTGTTTCATGAATATAAAACGCTTATATTATTTCAAATTCTTCTTTTCCTTCAGGTATATAAAATGAAATATCAAGCATCAGTTCTTCTCCTGTTTCAGGATTTTCCAGATATAAAGCAGACTCTCCGTTTATTTTTTTTAAAAAGGCAACTCTATTCTCTGCACATACAAACATTACGGCATCTTTGGAAACAGGCTGTATTTTAAATCCGGACTTGAAATCTTTTACAAGATCAGTAAAGCGTTCTTCCGATTCTGCTTTTGACAGATACATAGAAGCAGCCATATTTTCTTCTCTTCTGGAAATTGATTTCTTATAATCTTCAAATTTATTTTCTCTTATTAATCTTGATATATGATCATAAGCCTGCTCCAGTTTTTTTCTGCTGTCTTTAATATCCTGCAGGTTTCTCCCGTTCTGCCATGCCGAAAGCTGATAAGGAACTTCAGCTTTAAAGGAGCCAACATATTTGATAACCTGTTTCTTTTTGTCTTCAATAGCCTCTGAATGATAGTCTCCAAACTGTTTATCAAAAACAAAATCATTAGCCACATCAAAAAGTTTGACATTAAATTTCAGTTCTGATTTAGGATGCAGCTGTACATCGCCAATATTAGGTAAAATGGTTGCTGATATCGTCTGAACACCACTTTTCAATATGGCAAAATTGATAGGAATATTGGTGGCAACCTGTCCCTCAACATTCATATGAATCACAGGATAATCATTAATCCTTATTTCAAACAAACAGGCTGATGCACTGAAGTCGATCATATAATAAGGTTGTTGTATCATAATTTTAGTTTTTAATGATTTTAGACCAGTCTGTAAACATTTTACTGATGGTATTGGTATTGATGATGCTAAAACAAAACATTCCAAGGAAAATAGCGCTCCAGCACCACGCAAGTTTAACTCCGTTTTTATCTGTTATAAAAAAAAGAATGAGCATGGTAACCGTTCCAAAAAAAAAGGTGAAAAGCAAGGTATACAGTATTGCCTGAATGATATACATATTGAATTTCAGTTTCCTGAACACCCATCCTATGATACTCACCACCATAATCAGTCCTATAGGAAGAAGCATCGCCCCAAACAAAACAATTTCGGGTTTTTCCATCAGTATATTTTCATATCCGAAAAATGTATTAAAACTGAACTCCTTCATAATGTTTTTCCTGATTTGAAACGTCTAATAGGGTTTTGTCTTTATAGCCCAGCATTTTTGCCAATATAACATTGGGAAACTCATGAATTCCTATATTATAGAGGTTTACACTGTCATTGAAAAATTCTCTTCTGTCTGCTATTTTATCTTCCATTCCGGAAACTCTTTTCTGTAGTTCCAGGAAGTTATTGTTTGACAGCAGGCCGGGATAGTTTTCTGAAACAGCAAAAAATGATGAAAGTGCTTTTGATGTCTCATTGGCAAGCTCTGTTTTTCTGTCGGAATCATTGGTGTTGTTATAGGAAGTTCTTAGTTCTGTCAGTTTGGTAAGCAGGTCTTTTTCATGTGCCATAAACTGTTTGGCAACATTAACAAGGTTTGGAATTTCGTCTGCTCTTTGCTTCAAAATAACATCTATATTCCCATACGCTTTTTCCACATTGAATTTCAGCATGACAAGCTTGTTATACAAACTGATGAAAAAAGCCACGATGGCCACGATAAGAAAAACGGCGATAACAATTGCTACAATTTGATTCATTATTGTGATAAGATTAAAATCATTACGATAAGTATAACGATACAGGTGACAATAAATGACCTCAACAGGGGCTGGTATTTATTCCAGACTGAAATTCCTGCAACAGTGGTAATTCCTAAAAGCTTATGCCCTGTATCTTTTCTGATGAAAGCTTCTCCGTTTCTTGAATCGGCAGCTCCCACCAGAAGCATTTCCTGGCCGGATTTAAGCAATGTTTCCTTGTATCTTTTCTGTCCGTTATAACTTACATTGGTTTCTTCGATGAATATCAATTCTATGCCTTCGGGATGTATTTCAATGGTTCCTGAATCATCCTGCATCAGAAAGAGATTGCACTGGGTTTCTCTATGAATTGTTGTATAAGAATTTTTCCCTTCTTTATCTCTGGTTACATCTTCAATTGTATAATAATATCCTATGCATTCTTCTCTTGCAACGGGAGAAATCAAAGGTTCTTTCATAATAAGTTTTCCCTGAATTTCTACCAGCCCCATGGCCACAGATTTTATTTTGGATGTGGGTAATGATGCCTGAATTCTTAAAAATCTTTTTCTAGAATTAGGAAGTAGTAAAATAACTGCAATGACAGAAAGTATAACTAACGGTAAATACGTAATTACTTTTTCTGCATAATAATCATAATTATCCATCAATAAAAATCTGCTATGAAGTATACGTTTTTAGCAGGTGTACTGCTGCTGTTTCCTGCCCGTCTGCCGTCTTCACCTGATTGTCTACAATATAGAGAACAGAGGAAGTATTGGGTTTATTATTGGTGTATTCATAATATTGTACCAATACCATTGTTTTACCTTTCAGATCCCAGGCATAGGCTGCATTTCCCAATATTTTACCTTCACTGTTCTTTGCAGGAACTCCTGCAAGAACTTTAGGATTTTTGTATTGTGATTTGAGATAGGCTAAAAGATCGTTACCTGCAGCAGTATCTTCCAGTTCTATTTTCACGCCTTTAGTAAGCCTTTCTGTAGTATTGTTAATAAGTAATCCTACGGTGGAGTTTTTTACATTATTTTCTTTCTGTTCGGGAAACGATATATTTCCGAATTTATATCCGGAAACATCTTTGGTATAAGCTACAGGCAATGTAGTTACAATTTCCCTTGCTTCTGTCTGATATTTGGTGTCTTTCAGAACTTCTTTATATCCTTTGGAAAAATCTATTTTTTCCAGATCTGTCTTTTGTTGTGACTGGCATGATACAAACATGATAAAACACAAAATTATTAAAACTATCTTTTTCATATGATCTAATTTCTTATTAACGGAATATCGGCACTGAATCCGAAAAGTTCTTCAAGACTTTTGATGACATCAAATTTAGGTACAATTTCGTTAAATTTACCTTCTGCGATAATACCTTCGTCTTCTGAACTTCCTTTAAGTTCTGCCGGTTTTTTACTGCCACCTCTAGGTATTTTCTTTTTTGCAGACATTCCTACTTTTCCTTTAATCACATACTCAGCGTTGAGTCCATCAAATCCTAATTCCGGGCGGTAATTTAATCCTTTATCATCAAATTTCACACCATGCCCGAATGTAATGGAAGCTGATCCCTTTCCGCTCATTTCAAAATATCCTTCTACTTTCACAATGACAAGATTGGCTTCTGCTTTTGCCCAAACCCCTGCTTTTAATTCAATTTTAAGGGTATTTTTAGCTTCTATTTTTCCTTGCTTATCACTTTTTTCGCTTACAGTATTGAATGAAAAACCAATTGATGTTTTGATTTCACTTGAAATAACAAGATCAATGTAAACATCTGAACTCAGTTTAGCTCCGAAATCATCATTCCCAAACTCAACTCCTGTATTCATCTGGTCTTTGATCACTCCATACAACCTTACAGCACCTGGTGCTGCGGTTCCTCCACTCACGGCTCCTGCCACCAGTCCTACAGCTGTACAAAGGAGGTCTATTGTAACTTCTAATCCTATCAGGGGTTCTGCATTAAAAGATATATCAACCTTTGTTCCTAATCTTTCTATTTCGGTATTTTTCTGTTTGGCTCTTTCTAAAAACCATTCACCTTTTAGATTAATATTAGGAGGCTTGATTGCGAAAGTTACCGGAAGACCTTTAAAACCTATATTTCTAACCTGTCCTTTAGTTTTGTTGGTAATACCGTCAGACATTGCTCCCATTGATCCGAAAAGATCATAAAGCTTTTTGAATTTTCTCTCGTATTCTCCTTTAACTTCCTTACTTTTCTGAAAACTGCCGCTTCTATTCTTTTCCCATTCACTTTTCAGGCTGAATCCGAAGGAAGCATCCTTTTGTTTCCATCTTCTTTCAGCACCTATTTTACCGGCTTTAGCCTGTAGGTCTTTATGTTTTGCCGCTGGCTGGTTCTGCCATTTCACACTCAGTTCATTGGTAAGATTAACGAAGAAAGTAAGTGTCCATTTAATGTCCGGGTAAGCTTTGATTAATACGGTTGTTCTCTTTTCATTGCTAAAATACCTGCATGTATGTGCGTGAAGATGGAATTGATTGGGAGTGATCCACATCGGCCAGATATATTGTATAGGAAAAGCATTGAATTGTGATAGATCTGAGTATACTCCATAATTAAATGATGGTGTGGTAAATGTCTTTACAGTATCTCCTTTATCTATTGCCTGCCCTACATCTACCATCAGGACCTGTTTTTTATGTTTCCCTTTGCTGTCTCTGAAGCATTCATTGGTTTGAAAACCGGTAACATCAATCGTTATATCTTTCTTCATGGATACACTAGGTGCTGTCACTTCATAGTTAACCGTTTGTGCATCATGGGCATTGAATACAAATGAGATGTCTACTCTACGGTTATTTTCGTAGTCTTTCTCATTTTTATATTTTATATTATCTCTTCCTTTTTTATCGTCAGTAGGATCTACTTCTCCTTTTCCCACAGAGATGATTCTTCTTGGATCTAATCCACCGTCTGCAAAGAATTTTTTGACAACATCCGCTCTTCTCTGGGAAAGACCTTTATTGTAATTCTGCTTTCCGATTACACAAGCGTAGCCACTCAGATTCATGGTGGCATCTTTATGTTCTAAAAGGAATTTGAGTACATTATTCAGGATGGCGACTCCATCTTTATCAATTTCTGTAGAATCGAATTTATAAAAGATGGTTCTTTTAATATGTTCCTGAAGCGCCGGTGACTGTATTTGCTTTATACCATTACCATTATCAAAAACTTTAACGGTTGTATTATTAGCCTTTCCGTCTTTTATTTCACTTTCTGTGATTTTGATCACTTCAAACTTACAAGGTTCCAGTCTGACGGAATTTACATCCGGCTTATACACTTTAGTTGGTGTCTGGTTCTGGGCTCCGTTGGTATTGGTAGTAACTACTTTATTTTTTACATTCAGATAGATGGCATGAAGGTCATCTCCAAGCTTGTCTTTAATGTATTTTTTGGATGCAACATCTTTTACTTTAACATAGAACTCCTCTACATTCTGAATATTGTCCACATAAGCCATCCAGGCAAAGGTATTTTCTATTTTCAGATTCACTTCACCGTCTATTACCTGTACATTGTTATAGGTATGCACCAGTTTATCTGCTTTTGCGGACTGCTGATTCCACAATTCAATGCTGACTGTATTTCCATTGAGTCCTTCCGTCACGAGGTTCAGATGAACGATATGCCCATAGGAAATGTATTCGTTTTTTTTATTGTTTTTGATGCTTTTGCTGTTCTTCTGGGTAGACCATTTGCTGCTTACAATTTTGGGCTCACACCAGCCTTTTACAAATAGTCCTGTATTACCTTTAGGGTCTCTTACTCCTGAAAGACTGGCTTCAATATAAAACTGATAGCTTCCGCAGTACTGCTTACCAATTAAAAATTTATATCCTGTAGCAGAGGTTATCTGATTGATGATAATTTTTTTGCTACTGTTCTGCCTCATCCAGGTAAGAGGTTTCTTTTTGTCGGCATCTGTGGTGCCCGGCAGCCATTCGTCTACACCAAACTGCACCCACTGATCCGGTTTTATGGTAATCCTTTGCCCTAATACAGACATTTTGGGGTAATACAATCCGCTTACAACTTTTATTTTTTTTACGCCTTTTGCCATTTTCTTATCATTTAGATTGCACCATCCTGCCCTCCTCCTGAAGGCTGGTCGTTATACATTTCTTCGGAATCTACCAGCGGATTGATCTGCTGCTGAACGTCTTTGTCGGCATTTTTAAAGTTCTGCTGGCTGGCTTCTGCTCTTTGCCCGTGGTCTATAATTTCGATGCATGGCGTTCCGGCAACAGCACACACGGCTTTGCTGTCTTCCACAATGATATATCCGCCATTGCTGAGCTGTACTTTATCATAAAAATTCTGCCATTCTGTAACCATAATTTTACATGGTGGAGGCGGACCTCCCATTTTGGTACAGTTTCCGAATGTGTTTTTTTCAAATGTGGCTGCTCCTATTTCTTTCGTAGTAACGATCAGTTTTTTGGAAGCGCTTTTATCATTGGCATATTCTTTTTGGTGTGTAAGTACTTTGAGCTTGTCCGGAGCCTGTCCGAACTGGCATTTGCATAGGGCGCCCTGTACTACAATATGTTTTTCTGCCATATTAATTTTATCTTTAGTGAAATGGTAATTTAGTTTTCATCAATTCCTGAAACTGATACTGAAATCTTTTTCTTTTCCTGCAGCATGATACTGCATTCCAGGTAAAGAGATTCCGGAAGTGAAGTTTCTCCTTTCAGATAGCTTATGAGTCTGAAAGTTCCTTCTTCATTCATCACAGGATGATCTTCTATAATCAATGAAAAAGGTGATTTTCTTATAAAATCATCAATATTTCTTTCGTCATATAACTTTCCATATCCTTCTATGGTAATCAGGCCGGTTTCTCCTTTCACCGGATCTGTTTCCAGTGTCAGTTTATATGCAGGTTCAATGGCATTATCTGTTACCGGAAAGGTTTCTGTCATCTCAGTTCTATATTCATTTCCGAAACGCTGATATATTCCAAAAAATAATGAGCGGATGAAATAATCATTTTTAATATACAGATTGATTGCTTCGGGCTGGCTGATCACTTTTTCAATCTTTCCGCAGTATTCGTCTACCGTTTCGCCATCAAATTCTTTATAGAGTTCTTCTTTTACAGCTGGCCATCTTTTGGAAAATACCTCTGCATTTTCTACGGTTTCAAACCTTCCATGTTCATCTGTACTGATCTGTAAAGGATATAAGATCCCGGAGGTTCTGTAAGCGAGCAGATCTGCAATTTCATTCACTTCTTCTTCGTTGAGATAGAGTTTTGATGTTCTGTCTATCTCAAAAAAATGATGCCCTTTTTCTGTTTTCAGCCAGCGAACTGATGTTTCATATTTTAATTCGTTTTTCGATTCTCCTTTTTCAATGGTAATAACGACACTGTATCTTCGCACTTTGTTTTCAGGCTGAAGAGTAAGGCTGTTTCCTTTTCCGAATTTAACCAGACTCTTTTGATCAGCAACCGCTGTTCTCGGAACAAAAAGCTCTTTCTGCCCGTTAAGATTGATCAGGATCATATCTTTCACAGCACAGTGGTTATTATGGAAGAGTTTTAATGCATCTTTATCCAGCCCGTACAGCGAGGCTATACTTTTTAAAGTTTCATCTTTCTGAACGGTATGTATATTATATTTCTGCATAAATGTTCCTGCTTCAATTTCTTTCTTGGTATAATACTCTTATTTAAATATTTAATGGATAACTCTTGTTCTGTTCGGTCTCGGATCCATACCTATTTTTTCTCTTCTTGCTGACCAGTGAAGGTAATGAAGACGAAGGAATCTCAAATCGTTCTGTTCTTTTACTTCTTTCTGATAAGCATCCTGACGGTCTTCCGGGACTTCGTTTCCACCATAAGCATCACGCAGCGCTTTAAAATGTTTGAAGGCATAAGGTTTGCCATTTCCCATCACATAAGTTCTGAGACGGTCTTTTATTCCTATTAAAAACTGATCATTCAAAATGGAATATTTATCATCAGTCATTTTTTTCAAGGTGATAGGAAGATTTTTCTCAATGCCGTATTCAGCCATAAAATGTAGAGGAATATAGCTGTAAGTTTTCAGCAGGTAACGGGACCCTCTCAATGATAAATAGAATCCGGGGGTAATGGTAAGCATATCTTTTTCATACCAACCTTCTGATACGAGTTCTGCTTTTAATGCTTCTAATTTGGAACTGGTTGTCCAGGATGTTTCCACTTCCTCCCACGTTTCCTGTCCGTTTTCATAGGCACCACCCACGTCGCAGTGTACACCCGGAAAAGTTTTTTCAGTTCCGATATGTACCCTTGTCAGGTCAAAGTTTTCTCTATGCTCATTTTCTGCGATGAAGTGAACTACAGTCTGGGCTTTTCCGATTTCATTCAGGCTTAATTCTTCTACATCATTGCTGAAATTGGGAACTGGTGACAGATATTTTGAATAGGAAGAAACGGTATCGTAGATTCCAAGAAATCTTACTTTTAAAACATCTACCTTTAATCCTGCTTCTTCAAGCTTAAGGCCAAGATGTCCCCATTTTGGAAGTTCTTCAGAATCAACATTTTTTCCATCATCATCTGAATAGGTGGTCACTGAAACAGCTTCATTTGCGACGGTGCGTGAACTGGCTTTATATTTTGCTTTTCCGATTTCGTATACAAAATTACGTGCTGCAGCAGCTCCACGGCTGAATCCGAATACATCGAAAGTAAGAACAGCAATCTTATCGGCTTTCTTTTCTGCTTTAATGGTTTTCACCTTTTTTACAATTTCTTCGCAGCCTTTTCTCACTTTTGATCTGATCCCGGTTTCTCCGGTCCCGAAAGCGTATCCGAGCGTTGCATCTCCTTCTTTATCCAATGTACCGATACCTTCTATATAAATTCCGAAGTTTTTATCATAGTTATCCCACATGCGGGCTACATTACTCCAGTCATTATTATAACTGGTATTGTCTTTAGCTCCACCACCATGTTTTTTATGGGCATCTGTTCCCTTTTTTCTTTCCTCTGTATTGGTTTTATTATTCAGGGTTCCGTCAAAAAAAATCCCAATGGTAATATCCAGTACTTCCTCTTTGGATACAGATGGTGTATAACTTCCAAATTGATTGTTGTGCATCGTTCTTGTTTTTAAATTGACTGAGTGAATATTATCATTCTATCTTTCGGGATACCCTGATTTTTGCTTTGGTAACTGCCAGTTTTTCTTTTTCAGATTCTAAAGAGACCAAAACCTTTGTATTGTCTTCGTTTACTTTAATGGTAAGATTGATATTTTTGTCTTTTCCTGATTTCTGAAACAAATCAAATATTTCTTTATCATCAAAAGCGTCTATCCATACTGCATATCTGTTGTTGTTTTTATCTTTCCAGTAAAAACCACAGAATTTTGGGATAGCTCTGCTTTTGTAAGTATTCTCTTTTAAGCTCTGGTCAAAAAAATTTTCCTGCTCACCGTTGTAACTGGTAAAACCAAAATCTATCCAGGCGGCTCCTTCAGGGAGAATCACGGAAGGTTTCCAGCTGTATCTTTCCCGATAAACGTTATAAATATCTGCTGGCGGATAGCCTTCTTTTTCAATTTTCTCACGAATTTCCGGCTTGAATGTCTTATAAGACGGATCTTTCAACATTCTTTCTGCAAAGCCTTCATTCAGCATATACTGAGCATTATCGTATGCTTTTTCTTTGGTGATAATGGTATCATGAGCCTGAAAAGCACCTACTTCTTTCTGGTTTCCCGGACCTTTCATCCAAAGCACAACTCTTCCTTGTGGAGCTAATCCTACCACAAAGGAATTGTAAGTGGCTTTCTTTTTTGTGTCCTGGTCTACAAACCCCTCATCCAAAAGTTTTTTGATCTTTTCTTTATCCAGGTCCCATTTTCCGGTGTAGAATTTATTTTCTACCAAAGAATACCATGTAAATTCCAGTTTATGGGGCGCACTCATGCTTTCGGTATTAACGTTCATGGTACCGCCTTCTTTACCCCAGCCTGTATTCTGTGTTCCCCAGATGGCATCAAAGCTGTAGGTAAAACCATCGGCAACAATAGCACCTTCATAGACTTCCATCGGATATTCCTCCGGGGCGGAAACGGTTCCCAGCCAGCTGTATTTTTCTTCCATTTTTTTATTCTGACAATTCGTTAATGAAAAACACCATATAAAAAGAATCAGCAGGTTATATTTACTTATGGCCATGGGACATAATCTTCTTGTTACTTGCTAAAACCAGGTTATCTCTATGGGCTTCCACATTGATTTTCTTTGCTATTTTCTCAACCTTTTTTCCTACGCTCAGATGGTAAGAATCTTTAACCGTTATGCGCAGGTTAGTTGCTGTTTTGATGATCGCCATATCAGAAGAGTTTTGATTTTTCAGCACTGTTGAATTCTACAATCTTTCCGCTTTGCATGGTCATATTTTCCAGCTCGCTGAACATGGAAATTTCACCTGCAATTTCATTGGAGGTTTCAGATTGTCTTTTGAATTCTTTTTCAATCATTTCCGTTCTGGTGTCGGAAGTTTCCGTAATATCTCCCGAAGCCGTAAGTTTCATATCTTTTCCTGCGATGGAAACAATATTATCGTTTGCGGTACTGGTAATACTTGCTCCTGCACCTATAGAAATTTCTTTTCCAGCGGTGATATTGATATTGTCACCCGCATTCAATGTAAAGTTTTTAGGTGCTTTCATACTGATATTTCCCTGTCCGTCCATATAATAGGTATTACCGCTTGGGTCAAGGATCGTTACACTTCCTTCTTCATCATTCATCAGGATCCTGATTCCGCTTCTGGTTTGAATAGACTTAAGGTGATTGTTTACACCACCTCCCAACGCTACTCCACCATGGAACATTCCTCCCATTACAAAAGGTCTGTCCGGATGG
Organism: Chryseobacterium cupriresistens; assembly: GCF_046614675.1. NCBI lineage: Bacteria > Pseudomonadati > Bacteroidota > Flavobacteriia > Flavobacteriales > Weeksellaceae > Chryseobacterium > Chryseobacterium cupriresistens. The sequence goes on along the minus strand of NZ_JBKKJT010000002.1, from coordinate 812,558 downwards.
CTGTGCACAAAATTAACCATCACCTGATCCCCCACTTCCGGAATAGCTACGTATCCACGGTTTTGGGTAATCTGATCTGTTCCTCCGGCATCAGGGCTCATCATACGGATAAAATGAGTGGTATCATTGGTCTGCCAGTCAAATCTTACCTGGATTCTTCCTTGTCCTTCCGGATCTGTATTGGAAATTACAGTGGCAGTCTGTGGCTCGGCCTTCGGAATGGTGTATTCCGGCTTTGGAAGAAACCCTGTATCTGCTGCTATTCCTACGAAGCTTCCTTTATAATGACCAATGGTGTCAATTTCATGTTCTGATTCTGTAATCATGATTCTTGTGAAATAAGAGGTTTCATTGGAATCCTGTTTACGCATCTGGACGTCTGCTACGCACCCCGGGTGAAGGAAAGGAACCGTTGTATTTCCTGAAACAGAAAAAACATTCACCGCTTCACTTCCTGAAGCACTTTTCTGCGAGTATTCCACATCCAGATGTGTAGTTGCTTTAATGGGAGCAATCTGCAGAGCCGGAGTCTTATAAATAGTGTCGTTATGACTGTATGCTGTTTTTGCAAGATCACTTACGTGTTTGATGGGTGTAGACCCTGAAGTCAGCTTTTCATTTTTATTACTGTTATAACCGTAGAATTGTGGTTTGGTGTGTACCGCTTTCAGCTCAACTTTAATTTCGTTGGCGCTGCTTCCGTACGTAAGGGTAATAGGTTTATTCTGAGCGGGCAGTTTTCCGAAATGTAAAACTTCACCATCGTAGTAGAATTGTTCACCATACGCTTCAGCCATTCTTGCCAGATAGTTATAATGGGTTTCATCATACTGGCTGCTATAGATGATCTGAGAAAAATTATTGGCATCTACCCTGATATCAAAACGGCTTTTATCAATCCCCTGTTTGATCACTTCTTCTGCAATAATTCCGATATTAACCGGCTGGCTTCCTCCAAAACTCTGGATGTGCGGTGCTCCGTCAAGAAGGATGGTCGGACTGTACCCTGTAAGTACAATATTTCCCAGGCTCATATGCTCCTGACTGAATCCTACTCCGGTAATCACCCCCACAAAAGTTCGTTCCGGACTGTTATCTATATCTTTATAGGAAATAACCGCCGTAAGTCTTTTTCCGAGAAATTTATTAGCTTCCTCCAGTGAGTGGGTCTGTCTGTCTCCCAGGGTATCGTGTGCCAGTGTCAGTGTAAATTCGTGATGTCGTCTGGTACTTTGTTTAAGCTTGAAATGCTTGTAGTACTTGATAATTTTCCCTTCTATGACAAGAGAAAGCTTTACCAGACGGTTGATACCTGTGTGATGGTTTTCGGAAATACCATCTGCATTCTGCGTCGGACGAAAAGACGCCGCTTGTGAGTTTCCAGGTGTATTTGACATATTTTTAGTGATTTGATTTGTTTTTTAAACGATTATTCAACAGAAAGAGAGTTTAAAAATTAAAAACAAAAATCCTGCAGAATATAGTCCTAGGTAAAAAAAGACCGTCTTGTAAGGACAGTCTTTTATTTCTGGCTCATGAAAGACTTAGCTCATCGGCCAAAGTCCGTCATAAGATGAGTTTCCATATGTGATGCTTTCAGCACTTACTACAAAGCTGATCAGCATATTATTGCTATCAATGGCATCAAAGTCTACTTCATGCTGGATTACATATCCGTTTTCCCATTTCAGAGAGATCAATGTTCCTTCTTCGTGAGATTTATTAAAATTGATTTCTCCGCTAGTCGGTTTGTATTTACTGTTTAATAAACTTTCTAAAACATCAGATTTTTCTGTTGCTTCAATTGTTACTTTGATCAATGCGTTTGACGGGTCAGATGCTACACGTCCTGAAACATCTGTAGATCTTGACACACTATAGTTAAGCTTTAACAACTTCTGACCTTCACCTCCATTGAATTTTAAGATTCCTCTTGAATTTCCTGCCATATTCTTAAATTTTAATCATTAACGAGATCCCTGCTATAGGATTTATATAACAAAGATAAAGTTCATGTTCTAATTTAAAAAGTTTTTAAGGCACTGTTTCATAAATTGTAGTAGTTCTACGACATTTTAAAATTCTACACAACAAAACAATACAGGAATTTTAATCTAATAAATTATATTTTTTATTAAAATTTTTCCACATAACACCAAAGAAGATCAAAACACAAAATCAGCTAATAATCAAACGGTTACCGTTGATTCTAATAATTAACAATGTTTGTACATATACCCGATTACCATAATAATCAGGTTAACGACCACCATAATCATTAAAATTTTACTGTATTTTCTTTTTCTATCGATAAAACTTACCCCAAGGATCAAAAAGAATAATAATAAAGTGTATACAGCCGGATACATTTGAAACGCTTCCGAAAACTTCCCTTCAAATACCAATAGAATCGCTCTCTGAGCACCACATCCCAGACATTCTACCCCAAGGAATTTTTTACTGGGGCAGGTAAGCATGAAATCATCAATATTCATTCCTGTGGTTTTCAGATTATTGGGTTCACTAAGAAGAGATTTTGGCTCTGGTATACTGATGCGGAAAAAAGCAGTCTTCTTTCATTTCAAAAGATCCCTGAACAGCAATATAAGGATTTCTAAGAATCTCCCGTGCTACGAAAATAAGATCAGCATCCCCTTGCTGAAGGATTTCTTCGGCTTGTTCTACCCTGGTAATCAATCCTACCGCACCTGTCTTCACTTCAGCCTCATTTCTCACCTGCGAAGAAAAAGGAACCTGATAACCATCGAAAACCGGAATTTTCGCTCCATGAATATTTCCACCGCTGGATACATCTACAAGGTCTACGGAATGCTCTTTTAAAATTTTTGCCAGCGCTACACTACTCTGAATATCCCAGCCATTGTCAGCATATTCCGTTCCTGAAATCCTTACAAAAAGGGCAGTATTTTCGTCCAGTTCTTCATTAACAGCATCTACAATTTCGATCAGAAATCTGATTCTGTTTTCAAAACTGCCTCCATATTCATCCGTTCGGATATTGGAAAGCGGCGACAGAAACTGATGGATCAAATATCCGTGAGCTCCATGAATTTCGATGATATCAAATCCTGCTTTTACAGCTCTTCGGGCTGCTTTTTTAAAATTCTGAACAATCTCCTTTACCTCATCTGTACCCAGTACATGAGGAATTCTTTCCGTAGGGTGATAAGGAATAGGGCTTGGAGCTACAGTTTCCCAACCTTCTTCCACAGGAATCTGTATATTATTCCATGTTGATCCTTTTCTTCCGGCATGAGCCAGCTGGATTCCTATTTTACTTTCTGAATTTTTGTGTACAAATTCTACGATTCTTTGCAGTTTCGCTGCCTGTTCATCATTCCAGATTCCCATGCAGTGATTGGTAATTCTTCCTTTGGGTTCTACTCCTGTCGCTTCTACCATCAAAAGACCTGTACCGCCCTGCGATCTGCTTCCGTAGTGTACAAAATGGAAGTCGTTAGCCTCTCCGTTTTCACATGAATACATACACATGGGTGACATTACCCATCTGTTTTTCAACTCTATATTTCTGAATTTTATCGGTGTGTATAACATTTTTAACCATTAAAAAATTGAACTTTTCAGGGGAAGAATAAATATTGCCCACTTCATTAAAAAGAACTAATTTTACCCCCCTTTTTTAGTTGACAATATATGAAAAAAGACATACAGATCGGTTACGAATATTTTAAAAATAGCAGTGAGCTGAGCGATATAGAAAAACAATTATTTGAAAGAGCCAAAGAAGCTCGTGAGAATGCTTATGCACCTTATTCTCAATTTTTGGTAGGATGTTCCGTATTACTGGAAAACGGAGAAATCTATTCCGGGAACAATCAGGAGAATGCAGCCTATCCGTCAGGATTGTGTGCAGAAAGAACGACTGTTTTTTGGGTAGCTGCCAACTTTCCGGATGTGAAAATAAAAAAGATCTTTGTAGTAGGAGGTCCGAAAGAGTTTCATGAGAAAAACCCACCAATTCCTCCATGTGGAGCATGCCGCCAGAGTTTAATTGAGTACGAGACCAAGCAGAATGAAAATATCGACCTTTATTTCTCTAGCATGAATGAGGAGGTTGTAAAAGTGCATGCCGTGAAAGATCTGCTTCCTTTTTATTTTGATTCGACGTTTTTGTAACTAAAGCGAGATAGCAAATTGACCAAAAGATGAGATTTTTAACTAAAGTAAACTTAATATTTTAAACCCTGTTCAAGTTTGAAGCTTTTACAGGCTGCGAAGCAAAAAGTTCACATCGGCTCATCCTGAATAAACGTTACAGTGAAATAAAATAAGAAACCTAACAGGTTTTGAAAACCTGTTAGGTTTGTATGATAAGGAATAAAGATTTGAATACTATAGAATAAGGATCAGCATAAAAAAGGCTGTCTCCTGTATTGGGACAACCTTTATTTTTTATTCTTCTTCAGATTCTACATCATCATCTTCGTCTTCGTACTGCTCAAGATAGTAGCTAAAACTAAATTCTTCAACTTCTTCTTCCGCATCTTCCAGAGTAGTCAGCAGGTCTTCAAAAATTTCCAGCTGATCTACAGTCATGTTGACGAATTCTAAATGGAGCGGCATTTCCAGACTACCGGTGATGGTATCAAAAAGGGCATCAAGATTATCCCCAAAATGCTCAGGAAGCTGAATTTTCTCCTTGAGCTGGGCGTAAAAATCTTCATAGTCACCTATGTCCGTAAAATCTATATATACTGTCTTCATATTGAATTAAATTTCCAATTTTTATTGATTAAAAAAGTCTTGCATTTTTTGCGGATCTTTTCAGAGCCACTCATACAATATTTTATTTTTCAAAATTACGACTTATCACCCCTTAAATACAAATTATGCACTAGCCATTGCGAGAAGCTTAGCGACGAAGCAATCTCAGAAAACATCCATAATATCTTCAACATCCTCCGCAAGATCATTCCAATCAGGGTTTATACTATTGATTAAATCCAGTTTCTTTTGCCTGGAACCTGCTTTTATTTGTTTTTCTCTATATTTAGCATCACCTATTTCCTGAAAGGATTCCCAGTATACCAATATATATAAATTATATCTTGAAGTAAAGCTTTGAGAATAATATGATTCTTTATGCTGTTGAACACGTTTAGGCAGATTTGAAGTCACTCCTGTGTAAAGAGTAGTATGATTTTTATTCGTCATAATGTAGACAAAACCTGCTTTCATCTGTAGTTATTTTAGAGATTGCTTCGTCACTTCGTTCCTCGCAATGACCTGATGCTATTTACACATTATTGTTTTTCAAAACTTTTATAATGGTTTTTGGTAAGATAAACGTCACCATTTTGAGTGTAGATGATACGGTCAGCATTTCTTCCACCACAATGATAGTTTACATCTGCTTCAAAGTACTTTTCTCCATATGGCAAACGTCCTTCCCTGTTTCCGAATTGATCTCCGCCGATAGCTTTTCCAGGTAGTACATCACAAAGATTTCCTTGAGAAGGATTCCAACCTTGTTTCCTTGCTTCTTTTTTAGTGATATAATAATCCGGAAGCTTATGATTTTGCTTTACATAGCTGATTACCATTTTCTCCTCTGTAAGCTGATCTATAGAAACCTGACCAGATGAACTTCCATCGGAAGAAGTACTTCCGTAACTCACTGCTTCTTTTTTTACAGAATCTGACCGATCTTTCTTATTTTCAATAAAGTTTCTGTAGACATACATTACAGACATTCCGAAAAGGAGTCCCAGACATATAAAAAATACAGATCTTATTTTTCCGTTCATAACTATTATTTACTATATGATGTATTAGTCAGCTTACCAATGAATAGTATTGTTATGCTCTCCATTCTTCAGGAATATCGCAAACCGGGATAGGATCCATCTTATGTCTGGCAGCTTTATGCATTCTGTCGAAGATCAGGAACACTTCCTTATCTCTCCCTTCGTAATCTTCAGCCGTTTTCGTTCCGTATTCTTTCTGGATTTTTTCCAGTTCCGGATAACTTGCACCAATCTGTTGTTCATCTGTTCTTTCCGTATCCCAAAGTCCATCGGTAGGAATAGCCTCCTGAATGCTTTTGATAAGATTTAATCCTTTAGCAAGTTCATATACTTCAGTTTTATAAAGATCTGCAATAGGTGAAACATCTACCCCACCATCTCCATATTTTGTATAAAATCCAATTCCGAAATCTTCTACTTTGTTTCCTGTTCCACAAACAAGAAGCCCGTTCAGCTGTCCGTAATAATAAAGTGTAAGCATTCTGAGACGTGCTCTTGTGTTGGCAAAAGTCAAATTCTCATTGGGATACACCTCATCATTTACATGGAAGGTTTTATAGATCTCTTCAAAGGCCGGGGTCAGATTTACAGATATTGTTTCTACATTGGGAAATCTGGATTTAAGATCATTCATATGATCCTGTGCACGATCTACCTGATCAGCTTTCTGACGGATCGGCATTCCGATTAGTAATGTTTTCATGCCTGTCATTGCTGCTAAAGTAGAAACTACTCCGGAATCTACACCTCCGGAAACTCCGATTACATATCCGTTTACTTTAGCATTTGTAGCATAATCCTTTAACCAGCTTACAATATGATCTATTACTTTTTGTGTCTGCATTATTTATATTTTTTAGTCTATTCCAAATTCATGAGGGTATTTTACCACTCCTTTTTTATCTTTTAATCCGTCTTTTACCAATTCTACAGCCATTCCGTTTTCTTCCGGAATATCAAATGGAAAAGAAATTCCAAAATTACTTGTTTTTTTGTAACCAAAGCGCGGATAATATTTTTCATGTCCGATAAGGATTACAGATTCATATCCTAATTCTTTGGCAATTCGATGTCCTTCCAGAATCAGTTTCGTTCCGATTCCCTGATTCTGGAACTCAGGTTTTACGGAAACAGGTGCCAGTGCAAGGGATTCAAACGATTTTTCTTCATTGACAATTTTAATTTTAGTAAACAGAATATGTCCTGCAATTCTACCCTTTTCATCTTCGGCCACCAATGATAATTCCGGGATGAAAGCTTCTGAACGTCTTAGTTTTTCTACCAGAAACTGTTCCTGATGATTACTGTATTCCATTTCTCTGAAAGCTTCTTCCGTCAGCTGAAAGACCTTTTGATGATCTTCTTTTTCTTCTTTTCGTATTGTTATCATTTTTTACTGTATTTTTCACGCTTCAGTTCATACCAGAAACAGATTCCGTCGGGTTCTTCAAACTCGTCGGTTTTTTCAAAACCTAATTTTCTTAGAATATGATTGGAAGCATCATGTTCAGAATGGGCATAGGCATAAATGACTTCTGCATTTAAATCATTAAAACCATAATCCAGAGAAGCTTTTCCGGATTCCACAGCATATCCTTTTCCCCATGATTCCGGCAGAAAACGATATCCCAGTTCCAGCACATTTTTATAACCATTGGTTTCATGGGTAAGCAGTTTCAAGCCGCTCCATCCTATCAGAAGTCCGCTCTCTTTTTCTACTACTCCAAGCCTTCCTACTCCATTCTCCTCATACTGTTTCTGAATCATGCTGATGACCTTTTTTGATTCATTGATATCCGTCAAAGCCGGTACACCAATGTATTTCATAACTTCAGGATTGGAATCCAGCAAAAATATGCGTTCAAAATCTTCATCTTCGAGTTTTCTTAAAATCAGTCGTTCTGTTTCTATCATCATAATATTAGTCTATTCTTCAGCTCCAAAAATGGTTACGTTAGTTTTAGCACCCTTCTTTATATCTGTTTCTCTTATCTTATTCCCCATGATATTAAGGGTTTGTAAAGCCGGGTTGCCGGAAATATCAATTTTCTGAAGCTTGTTATGCTGTACATTCAGCTTTCTTAATACTTTAAACTGAAGCAGATTTATTATTTTTAATTGATTTAAAGATAATGTTAATTGATCAATTTTCGGAATCTCCATCAGCGAAATACTTTCCAACAAATTATTATCGAGATATAATGAACTTAAATTTTTAAGGTTTTCGGCTTTGAATGAAGAAATTTTGCATCCCGTACATGAAAATAATTCAAGCTGAGACAAATCATTAAGTACAATGCTGGAAATTCTATTATCATCGAGAACAACCATTTTCACGTTTTTAAAAAGTGACAGATCTTCTACAGAAGTAATTCCTTTCTGAACCAGGAACAGATTGGTAACCCTACCTGCTTCCGGAGATTCAAGTATTCCGTTTCTATTCAGATCAAAATTTTCCAGCACTGCTTTTTCAAAGTTTTTATCTTTAAATTCAAGGTTTTGCCCGCAGAAAAAAGAAAGCCCGGAAATAAGGCAACCCGCTGTAAATATTTTAATTTTCATCATGAATTGTGTATTTAATCCTTATTTTTGTAAACTTAAATTCCATGTAAAAATAATGAAGATTTTTAGATATATTGCGCTTTCTTTCGTTTTAGCTGCCGGGCTTGTTTCCTGCAAAAAAGAACCTGAAAATCAATGGAAGGTCGAAGTCAAACAAACTGCCGAAAAAGTTGACATTACAGATATTTCCAAAGAATTCTATAATCAGAACATTCCATTGGATCAGTTTAAAGCTCAATTTCCTTGGTTCCAGGGAAGTGTTTCTGATGCTGATTTCGAAAAAAGAAGAGCAGATGCTGAGGAGATAAAAATCTACAAGGAAGCTATCGGGAAAATAGATCAGGCAAAGCTGCAAAATGAGCTTCAGAGCTTATTTTCTCATATCAAATATTACTTTCCTCAATTTAAAAATCCAAAAGTATATCTGTTCTCATCTGCTCTACAGATGGTACAGGATCCTATATTTTATGATGAAAAAGGCAATCTGTTATTCATAGATGTAACCGGTTTTATGGGTGATGGAAATCCTAATTACAAAGGGCTGGAGTTGTATTTCCAAAAATCAATGAATCCACAGAATATTGTTCCTAAAGTATCACAGTTGTTTGCAGAAAATATTGTAACGGAATCTCCTGATCATCAGAAATTCATTGATCAGATGATTCTGAACGGAAAAGTAATGATTCTTCAGGATGCTTTTCTTCCGGATACTCCCGATTATCTGAAAATGAATTATACTCAAAAGCAGTATGAATGGGCAACCAGTAATGAGGCGAATATCTGGAATTATTTTGTAGAAAGTAATCTGATCTTCGGCGATGATCCGAGACTGGGAGAACGTTTTATTTCCCCAGGCCCATTCTCGAAGTTTTATACAGAAATTGACAATGAATCTTCACCACAAATCGGGATTTTTACAGGCTGGCAGATCTGTAAAGCATACTTTAAAGAAAAGCCTGAAACAAAGTTAACAGAGTTCCTGAAAATGGATGCTACCACAATTTTTAATCAATCCGGTTATAAACCGAAACTTAAATAATAGAAATTTTAGAATTTAGAAAAAATAGAAAAATGAGAAAGACTCAGATTACGATAGATGTAGAGCTTGATGAAAATCACGTACCGGAAAATATTACATGGAACGCTCAGGATGGCGGTATTGAAAAACAAGATACCAAAGCAACCATGATTTCCGTATGGGATGATAAAACAAGAGAAGCGTTAAGAATTGATCTTTGGACCAAAGAAATGCCTGTAGACCAGATGAAGATGTTTATCCACCAGATTTTAATATCTCTAGGAAATACGTATCAGAGAGCAACCGGAGAAGAAGATGTAGCGCAGTGGATGGAAGAAATTGCAGAAGAATTTGCGGTAAAATCTGCTATTAAGTAAAAAAATATAATTGCAGTAAGCTGCAGGCAGTAAGCGGTAAGCTTTTTGTATTCAGCTAGAGCAAATTTTAATAAAACAATCCGCTTAAGCAATATACTTTATTGTTTAATGCTAAGCCTAAAGCAAAAAATTATGAATTTTAATACAAAAGTAATTCACGGAGGGCAGCACCACGAGTCTGCAACAGGTTCTGTAAATGTACCTGTATTTTTAACCTCTACGTTTGCACAGAAGAGTCCGGGAGTACATTCCGGATACGAATATTCAAGAGCTGCCAATCCTACAAGACAGGCATTGGAAGATTCTTTGGCAAGTATTGAAAACGGAGCGAGAGGTCTGGCTTTCGGTTCCGGTCTTGCAGCCATCGACTGTGTTTTGAAATTATTAAACCCTGGTGATGAAGTGATTGCTGTAGATGACCTTTACGGAGGAACTTACAGAATGTTCACGAGACTTTTCGAAAAATATCAGCTGAAATTCACATTCGTAAATTTTGACGATGTTTCTAAAATTGCTGATGTCATTACAGATAAAACAAAACTGATCTGGGTAGAAACTCCTACGAATCCTTTGATGAAATTAGTAGATATCAAAGCAGTAGTAGAAGTTGCAAAAGGGAAAGATATTCTGGTAGCAGTAGACAATACTTTTGCTACGCCTTATATCCAGAGACCTATTGATTTGGGAGCTGACATTGTAATGCACTCCGCAACGAAATATTTAGGAGGCCATTCTGATGTGATTGCAGGAGCTCTTATTGCTAAAGATGCCGAACTGGGAGAAAAACTTCACTTTATTCAGTTTGCAAGCGGTGGTATTTTAGGTCCTCACGATTCTTATCTTGTATTGAGAGGAATTAAAACACTGGCCTTAAGAATGCAGAGACATTCGGACAATGGTCTTGCTGTAGCGAAGTACCTTGAGACACATCCAGCTGTGGATAAGGTAATTTATCCGGGATTGGAATCTCATCCACAGTATGAACTGGCAAAATCCCAGATGAAGGAATCAGGGGGAATGGTTTCATTCACTTTTAAATCTAGTAAGAAAGAAGATGCTGTCAAATTCTTGGAAAAAGTAAGAGTATTTACCCTTGCGGAATCTTTAGGAGGTGTAGAATCTTTGGCTAACCACCCTGCGTTGATGACTCACGCTTCAATCCCGGCAGAAAAACGTGCTGAACTGGGAATCACAGACGACCTTGTTCGTTTAAGCGTAGGCATTGAAGATGCAGAGGATCTTATTGCAGATCTTGAGAAAGCTTTTTCTTAACATACAATACATTAAATGAGAAGGGTTTTGATAATCCTTCTCATTTATTATAACACCAACTGATATTATGAAAAACTCAAGGAAAGCAACTATTTCCGACTTACCACAACTCGTAGAATTATTTGATCAGTACAGGATATTTTATCACAAAGAATCAGATATTCCTGCTGCTACAACCTTTCTTCAGGACAGACTTGAAAACAAAGATTCCGAAATTTTTGTTACGGAAGAAAATGGTAACCTGACAGGTTTTGTACAGCTATATCCTATATTTTCATCTACAAGAATGCAGCGTTACTGGCTGCTGAACGACCTGTATGTAAATGAAAGTCACAGAGGAAAAGGATACTCTAAAAAACTGATTGAAGAATCTAAGCAACTCTGCCGTTCCTCAAAAGCATGTGGAATTCTTTTAGAAACAGGAAAAAGCAATGATATTGGAAACCAATTGTATCCAGCCAGCGGTTTTGAGCTTTATGACTCTGTAAATTTCTACGAGTGGACGAATCATGATTAATGAGTAATTGATGCGTTACACTCACCATCCCGAATCTCAAGACCCCGAATCCCGAAAACCCGTAACCCAAACAAAAAATAATATGACCGACTTTCAAAAATACATCCAAAGATATTTAGATCAGATTCCATCAGGAAACTGGATCAATGAACTGCAGATATCAGCAGACAAAACCATCGGAATTTATTCCAACCTTACCGAAGAACAATCTAATTTTGCTTATGCAGAAGGAAAATGGACTTTAAAAGGTCTTCTACTCCACTTATCTGATACAGAAAGAGTCTTCCAATACAGAATATTAGCTTTTGCGAGAGGAGAAAAAAACAATCTTCCCGGATTTGATGAAAATGAATATGCAGAAAATTCTTTTGCAGGTGAAAGAAGCCTGGAATCTCTTTTGGAAGAATACAAACTGGTGAGAAAATCTTCACAGATTTTATTAGAAACTCTTCAACCTTCTGCTTTACAGAATACAGGAACAGCCAATGGCCATGAAATATCTGTAGAAACTATCGGAAAACTGATTATAGGTCACAATTATCACCACCTGAATATTATTGAGGAAAGGTATTTATCGAAATTGGGATGGATGTAAGAAAACGAATTCCCCTTGCCAGCCTGTTAATTTTCATAATTTCTTTTTGTTTTACAGCTTTTAAAGTTGAAGATATGGGAGAGATTAAAGATTATAAATCATTTGAAACTTTTCTTATAGGTTCGATTAGCTTTTTAGGCGGGGGCTTATTTGAATTTCTGGTATGGACAGCTAATATTTAGTTCTTTATTGCAGTGGTATTCTGTTATAAAAAATATTTTTTAATTTCTATGATATTGGCTGCAAAAGCTTTTTTAATTGCAGGAACATTTTTTTTCTGGAAGGAAATTCTGGCTGCAGAAAATGGAAGAATGGGAAGAATATACAGCTTGGAAACAGGTTATTTTTTGTGGATAGCTTCTATTGCATTTTTAATAGCTGGCTCATTATATTTATCCATAAAATCTAAATTTATCAATCATAAATTCTCATCCTGATGTGCAATGAGATCTATAAAAAATTTAAGAATCACAGAAAGTATTCAAACTGAAAAATTAGTTTTTGAAGAAAGTTCATACGATAAGTTTGATACGATCTCGATCTATTTTGGATTTTCTGCATTGGCAGGAGCTTCTCTGCTGTTATTAAAAGAAGTAGATTTTTCTTTTAATAACAGCTTCGAGTGTGCAATTCTTATAAGTTTATTCATCTGTAGCGTATATGTGCTGTATTGTAAATACACCGAAAAACATTTGAAAGAAATTAAGTTTGAAATTCCTAAAGAAGAAGCTAAAAGCAGAATCATTGAGTATGGAAAAAAACATCATCATAGAATTTCAAAGATTTCTGGGAATCTGATTTTCCTTAATGAACCGACAGATCTCTACAGTTTGGGTAAAGATTATGAACAGACAACCATTGTATTTTTTAAAAACAATGCGATTCTTTATACTTTAATTAAAGAAGGTTCAAGATCAAATTTCCCTGTCTTGATTTCACAACATCTTACCAAAAAAGATTTCAAAAAAATACTACATCCTGATTATATTGAGCCTATTAAGCGTACAACTTATTTTAATTCATTTTTTCATGGATTATAATCTTTGCATCTTGTCATAATAATCAAGCTGAAAAATCATATTTAAACCCCATTTTTTTGCCTGAAATTCTTATATTTTCTACCTTTATCCATTCTTTGAATTCACTACAATTATGGAACATATTATCGAAATATTAAAATCCGGCGGAACAATTCTTTACCCTACTGATACTATCTGGGGAATTGGTTGTGATGCCACCAATATAGAAGCAGTCAATAAGATTTTTGACATTAAAAAGCGCGAAAAAAACAAATCCATGATCATCCTTGTGGAATCTGAGAAAAGACTTCAGGATCTTGTGGATGTTCCTGAAATGGCCTGGGAAATTATTGATCTCAGTGAAAAACCGGTAACTATCGTTTACGAAAACCCAAGAGGTTTACCCAAAGAACTTCTTGCAGAGGATGGAAGTATCGGAATTCGTCTTGTAAAAAATGATTTCTGTAAAAAACTGATTACAAAACTGAACAGACCATTGGTATCTACCTCTGCCAATTTCAGCGGTGAAAAAAGTCCATTGAAATTCTCTGATATTTCTGAGGAAATAATCAGCCTTGTAGATTATGCAGTGGAAGAAGACAGAGAAAAAGTTTCAAAATACTCAGGTTCTTCGGTGATCAAAATATGGAATGACAACAGAATAAAAGTTCTTCGGGAATAAGAATTCTGAACTTTTATGTTTACTTTTTAGAGTCTTGTCAGTTCATATCGGCAGGATTTCTTTTTTTTAATTCTATCTTTGCAAACTCAACTCATAAACTATTTGCTATGAATCATCACGAATTTGCCCAAATGTGGATCAATGCGTGGAATTCTCATGATCTGGAGGATATACTTTCCCACTATTCAGATGATATTGAGATTACAACTCCTATGATTGCACTGGCTACGGGCGGTAAAGAAAGTTCTTTAAAAGGAAAAGAAGCTGTTCGTGAATATTGGAGAAAGGCATTGGATAAATTTCCTGACCTCCATTTTGATCTGATCCATTCCACAGCAGGAGTAGATTCGGTAGCATTATTTTATAAGTCGATTATGGATAAACATGCCGTTGAAGTCATGTTTTTTAATGAAGAGGGAAAAATTAGTAGAATGTATGCTCATTATGATTAATGGGTAACATACGTAGAAATTGTCACTATTATCAACGATGAAAATTAATCTTAATCAAAATAAGAATTTAAAACTATTTAAAATCATTTCTGAAGCAGCAGAAAGGAATAACCAGTCCGTATACATTGTGGGTGGTTATGTGCGAGATCTGCTGATGAACAGAAAAGCATCTACCGATATAGATTTTGTAACGGAACAAAGCGGTATTGAGCTTGCTCAGCATGTAGCTCAGGATATAGATCCGAAATTGAAGGTTTCCGTATTCAAAACTTACGGAACGGCTATGATCAAGTATAAAGAACTTGAACTTGAGTTTGTGGGAGCAAGAAAGGAAAGCTACACAGAAAACAGCCGGAAGCCAGAAGTGGAAGGCGGAAGTCTTGAAGATGACCAGAAAAGAAGAGATTTCACCATCAATGCGATGGCTATTTCTTTAAATAAAAATAATTTCGGAGAATTGATTGATCCTTTCAATGGGATTGATGATCTTGAAAAAGAAATTTTAAGAACTCCCCTGGAACCAGCACAAACCTATTCTGATGATCCGTTAAGGATGATGAGAGCAGTACGTTTTGCTTCCACTTTAAATTTTAAAATTGAGGAAAATTCTCTGAAAGCGATCCAACAGGAAGCAGAAAGAATCAGGATTGTTTCCATGGAAAGAATCATGGTAGAGTTTAACAAAATCATGATGTCTGAAAAACCGTCTATCGGATTGAGACTGATGGAACAAACCGGTCTTATGAAGCTTGTTATTCCTGAACTGATCGAACTGAAAGGCGTGGAAGAAGTGGAAGGACAAACTCACAAAGATAATTTTTATCATACGCTGGAAGTAGTGGATAATATTTCTGTGAATACCGATAATCTTTGGCTTCGCTGGTCTGCCCTTCTTCATGACATTGGGAAAGCTCCGACGAAAAAGTTTGTAGAAGGAACAGGATGGACTTTTCACGGGCATGAATTTTTAGGTTCAAAAATGGTAAAAACACTTTTCCAGAGATTGAAATTACCTTTGGGAAGTGACATGAAATATGTTCAGAAAATGGTCAAGCTTTCATCAAGGCCAATTGCGCTGATTACGGATGATGCTTCAGATTCTGCATTAAGAAGACTTTTATTTGATGCAGGAGAAGATCTGGAAGACCTTTTCACCCTTTGCAAGGCAGATATTACCACTAAAAATTCTAAAAAACAGGAGAAATTCAAAAGAAACTTTGAATATGTAGCGGTCAAGATCAAGGAAGTGGAAGAAAAAGATCAGGTAAGAAACTTCCAGCCGCCGATCACCGGAGAAGAAATTATGGAAATGTTTAATCTTAAGCCGGGCCGTGAAATTGGTATCCTGAAAGAGAAAGTGAAAGAAGCTATTCTTGAAGGTGAAATTCCCAATGAAAAAGAAGAAGCGACGAAATTTGTCATTGCTGAAGCTGAGAAACTGGGATTAACCTTATAATTCGATTTAGAAAAATATTAAAAATTCCGGCGGGATGTTCCATCCCGCCGGATTTTTTTTCTTAAGGAAACAAAGCCGGCCGGTTTCTTCGAAACCGGCCGGAAAAAAACACAAATGATGAAAAAATAAAAAATTATTTTTAGAAGTAATAATTATTGCGGGTTAAGGAAAGTTCCGTTAGCACCAAGACCACCTGTTTTAAGGGAAGTAAGCTTGGTACCCGTAGTTGCTGAATATACAGTCATTTCGCTTTCCTGAGTGAATTGTTTAACATCTGATGCAAAAATTCTACCATCAATAACATTAAATCCATAAAGCGTAAAATAAGGACCACCATCTGCAGCTGTTAATAGCGGGCTTGCAGGAACTGTTGGTGTAGCTAAACTTGTTGTATACACTTTATTGGCAGAACTGAAATAGATTTTATCATTATCAATCTGAAGATTGGTAGCACTTGGAATTCCTGTCAACGTAACTACCGGTGTCATAGCCCCTGTGCCGGAGATTTTATAGATATAAGAATCAGTAGCTGTAGAAGAAATTGTATATACATTGGATTTGTATGAAATAGTACTGTTAATCTTACCATTCGGAACAGTAAGTTCAGTTTTACTGTCATTAGAAGTATTGATATAAGTAATCATATTTCCATATCCGGAAGTAGCATTCTGCACAAAAATATTTCCACCTGCTTCTACTGCTTTATCAGCCCCGCCTGTCATCGTGATTTTGCTTACAAATGAATAGTCGGAAGCCTTATATTTTGTTACACTTGTTGCATTCGTAGAGAAGTTTAGATTAGCAACATAGATAAAATCATTAGCAAAAGCAATTCCTCTCGGGTTATCAATCTGATTAGTGATTACTCCTAATTTCTTAAATGTATAACGGTCTACTACAACAATTTTGTTTGAGTTATTGATCACAAGATAAGCCTTATTTCCATTAAGACCAATGGTCTGAAGAACGTCACCCAGAATTTCTTTATTGTTATTGTACCCATATACGTCATCCTGCTTTAAGCTTAAATCTCTTGTCAGGAATGTTACTTTAGCACCCTGGCTGTTAAAATTACCTTCATTAGAGATAAAATATCCGTTCTGGTAAGTGATCGGAGAAATTTCAAACTCGGCAGAGTCACTTGTACATGAAGACATATTAAACAATAGTACAACTGCAAATAAGACAGTTAAAAGTTTAGTTATTTTCATAATTTATTCAATTTTAATTTATTAAAAATTTATTGCTGCATACACACTATAGTTTCTTTTTGGTAAAGGATAGAAAGAAACGGTTTTATAGTAGGTATTGGTTAGATTATTCACTTTAAACCCTAAGGTATATTTTTTTGCTAAGGTGGCAGAAACTCCCATATTTAAAAGAAAATAAGGATCTATAGCTTCTGATCTCTTTTCATCACTTGTGGTGTAGGTAACACCGTTCAGCTGTCCCTGTGCATAAAACCTGAAGAAACCATATTCGTAATCTATACCGGCATTTCCCCTGTGCATGGGAACGTAAGGTCTCTGCATCTTCGTTTCTTTATCGATAGCTTTTGCATAATAGTATGCTGCATTGGCTCTGAATTTATGATTTCCCCACTGCTTGCTGAAAGACAACAGGGATTCCAGCCCGTAAGATTCGGATTTATTGACATTGTATGCCTGCCAGTATCCCATAGCCGTTGGAAGCCATACAATAAGATCTGTGATGTTCATATAGTAGGGAGACAGAGTAAGTTTGAAATCTCCCACTTTGAACTCATTGGTCATATCCACCTGAGTAGAGGTTTCCGGTCTCAGATCTTTATTTCCTCCCGGTTCATAATAAATATCATTAAATGAAGGATATCTGAAGTTTTTGGATACGTTAATACTCAGATCATACCATTTTGCGGCGTTCCATTTTCCGGAGAATGAATACATAAAAGGAGACTTTACATCTTCTACAAAATCTTTTTTGAATCCTCCTTCAAAACGCAGATCTTTTGTTGCAAAATACCGCAATAATCCTGAAACAGAACCTATATTCCTGCTGACATTGGATATTCCGCTCTCGTACCCTTCTCCTTTATTAATCTGAAATTCTCCGATGATATTAAAATTCCATTTTGAATTCAGGAAATAATTAAAATCATTTTTAAAGATATAATTTTTCCCGGTTCCTCCACTGGATTTAGGTTGGTTTAACGAACCGAAATACTGAAAATTCTCTTCCGTATAGGCTGCTTTAAGGGAATTACTGAACTTCGCTTTGTTCCAGTCCCAAGAAAGAAGACTTCTTACACTTTGAGTTGTATATTTTGTTTTTGTTCCCGTTTCCTCATATACAGGATAATGCTGTGAAGAATCAAAAAACTGGCTTTGCCACGAAACCTTATGATCGTTTGTAATTTTATAGGATGCTCCTACATTGAACGTCGTATTGTAATAATTCCCGTTTCTGTTGATGTAATTCAGATCGCTTACCTTATAATCATTTTCACTTACAGAATAATTTCCGGAGGCTTTAAAACTGAACTTATCATTGCTGTAAGAACCTTTTACAAAGTTATTATAGGTATTAAAGGAAGCCACTTCAGAGAATAAAGAACCATGGAAGCCTTTATTAAAATCAAGAGTATTATTCAGGTGAATACTTCCCCCGATGGCACCACTTCCGTACACTACACTTCCTCCACCCGCTTTGATACCGATCTGATCATAGCCGAACAAAGCAATATTATTGATATCTCCCTGGCCTAAAAAATTAGAATTGATATTAATTCCGTTCCATACGAATGCAGTCTGCTGGGCAGTTGTTCCTCTGAAAGAAGGCGAAGAAACAGCACCACGGCCATTTTCTTTAATGAAAACCTGCGACTGAAACCTCAGAAGCTCCGAAAGATTACCGGAGTTTTTTTCAGCATCTTCTGCTGTAATTGTTTTTACGGGATGAAAAAGTTTCACCCTGTTCATCTGGTTGTCGAAGACATAAATAGTGTCAATAGTTTTCTCTTGTCCAAAAAGAAAACACCCATAAGATGAAAAAAGCAGTACTAAAGATCTTTTTATATCCATACTTTTTTACTTTTCCTCCGAAAGCAATATGTTTTTAATTATAATCCTGGCAGGTCTCCTGACTTTCGCATTCTGCTCCTTCCCGTTTTTACACAGTGGCGTTTTGCAGAAACTTGTGTTGCGATTTACAGTTGCGGGGACAGTCCGGGAGTTACACCCGATTCCCTTTTCATTCCAAAATACTGGAAACCAAAATTTTTGCAAAGATAGTTTTTTATATGTATTTGCCAAAAACCAGACTTTTCTATACAAAATATGCTATCCTTTTGTTATATACACAAAAAAGAACGGCCGCTTTCAATATTGAAAACAGCCATTCATCCCACTACTTTACTATTTATATATGTTACTTTTTAATAAATTTATAAGACTCCTGTTGTACTCCTTTTACGGAATATTGTAAAATATAATCTCCTTTTGACAGGGATGAAACATCAATCTGTCCTTCTACAGTATCCAATGATTTTACCTTTTGTCCAACCATATTATAAATTTCTGCTTTCTCTATTTTTCCTTTTCCTTTAAAATACAGGATGTCAGCCACTGGATTAGGATAGATACTTGTATTGTTTTTCTCTTTCACAGCATCACTCACCGATAAAAATTCAGAAGTATCCAGGTAAAAAGCAATCATCTGCCCTGAAGCATTCGTCCCTGACCCGGCAATTTTCTTTCCGTCCTGTGAAATCGCAAGAGGAAGTCCCATTGTTACTCCATTAGTGGCAATTCCTAAAGATGCCACATAATCATTCAGGTTAATTCTCCCGGCGGCAGAGGTCCAGATAAAGCCTTCTCCTGACATGGGAGGAGCCCCAAATGCTCTGTAATACCCGATCACTTTTTTCCCATCAGCAGAAATCCCGGTGGCACCTCCTTTGAAGCTGAAAGAAGCATTAGGATGCGTTATATAAGTAAGCCCGCTCACAGCATTCCATACATAAGGATTAGGATTTGCCGAACCTATTATTGTATTTCCGTCAGCAGAAATTCCTCCTGCTTCTCCTACATGATTCCCATTATTATCTGTAATAAAACTTTCCACTCCATCCTGCCATTTTGCTCCGCTTCTTGTTCCGGTTGATTCATCCTGCCAGCCTACGATCACTGTTCCTGCTGCATTGATTGCATTTGCTCTGGAGCTGCGTCCTGGAACTATACTTCCCAGATCTACCACGCCGTTTACTTCGTCCCATTTCACAGCATGTGCATTCGCTGCGGTGAGAAAACCAAGACCAACAATAGTATTTCCATCAGTCGACATTCCCCAGGTAGAGCTTACGCTGCCATCCCATCCTGTAGGTACAAGCCCGCCTCTGTTTACCCATGTGGCCGTAGCGACATCATAAGTAGATATTTCATTGAATCCTGTTGCGGCATTGGTAACCGACGACGATATTTTGGTTCCGTCATTCGAAACAATGGTTCTGCCTGCAGCCGGATATCCGTTTGTTATAGAACCTATCTGTACGAGTCCTCCTGCAGCATTCCATTTATATATACTTCCTGCACTGGTGTGCAAGCTTACTACTCCATTATCCGATACTGCGCCTACATTATAATTTCCCAAGCCGATTACAGTAAGCTGCGCTTCTGCAAAACCAAATTTCAAGAAAAGATAAGCTATCAATATTTTCATTGACATTCTGTAAAAATTTTTCATATTTTATTATATTTAGCGTTTTGAATTGGTGAAAACAATATTAATACAACATTCACTCAATTAAAAGAAATTGACTTTCATAATTCGTGAATTTTAAAAGAGTTTAATTTTTAAAATACTAATAACCAAATAGATATAAAACAATATTTTGAATATGGATTTTACCGGAATTATTCAAAAAAACACAAAAAACAATTTATCAGGACAAAAATTATTTCAAATCTTACTGTTTATTTTCTGCTTCCTTATTACCAAAGGACAGTCCGGCCCCGACTTCAATATGCTAGCAGATAAAGCATTTCTGAAATTGTATCAGAATCCCGACGAATGCATCAGTTATACCCAGGGAATTCTTGTGAGTGATCAAAACGCGGAACACAAAATTGTACTTCAAAATATTATTTCACAAGCTTTTGCCCTGAAGGGAGACTATGTACAGTCTGTCAATATTTTTGCTCAAAAAGAAGATATTGATCAGAAAAATAACCTTTCATATTTTATGCAGGTCTTCAGTGGTTATAATCTTGCTGATCAGTATCAGAATCTGGGTTTATACAATCAGTCAAAGACAATTATTACCAATCTTTTATCCGATCAGAAACTTCCTAAAAGTAATGATCGTTCCTTAAGAATCACCACTGCAAAATTGTATCAGCTTCAGGCATTAAACTCAGGAATCAACAGAAACTATCCTGAAGCCTTACAAAATCTTGATAAAAGCAACCAATACCTTGGGAATCATAATGAAGAGAACAGAATTTTAAAAATAGAAAACAGAATTTTTCGCTCTTCTTATCTGCTGAAGCAGAATAAATCAATAGAATATAAAATACTTATAGAAAATGTGATTGCTGATCTTGAATCTCAGAAAAACCAGCCGTTTCTTTTAGGTTTGGCTTATGAGAATCTGTCCCAATACTATTTTCTGAAGCAGGATTATGCAACCTCTATTCAAAAATTGGAGGCAGGTCTTCGATTGATCGAGAATCTTCCGTTTAATAATTTAAAAATTAAAATTTACGAATCACTGTCCCGTAATTATTACGCGGTACATAATGATGCAAAATATCATCAGTACAATAAACTTTACACTGATTTAAAAACAAAAACAGATTCCGGTTCAAAAGAAGGGATACGATATCTGGTGAAGCTTGTGGAAACCAATCAGAATAAAAACATTGAATTTCAGAGGTATATTCTTTTAAGATCTTCCTCGGTTTTAATCTTCATTTTATCTTTGATAATCCTGGGCTTGCTTGCCTATTTTTTAGTCATTAGAGGTAAAAATAAAGATTTAAAAAAACAGTTTGATTTCTTTGAAAAGCAGACCAGCCAAAAGACTCAGCCGGCTATTTCAAACAAAACAAATACAATAAAAGATAACGGGACGCCAAAAATATCGAAGGAAAAAGAAGATGAAATTCTCCAAAAGCTGGAAGAATTTGAAAAATCCGACCGGTTTCTAAATAAAAACATGTCTCTGTCGCTGCTTTCTTCTCAAATGGAAATCAATACAAAGTACCTTTCCGAAATTATTAACAGTAAGGAAAAAAACTTCAATGGATACATTAATAAACTTAGAATCAATCATATTGTACAGCTATTAAGAACTGATTCTACTTTTCTTAATTATAAAGTGAGCTATCTTGCAGAATATTCCGGGTTTTCTTCACACAGTGCTTTTACAACTGTTTTCAAATCTGTTACCGGCATGTCTCCCAACACCTATATTCAGGAAATCAGTAAAACAAAAGTCTTATGAAATCAATTTTAAAAATAGTACTGCTGCTGGCTGTTTTTTGTCATTGTGTGAAAGGCCAAAAGACACCCGATAGTATCTTAATAAAAAAAGCAAAACTTGAAATTTATGACAACCCCGATAACACCATCAAAATCGGGGAACAATTATTAAAAAAATCTCATGATATAAAAACCTCCATTGATCTCTATATGCTGCTTTCAACAGCCAATATTGCTAAAAGAAATTTTGAGGAATCTTTACAATATATTTTAAAAGCAAAAGAACTTCTACAAAAAACCAATGACCCCAGAAGCCAAGCCGGGGTTCTCATTTCAGTCGCTATCCAGTATCAGCAAATGGAACTTTTTAACAAATGTCTTGAAACACTGAATGAGGCTGAACAGTATATTGCAAAAATTCCTGAAAAAAATCCTGAAAAATATAGTGAGACTGCAGCAAGCTATGCGATAAGAGGAATGGTTTACAAAAGCCAGTCTAATTCAGAAATTGCTTTGGAAAAGTTCCTGATTTCCATACAGAATTATGAAAAGGTTCCTGTAAAGAAAACCACTTACTCCAATATGAGTGTGGTATACTACAATATTGGATACTGTTATCTGAACCTTAATGAGATTGACAAAGCACAAGAGTCATTTTTACAGTCTGTCAGCTATGCCCGGAAGAATTATGGTAAAAGTCTGGAAGCATTTGCTTTGAAAGGAATTGCTGAAATACACAAACAAAAGCATGAAAATCAAGCCGCAATAGATCTCTTACTAAAAGCCGGGGAACTTTGTAAAAATACCGGAGATATCATCCTGAATGAAGGGCTTTACAAGGAATTGGCAGAAAATTATCTTGCTTTAGGACAACAGGATCTTTATCAGCAGTATAATAAAAAATACCTGGAAATGCGATTTCAAAGAAAGCAGAATGAACTGAAGTCTATTAATCAGGTGATCGATAATCATAACAGGGAAACCGTTTTAAAAAGTGAGAAACTAAAATCTGATGATCGTTATATTAAAATAGGTTCTGTTTTCCTGGGAGGTATTCTTATAATTCTACTGTTATATCTTATTATAAAAATCAGAAAGCAAAATAAGAAGTTTCATCATGAGATACAGCAAATGATACGAACATCATAAGCTGTAAAAAACAAAAAACATTCCCGGTTGGGAATGTTTTTTTATAATTTTCAATTTACTTACCAATAACCTCGGTAATTGGGTTTCCTACATTTCCACTCGGGAATTGAATTTTCAATAAAGAAGATACCGTAGGTGCAATATCCGTCATGTGATATTCTTTATTGCTTTCTCCCTGCTTCACTCCCCAACCCATAAAGATCAATGGAATATGAGAATCGTAAGAATTCCATACGCTGTGCGTAGTTCCTGTTTTAGAATATGGCGGAAGCATAGAATCGTGAGAAATTAACTGGATATCTCCGCTTCTCTGTCTGTTGATCCCGTTAATAATTCTTTGTTTGATTGGCTCCGGAATGCTTGACTCCTGAACTTTGTCTACAGAAACAGCATATAAAACAGTAGGATCTTTCTCAATTTCTTTTACAGCGAAATTTCTAACATCATCCAATTCAAGCTTGTTGTCTGCCAATACTTTTCTGTCGAAATAAACCTGATAGTTATCAATGGCGTTGACCAGTTTATCGGTTCCGAATTTTTCTTTCAGTTTCTGGTTCAGATTCTTTTCCGCATCTTCTCCAAAGAAACCTGTAGGGATTTTATGTTCTTTAAGGAATCCTACAGAGTGTGCTCCACCGTGGTCAGCAGAAAGGAAAACCGTGTACTCGCCTTTTCCTACTTTTGAATCAAGATACTTGAAAAACTCAGCTAAATCCTGATCTAATCTGATATATACATCTTCTACTTCAATAGAATTCGGCCCGAATTTATGTCCTGCATAATCCGTAGATGCCAGATTAATCGCTAAGAAGTCTGTAATATTATCTCCACCCAGCTTTTCACCTTCTACAGAAGCTTCTGCCAGTTTTAAAGTCAATGTATTTCCAAAAGGTGTATAACGGATATTGTCTTTTTTAGTCTGGTAATCTTTTGCTAAATTACTGTAAGGGAAAGTAGGTGTTTTTGCACTTCCCAACAAGCCTTCCCAAGGTGAATTGTCTGGTGCGCTTTCTGTATATTCATTGATTGGAAGTAATGTATTCCAGCCATTGGCTACTAATTTCTCAGGAAGATTCTGAGAGTTGAATGATTTTACCCACTGTGGAAGATCATTCATATACCATGTACTGGTAATGAAATTTCCTGTGCTGTCATCAAACCAGAAAGCTCCGTTTGGAGTATGGCCTGCAGGAAGAATGGAAGCACGGTCTTTCAAAGAGACACCGACTACTTTTCCCTGGAAATTTGTTGCCAGTCTCAATTCGTCAGTTACTGTGGTAGACCAAAGGTTTTTCGGAGAATGGCTTCCTGTTTTTGTATTGGTAGTACCTACCGGCTGAACGTTCTCATCTGCGGTACAGTAAACTCCTTTACCTGTTTCCTTATCTGTCCAGTCATTTCCGGCAATACCGTGAATAGCAGGTACAGATCCCGTATAGATACACGTGTGCCCCAGAGCCGTAATGGTGGGAACATAAGGAATATGTACATTATTTAAAGAATATCCTGTATTTAAAAGCCTTTTGAAGCCGTCATTCCCGTATTTACCATAAAAACGGTACAAATAGTCCCAACGCATCTGGTCTACTACCAGACCAACGACTAATTTGGGTCTTTCCAGTTGGGTATTTCTGTTCTTCTGTGCATTGATTGTAACTACGGAGAATAAAGTAGCTGCCGCAATTGAAATGTTCCTAAGCATCCAAGTAAAATTTTTATTGATGACAAATTTAAGGGTTTTGAAAGTTTTGGAGTGTGAAATTTTATTTAATTTTGATTATTGTACAATTATCAACCAATCTTCTATGATTTTAGGCGTATACTGGTATTTCAAATTTCCGGAACAATTATATGACTTTCAATTTTTCAAATTTTCTCCTGGACTTGGAGGACATGCCGATACTCCTGCTGAACTGACAACCAGAGTACAAGTGGAAAATACAGATGATTTTATTCCTAAACTGGAAGCACTAAAATCAGATTTCAAGAAAACATATTTACACCTGAATATCGATGGAAATCAAATCATCATCAATATTGGAGACCATATGCTTTTTGATTTTCATTTTCAGTTTGCTAAATTGGTTGAAGAGCTATTGATCCGTGAAAATGCAGTATTATTGGATGCAAGTCTTCCTTTTGCCATTCAATCCAGCAAAAACTATCCTCCGGAAAAGGAGGAATTCAAAAATATACAGCACCGTTTCATTCAGATGGTGGGTTCTGACTTCAAAAAAAGTAATGCAGAAAATTATGCAGCCAGAATAGATTGTAATCTGCCTTTACAGCATAAAAAAGAATTGATTGATGACCTGACCCGGATTTCCAGAGAAGAAAACCTCCATGTATTTTATTATAATGATTTTGATTTTAAAGATCATTGTAATCTGATGCTCTTTTTCACCAATGGCAGGCAGAAAAAAGATTCCTTGCAAAAGGTTGACATCAATTCATTTGGACGTAAAGTGCGGCAGCTTAGCCAGAAATATCCTCTTCATTTCGGTCATTTCGGAAGCTTTAAGGAATATCCTTTACACGGACCCCATTCAGTGTTGATAGTAGATGAAGAATATATTGTAAACAAGAAATAAACCTTTCAGATTCAATCTTATGATCAAATTCAAATATGTTATTCTGTACGTGGAAGATGTAGAACTGTCCATGAATTTTTATAAAAACACCTTTGGTTCGGAAATAAAATTCATCACTCCTGAAAAAGATTATGGCGAACTGCTGACCGGGGAAACAAGTCTTTCATTTGCTTCTGTGAGCCTGGCCAATTCCAATATTAAAAAAGGATTTTTAACCGCAAAAACAGAAGACAAACCTTTTGGAATGGAACTGGGATTTACAACGGATGATGTGGAAGCCTTGGTAGAAAAGGCACTAAAAAACGGGGCTGTTCTTTACGAAGATATCGCGGTAAAACCATGGGGACAAAAAACAGCTTATATCAAAGATCCCAGCAATTATCTGGTAGAAATCTGTACTGAAATGCAATAAAATATAAAGGTGGAAATAAAAAAATTACAGCAGCTGTCCTTCAATCCCTGCTCAGGATGGGGACATAACGGATATACAACAGACATACGATATGTAGTTTCATCTATTGAATTCGGAGGTTCTTTTGAGTTTATTATAAAGGAAAAGTCTTTGCCTTACCACAAAATATGGGAAACGACTTCTGAAGATCTTGAAGAATTGAATACCATCATTGAACAGGGAAATTCTTTCGGTGCTTTTGTTAATGAAGAATTGGCAGGCTGGATTATCTGTGAACAAAGAACATGGAACAATAGTTTTTATATTGAAAATATCCTGGTCAACGAAAAATACAGACGACAGGGAATCGGAATTAAATTGATTAAAAGCGCCATTAAAGAAGCCAGAAAATTGAATTCCAGAGTGATTGAACTGGAAACACAGAATACCAATTATCCTGCAATACAATTTTATAGAAGAATGGGATTCAATATTACCGGACTGAATACAAGATTCTATGAAAATCCAGAGGAAATTGCGCTTTTCATGACTTTAGATATAGAGTAATTTTACCACATTCATTAAAACACTTGCTGGTGTGTTAATTTTTTTTTACATTAGTAATCAACAAATTAAAAATGATTACTATGAAAAATTTAAAAAAATTAAAGAGAAATCAGCTTGTGTTGATCAGTGGTGGAGACACTCCTTATGCATTGTGTGATATGGATGGCAATTGTCCGCCAACTATAGGTTCATACTATTGCAGTGGTGGTACATGCTACAGAGTTTCTGAGGGCGGCGGCGGTGACCCTGGCTGTACTGAACCTATGCGCCTGTGCCAGGAATGGGAAACAGGATGCGGATGTGTTTATATGTAAAAAATATTTGTTAGATAAAATTTTGTTGAGGGCGGTTTTTTCCGCTCTTTTTTGTAATCAACCCTGACATTCGTTAATTTGCATCTTGTAATATTACATCAAAGAATATCATTATGAAAACATTGATCTGGAAAGGAATATTTTATCAATCTCTTGAATATTTTAATTTACAATCTGATGATAAAATCTATACTGTAGAATCAAAGATCATCGGCTGTCTTGAAGATAAAATATATAGTATAGAGTATAAAATTCACATTGATAAAGCCTGGATCGTTCAGGACTTCCTGATCGAATCGGAGATCAATAAGGTAAAAAGGACACTTGTCGGAAAAAGAATTCAGGACCAATGGGAAATTAACAATGTTATAAATCCGGAATTCAATAATTTTAAATTCATAGATATTTCTCTGACCCCCTTTACCAACACTTTACCCGTCAACAATTTAAAGCTTTCAGAAAACAGTTCTCAGAAAATTGATATCATCTATATTGATGTATTAAACCATCATATCAGACCTGTACAGCAGCAATATACCCGGACATCTGTTAATAAATACCTATATGAAAATATCGAAACCGATTTTAAAGCTGAAATTTCGGTGGATGAAGGTGGATTAGTCACCAGCTACCCTGAATTGTTTGAAAAGATTGCAGAACTTTAATACCATAAGAATTAAGAGGTGATAAAGCAAAGGAAGATAGTTTGGTATTTTAGTAATAAACAACCCCTTACAATTGTTATAATGGTATGAAAACAATTGCTATCCTACTCTTTTTTCTCACTTTCCTGACTGTCGTTTCCGCTCAGAATAAATCATCAGAAGGGTTCGTTGAAACCTCAGATCACGTAAAGATCAAATATAAAGTCTCCGGAAAAGGAGAAGCTTGTATTTATATTCCAGGTGGCCCCGGACAGGGATATCCATCTTTTGAGCTGATGGGTGGAAATAATCTGGAAAAAAACTTACAGATGATCTATATGGACCAGCGGGGTTCCGGTGAATCCGGTACATCGGAAAATTATCATCTCGATACAATGATTCAGGATATAGAAGAACTGAGACAGCATCTGAAATTGAAAAAAGTATTTTTACTGGCTCATTCTTTTGGTGGAATCATTGCTGTCGGTTATGCAAAAAAATATCCAGAGTATACCAAAGGCCTCATTCTTGCGAACGTTACCCTTCATTTTCTGAATGATGAATCTGTCAAAGAACAGATTGAATATGGAAACAGCCTTTTACAGATAAAAAACAGAGTGATTCCTAAAGACAGTCTTTCTTCAGAGCTTTCAAAAGTCAGCAGCGCTTTAAGAAAGAAAAGAATCGGATATAAATTCCTGACCGAAGATATTGAAACCATAAAAGAGTCTGATAAAATAGATTCTCTTCATCCCCGCATCATCGACTTTGGAATGGCAGTGATCTCAAAACCCAAAGAATTTCCTGAATATTATGCCGATTATGCACCCATCACCAGGGACATTCGTGTTCCGGTACTTATCATTACCGGAAAAAATGATAAAGCAGTCGGAACTCAGCATTATAAAACTTTCCAGTTTCCCAATCAGAAAGTAGTTTCTATTGATGGCGGACATCTTTTGTACTACGAGAAAAATAAAGAATTTGTGAAGGCTGTTACTCATTTTGTAAAAACAACGAAGTAATAGCAGCTGTTTATTTTTATAATCAGTTTTGGCGCGGCCTCCGGCCGCGCCAAAAACTTCCTCCATTCAAATATTTAAGCAAAACCCGGCTGTTTCAAATTTGAAACAGCCGGGTTTTATCTATTTTAATTCCTGCTTAAAAGCGGGTAAATCATTAAAATTTCAAATCTCCATTCACTTCTCTTACCGCGTTGGCAGCTTCAGCGAATTTCAATTGCTCTTCAGCAGTCAATGTTACGTTTACGATTGATTCTACTCCGTTAGCTCCGATAATCGCAGGAACACCTAAGCAGATATCATTTTGTCCGTATTCTCCTTCAAGCATTAAAGAACAAGGGATCATTTTCTTCTGGTCACATGCAATGGCCTGAACCATTACAGAAACAGCAGCACCTGGAGCATACCAAGCTGAAGTTCCTAATAATTTGGTAAGCGTAGCACCTCCTACTTTAGTTTCTTCGATGACATATTTTTGTTGTTCATCACTTAAGAACTCAGTTACAGGAACCCCGTTTCTTGTTGCTTTGCTCAATAATGGAAGCATACCTGTATCACTGTGAGCAGCGATTACCATTCCGTCAACATCAGAAATCGGAGCTTCTAAAGCTTCAGCCAATCTGTATTTGAATCTTGCAGAGTCTAATGCACCACCCATTCCGATGATTTTGTGCTTAGGAAGACCTGAAGTTTTGTGAACAAGGTAAGCCATAGTATCCATTGGGTTGGAAACCACGATGATGATTACTTCCGGAGAGTGTTTTACTAAGTTTTCAGTAACTTCCTTCACGATACCAGCATTGATACCGATCAATTCTTCTCTTGTCATTCCAGGCTTTCTAGGAATTCCTGAAGTGATTACTGCTACATGAGAACCTGCAGTTTTGCTGTAATCTCCTGTTGTACCCGTAATTTTTGTATCAAATCCGTTAAGAGATGCTGTCTGCATCAAATCCATTGCTTTCCCTTCAGCAAACCCCTCTTTAATGTCTACCAAAACTACTTCTGAACAGAAGTTCTTCATTGCGATGTATTCTGCACAGCTTGCTCCTACAGCGCCTGCACCTACTACAGTTACTTTCATATTGTTACTTTTTTAAATTATTTTTTTGTTAGTTAAATTTTAATTTGAAACTCCCCAAATTTAACAATTCCTGAAAAATTGCGCAATTTTTCAGGAATTTAATTAGAATTAAAATAATTAGTTGACATTCAGTAAAAACGAATACAGTTTTTTTGCACCGGAAAGCACTTCATTGTAGCTTTCTTCTGCCACCTCAGTATCCAGAACTTCTTTAAAATTTTTCCACATCGGGCCTGTATTTTCCTGATAACATCCGAAAAAATTGAAAGTAACGTCGTCAAAACCTTCCGTTTTAGAAAGCTGTTTAGCAATAACATTTCCTCCCAACGTAGACCCTTCAATCACATACATCGCTCCAAGCGCTTCATGTTCATTAATGAATTCAAGGTCGTGGGACGCTTCCTGATTTTTCAGGGAAAGGCTTTTCAGGTCTTTTTCAATAAGGCAAAGCTTTTTTCTTTCCTCAAGCTGAAGTTTTTCTGCATACTTGTCTGAAAGACTGCTGAATATTTTATCTTCGCTGTGAAGAAGCATCAGGTAATTGGTATGGATGATTTTTTTATAATCCTCTAAAGTGAAGGTTTTGTTGAAAATCTTCTCAGAATTAAAAAGTTTTTCTGCTGCATCGTGATACTCTGCTGTATTCTGTTTAAGATATTCTGATACCATAAATAGCGTTTTAAAAGTTTCTCAAATGTAAGGCTTTTTGAACGTTAAAATAAATGAAGTCCCCTCATTATTACTCTCAAAATCAACATTTCCTCCAAGTCTTTGCATAATGCGGTGCACAATAGATAGTCCCACTCCGTTTCCTTTGAATTTTTTGGCATTATCCATCCTGTTAAAGATTTTAAACATTTTATGTTTTTCCTCCACAGGAATACCAATACCGTTGTCTGAGATCCTGTAAATAATGGTTTGCCCGTCTTCTGTCCCTTCAATTTCTACTTTTGGAAGATCTTTATGGGAAGAATATTTCACAGCATTGTTGATGATGTTCAGAAACACCTGATGAAGCATTGTCTTATCAGCCAGTACATCCGGACACTCTTTGATGATAATCTCACTGTTGGCACTTCCGTAGGTCATCTTGGCATTTTCAGATATCTTCTCAATAGTATACGTTGTTTTCAGACTTTCAAGCTGAATTTCGCTGTGCTTGGCACGGCTCAGCTGCAGGACGTCATGCATCATTTCAGCCATATTATCAATTTCTTCAATAATTGCATTGATCTTGGCTTTACTTTTTTCAGAATTATCAGCAAGATTTCCCAGAAGCATTTGTGCATTCAGTTTCATCACGGTGAGAGGTGTTCCCAGGTCATGAGAAATAGTGTATGAAAAACTGTCAAGTTCCTCATTTACTTTTTTAAGCTCATCATTAAGCCTTTTAATCGCATTGTAATTTTTATGGGAAGTTTCTAAGATCAGATCCCTTACAGCCTGTACTGCACTTACATTTCTGGAATTCCATCTTTTTGAATGCCCTTTGATATTTTCTGTAAAAATGCGGAATGAAGTTCTGGGAGATATCATTTGTCTTTCCTCTCCGTTCTGAGAAAACACACTTACTTTCTTCTCCGGATTTCCTGCCCAGTTGATATGTTCATCAAACTCTTTTCTGAACCAGATCAGCATTTCATTTTTATCCCTTTCAATAAAATAGATGGCAATTCCTGCTGCATTTTCAGTCAGTTCAAGTTCTTTGCCATAATCTTTAAGGAAGTTTCGGCTCACATAAATACGTTCATTGGTATTACTAAGAGCCCATGCTGCAACTCGTCCAATATTTTCATGATCAGGAGTACTTCCGTCTGTTATTATATTTTCATCAGAAACAATGGCAAGACCATCAGCTTCCGGTAAGTTTCTGATTTCTTTTTTACATTCAATAAGAGAATTAAAGAGATTGTTATGCTTTAAAAATTCCGTTTTCAGCTGAGACATTCTCTCATTGAGTTCCAACCGGTAATTCAGTTCGTTTTTTGATTTAAAAGAAGAATAGGCATTCGCTGCCAGAGCCGTAAAAATTCCGGCCTGTACTCTATCTTCAAGATCAATATGTTTAGCTTCAACATTCTGGCAGGTTACCAGGCCCCAGAGATGATCATCAATAATAATGGAAACACTGAAGCTGGACGCCACTCCCGAATTTTTCAGATACTGTGCATGAATCGGTGACATTCCCCTGGATGCGGAGTAAGTAAGATCAATATTTTCAGGGCTTCTGCTTAAAATAGGAACCGTATCCGCATATACATTGCTGAAGATTCTTTTTCTTTTTTTCAGATAAAGATCGCGGGCCTGTTTCGGAATATCAGACTCCGGGTAATGAAGCCCCAGAAAGCTTTCCATATTTTCGTTTTTCTTTTCTGCGATTACTTTTCCGGAACCGTCCATCATGAATTTATAGACCATCATACGATCATAATTCACCACCTTTGAAAGAGTTTCCAGAAGATGGTTCCAGAGTTCCTTTTCATTATCGATGATGTAAAAGTTATCATATTTATTGGAAATTCGTTTATTGGGATTAATGATAACCTCTTCGAACTCCAGAAAAATATAAAGTTCACTTCTGAAAACAGAGAAATGATATTCTGTACCATTAATAAAAATCTTATCGAAATAAGTTTCATTCTTACGTCTGATAAACTTATCCAGTGAAGTATAGATTTCTGAATCAATAATGCCCTGAAAACTTTCCGGAAAGTCAGTAATCTTTCTTCCGAACAGCTCCTCTGAGCGCTCAATTTTAAATAGATCCGAAATATTCCTGCTAAAAAAAGTAATGGTACGGAACTCTGCGTCAATGCCAATCAAATAGCCAAAACTTTGTATAGAACCCGGAATATGGATAGGCTCTTCATGGCATTCTATAAAACTCATATATCTTTTCAGTCTGTTAATCAAATATAACGATTTTTCTGAACAGCTTTCTATTTTGTGGTATCTAATTTTAAAACACACAATACCAACACTTTACAACACAAAACAGTGAAAATACAGAAGAAAAAAAACATTAAAACATTCTTTATTTTTTCATCCCTTTTATATCATATCATTAAAATATACAAAAAAAAATTAAACTATCCAATTATCATTCTTTAACCATGATTCATAACATAAATTACATATTATTAATCCAAATGATTACTTTATTTAAACAAATTTTGCTAAATTTATATCACTAAATAATGAATATGATTAAAATACATTGAATTATTCACAACAAATTCAATATAAAATTTAAATTCAAATAATACTATTATGAAAAAGTTCCCATTAATTTTATTTTCTCTGATCCTTTCTATAGGATTATGGAATCCTTCTGAAGCATGTACAAGAGTAGTGTACAAAGGTCCCCAGAATACCGTTATTACAGCCCGTTCCATGGACTGGCGTGACGAAATCCCTGTCAATCTCTGGGTTCTCCCAAAAGGGATAGAACGAAATGGACTGGTAGGCTCTAAATCTGTGAAATGGACCGCCAAATATGGAAGCCTTGTAAGCTCTTCATGGGATATTGCTTCAGCTGACGGCATGAACGAAAAAGGGCTGGTTGCCAACCTGCTTTGGCTGGGAGAATCTCAATATCCTAAATTTGATGGAAAAGGTAGTAAAAAAGGTATTGCCATTTCATTATGGGCCCAATATTATCTTGATAACTTTGCCACAGTAAAAGAAGCCGTAGAATTTTCACGCAAAGAGCCTTTCGTAATTGTTAGTGATTATATTCCGGGAACTGAAAGATTTACAACCGTCCATCTTTCCATTTCGGATGCTTCAGGAGACAATGCAGTATTTGAATATATTGACGGAAAGCTTGTCATTCATCATGACCCGTCTTACACGGTAATGACCAATTCTCCTATTTTTGAGGAGCAGCTTGCCCTTAACAATTACTGGAAAGGTATTCCGGGGACCGTTATGCTTCCGGGAACCAACCGGGCAGCAGACCGCTTCGTAAGAGCTTCTTACTATATCAACGCGATTCCTCAGACTGCAGATACCCGCACAGCTGTAGCCAGTGTTTTCAGCGTAATCAGAAACTGTTCCGTTCCTTACGGGATCACTTCTGCCACAGAGCCTAATATTTCTTCTACAAGATGGCGTTCGGTTTCAGATCAGAAAAACCTTGTGTATTATTTTGAAACAGTCTTTACTCCAAACACTTTTTGGGTAGATCTTAAAGAATTTGATTTAAGTCCAAAAGGTAAAGTAATGAAACTGGATCTTAGTAATTACCGCACCTACAACGGAAAATCCAATGCAGAATTTAAAGAATCTGCTCCGTTCACATTCTTAGGATTAAAATAGATATTTCACCACAAACTACTTATGCTTAAGTAAATCTGGTCCCTGCAGATGAAGACCTAAGTATTCCGCACTATGAGTGAATGTATGATCATTCAAAATGCATCAGATACATGTGGTAAAATAAAATTCACAATTAAAAAAACAAAATAGATATGGCCTTTTTTTCGATTAAAAAGAAAAGCCTGATTCTGTGTATGCTGGCCTGTGGGTTATCTGCTTATGCACAAAATCAGGATTCTCTTAAGACCACCTCTGCTCTACAGGAAAAAAATGATGTTAAATATCCGCAGTTGCAGATCAAAGGTCTTTTTCAGGCACGTTACCTTGTTGGGATGAGTAAAGATGTAGACGTAAACGGACTTCATCACACCGATGGTTCCGGAACTGACAATAATTTCATGCTCAAATACATGAGGGTTCAGGTTCGCGCGCAGATCAGTAAACGTACTGAAGTTGTAGTTTTGGCCAACCTTGCCGATTTTAAAAATGATCCCAAAAGCAGAGTTCTTGAAAATGCTTACCTGAAGTATACTTTCAATCCCAAATTAGCGATTACTGTAGGACAGTTCAGACCCTGGTTCGGTATTGAAGAGACTTACCCTATTGATATTATTAAATCTTTAGACTGGTCTAACCAGTATACGGAATTCGGAAAGCTGGGCTGGACAAGTTTCCAGATCGGAATGTCTGCTACAGGACAGCTTCAGCTGGGAGAAATTCCTTTCCAATATGCGGTTTCAGTGGTGAACGGAAACGGAAAAAACCAGGTTAATGATAATGACAACGGAAAACAGTATTCTACCCGCCTTGTTTTCGGATTATCAAAAAAATACAATTTCAATGTAGGTCTGAATGGCGGTATCGGGGAAGTTTTCAGCAAAAAAGTATATGCGCTGGGCGTAGATCTGAGCTCACTGATTCAGTTTGATCCAAAATGGAGCCTTGATATGCAGCTGGAAGCTAAGCAGGCTACCAACCATGTTCTGTACAATTCTATTGCTCCTGAAATTCGTCCTGAAAACCCAGATCAATATCTGATCCGTGGTGCCTATTTTCTTCCGAATCTAAGATATGAGATCAATCACAAAAATCTCAGCGCCTTCGAACTATCCTGCCGTTACGAATATCTTGATACCAACTTCAGAATGGCTTCCAACCCAAGACAAACGATTACCCCGATGTTCGGATTGGAATTCCTGAAAAATTATGGGGCAAGAATTCAGCTGGGAGTTCAGTTTGACCGCTATAAACATCAGATAGAAAATACATCACAATACAACAATAATCTATTCATTGTACAGGTACAAAGTAGATTTTAACGATTAAATAGTAGTATCATGAAAGAAATTAATATTAAAAACGTAGCGATCACATTTGTTGTTGCGTTGATCATATGGTTCATTCCTGCTCCGGAAGGTGTTGCAGAGAATGCCTGGCATCTGTTTGCCATCTTTGCGGCAACCATTTTAGGAATCATTCTTAAGGCAGCACCAATGGGAACAATGTGTATGATGGCCATTGGTTTTACAGCCCTTACGCAAGTGGTAGCTCCGGGAGACGCGGGAAAATCCATTACCAAAGCGCTTTCCGGTTTTGGAGACAAAGTAATCTGGCTGATTGGGATTTCATTCTTTATTGCCAGAGGATTTATCAAAACCGGATTGGGAAACCGTATTGCCTTTTTATTCATCAGAGTTTTTGGAAAAAGCTCACTGGGACTGGCTTATGGGTTAGGACTTGCCGACGTTTGTCTTGCTCCTGCTATTCCGAGTAATACTGCAAGAGGTGGTGGGATTATTTATCCTATCATGAAATCTATGGCGATAAGTTTTGATTCCGTTCCTGAAAAACCGGAAACTCATAGAAAATTAGGTTCATTTTTAACGTTGAACAGCTACTACATGAACCTCATCGCCTCTTCCATGTTCCTTACCGGGACAGCCAGTAACCCGATGTGTCAGAAGTTTGCAGCCAACCTTGGTATTGATATTACATGGATGTCATGGGCTGCTGCAGGGTTCATTCCTGGTGCAGTAGCGTTCTTTGTCGTTCCCTTGGTATTGTACAAATTATATCCGCCAGAATTGAAAAAAACAGGTGATGCTCCGAAAATGGCAGCTGAGAAATTAAAAGAAATGGGACCTATTTCCAGAAACGAATGGCTGATGCTGCTGGCATTCTTCATTCTGCTGGCCCTTTGGATATTCGGTGGAGCGCTTTCTATTGATGCTACTACTACAGCCTTTATCGGATTAACATTATTACTACTAACCTCAGTACTAACCTGGGAAGACGTAAAAGGTGAAAAAGGAGCATGGGATACTATCGTTTGGTTCGCCGTACTGGTGATGATGGCAAGTTCTTTAAATGAATTAGGTTTCATTGGATGGTTCAGTAATCTTATCAAAGTACAGATTGGAGGTTTGAGCTGGCAGGTAGCTTTCCCGGTTATTATTGTAGTATATTTCTTCAGTCACTATATTTTTGCCAGTGCTACTGCTCACGTAGCGGCCATGTATGCTGCCTTGCTGGGTGTCGGTGTTTCTTTAGGAATCCCACCAATGCTGCTGGCAATGATGCTTGGTTTCATGGGTTCAATTTACGGGGTACTTACTCATTACGGCCACGGTCCTGCACCGGTATTCTTCGGAAGCGGATATGTTGACCTGAAAGTCTGGTGGCTCAGAGGTCTTGAAATTGGAATCGTTCTATTGATCATTTATATGGTTGTAGGAGGATTGTGGATGAAAGTCTTAGGATATTATTAACCAATACATCAAAAATATGTTATCAACACTGTCAAGAAAAATGCTGATGTGCCTTACAGGACTCTTTCTGGGATTCTTCCTGTTGATTCATTTCCTTGGAAATCTTCAGCTTTTTCTTCCACAAGAACAAGCGCACCTGCAGTTTAATGCTTATTCGCATTTTTTATCAGGAAATATCATTATCAAAATAGTCTCTTACGTTTTATATGCCAGTATTATTCTGCACGCAGTAGACGGACTGATGATTACTTTAAAAAATAAAAAATCAGGAGGCGGTTATCAAACGGACAGACGTGGAAGAGCTAGCAAGTGGGCTTCCAGAAATATGGGAATCCTGGGAACATTAATTCTGATTTTCCTGGTGATCCATTTCCAGAACTTCTGGTATATCTATAAATTCGGAAATCCTCCTTTGGATGAAAACGGAAATAAAGACCTCTACATTCTGGTAGTGAATGTCTTTAAAGAATGGTGGTACGTTATCATTTATGTTGTATCAATGATCGCTTTGTGCTATCACCTGATTCATGGAATACACAGCGCTGTAAGAACCCTGGGATTATATCATCCTAAGTTTGTACAATGGTTCAAAACTATCGGGATTGCGTATTCAATCATTATCTGTGTAGGTTTTGCATTGATGCCTGTGTATGTATTCTTCACTTATCATTAAAAGGAACGATCATGATTTTAGATTCAAAAATACCACAAGGCCCATTGGAACATAAATGGGAAAATTATAAAAAGAAAGCAAAACTCGTAAACCCTGCCAACCGTAAAAAACTGGATGTGATTGTTGTAGGAACAGGATTGGCGGGAAGTTCAATCGCAGCTTCTTTAGGGGAAATGGGATATAATGTAAAATCATTCTGTTTTCAGGACAGCCCGAGAAGAGCACACTCTGTGGCAGCACAGGGAGGTGTGAATGCCGCAAAAAACTATAAAAATGATGGTGACAGTGTCTACAGAATGTTTGTAGATACCTTAAAAGGAGGAGACTTCAGAGCCCGTGAAGCCAACGTATACAGAATGGCAGAATGTTCTTTGAACCTCATCGACCAGGCTGTTGCACAAGGTGTACCTTTCGGGCGGGAATATGGCGGATATCTGAACAACCGATCCTTCGGAGGAGTTCAGGTAAGCCGTACTTTCTATGCGCGAGGACAAACGGGGCAGCAGCTTCTTCTGGGAGCTTATCAGGCTTTAATGCGACAGGTTGGAAAAGGTTCCGTGCAATTATTTTCAAGACATGAAATGCTGGATCTGGTTACTGTTGATGGGAAAGCCAGAGGAATTATCGTAAGGAATTTAGACACAGGAGATATTGAAAGACATGCCGCCCACGCTGTAATATTGGCAACCGGAGGTTACGGAAAAATTTATTATCTGTCTACCCTTGCCATGGGATGTAACGGTTCTGCCATCTGGAGAGCCCATAAAAAAGGAGCTTTAATGGCTTCCCCAAGCTGGATTCAGGTACACCCTACTTCCCTTCCGCAATCCGGAGATTATCAGTCCAAACTGACTTTAATGTCTGAATCATTACGTAATGACGGCCGAATCTGGGTTCCATTAAAAGAAG
Organism: Chryseobacterium cupriresistens; assembly: GCF_046614675.1. Taxonomy (NCBI): domain Bacteria; kingdom Pseudomonadati; phylum Bacteroidota; class Flavobacteriia; order Flavobacteriales; family Weeksellaceae; genus Chryseobacterium; species Chryseobacterium cupriresistens. Next base: position 773,928 of record NZ_JBKKJT010000002.1, on the reverse strand, counting down.
GGGAAACAAGACAACCCAATGACATTCCGGAAAATGAAAGGGATTATTATCTTGAAAGAAGATATCCGGCTTTCGGAAACCTTGCTCCAAGGGATATTTCTTCCCGTGCTGCCAAGGAAAGAATTGATGCCGGTTTCGGAATCGGGCCTTTGAAAAATGCAGTATATCTTGATTTTTCCAGAGCAATACAGGAACAGGGAAAAGATAAGATTAAAGAAAAATATGGAAACTTATTCGATATGTATCTTAAAATAACAGGATATGATGCGTATAAAGAACCCATGATGATCTCTCCTTCTGCCCACTTTTCAATGGGTGGACTTTGGGTAGATTATGAACTGATGACTACTGTTCCCGGACTGTTTGCGTTGGGTGAAGCTAATTTTGCCGATCACGGAGCCAACAGATTAGGAGCCAACTCTCTTTTACAGGCGTCTGTAGACGGATATTTCATTGCGCCTTACACGATTGCCAATTATCTGGCTGATGAAATTCACACCGGAAAAATTTCACCGGATACTCCTGAATTTGAACAGGCTGAAAAGGCCGTTAAAGATCAGATCAACGATTTTATCAATATTAAAGGAACCAAAACCGTTGATTACTTCCACAAAACTTTAGGAAAGCTCCTCTATGATTATTGCGGACTGGCAAGAAATGAAGAAGGGTTGAAATACGCCATTCAGGAAATCCGAAAACTGAAACAGGAATTTTACAAAGACGTAAGGGTTTCCGGACAGGGAGATAAAATGAATACCGAACTGGAAAAAGCAGGCCGTGTAGCCGATTATTTCGAAATCGGAGAACTGATGTGCTATGATGCATTAACCCGTAACGAATCCTGCGGTGCTCACTTCAGAGAAGAATTTCAGACCCCGGACGGGGAAGCCATGAGAAATGATGCGGAATACCAATTTATTTCTGCCTGGGCCTGGAAAGGTGAAAATGGTGAACCTGAACTGATTAAGGAACCTTTAATCTTTGAAGAAATTCAGCCAACGGTAAGAAGTTACAAATAAAAACAGAAAATTATGGATTTACATCTTAAGATATGGAGACAGAAAGACAGAAAAAGTGAAGGAAAACTGGTAGGTTACGACCTGAAAGGATTGAATCCACACATGTCTTTCTTAGAAATGCTGGACACTTTAAATGAAAAACTGATTATTGAGGGTGATGAACCTGTTGAGTTTGATCATGACTGTCGTGAAGGGATCTGCGGACAATGTGGAATGATGATTAATGGTATTGCCCATGGTCCTTTGAAAAATACAACCACCTGCCAGCTTCATTTAAGATCCTTTAAAGATGGGGAAACGATTCTGATAGAGCCATTCAGAGCTGAAGCATTTCCGGTGAAGAAAGATTTAAAAGTAGACCGTTCTGCTTTTGACAGAATTATATCTTCAGGAGGTTTTGTATCTGTGAATACAGGCCAGGCTCCTGATGCCACAGCAATTCCGGTGACTCACCAGACGGCTGAGGAAGCTTTTGATTCTGCTGCGTGTATCGGATGTGGAGCGTGTGTTGCCACTTGTAAAAATGGAAGTGCAGCTTTATTTACCTCTGCAAAAATCACTCATATGGCGCTTCTTCCTCAAGGGAAAGAAGAACGAAGCAAAAGAGTGCTGGATATGGTAGCCCAAATGGATACCGAATTATTCGGGCACTGCTCCAATACAGAAGCCTGTGAAGTAGAATGTCCTCAGGGAATTTCTGTCCTGAATATTGCCAGAATGAATTTTGAATACAACAGAGCTTTGTTTTTCAGAAAGAAAAATTAATCTGAGAAAACAAAGATGATCATAAGTAAAGGACGAATTTGTAAATTCAAATTCGTCCTTTTATTTCTTATTCTATCATCGCCACTACTCTGGCGGGAGCAGCAGAACCGCCAACAATTTTAAGGGGAAATACACAGATTTTAAATCCGGATGGAGGTAGTGCGCCCAGATTTGTAAGCTGTTCGATGTGTAAATATTCTTTTTCGATGCCTACGCGGTGGCCTTCCCAGAAGAATTCAGGATCATTCATTTCTTTGGCTTTCTGAGCCATATATTTCAAGGGAAGATCCCAGCCCCACTGATCGATTCCCATTACTTTTACGCCCTGGTCAATCAGCCATTCTGTAGCTTCTTTACTCATTCCCGTTCCTTTTTCCACAAAATCCGGAGTTCCCATCATTTTATCACGATCCGTTCTGATCAGAACAATATTTCCTTCCTGAATGGTAATTCCTTTTTTATCGAGATCTTTTTTTAAATCCTCAACAGTGATAGCAACAAAATCTTCTTTATGCGTACAGTCAATCACAATTCCATCTCCGTAGCACCATTCCAGTGGAATCTGGTCTATCGTTTTAGCAGGCTTTCCTTCCACTACAGGGCCATAATGCCAGGGAGCATCAATATGTGTTGTAGCATGAAGTCCCATATTTTTGATCGTGTCATCTGCCCATCCAATCCAGTTTTTAGGAAAAAGTCTTGATGGAAGTCTTAATGCCAGACGAATGAGCCAATGTGATTTTCTATGTGCTTTATGTTTAATTTTCACCCGCATAAACCACGGATCTCCTGCATTGTATTGGATAGGTTTTGTCAGATCGACAAGTTTTGTTTTCATATGATTTAGCTAAGGAAGCAAAGATAATGAATAAGGCAAAAAAACGAATAGATATTAGCAAACGAAAAAAAGATTAGCTATTACTAATCTTTTTCTAATTCTAATGGGTTTTCGTATTTTTTGTTTTCTTCCCGTTCTTTTTGTCTTTGCCTTATCATTTCTTGACCTTGTATAATAGTTGTACCGTAACTAGCGAGTACACCGGCGACATTAGATTCTACATTCTGTTTTGCTTGTTTTAATTTTGCTTGTGTAGTTTCTGTAGCTCCAGTATATCGACTTTCCCTAATATTAACTAATTTACCTTTTAATTTAGAAGTAGGTACAGATTTTACAAGTTCAAAATCATAATCTCCTTTATCATCTGTTATTTTGACAATTAATCCAGGTAATCCGCTAAATTTCATCGGACCATAAGGAAATGGAATTTCAGGAGAATACCAAGCTATCCAATGACGACCTTTAAACTTAACTTCTGCCTTCTTACAAATAATTGTATTGATTGCTTTGGTCTCATTCATAAGCTTCCAATTCTTTATTACAGGTTCTTTATACATAAGTAATGACATGAAAGCAGAATCAAAATACTGGATATCTTCAGTTGATTGTATAATTGTAAAGTTGAAATTTGTTTTTGGAATAACTGCTTCTTTCTTATAGCTGAGCGTTATGCTTCCATCATAATTTTTTGTTGTAACCCTTGAATTTTCCATTACCGAATCTCCTTTCAATGATATAGTACTTGCAAAAAATGCACGTTTATTTCCCACTTGTAATGTGAAAAGTTCTTCATATTGATTGTCAGTTCGTTTATCGAACTTAGCTCTTAATCGATACGTGAACTCACCTCTTAAGCTATCTTCTTTGTATGATTGGGTATAATATAGGACACTGTATAAGAATATTAAAACCTGAAATATTTTTTTATGGTAATTCATGAGAGGTATGATTAATCTATAAATACGCATATAGCAGAATGACTCCACTATGAGTGCTCAATTTATTTTATGCTAAATGTTGAGCATCAGACCCAGAATAAGTAGGAGTTTTACAGTAATTTTTTTCAATTTCATCAACCCAAGCATTTGCCTGTTCAGCGGTCCAATCTTGAGTAGTCGTTGCTGTAAAACCACATTTGATAATTGCAATCCAAACCTCACCTCCTTTTACAGTTTTAAGATCTTCACGAGTCAATTTTTTTAATTGTTTCATAAAATATGTTTTTTTAATTGAGTCTCAAATATATACAAATAACTCACATCTGAAGGATATTTTTTGTTATGTTAAGTAGTTGTTTATCTGTTAAAAAAATATTTTTTGCTTGAAAATTTCTGTATAAAATTGAATTGATTTTTATCCTGTTACTTAAACAAAATGCATTTATTAAAAAAATGCATTTGGAGATTTTTTTATATGTTAAATAGTCAATGTCAAACAGAAACTTTACATCTAAAGTCTGAAAATATGTATTTGTTCTGATGTATTATTATCAGATTTAGCGTTTTTGCTTTTTGCTGTTTTGTCTTTTACTCTCTACAACCCTCTGGGAATCATAATCTTCTTCGGATCATTCTCATCATACATGATCTCAATAGTTCCTTGTTGAGGAATGGAAGAAAGCTTTAAAAGACTCACAATTTTCTTATAAACAGCAATATGTTCAGTCCCTCTGAAATCTTTAAAACTTACCTGAAACATGATTTGTGGCTGATCGTTCACTGTAAGGCCTGTCTGGCTTACACTGATAATATTGGCTTCAGCATTTCTTCCTGAAAAAAGAATACGTTCTTCTTTTGTATTTTTTAAAAACTTCCCGAAAATAAGCTGAAAAACCAGGACATAAATAATGGTCATCACCCCGCTGAAAATAATCGGGTGCATGAATGTCAGAAACCTCCAGCCGAAATCAAAAGATTCTCTCCAATAGAAATAAGAGTATAAGCCAATAACATAAGCAATCAATAATACAAGAAATACGATTCGTAAAATCATTCCTGATGTATTGAATCCTACTTTCTGATCACTTAAAATAAAATAGGGTTCCTGTGATACCTTAGGATTCAGCAGTACCTTGATTTTGTTTCCTACATCAAATCTTCTCTCCTGCGGTCTGGAATCATGAAACATCATTGTATGTTCTATCACCGTATTGCTGAGATTGGGAAATGAAAGCCCGACCTGAATGAGATTCATGTTTTTTTTAGGAATGTATTTGAGGAGTTTATAATCAATGATTCCCGCTTCTCTTGGAATTCCGTTCTGTACAATGGACCGGATCGTATTTTTCTCTTTAAAAGTTGTAATGAAAAGCTTGTTGATAAAGAAAATAATCACATATCCCCATATTAACAAAGAAAAACCGAGATACCCATAGCTCACCGCTAATGAATTTCTCGGTTCTGTTGCCAGCTCCTCCGTCATCATGTAAATGAAAATTGGAAAAGGAACATAGAAAAAGAAGAGAAAAGCTCCCCAGAAAATGATCATCAATTTCATAGCTGTTATTTTGTAATCAGCAATAAAGTTATGATATTATTATGGAACCGGAGACTTCTTTTTATACCTCTTTTTCGAAATAAAGTCTGTAATATTTTCCTTTATCATCCTCACCCATTTCAATTTTCTGTCGGTCTCCGTGGATGTAGATATGGAAGTTTTTATCTAATTTAATAATACTTTTAAAGTGTCTCTGAGTCTTTTTTACCGCCGCTTCACTGATCGGGAACTCTTCAGCAATATTCACCTGCATGTCCTGTTCGTAGTCTGTTTTAAAGTTCACGAAACTTTCAATCACATGCTCATCTCCCAAGACTTCACTGGCAAATTCATCCAGCTTAAATTCTTCTTTTTCCTTAAAGAAATTGATCGACTTATTCAGGAAATCTGCCTGGTCTGCTTTGGAAACTTCAAATTCCTGAGGAAGTTGTTTGGTGATATAATCTTTATACACCATCAGGGCTTCCTGCGTGTGGAAATATTCGTCATCACGCTGTTTTACTTTCAGGAAATCTTCGAACCAGTAGTACATATCCCCGTTTTTGTTGTTATCAACTACAGAAAGTACATATCCTGTTTCTTTATTGTTGTTGTAGATCAAAGCAGCCTTATCAATTTTAGACAAACCTATTCCCTGATCTTTTTCAATATCAAATGTCTCTTCAGCAGGATTGATTTTCAGGAAAGATTCTCTCTTCTCCGTTTTAAAAATCCCGATTTTATCCACTCTGTCCGGACGGTCGCTTTCATCTTCGAAAAGTACGATGAAAAGCTCTCCACTCTGAACTCTCGGGTTCTCAGCAGCCTCGAAAAGATGTTTGGCAATATTCTCAGATTCCCAGATAAACTTGGATTTATCATCAAAAATTTCAGATACGGCACTGTAAACCGGATTATTCACCAGATAAGTGTCACTGTAAAAATGGAAGGTTTCTTCCGATTTAAAAGAACCTAAAAAGTAGTCTTCAAGCATTTCTGCCATTCCTTCTTCCAACTTCAACTCCTCCTGGGAAAGTGTCAGCGAATCTCCGTTGATCTTATTTCCGACTCTGTGTACTATTATTTTTGAAAACATTTTCTGAATATTTGGACTGCAAAGATATTCATTCTTATTCTTTCTGCGAAACTTAAAAAATGTCATTTTATAACACTCTCTTTTAACCACCCCGTCAAAAATTCTTTGAATTTTCGCCCCCCTCCAAAGGATGGGAATTATCAGTCCTCAGATTAGTAATAAGGTGTGATAGCAGCAATTTTTGTCTTTTTATTTTTTCCAAATTGATAAGAACCTTATCATTTTGACAAGCTTTTCTGTTTAAAAAACTTAATCATAAAATCACAACACATTATATATCAACACTTTAATCATATTCCATTTTCATCGGAATACCATTGGCATCATGATTTGAAAACATAGAAAAATGGACTTAAAGACTTTAAACAGACTCGACAAGCTCAGAAGGTTAAAAAGCAAAGGACCTGCAACTCCGAAATGGCTTAAACCCTATCATATGCTCTTTTTTGCTTTTTTAACCATTTTCATTTTTGGTGCCTTCATCAAAATGCTAGAACACTATCACCATTAAAATATAATACGATGAACTATTTACAAGCCGTAAAGGAAATCACCGACGTGGTTCCCGACTTTGAAAAAGATGTACAGGAAATCAAAATTCAAAACTCATACAGCATTATCCGCACTTTTACGGAACGTATTAAAAATATGATCCGACAGAATGACAGAAATCTGCTGTTCAGGAGTTTACAGAAAATGGACAAAATTTACACTGACGGAGATACAGTATTAAAGAATGCAATTGAGACAACCTTTATCTATTCTCTGGACAATTGTACTGCTTTCTGCACTGAGGAATACAGAAAAGTGATTTTTAGTCACATTTCTGCCAACCTTCAGAAAGTATATTCAAGACAAATTTACACTCACGGCATATAACCGTTTTGTTACATTTTTTATCCGTTTCATTACAAAGTGTTTAAATTAAACAAAAATAAAAATAACTCACAATCAATAGATTATGAAAAATAAAATCAGAAGAATTTCAGACTGGAAAACCTGGAAAACCACTACTAACAGGCACAATGCAGAAATATTACTCACTCACATCGCTGTGATCGTCGGAGTATTTATTTTTGCTGCCTGTCTTTAAATTTTGGTATACATTTCGCTGCAATATAAAGTGTTTGAAAAATTCTTAATTATGATGAAAGTACAAATGCAAACTATTAATCAAAAAATAGCTGTTGAATACTTAAAATTTTTCTATCCGCCACTTCGCAATGAAATCACCCAGCTGTCTGTACAGGACAATTTCGCAGGGATCATGCAGGCTACCGTGAATTATCTGAAGCACCTGCTGCAGGAATCGAAGATCAATATCATTGCCCATCACATCAAGTTGATGGACTGGATCTACAGAAACGGGAATTCTTATGTAAGAACCATGATTGAAAACCTGTTTGTAAGATCTTTCGAAAGCTTCAAGAAACACGCAAAGATCCAACATTGGAAACTTCTTTACCAATATATGCCTGTCAGCTTCCAGATCATTTATAATGAACAACAGAAGCAGGATCAGATATATTTTGGGAAATAAATTAAGTCAAAAAGCGAAAAGGTAAATACGCGTTTACCTTTTCGCCTTTTCATTCCTGATCGATATAACTCCCACTCTAATATGTTTCACAAATAGGTGTGAAACTTCTTTTTATAAAATATACCATGAAATACTCTTTTTATGCCCTGATAATGGCATTGTCATTAATATCGTGTGAAAACAACGACAATATAATTGATGATCCGAGACCTGTTGATAAAAATGTTTACTCGTTTCAATTTAAAAGTTATACTGTAAAAAATACGGTTTTGTACAAAGGATCAAAAGGAGAAAAATCTACTCCGGATGAATCTTACCTTACCGATTACTGGAGCCTATACCAGGAACCTGCATGGGAAAAAATAAATCTTGATCTTAAAAACAAAACGATCAGGTTATTCTCAGAAACCTCATCTACAGATTTTGCTTACAGTTTTACCATCGCGAATGATTCTGTACTGATCAAAGAGAACAACAATAATAAACCAACTTACATTGGTGATTTCCATAAAGACACTTCTTCATTCACCTTAAAAAGAACGTACAGATACGTTAAATTACCAAAAGTTCTCATTTTGGAACAACTCAATACGAAAATATTTTCGGTAATATATTCTCCAAACCTTCTGAAATGATCAAAACAGGAGATCAGGTTTTATGGAGCAATATTGAATATTCTTATAAATAATTGTAGCTACATTTTTATTTTTTAATTATTAACTCAGAAACCAACTTCCCGTCCTGCAAGATCCGGAAGGTTTTCGTTGAGAAATATACTGTAATAATATATCTTCAGTTATTTTATTAACTTTAGATATTATTTATAAATAATGAAGAATAAATATTTTTATGGATTTTTAATCACTTTTATTTACACAGGATATAATGCCCAGGTTTCTGATACAGTAAAAAAACTGGCACAGCCTTTAAGTACTCTTTCTTATGCTGAGTCCTCCCATATTGGTTATGGAGGTGAAGAAAGTAAGATTTATAATCAATTTAAAAAAATTGCTAAAACAGCAAGTAATGATGAGCTCTATTACTATGCGATGAATGGCAGCAATGCGTTAAGGGTTTATTCCGCCAAGGAGCTATTTAAAAGAAATGATAAAAGATTCTTAGATATCTATACTTTCTATTATAACAATCCTTTAATGATGAAATATACTTTGGGATGTGTCGGAGAAAATAAAAATATTTCAGAATTTTTAAAAGATGAAGTATACTCTGCCCAGGATTATATTTCGTTGCGGGATCATTTATTGAAAAATAAAGATAAGCAAGATGAAATATCAAAATTACAATTAAGCCAAATCAGAGACCATGGCTATGGCAAGCTTACAGAAGAAAATGTCAATTCAGTTAAAAAGCATTTAGAAGAAATTGATAATAAAAAATCAAACTAAAACTTATCTGTTCAATATAATGGGCAAAACCAAAAGTATAAAAAATATTACTATACCCGCCGAATTTTTATTGGATAATAGTTTTATTTCAAAGAGTATTTAAAGGAGCTTTAAACAAGACTTAAAATCTTTTTAATATCCTTACGGTTTTCCATATTTGGTGATTAAAAAAATAATTTTATATTTAAATTGTTAAATATTTAAAAAACATAATTATGAAAAAAGTATTATTACTTTCAGCATTTATGGTTGCTGGACTTGTTTGTGCTAAAGAAAGCACTTCTAACAAATTAGAGTCAAAAAAGGAAAAACAGCAAATTGCAGCCTTTACAAGGTATTTGGTGACTATCAAAACTATTTGTGGAACTACTTATCAAACAGTTTTTGATTCTGAATTTGATTCAAGTGATTGCCTTTACAACGAATGGGAAATGTATAACAATCAAGATTGTGGACATTCCAGTTATGAAAATCCAATGACGTAATGAAAAAAATAATAGGCTGTCTTTTAACAGCCTATTTAATTATAATATTTTGAGTACCTATGAAACCACTTTTTAGAATTTTTTTGTTATTTCTTTGTTTTAACTATGTGAAAGGTCAAGAAAAAAAAGATTATTCGGAAATCGAAGTAAAGTATAAATATAATTTTGTACAAGATACTTTGGATAAATTATCTACAATTAATGAGCCTATGGTATTACTCACTAATGGCAAAAAATCTATATATTATAGTGAAAATTATAAGGCTGCAGTGGATGGTTTTGGGAAAAAACTGGAAGACGCAATGAAGACCGGAAATATTGTTGATCCCGGCTCTCTTCCGAAATCTAAGGTAAAGCATAATGTATATAAGGATGAAAACAAAACCTATATATCAAATTATTTAGGGAGAAATTATTACACCTATGAGAGTCCTGATAAACTTGACTGGCAAATTGATAATAAAAGCACTTCTACTATTGGCGGCTATAAATGTAATAAAGCAGTTGTAAGTGTAGGAGGAAAAAAGTTTATAGCTTGGTTTACTTATGATATTCCAATAAGTGATGGTCCATACAAATTTAGAGGACTTCCTGGATTAATATTAAAGATCAATGAGTTGAATAATTATATAGGTTTTGAACTTATATCAATAAATAAAACGAGTTTACCCATTGAGCAAAAAAAAGGGTTAATTGTATCCAAAGATCAATTTATTACAAAGAGAAAAGAATATATGAATGACCCGTATCAAGGTAAAATTAATAACCCGGAGTATAGAAAAATGATTGAGGACAATAAAAGGAAGTATAACAATTCTTTAGAATAAAAAAAATAAAACACCTGAATTTACAGGTGTTTTATTTTTTACTCATTATTTCTATACATCATTATATCATTATAGCTAGCATTATGAGTGAGCTGTATACCTATAATTACAGTTGTAGCTTCATCAAAAGGATTTCTACAATATCCGTTTTGTTCCATCCAGTTACATCAATTTGATATTCACCTTTTAACAGATCTGAAATGATTAAAATAAGAAAATACTCCAACCATGCAGGATATCCTGAACCGCGACGGGTCATCAGATACACCTTATTCTGGTGCCAGTCCGGAAATGCAGAAATTCTGATTGACGAAAATATTTTTATGATGAAAACCGGTCAGGTTGTAACCATTACTTCAGGACAATTCCATCAGTTAAAATCAGTGGAAGGAGAATTGACTGCATTGGAATTTACGCTGGATTTTTTCTGTAAAAGTGATAGTGATATTGAACTTATCTTCCACAATGGTCTCTTCTGTCATTTTGGAATGAATGAAATGATCACTGTACAGCACCCTGAATTTTTCTCTGAAACATTGAACACTATTGAAAAAGAAATTCAGCAACAGCCTTACCAGTATCTGATCTCTACACATTCTCTGGTGGAATTGCTTCTGGTAGAAATCAACCGCAGTAAAATTGCCCACGGCGATGAAATATGGAAACCCGATGCTTTATTTTTAAAGTTCCTTGAAACTGTAAGGGCAAATTTTAAAAATAATTATCAGGTCTCTCATTTTGCTGATCTTCTCGGAACCACTGAAGCCAAACTGAATGAGGTTTCAAAACTTCATACCAACAAAACGGCCCAGAATGTGATCTACAGCCTCATTATTTCTGAAGCTAAGAGACTTTTATTATATGAAAAGCTGACTGTAAAGGAAATTGCCTACCAACTTGGCTTCAATGATCCTTTCTATTTTTCAAATTTCTTTAAAAAACATACTTCACAGTCTCCCAAAGAGTATCAGAAAGTGGTAAAGGAAATTTAAAAACTTTCAGCTTCCTTCTTCAATATTACATGCTTTTCCCGGAATTGTCTATTCTTTAGGCGGCGGCTTTCGCTGAACTTTGTACTGTAATTAAAACCTAAAAATTATACGTATGAAAACGCAACAGGATACCGCCGTTTTTTTATTAAGAATTGCTCTGGCTGCCGGATTTTTATCAGCAGTAGCAAGCAGGCTGAATCTTTGGGGGGCTCAATCTTCAGGCTGGAAAAATTTTGTTCATTATACCGCTGAAACCAATTCATTTTTACCACCATCGTGGGCACCTTCTATTGCCCTATTTTCAACGGCAGCTGAAGTTTCAATAGGCTTTATGCTTCTTCTGGGTTTTCAGATAAAAAGAACAGCAAGGTACGCCTCTGTGCTCACTTTATTTTTTGCCATAGCCATGAGCATTTCTTTTGGAATTAAAGAACCTCTGGACTATTCAGTCTTCGCATTCAGTGCAGGGGCATTTCTTCTGAGTACATTTTCCCATTATAAATGGAGTTTTGATCATTTCTTACATCAATAACAATTAAAATTTATATTACATGAACACCAACATCCACGATTACATCGTAAAAACAGAACAGAAAGAATGGCAGCCTTTAATTGAAAAAGGAATTCATTATCAAGGTATTTTTGTAAAATCCTTAAAATTTGATCCTGAAAAAAAACGTTCTACCAGTATTCTTTTAAAATTTGAACCAGGAGCCAGCTATCCTTATCATAACCATCCTGCAGGAGAGGAATTATTTATACTGGAAGGTGATGCAACTATTGCAGGAGCCCGGCTTGAAAAAGGAGATTATCTATATACTCCGCCTGATTTCAAACATTCCGTGAAATCTGAACATGGCTGTACCATTCTTTTTGTTGTACCGGAAGAAGTGGAAATTCTTAGCTGATTACAAAACAAAACCACGGTAATTTTTACCGTGGTTTTTATGAATTTTAAAGAGGATGGAATTATTATTTTAAAACTGTTTCATCAGGTGATATCAGTATGAAGTCAATTAACGTTTTTTTCTTTCTTATGACATCCACCATAGTCTGTACTGAAAAAGTGAGAATAATATACAACGGGATCAGCATACACACGTATCCAATTTCATGTTGCCGATATCCGAAAATTCCTTTTCCCCACGAGATTAATATCCATTGAATCATGTACATTGAGGTCAGGTTTTTACTGCAATATTTGAGAACACGTATAAAACCATTTTCTTTGGCGTTTGCCATAAACGTATTAATCAGCCATAAAAACAGTAGTGTCCAGCCTGCAAAATAAAGAACACCTCCGGGGCCCATATGATAAAAACCATTGTAATGATAATCACCATACAGAAAGACCAGCGGTGCTCCTATGGCAATAAATAACAGTCCGGCATACAGCATATTTCTAAATATCTGTTGGGTATTGTAGTTCAGCTCCTGAAACCATTTCCCGAAAAACATTCCGATGATGATAAAGGCCATCCATGGAAAAACAGGGAAATAGACATATGCCGGATAATCGGTATTGAAAAGGAGATCCAGAACATAATTGATCACAGGATAATCCAGGTTAATTCCGCTTACTTCCCTGGATACCAGCGCAACGAATAAACCTATTGCCAGAATGATATATTTATTTTTCACATACGCCCTGATAAATCCAACAAATAATAAAGACATCCCAGCCAGCTGTAAAATATCACCCAGCTGTACCAGATATACATACTGCTGTTCTATAGGTGCGCCCCAGCCATATTTTTGGATAAAATTATCGGGAGCAAAATTAAAAATGACAGGAATCATAAACTTCATAAAGTTCATGAACAACCCTGCAAATATTAGTAAAGCACCCCGTTTTAAAGCACTTTTAAGACTTTGATGACTGGAAGTCATGAAAGTAATTCCCATACAGATCAGGAAAATAGAAGTTCCCCTTCCAAGAAAAACAATAAAACTGCCGACAGCTGTTTCATATTGTGATTTTACATTGGCATACACCAATAAGGTATGTATAATGATCATTCCGATGACACTTATACCTTTTATTACATCCAGAGTAAGGATTCTTTTGTTTTGTAGTTTCATAGTTTTTAATGAAAATGTGGATTAGATGGACAAAATTGTATTCATTAATGATTTCTTTAAATTATATTTTTATTTATTCTAAATAAAACCAAATATACAAATTAAAACCATTCCTCATAATTCATGAATCAATTTTCATAAAATAGTAATACTTAAACATTTACTCCAGTATAATTACAATAATATTTTCAACACTCAAGTATGTAATTTTCCTTGAATCGTCAGACAATGAAAGTTTAATATTCTATGTCTTTAAATAAAAAACTCTTCCAGCAGGAAGAGTTTTTATCATATCTAAACTTATAGCTTTAAATCATAGCAAATGATCTTTTAGAAATCATAGCCCCGAACCAAGCATTTTTATCCAGATAGGTTGATACACAGGATTTTTAATTCCTTCCACATGATAGGGATTAGGAGGAGTACGCATATTTGTGTTTTGAACAATAGGCTGATCTAATGCAAAAACATTCTCTGCTGGGATATGGAGTGTTTTACAAATTTCCGCTAGCTCTGTTGAAGCAACCTCTTTTACATGATAAGTTGCAAAAACATTTTGAGGTGATGTTACTAATTTTTGGGAGTACCACCCTGCGATTTTTTTCGTTTTGGAATTACTGTAATCCCACCCCCCTGAAAAGCTGATGATCCTGGCTACAGACTCATGCTGGGCAATAAATTCAGCCATTCCTCCCCCCTGAGACTGACCGGCTATAGCGATTTTGCTCCAGACAGGTTTACCTGTGTTGTGATCAAGATACTGAGACCATACACCCTCTTTATCATTTTTTGACAAATACTGTAAAAGTTTTGTCAGGCGAGGTATTATGGCATCCTGATACTGATCCGGAATAGGCAGGAAAGTATTATCACCATAAATACGTTTTCTACGGAATTCTGCAGCACAGTCAATATTTTGATTCAAATAATCTCCTTTACACACCTGCGAAACTCCAGGGGTACTTATAAAAGAAAGTGCTATAACCCTATATCCCTGCTCCAATGCTGTTTTTAAAAAACTTTGGGGAACATGAACAGTTGATCCTTTAGTCCCTGTGAGCCATAGCAGTACTTTATTATTCTTAATGGCCTTATCATAAAATACAATATGTGCACTGTCCCAGTTCTTTACCGAAGGATCAGCTTCACTGGGTTTCACCTGAATCTTTTTATATCCGGAAAAATCAATAGCAGGATTTACCTTTTGTGCTTTCAGATTTGCGGACAAACTTGCCAAAAATAACACAATAAACAGTATCATGGTGGATAATGAGGTCTTTTTTTCCATAGTATTTAAAATTAAATTAGACAATTAAAGCACTATAACAAGTGTTAAAAATCAGTCCTCAGAATAAAATCTACTCCCATTTGGGCGTGCAGCAATGTGGTGTTGAATACCGGAATCTCCAGATCATTTTCCCCGATAATAATCGGAAATTCTGTACATCCCAATATGATGCCTTCAGCACCCATCGTTTCCAGGATTACAATCTGATCCAGTATATATTTTTTTGTTTCAGGCTTTAAAATACCAAGAGACAGTTCTTTTTGTATAATGGTATGAAGTTTTTCCCTGTCTTTCTTTTGGTCGGGTACCATTATATCAATATCATATTTATCTTTTAGGATTTTCTCAATAAATGGCTCCTCCATGGTAAATACTGTCCCAATAAGCCCAACTTTACGAAGTCCTTTCTTGCGGACTGCAGTACCTATCGCATCTCCGATATGCAATATGGGAATCATACTATGCCGTTGCACTTCATGATACACTTTATGGGGTGTATTAGCACAAAACATTGCTGCAGAGGCTCCGGCTTTATATAATTGATCGCAGGCTTCAATCAGCATTGCTGCAATTATATCCCAATGATCCGACTTTTGCAACTGATGCATAGAATACTGATCAAGATTTACTAATACAAGAGGAGGATTTGTATTATTACCGAAATAATCATTGATGGTTTGGTTCAGGTACATGTAATATTCCAGCGTTGAATGCCAGGAAAGACCTCCGACAAGACCTAATTTCCGTAAGGTGGGATGGTGCAGAGGATAACCTGAAGAACTTTGATTATAATTATTCATGACAGTTTTGTTTGCAGTTCTCTGCAGCCGGTACTTGTACTGCAAAGCCGGAAATCTCACCCTCTTCTTTACAAAATAATCGTATGCAATTTATAGGGAAGTACATTTTCTATTTTTTACCAAGATTAAGAAAAAAACAGAGAGAAGCATAATAATACCCTACAACATATATACGCCACTTTGTAGGTATACCCACAAAAACTACTCACACATAGTGCCTTTTTTTGTTTTTTGAAAACACACAATAAGGCGAATTACTAATCGATCCATTATGTAATAGGTTCAAAACCAATTTTTGGATTAATGATTCTTATCGTTAAAATTATTGTATTGAAATACAGGAAAATGGATAGCCCCAACTGACATGCATTCCTTCATTTATTATCCAAAACAGCAATTATAAACTCATTATGTATAGTCAATATTTTTTACAGCAACAACAAAAGAAAACATCATATTTTATTATTTAATTCACTATAATGGATGTAATACATTGGCATTTTTTAAAATCATGTATTTTATAAACAAATGAAAATGCACATATGATGTATATAAAACCTTAGCTAAAAACTACGGATTATAAAATTCAGATCATAAATTCTGATGTTCTATAGCTTTTCAGGATAAAAATTAACAAAGAAACCGAAACAAAAAGATTTGTTCCGGTTCTGTATTATCTATTCAAATTAGCCGATACATGGATATTCTTTTCAAACCTGCTATGGCTCCAATATAGATCTGAAAAAAAGATACAGATTTGTCTCGCTTTCCAGATTCAGTTTTTTCCGTATTCTGTACTTTTTTGTCTGTACAGATCTGTGCTCCATAGAGACACTCTGAGCAATTTCCTTTGACGAAAAGCCAAGCCATATCATGGCACAAAAAGTTAAATCCGATTTGGAAAGATTAGGATTTATTTTCAGCAACTCCCTGAATAATTCCGGATAGGCTTCCTGGAATTTAGGAAAAAAATCAGCTTTTTTTTCTCTGGCAAGCTGAATGATATTCTCATAATTTTCACTGAGTTTTCTTTTCAGGTCTTTTGTTTCTTCCCCTATTTCAAAAATTATTTGTTGACTTTCCGCCAGCTTTTTTTTCTTTTTTCTTACATGTAAATAAAAGTAAACGGTGATTAAAGTAACCAACAGCATTGCGATACCACTATACCACAGCGTGGTATTATTTTGTTTTTTAAACTGAACTTTTTCGTTTTCTCTATCTTTATTCAGTCTGTTGATGGAGAGGTTTACAGCCTGATTCTGGTTGGCATTAAGGCTGTCCTGCAATGAAATTGCCTTTTTCAGATATTCATTTTCTTTTTCAGCATCTCCTTCATTTTTATAAAGTCCAGACAGTTCCTTATAATTGTTAAGAAGAAGTTTAGGTCTGTTGACCTGCTTAGCCAATTCAATTGACTCCTTAATTGCGTTGATAGCCTCACTGCTTTTTCCCTGACTGTTCAGAAATATTCCATAATTCTGTAAAACAACAGCTCTCTGGAATTTGTCATGTTTAAAATTCCTGGTTTCTAAAAGCATAAAAGCCTTTTGAAAGTAATACCTGGCAGAATCAGGTTTCACCTCAAATATGGTAAAGTACCTTGCAACATTAGATATATCGAGAGGATTTGCTTCTATTTTTATAGCTTTATGCAGGTAAATAAGAGCAGAGTCAGGCCGGTCAACATTGTACATGTAAAAAGATCTGGTTGAATAGGCATAGTGTAAAAACAGACGGCAGTCACGGTTATCTTTTCTCAGCTTCAAAGCATAATTCACCGCTTTTGAATTGTATTCCAAAGCCAGCTTACTCACATCCATTTTACTATAAACCTGGGCATACTCCTGATTAATTTTACCGAAAAGAAAATTATCATTGCTTTTCCCGGATATATCTTCAGCCTTGTTTAAATATTCTAACCCTTTCTTTAAATTACCCCCAAATACATATCGGTTGGCAATATTGGCATATCCCATTGCTTCTCCTTCGCGGTAGCCAATCCGGATTGCTTCCTTTATAATTCCTTTGTTCCAACGGATAAGATCATCGTCAGATATTCTTGTCCGGAGTACTTCATTTGTTTTTATCAGTAAAGTATCAATATTCCTTTCTGTATATCGTTGTGAAAATAGTTGCGAATAACATATTATGAAAGAAAATAAAATTATTTTATTTATTTTTTTTAAAAAAAACATAATAACGAGTTATTGATTAAAGATAAAAAAATACTTATCATGACCAAATAAAATTATTATGATAAGTACATCAGATTAATATTCTCCAATTCAGAAAACAAGAAACAAGGCAAAAGTTTCCTATCCATCATAATTTACTGTTCTGTAAAGTATAATTACTCCTTTTTTGAATGTTATCTTTTCTCTGTTTTTATTTACACGAATAACAAGATTGAGAATCACATCAAAATATATGTTGTCTCCCGTTTTCACCTGCTACCGGTAATAAATTCAATTTTTTTCTTTTTTGCTTTAAAGAAATGATTCAACATTATTATTGGTTCCGGATGTCTGGAATCTCACAAAGAGATCAGCGATTCACTTTTCTTATATACATATCTATCTTATTTTTCACAAGGTTAAAAAAAAGTGATAAAAAATGCACAATAATAACATACATCGTACATACATCATCTTCTCAAATCCCTATAAACAAAGGATTCAAAAAAATCATACATCCTTACTACACCCACTTGAAAATGCACCCTATTTCCACCTGACAGCAAAAAAAAATTCTAACCAGAATCAACAGATGTATAAAACAGATGTAAAAATTATTATAACATTAGCTGTCTCTTTATTAATTTAAATCAATAACACCCTCCTTATCTTGATTTCTCCTCTATAAATCATGATTTAAAATTATATTGCTAAACCAATCTTCATTTACAACTTCTTATAATAAGCTGATAAAAGCAACCAGGGCAAAAAGCAAAGATAGTATTTCCCTCTTTAATTCACTGTAATGTGGTTTAATTTATTAACATTTTTTCCTTATATCATATATTTTTTCAATAAAAATACACTAATGATGTACCTATGATATACCCATGTTGTATCTATGATAAGCGTATAATATACTTTAAAACTTCACCAAGCATTACCTTTGCAACCAATCACAGTAAGTAAAGCACGTAGATAAAGTTCAGTAATATTTTCACTGCTATTATAACTGTTGATATAAGAAAATTATTAATTAACACATATTATGAAAAAAAATTTATTCGTAGTAGGATTGCTTGCTACCTTTTCATTGGCAAAATCACAGGTGGGGATTAATACCCCAACCCCCGCTGCAACACTTGATGTGACCGCTAAAAACAGTACTGGTACCGGTACAACAGTAGAAGGATTACTTATTCCAAGAGTAGACAGACAAAAAGCTCAGAGTATGACCGGGGTTCCGGTATCAACCCTTATCTATGTCAACAATATCGCTACGGGTACCGCTGCAGGTACCGCTTTGAATATTGATACCGTTGGCTACTATTATTACAATGGTACTGTATGGACAAAGCTGAGCACTCCCGTTAATATTTACAATGCAGATGGCACCCTTACCGGTAACAGAACAGTAACGCAGGGAGCCAATACCCTGGCATTCACAGGGACAAAAACCAATGCTTTTTCTGTCAATGGGAAAAATTTCTCCGTGGATGCTGCAAACAGCAGAGTGGGAATCGGTACCATCGCTCCTGCTTCTGCCCTGTCTGTTCAAAACAGTGCGGGAGCTACAACCAATACCATTTCTGCAGGAATTGAAAATTGCGGGGCTCCGTGTTCACAAGGAGTTTCAAGAAATATTACCCTCTATAATTTAAATAGCACCGGCGGGCAGTTTGCAGAGCTGGGGTTCATTCCATCAACATCTGAAACAGGACTATCAGGAGCAAGCATTACAGGAATCGACCGTGATGCAGCCAACAGCTATGCAGGATTACAATTTTCAACCAGAAATGCTACAGATTATGCGCCGAGACTGACCATCAAATCTTCCGGAAACATTGGTATCGGGACAACAAATCCTACTAGTAAGCTTCAGATTGAATCAGGAACAAGCGGGGCTTTGAAAATTGTAGACGGAACGCAAGGGACAGATAAGGTGTTAACATCCGATGCCAGCGGAGTAGCAACATGGAAAGCTCTACCGGCAGCACCTGCATCTGCCAATATCTATAACACGGATGGGTCTCTGACAGGAAACCGTACTGTTACCCAGGGAGCCAATACCCTTGCCTTTACAGGAACACAGACCAATGCATTTTCTGTGGATGGAACTACCTTATCTGTAGATGCTGCCAATGACCGTGTAGGTCTTGGTACTGCAACGCCTGACACCAAACTGACCATCAGCACCCCTGATAATAGTTTTGGTTTAAACCATACCAATGGTACAGTGAATCTGAAAACATATATCGGAGCAGGAGCAGGTTATGTGGGGACTACTACTTCAAATAATCTGAACCTGATGGCTAATAATAGTGCAAAAGTGGTAGTTACTCCTTCCGGGAATGTAGGGGTAGGAATCAATAGTCCGGATAATTCAGCATTGCTGGATCTTAATGCTGCCAATAAAGGACTCTTACTGCCAAGAGTATCCCTGTCATCTCCATCAGATGCCAGTACTGTTCCCGCACCTGCAAAAGGCCTTCTGGTGTATAACAACAATACAGCCATGTCACCTCAGGGAGAAGGAATTTACTATAACGGAGGAACAAGCGCATCACCGAACTGGGGTAAAATAGGACCTGTTTCAAAAATGTATTTTAAATATTATACTTTTACAAACCCGAACGGAGATTTCATCTCTAACTTCGATACCAAAATACCTGTTTCTTCATATACTGCCATTGTAGTGGGATTTGACACCAATAATCACAGTGATATCAATGCAGGCTTTAAAGGTAATGGTTCAACCGTTTTTGATTTTCAGGCACCAGATATCTATACTTTTCAGCAAAACGGAACCTGGAGGATTTATGCAGATGTCCCTAATGCAAATACTACATCAGGCAGTTCATTTGTGTGGGGAATCAGAGTACTGATTATTTCCAATGAACAAATGTCGAATCTGAGTACTGGCACTTATAATCTTGGAGGCAGCAGCGTCGGAGCGGCAACTGCTTCTCCCGTTCCATAGCAGTAACCAATAACTAAGTCATCTGGAACATATCCAGCTTCAAATACTCTTCAAAAAAAATTTTGAAGGGTATTTTTATTTATTGACCTGTCCTTTTTTAGTAATGAAGCTGTTTACACTTTTATATTCATTATTTTTAAATACAAAAGACCCAAAAGTTTTAAACATTCCATTTTTTTTAGAGTCAGACTTTATATAATAGCCCACTTAAGCTTTGTGAAAATCTTTGCCTGTTGAGCGAAGTTGAAATGTTTATCTCTTATGTGAGCTTTTGTGCAGTCTCATTTTAAACTTACTTAAGTAAACTCAAATGTTTTTAAATGAAATCTTTTGTGATTTTTGTGGTTTTGTAAAGTGTAAACAACTTTAATATTAGCTTTGACAGGCTCATCCTGACAACGTTTAAAAATTCCAGTTGGTATCCGGGTTGTCACCCTGAGCCTGCCGAAGGACTATCCATATGAAGACCTTTTGTTAATTATTAATCCCGGGTATTCATAAAAGAGACAAGTCAATAATTTTATTAAACCTGGATGATTATTAGTACCGTGAGATACCTGCTCATCCAGGCTTTATATTTTTACACTTAAAATATGCAGTAATTACATTAAGCCTTTTTACAATCTGTATTTCATTCAAAAATACCATTTATGATACCATCAATACCAGATGATGTATGAGCTTATATCTTTTACAGCTACAAGTAATTTCTTTTTTAATCAAAATCAAAAGAGCCTTTACAAAAGAGCTGCAGAATACCGGAACACCGTATTGCTAAGGTTTAAATATAAAAAGATAAAACACATTATAGATTAATTATTTCACACAACAATGATAATACAAAGTATAAAATACAGTGATTTCATCAAATGATGTACATGTGATGTATGTGTGTTGTATATCAAAAACATGCGACCACCTTAATAAATCTTATTTTTACTAAGGAAATCATGAAATAAATTGAAGATCAAAAAAACAATACTATACAGCACAATCTTTTTTATTTCATTTCAACAATTGAAATGAAAGATTGACAAAAAATATGTGAATCTGATATAGATATAATAGTAAAATGTAAGGAGACTCTGTTGCTATGATGGAGTTCCCGACAACAAAAAGAGATATTAATTTATTCTAATCTTAATTTCTTATATATTATGAAAAAAAATTTATTACTAGCCGGCTTGCTCACCACCTTTTCTCTGGTGGCAAAATCACAAGTGGGGATCAATACAAGTAATCCTCAGGGAATATTTAACATTGACGGATTAAAAAATAATCCAACAACGGGAGTGCCTTCAACAGCTCAGTCTACTGACGATTTTACTGTGATATCTAACGGTAATGTTGGGATAGGCACAGTATCCCCCACTAATAAACTGGTGGTAACGGGCATTAATGCCCAACCCTCAGCATTGGGCACAGCCAATACCAATGCTGCACTCAGAGTTGATGGAAATACCAGCCATGCGCTGGATTTCGGAACCTATGCCAACTCTCCTTATGGATCCTATATTTCAAGCCAGAACAAAACGGCTGCCACAGGTCTTCCATTAGTATTAAATCCGGTGGGAGGAAATGTAGGGGTTGCTACAGATTCTCCAGGAACAGCTTTGGATGTAAACGGAGCGATTACCAACCGTGAAACCGCTTTAGCTGTTGCGGGTAATGCTGTTACGATACCTGCCAATGTCAGCCAGGTACAACTTACCGGCGCTGCTACAGCAACCGTTACGGTTACTGCGCCTGCTGCCCCTAATGCAGGTCAGCGAATCATTGTTTATAATAATACAACAGGAGGTTTTGGCGCCTCATTAGGTGGGGTTACCATTCCCAATGGCAAAGCTTTGGAATATGTATACAGTAATTCAGGATGGAGATCTACGGATGGCGGATCTGTAGGAGCTACTCCGGTAAATCTCTATACTGCAGACGGTACTCTTACCGGAAACAGAACGGTAACACAGGGCGCTAATACCCTGGCATTTACAGGAACGCAGACCAATGCATTTTCTGTAGACGGAAATACCTTATCTGTGGATGCAGCCAATGACCGTCTGGGAATTGGAACCACTACCCCTACGAATAAGCTGGTGGTAGCCGGAATCAATGCACAGCCTTCTGCATTGGGTACAGCCAATACCAATGCAACCTTTAGAGTTGATGGGAGTACGAATCATGCTCTGGATTTCGGAACCTATACCAATGCCCCTTTTGGATCTTATATTTCAAGCCAGAATAAAACTTCAACTACGGGTCTTCCTTTAGCACTTAATCCTGTAGGCGGAAATGTCGGGGTGGGTACCAATGCTCCTGATAACTCAGCTTTGCTTGATCTTACTGCTACCAACAGAGGCTTTTTGCTGCCAAGAGTATCATTAACCTCAGTCACAGATGGAGCTACTGTTCCCTCTCCTGCAAAAGGGTTAATGGTTTATAATTCCAACACCGCCTTAACTCCCTATGGAGAAGGACTTTATACTAATTCAGGAACTCCGGCAGCTCCAAAGTGGGATAAATTAGCCCCTCAGACAACTGATTATCAACTTTTAGGAGTTTTTACGGATACGGCAACAGCTCCGGTAGGCCAGATAGCACTACCTTCTGGTACTACTGTAAATAATATTGATCTGGGATTATCTGTTTCGGTAACTATTCCAGCTAACAATACTGCTAAAATTGTTGTAGATTATAGCGTTCCGATGGGGACTGGAGTTCAGTATACTGGTGTACCTATTACTGGTTATTTTGGAATACGTTTTCTCAAAGATGGTATAGAAGCACCAGAGGGTTCCAGAAAATTTACCCTTCCGGAAGGAACTACTGGCTCTGAAATGGTTTCTGTCTCCGGAAAATTTAATGATACCTTTAACAATACCAGTGCTTCTCCTGTTACAGTAACCTATACTTTAAATGGGTATGCTGAAAGTAATTCTTATCCAGTTAGGTTTAATATGTGGTCCGCTACAGGAAGTAATTTCAACTGGGGTAAAGCTTCAATGGCTGCTACTGTTTTCACTAAAGATAACTAGTAAGTAAAAGCATCATCAATTACATCAATTACAAAAAGGTCTCTTGAGCTCAGCTCCAGAGACCTTTTTGTTTTATGAATTTAATTTTTGCAAGCTCAAAACACACAAAATCAATCTTTATGGTTAAAATAGTTTTACTATAAATTATTATGACTTAGGTAATTCCGGCGGACGTACTTTGTATTGATAACTGCTCAGTGTTTTTAAAAATGCTACGATATCAAACACTTCATCATCAGTTAAATTTAGTTTTTTTATCATTGCTGATTTACGAGGAAACTTATGATCATTGATCTGCTCTCCTTTTGGAATTTCCTTCAGCATTCCGGCATTATACATCATGACAACGTTCGCCAGCTCAGGGAAAAGCCCGTTATGCATATAAGGTTTGTTCTCAGAAACTTCTCTCAAGGCAGGGGTTTTAAATTTTCCTACATCTTCATTTTTATGGGTAACGATATATCTTCCCAGATCTTCATATGGTGTTCCATAATAAGTAAGCCCCAGATTGTGAAATTTCCGGTCAGAGAAATAAGGTGTATTGTGGCAGTTGATACAATTAGCTTTGGTTCTGAATAGATGAAGACCATTGATTTCGGAATCCGTTAAAGCATCTTTCTTTCCGGTAACAAACTGATCAAACCTCGAAGGCGGACTGGTCAGTGAACGTTCAAATGCGGCAATCGCTTTTGCAATCTTTTCTTCTGTTACGTCTTCGTTTCCGAAAGCTTTCAGAAAAAAAGGTTTATATTCTTTAATCTTACTGATGTTTTTTGTTGCCATAGACATATGAAGATTCATTTCTACCGGATTTTCAATAGGGGCTTTCACCTGCTCTTCCAACGTTGCGGAACGGCCATCCCAGAAAAGTGTTTTAGCATATCCTATATTTACCAAAGCAGGAGCATTTCTGGTTCCCGTCTGCCTGTTATGACCAAAAGAGACCCTGCTTCCGTCTGACCATCCTGTTTCGGGATTATGACAGCTGGCACAGGAAATTTGTCCGCTTCCTGACAATCTCGGATCAAAGAATAACATTTTTCCCAGTTCCGTTTTATCTTCGGAATAGGGATTATCTTCAGGAAAACTCATTTTTGGCAACGGTCCGATATCCTGAAACCCTTCTTTAGCTTCATCAAATAAATGAGGTGCCGGCCATTTACTCTGGTCCCCGCTGCTGTACAGTGTGCGAAGCTCTTCCACAGTATATCCTGCAGGATCATTAGAAGTATAACTTAGTAAACATAGTACTCCGGCAACTGCCAGAAAAGCAATATATCTTTCTTTCATTTATTTCAATAAAAATACTGAACCGTACAAAGATAGCTTTATTAGCATGCTCATTGCAAAAGTTTTTCAACGCTGCAACTATGGCGACTGAAAAACATGCTGAAAATTAAATGCATAAGAAGAGGAACCGTGTTCCTGCAAATATTCTAGCCGTTTCAATGCTTCATCTATACCAGGATATTCATTATTTTTAATCCACCACATCGCATAGTGAGCTTTTCCGTATTTTTGGAACCATTCTCTTCTTCTTCTCAGAAAATCAACGTGGAATGTTTTATAAGTAAAATGTTCCAGGGATTCTATGTTTTCCCACACCGATAAATTGATGATAACCTGTTCATCGTTTAGTGGATTAAAACTTGTAGCATTGTTTTCATCATCTTTGAGTCTCCAGATAAATCCGTCGCTTTTCTCTGCCAATTGGTTTACTGAATCCAAATGACTGACAAACTCATTCATCACCGGATCTTCTATGTTGGTTCCTATCATTCGGGCAACATTAATTTGGGCTAGCTGATACATTTTTTTATTTCTTTTATTCTGATTAATATTGTGTAAAAATAGCTCCTGTACTATTATCATAAAATAACTATCAATTTAGATACTATAGAAAAGATGGAAAAAAAATGTGAGTCCTTATTCGTTAATGTTGATCAGAAATCTTATCCCTGTGCTGTAAGTTTCGTCATGGATCTCATTGGAGGAAGATGGAAAGGGGTTATTCTCTGCCACTTAAAAAATGGGGATAAAAGGTTTGGCGAGCTCAAGAAAGACCTTTCTTTTATTACAGAAACAACTTTAAGTATTCAGTTGAGGCAATTGGAAAGAGATCAGCTGATAACACGAACGGTATTTGGAACAAAGCCTCCGGTAAAAGTTGTATATAGTCTTTCAGATTTGGGATTGTCATTTATTCCTTTATTGGATCACATCAATGATTGGGGTAAAATGATTCTGAAGGATAAAAAAGGTACTTAAAAACTGTAACCCTATTTCTGAGGGCAGTAAATATCCTGTAAATAAAACCCGGCAGCAAACTTTGTTTGCTGCCGGGTTGATTTATAATTAAATGTTAGTGTTTACATTTATTATTTTACTTCTTCGAAGTCTGCATCCTGTACATCTTCAGCTCCGGCGTTTCCACCAGCATTCTGAGCTCCTGCACCTGCATCAGCACCTGGCTGTTGACCCGCTGCGTATAATTCTTCAGAAGCGGCCATCCAGGCTGCATCTAACGCTTCAGTTTTAGCTTTTACGTCATCAGCATTTTTAGCTTCGAAAGCTGTTTTTAATTCTGCGTGAGCTGCTTCAATAGCTGCTTTTTTGTCAGCAGAAAGTTTCTCACCGAATTCTTTCAATTGTTTTTCAGTCTGGAAGATCAATCCGTCAGCTTTGTTGAAGATTTCAACTTCTTCTTTTCTCTTAGCATCAGCCGCAGAGTTTTCCTGAGCTTCTTTCTTCATTCTTTCGATTTCTTCGTCAGAAAGACCTGAAGAAGCCTGGATTTTGATAGACTGCTCTTTACCAGTTCCTTTATCTTTAGCAGATACGCTTAGGATACCGTTCGCATCAATATCGAATGTTACTTCAATCTGAGGAACTCCTCTTGGTGCTGGTGGAATATCTGTAAGGTCAAATCTACCGATTTCCTTGTTATCGTTGAACATTGGTCTTTCCCCCTGTCCTACTCTGATGCTTACAGCCGGCTGGTTGTCAGAAGCTGTAGAGAATACTTCAGATTTTTTTGTTGGGATCGTAGTGTTCGCTTCAATTAATTTTGTGAATACAGAACCCATTGTTTCGATACCTAAAGAAAGTGGCGTAACGTCAAGTAGTAATACGTCTTTTACATCTCCTGTCAATACACCTCCCTGAATAGCTGCACCAATGGCTACAACCTCATCCGGGTTTACTCCTTTGGATGGTTTTTTACCGAAGAATTTTTCTACTTCTTCCTGGATAATCGGGATTCTTGTAGAACCACCTACCAGGATTACTTCGTCGATATCAGAAGTTGATAAACCAGCATCTTTTAATGCTTTAGCAACAGGCTCCATAGATCTTCTTACAAGATCAGCAGATAATTGCTCGAATTTAGCTTTTGTTAAAGTCTTCACTAAGTGCTTAGGACCTGTAGCAGTAGCTGTGATATATGGTAAGTTGATTTCAGTCTGAGGAGAAGAAGATAATTCAATTTTAGCTTTTTCAGCTGCTTCTTTCAATCTTTGAAGAGCAATGGCATCAGCTTTCAAGTCTACCCCTTCTTCAGCTTTGAACTCGTCAGCCATCCAGTTGATGATCACATCATCAAAGTCATCACCTCCCAAGTGGGTATCACCGTTTGTAGACAATACTTCGAATACACCGTCTCCCAAATCAAGGATAGAGATATCGAAAGTACCACCACCAAGGTCATATACTGCGATTTTCTGATCTTTATGGTTTTTATCAAGACCATACGCTAACGCTGCAGCGGTAGGTTCGTTGATGATTCTTTCTACTTTAAGACCTGCAATTTCACCAGCTTCTTTAGTAGCTTGTCTTTGTGCATCGTTGAAGTATGCAGGAACAGTGATTACTGCTCTTGTTACTTCCTGACCAAGATAATCTTCAGCAGTTTTCTTCATTTTCTGAAGAGTCATTGCAGAAATTTCCTGTGGAGTATATTCTCTATCGTCGATTTTTACTTTTACTGTATCGTTTGGTCCGGCAACTACTTTATAAGGTACTCTTGTGATTTCAGAAGCATCATCTTTAAAGTGTGTTCCGATAAATCTTTTGATAGAGTAAACAGTTTTTGTTGGATTCGTTACAGCCTGTCTTTTTGCAGGATCACCTACTTTTCTTTCTCCATCTTCCGTAAAAGCTACGATAGAAGGAGTAGTTCTTTTACCTTCTGCGTTAGGAATAACAACAGGGTCTTTCCCCTCCATTACAGCAACACAAGAGTTGGTTGTTCCTAAGTCAATTCCAATTATTTTACTCATAATATTTTATATTTTTTCTATTTTTAATTTTAATTTACACTCTCAATTTCTCAATATCTGTACCATTCAAAAAAATATGACAAAATGACACAATAAAAATAAAAGCCCCGATAAAATCGAGGTTTTGAAATTATATTCAGGAAAAAAAATCATTTTTTATGTATGAAGATATGTCAACTTCTCCTTATGAGGTGAAAGATACTATTTACTTTCTTTTAAAACCCGGATTAAAAAATACCCAAGGTCAGGATCTACGGAATATATCCTTCCTGTATTAATGCCAACTCCCATTCCATTAGCTCCAAAACCTGCACCGTCTATTCCGATGCCTGAAAAGCTGTAGAATTTATTAAACTGCTCCGGCTTCCATTTTACCCATACTGCCATTCCTGTAATTCCTCCTTTTACTATTTTCACTTCTTCATTTTCCTTTAAAGTAATCGTTATAAATGTATTGTCTCTTATTTCTTTTTTCTCTCCGTTTAATTTAAACTTTGAAGTCTTTTCGCTGTTTATAACGGGCTCACCGATGATATAAATTTTATTTTTTTCAATAAGTGTACTTTGATGCCTGATGTCGGGATCCTGTATATAGTAAGTATCTATTACCAATTCGGATTCATTTTGATGATCTCCTTCTTTAAAACTCACAATGTGATAAGCATTAGCCCCTGTATTCTTTGCTTCATCAGCAATAGCTGTAAATAAATGTCCTAGATAAGTATTGGGATAATGCGCTTTGTACCTTCCTACAAATGCAGATTTATAGTTTTCCTGCTGCTGTAAAGGAATCATAAATTTCCGGGGAGACAGGTTGTCCAGATTTCCTTTTTCCAGAACCTCTACATATTGACTGCGCCCCCAACCAAATAACTGCAGCAGAAGTATGATTATCAATTTTTTCATGACTAAAAGTTTTTATAATTCCGGGAAATATTTTCAAATAATGAATAAATTTTTGATAATATCCTGATATAAATATAGCAAAAACAACTGATAACCAGATCTTTTACAAGAAGGCCCAATAAATAGAAGGAATTCTACATTCAATCTTCAAAAATTAATCAAAGTTTAACCTAAGAAATAGAGGCAGAATCTTTGTGAATTATTATTTTTGATAAAATATACACATTTAGAATGTCAATACACTTTAATCCCCGAGATATTACATGGCTTGCATTTAATGAAAGAGTTTTGCAGGAAGCCATGGATGAAAAAGTTCCCTTACATTTAAGAATACGTTTCCTCGGAATTTTCTCTAACAATTTAGATGAATTTTTCAGAGTGCGTGTTGCCGGATTAAAGCGCGCCATGGATTTTAAGGAAAAAGTGATTGCTGAATCTTTTTATCAGCCGCCATCCAAGATCCTTCAGAGAATCAATGAAGTTGTGATGAGACAACAGCTGAATTTCGATAAAACCTGGAAAAAAATCCAGACCGAAATGGCTGATCATAAAGTTTTTATTAAGAATGCCAAAAACCTGACAGCCAACCAAAAAGAATTTGTGAGACAATATTTCGATGAAGTGGTAGAATCCAATGTGATCCCGATTCTCCTTCACGAAAATACTCCTATGCCTTATTTGCGTGATAAAAGTCTTTATCTGGGAGTAGCCATGAGAAAAAAAGACTGGCAGTATTCCAGTAATTATGCCATTATTGAAATTCCTTCCCGTTTTGTAGGAAGATTCGTATTGCTGCCAACAGAAGATCCGGAAGAAAAAAATGTAATGCTTCTGGAGGATGTAATCGCCTTCAATCTTCCGCACATATTTTCTTATTTTGGATATGATGAATTTGCAGCCAATGCATTTAAAGTAACAAAGGATGCCGAACTGGATCTGGATAATGATATCAGAACCAACTTTGCAGAAAAAATAGAAAAAGGACTCAAAAACAGAAGAAAAGGAAAGCCTACCCGTTTTGTTTTTGATAAAGATATGGATAAAGCTCTGCTGGAACTCCTTATCAGAAAGCTGAACTTAACCAAGAAAGACAGCATCATTCCGGGAGGCAAAATTCATAATTTCAAGCATTTCATGGATTTTCCCGATGTTTTTGAAAAGTATGAAAGACCTGTAGAAAGAACCTCTTTTACGCATCAGGCGTTTGAGCATGGGGAAAGAGTGACAGATGTCATTTTAAAAGAAGATGTACTCCTTACCTTCCCTTATCACAAGTACAATCCGGTGATTGATCTTCTCCGTGAAGCCGCTATGGATCCGGATGTAAAATCCATACAAATTACAGCGTACCGTCTGGCAAGCAGTTCAAAAATTATCAATGCTCTGATTTACGCTGCCAGAAATGGTAAAGAAGTGACTGTGATGCTGGAGCTTCAGGCAAGATTTGATGAAGAATCCAACCTGGAATGGAAAGATATGCTGGAACCGGAAGGAATTACTGTGCTTGTAGGAATCCCTAATAAAAAAGTACATGCCAAACTTTGTGTCATCAAGAAGAGAGCCCACAATAAAACAATCCAGTATGGCTTCGTAAGTACCGGAAATTTCAACGAAAAAACAGCCAGAATATATGGTGATCATTTGCTGCTGACTGCTGACCGAGGCATCATGGCAGATATCAATAAAGTCTTCAATGTGTTGAAAAAACCGAAAGATGACTTTATTTCCATTTTGAAAACTTGTAAAAATTTATTAGTTTGCCCTCAGTTTATGCGTGAAAAGATTGTTCACCATATCGATAAGGAAATCGAAGAAGCTAAGGCAGGACGAAGAGCAGAAATCATTGTCAAAGTAAACTCAATGAGTGACCGCGCACTGATTGAAAAAATATATGAAGCTGCTAAAGCCGGAGTGGTAACCAGAATGATTGTAAGAGGTATCTATTGTGCCGTAAATCAAAAGGAATTCAAAGAAAAAATAAAAGCCATCAGTATTGTAGATGAATACCTGGAACACGCCAGAGTTATGTATTTTTACAATAAAGGGGCTGAAGACATGTACATTTCTTCCGCAGACTGGATGACAAGAAACCTTGACTACAGGATTGAAGCAGCCGCTAAAATCACTGATAAGAACCTTAAGAAGGAATTAAAGGATATTCTTGATATCCAGCTTAGAGATAACGTAAAAGCAAGGATTTTAGACAAAAAACTGAGCAATGAATACGTAAGAAATGATAAAAAAGAATGCCGATCACAAATAGAAACCTATAAATATTTAAAAGCTAAAACAAGCAAGAAATGAAGATAGCAGCGATAGACATAGGGAGTAATGCAGCCCGCCTTCTTATCAATGAGGTAAAGATCAATAACAGAAAGCCTGAATTTATTAAGCTGAACCTTCTCAGAATTCCTCTGAGACTGGGAATGGATGTTTTTACCATCGGAAAGATAGGTCCGGAAAGAGAAAAAATGGTCATTGATTCTATGAAAATCTTTAGTGACCTGATGAAAATATACAAAGTAGACCACTACAGAGCCTGTGCTACCAGTGCCATGCGTGATGCTGCCAACGGTAATGATATCATCAATCTGGTAAAAGACACATCAGGAATCAATATTGAAATTATTTCCGGTGATGAGGAAGCTACCCTGATTTATGAAAATCATGTTGCAGAAGGTCTTGATAAAGAATTTGCCTATTTATATATCGACGTGGGCGGAGGTTCTACAGAACTGACCTTCTACGAAAATGGCAAGATGGTTTACGAAAAATCTTTCAACATCGGAACAATCCGTCTTCTCAACAATCTTGTTACGATGGATAACTGGAAAGAAATGAAGGAGGAAATCAAGAAAAATATTGTCAGCAAAAAGCCAATTGTTGCCATCGGTTCGGGTGGAAATATCAACAAAGTATTCTCTATGAGCAAGACCAAAGATGGAAAACCAATGTCTCTGTCTCATCTGAAAAAGGTTTACAAAGAATTCAATGAACTTTCTGTGGAAGAAAGAATGACCAACTACAACCTTAGAGAGGATCGTGCCGATGTATTGGTACATGCCCTGGGAATTTTTAACAATGTCATGTCATGGTCTGATATCAATAAGATCTTTGTTCCTAAAATTTCCGTAGCAGACGGATTGATCCATAATATTTACAGTCAGCTGCGACATAAAAAGTAAAGCTTATAAAGATATTGAAGGCCAGCGCAAAAATGCGCTGGCTTTTATTTTAAAAGTTTTCCCCATTGTCATTGCGAGAAGCATAGCGACGAAGCAATCTGTATAATTAAGTTTTAGCTAAATCCAGTACAAGGCGGCTCATTTTTAAGGCGGGCTAAAGCCCATCCCTATTGAATTATTGAATCCAGACATTTAAGACAACATCTTTTATCTTTTATCTAAAATTTTAAAGTAAAACCCTATCCCTATCCGTCATATCCAATATCAATAGCAAAGCAATGAACCCAATCAAAATAATTCTTACAGGAGCTACGGGAATGGTAGGCGAAGGTGTTTTAATGGAATGTCTTGAAAACCCGGATGTTTCCGAAATCCTGAGCATAAGCAGAAAACCCTCCGGGAAAACGTATCCTAAGCTGAAAGAATATCTCGTCCCTGACTTTCTTTCGCTCGATCTGAATGATGAAAAACTAAAAGGTTATGATGCCTGCTTTTTCTGTGCAGGAATTAGCAGTATAGGCATGAACGAAGAAGAATACACCCAAATCACTTATGATACAACCCTTCATTTTGCAAAAGCTGTTTTGAACCAAAATCCTGAAATGGTGTTCAACTATGTTTCCGGGGCAGGTACAGACAGCACAGAGAGTGGAAAAATGATGTGGGCCCGTGTAAAAGGAAAAACAGAAAATGATCTGAAAAGAATGAATTTCAGAGGCGCTTATAATTTCCGTCCGGGATTTATGAAACCTGTTGAGGGTCAAATCAATGTAAAATGGTTTTTTAAACCTTTTATTTGGATTTTTCCTGTATTTTTTCAGTCAAAATCATTAACTTTACACGAAGTGGGTAGAGCAATGATCAATGTGACACAAAAGGGATACCCTACATCTACTTTAGAAATTAGAGATATTAAAAATTTAGCGCTATGAGAGACATGTTAAAAAGAATTGTTCTGGTTATTTTTGTACTCTTGCTTGTGACTGCTGTTTCAGGATATTTTTATATGCAGAAACATCCTTTGGAAGGAAATAAATCAGGTACAATTTTAAACTTTTCGGGAAAATCAGGAAAATAATTTCACTATAAAGTTTCTTATTCACATAATTTTTATCTTTTATTGGAAATAAACCTATTTTTTAAACATTTCTTAAAGTTCCATTAAAATAATTGCAAGGTATAAAGTTCATTTTTGTATTTATCTAATTGAAATAAAAAATGATCAACAACTACCTATTAAAAGGGTCTGTGATTGCCGCATTCTTCTTTCAGAGCGGTCTTTTCGGGCAGACACTGATTCATTACTGGAATTTTAATGATAATGCTTCTGCAGCCACAATTACGACCCCTACTTCTACGATGGTAAATGGTTCTCTTGCACCTATAACAGGAGGAACGAGTGTTATTGATTTTGCCGGAGGTACCGGACAAAATTTTAGTCTGCAAAATTTAAATGCAAGAAACGGTGATGGCTCCGGAGCCCATTTAAGATTCAACAATCCGATTGGAGGAGCTTTACAGTTTAATCTTCCTACAACGGGCTATAATAACATCATTGTTAAGTTCACCACCAGAAGATCCGGTCAGGGAGCAGGAACACAGACCTGGTCTTATTCAACAGACGGAACTACTTTTGTACAGTTTCAGACCGTGAATCCTCAGGATGCAGATCCCCAGCTGATAACACTCGATTTTTCTGCTGTACCGGGTGCTAATAACAACCCTAACTTTAAATTAAAGGTAGAATTTTCGGCAACAGGAGGAGGAACAGGCGGGAACAACCGTTTTGATAACTTTACAGTAGATGCCGTTCCTGCGGGAGGCCCTGATACTACTCCACCAACGGTTACTTATTTACCTGCTCACAATACCAATAATGCTTCGACGGCTTTAAATCCGACCTTATCTTTTAACGAAAATATAAGGCTAACAGATAATTCTGCGATCAACGATTCCAATGCACAGAACCTTATTGATTTCCGTCTGGGAAATTCTTCAGGTACCCCAATTCCTTTCACTACAACATTCACTAACAATACCATCACTGTAATTCCTGCTTCCGGACTTGTGCCGGGGCAGACCTATTATTTAGCTCTTAAGCCCAATGTGGTTGAAGATTTCAGTGATAACGGAATTACAACTGTCACTTCCACTACTTTTACTACTGCCGGAACAACAGTTGCTTTAGAAAAGAATTTTATTAAGGTTAATGAAAATGCGGGAAATCTTGCATTTAAAATCAATATTACCAATCCTTCGGCTTCTGCGGTAAACCTTGTTGTAAAACCCGCACCTTTCAGTACAGCTGACAACAATGATTTTACTTTAGCCAATCAGACTATTAACATTAGTCCATCTACAACGAGTTACACCGTCAATATTCCGATTATTGATGACACAGTGGCAGAACAGCAGGCTGAATATTTTGTAGTAAGTCTTGAAAATCCTGTGGGAGCTACTATTTCAGGAGACAATTCTGCAACCGTTTATATCGTAGACAATGATAAGCAGGCTCCGGTTCCTTCCCATCAGATTCAGCTGAATTATCTTCTAAGTTTTGACCCGTCAGGAAATAATAACAGTTCTACGGAAATTGTGGTTCATGATCCGTCAACACAACGCTTATTCACGATCAGTTCGATTACTGATGTATTTGATATTATTGATTTCAGTAATCCTTCAATACCTTCAGTCATAAAAACAGTGAATATGGCTCCTTATGGCGGTATCACAAGTATCGCTGTGAAAAACGGAATCATTGCAGCCGCCTCTCCCAATACTGATCCCCAGCAAAATGGATCTGTAGTATTTTTTGACATCAATGGAAATTTCCTGAAGCAGGTAACTGTAGGAGCTTTACCGGATATGGTGACATTCTCCCCTGACGGAACAAAAGTAGTTACCGCCAATGAAGGAGAACCTAATGATGCCTATACGGCAGATCCTGAAGGAACCATCAGCATCATTGATATTTCCGGAGGTATCGGAAATCTTACCCAAAGTAATGTAGCGACACTTAATTTTAATAGTTTTGATAATCAGGTAGCAGCATTAACCGCTACCGGTTTAAGAAAAGTAAGAACGAATAATACCCTTTCTCAGGATCTGGAACCGGAATATATAACCATCAGTGCCGACAGTCAGAAAGCATGGGTAACTCTTCAGGAAAACAATGCCATCGCTGAGATTAATCTGGTTACAAAAACCATCACAGGAATCTGGGGATTGGGAAAAAAAGACATGAGTATTCCGGGTAACGGTTTTGATGCCTCAGATAGTAATGGAGAGGTTTTAATTGCCAACTGGCCGGTAAAAGCTTACTATGTTCCGGACGCTGTACAGAATTATAAAATAGGAAACACCAATTATATTATAACCGCTAATGAAGGTGATGAAAAAGATCTTTCAGGATTCAGCGAAAGAACTACAGTAGGTGCTAACAGTTATACTTTAGATCCTGTATTGTTTCCGAATGCAGGTATTTTAAAAGCGGCTTATAATCTTGGCAGATTCAGGGTTTCATCTGCTACAGGAAATACGGATGGAGATTCGGAGTTTGAAGAAATGGCGGCTTTAGGAGCACGTTCTTTCTCTATTTTCAATGCTGATACTAAACAGATTGTCTACGACAGCGGAGATCAGTTTGAAAGATATATTTCAGCTTACCATCCTTTAATTTTCAATGCTGATAATGAGTCTAACGGTATTAAAAACAGAAGCCGCGCCAAAGGTCCGGAACCGGAAGGAGTTGCTTTAGGAAACATCAACGGACAGACGTATGCTTTCATCACACTGGAAAGAACCGGAGGTGTTATGGTTTATAATATTACGAACCCTAATAACCCTACGTTTACAGATTACAAACATTCCCGTTCTACTTCAGCATACGGAGGAGACAATGGTCCTGAAGGAATCATTTACATTGCCCCTGAAAATACAACAACCAATAAAGGGTATGTGATCGTTGCGAATGAGATCAGCGGAACTTTATCCATGTATGAAGTAGCCATGCCTGCTACGCTTGGAACAGGTGAGATAAAATCTGAACAGGCAACCTTCAATGTATTTCCAAACCCTGTCAACAAAGGAAATACACTTTATTTCAACAGAAAACAGGATTACGAATTGTACGATATGTCCGGAAAATTGATCGGAAAAGAAAAGAATGCTTTAACAATCAATACTTCTACGCTTTCTACCGGTGTTTATCTGGTAAAAACTTCAGAAGGACAGATCAAGAGAGTTATTGTAAAGTAAATATATATATTACAGCATACCATTCCATTGTAAAGCTTCGGATTTCCGGGGCTTTTTTGTTATTGGAATATACAATATGCCATATGAAGACTCTTTATTTAAGATGATTTAACTTTTGAAATACTTGGAAGAAAGCATTTTATATCTATATTTATCCCGAATAAAAAACCAATTCGCATGAAGAATATTAAAACCGCAGGAATTCTTACTTTCCTGTTGCTGGGAACAGCTACTGCTTTCTCACAATCAAGAAAAACAGAATCTACAAAAGGTGTGGAGAAAACCGAAGGCAATAAAGTGGTACATGTAGAAGGTGTAGGACATACACTCAATTATACACTCAGCGGAGGCGTTGTTGAGGTAGAAGGTGGTGATAACAAGCTTACGGTAAAAGGGAGTGCAAAAAAAGTTACAATCTCAGGAACAGGTAACAAAATATACATCGATAAAGTAGACAAAATATCCATGGAAGGTGGTGATAACACCGTTTACTACAGAACTTCAGGAACAAAATCAGGGAAACCGGATGTTTCTATTACTGGAGTGGGAAATAAGGTTGTAAAACAATAAAAAAACATTTTTCGGAATCTGAAAAATCTCATCCTAGACCTAAAGTATAAATTAATTAATAAACCTGACGGGTTTTAAAAACCCGTCAGGTTTGGTTCAGCTTGGTGAACCAAACTTCTTGCTATTAATACAAATAAAAGACAGTCCTTAAAAATTCCTGCTTATAAAGTATCTCCTTATGACCTTTTTCAAATAAAAATTTCAATCAAATTTATTATATTATTTGTATATTTAAATAACATTTTAATATTTAACAGTAAAACCATTTTACAGTTAAAAAACACAAAACCAAAAGAAATCATGAAAAAAGTACTATTGTTCTCATTAAGCTTATTTTTCAGCTTATATTTTGCTCAAGTAGGGATAAACACAAGCTCTCCCACTGCAACTCTTGATGTAAAAGCATTAACAACAGCCACAGCTCCTGCTATTGCTGAGGGATTAATCACTCCTAGATTATCAAGAGCTGACCTTATTGCTAAAGACGGGGCTTATAATTCCCCGCAAACAGGTACCTTAGTATATGTATTAGATACAACAGGTACCCTTACAGTAAAAACAAACAATGTTACTACACCCGGCTACTATTATTTTGATGGAACGATCTGGCAAAAAGTAATTACCTCTGTTCCCAGCGATACCAGTATATATAATACAGATGGTACGATACAAGCAAATCGTACTGTCGCCATGACTAATAAAACATTATCTTTTACGGCAAGTACCCCCAGTGTCAATCAATTTAATATTGACGGCACTACTTTTTCTGTAGATACACAAAATGACAGAATAGGAATCGGGACTTCCGCACCTACTACTAAATTGGATATTAATGGTAATGTGAGAATTGGGACTGCTGCAAGTTCCAATTCATCAACTAATGTTTCTACCCTTGTGAGAGACAACACAACAGGAGAAGTGAAAATTGCTGTTTCATCAACCGGAAATACATCACCGCTAAATTATATTGTTTATACAATTTCTAACGTTAATGGAGACTGGGTTGCTAATTATGACACTAAAATAAGCAGCACAGATTATACTGTGACAGTAGTAGGAAATAGTTTTAACACCTCTTTAAATACTAATACAGGAACAACACCTCCTACTTATGCTCCCGCAAATGTGTTTGCATTTACTTCTGCCGGAACATGGCGTTTATCAGCTGACTATTTAGCCACGGCTACTCCAGGTGGAGTGAATGGAACATGGACAATCTACTGCCTTGTTATCAATAATAGTGTACTTAAAACGCTTACACCAGTGTCTCAAAACTTAGGAGGATTAAATAGTGGAGCAGCAGCTGCACCTCCGGCAGGATTATAATTTTCATTTATTTCGTGAAAATATACCTAGAAATTAATAAACCTGACGGATTAAAAACACGTCAGGTTTGGTTCACCAAACTTATTGTTATTAATGCAAATAAAAAGACAGGCCTTAAAAAAAGCCTGTCTTTTTAAAAATATCTCAGATATAATTTACTCTACGTTGATTACCTTTTCGATTTCCGGAGCATGTTGTTTGATTGTATTTTCAACACCCAGTTTTAAGGTTGAAAAATTCAATGAACACCCGGAACAGTTACCTAACAGTTTTACAAACACCTGATTATCTTTCACATCAATAAGCTCAATATCACCTCCGTCTTTATTCAAAAACGGTCTGATGCTTTCCAGAGCTTCCATTACTCTTGTTACTGTATCTTCGTGCGTTATGTTTGTTTCCATATTTTTTCAGTTCAATTCGGTTTCTTCAAATTTTATTGAAATTATTATTATTTTGCTTTTGGCGAGCATCCTGCCATTGTGGAAATCTTCACTGCTTCAGTGGGAGGAAGATTTTTATTTCTTTCCACTAAGCTTTCTACCATTTTTCTGGCAGTTTCTGTGTAGATATCTTCAATTTTAGATCCTTCCTGAAGTGCTGCCGGTCTTCCAACGTCACCTGCTTCTCTGATGCTCTGGATTAGTGGAATTTCACCCAATACCGGAATTCCAAGATCTTCCGCTAAATATTGTGCTCCCTGGTTTCCAAAGATATAATATTTATTGTCAGGAAGTTCTTCCGGTGTAAAATACGCCATATTTTCGATCAAACCAAGCACAGGAATGTTAATACTTTCTATCTGGAACATGGCAATTCCTTTTCTTACGTCTGCCAATGCAACATGCTGAGGTGTACTTACGATGACCGCTCCTGTTACTGGTACTTCCTGGATAATTGACAAGTGAATGTCACCTGTTCCCGGAGGAAGGTCAATTAGAAGGAAATCCAGTTCTCCCCATGCTGCATCTCTGATCATCTGGTTCAAAGCTTTT
Source organism: Chryseobacterium cupriresistens (assembly GCF_046614675.1). Lineage (NCBI taxonomy): Bacteria > Pseudomonadati > Bacteroidota > Flavobacteriia > Flavobacteriales > Weeksellaceae > Chryseobacterium > Chryseobacterium cupriresistens. The sequence goes on along the minus strand of NZ_JBKKJT010000002.1, from coordinate 734,613 downwards.
GAAGCCATAGGACCTCTCCATACTACTGCCTGATTGGCTCCTGAGAAGTATCCTATTGAAAGCATTTTTACTCCATAATTTTCGATAGGCTTCATCAGATTCTTACCATTCACTTCTACAGAAATTGGTTTTTGTCCCTCTGTATCAAACATGGTAGGAACTGAAGGACCGTAGATATCAGCATCCAGTAATCCTACTTTAAAGCCCATTTTAGCTAATGTTACTGCCATATTTGCAGAAACTGTAGACTTCCCTACTCCTCCTTTACCGGAAGCAATAGCGATAATATTTTGAATTCCCGGAATTTGTTTTCCTTTGATCTGACTTTGCTGAATTTCACTAGGCTCCGGAGAAACGATTTTAAGTTTTAAATGAATGTCTTCTCCAAACTCACTGGCAAAAGCCTGTTTCATGGCAGCCTCCAGTTTTTTCTTTTCGTGCATTGCAGGCGAATGGGCAGTCATATCAATATAAACATCGTTACCCATAATCTGAAGATTATTCACCAAATCGTCTACTTCTATTTCTTTAAGGAAATCCTGAACCTTTTCTTTCGTCAACATATAAATATAAATTGTTTACAAATTTACGCATTTTTTCGGTAATTTAGAATCAATAAAATCTATAATATCAGGTGATAAATCAGATCGTTAAAAATTTCTTATTCTGTTTTTTTATTCTGATACCACGTCCAACCTCAGAAAGCAATTGATATGAAAACGACCTCCTATCCTTCCAAATATGCACAGCCAAAAGGAATTTTTATCGTTGGAAAAACAAAATTCAAATGGTATGACCTGGCCAATGATCCTGCAGAAGTTTTACAACAGGACATTGAAAATGCCCAAAAGTGTATTGAAAGTGCTGAAGAAAACTTTAAAAACATTGATGATCTTGGATTTGTCATTATGCACCGCTGCGGAGAAAACTATCTTTTACTGGTGTGTACATGGCGAAATGAAAACGAATTATGGGAAAGCGTGTATTATGATGGTTCCGGACAATTTGAAATATGGGACAGGAACAAAACCCACCGCCCGACGTATTGTGTCTGGGAAATGGGCATTGTATATCATGAATCTCAGTCCTGGAAAAAATATCTGGGCTCCGGAAGAGAAGACAAGGATAAAGAGACCTATCTCAATCATTTTTTTGAAGGAGAAGTGTAATTTTAATTGGCTCTGTCTTCTTAATGAATGAGATCGTTTTTAACAGGACAAACGGTAATGATCTTTTATTGCATCACTTTTACTGTTTTTCAATATCTTCGTCTGATAAAATCAGAACATGAAAAAAGGGCTTATTGCATTTTCTATATTTATTACTCAGATCATTTCTGCACAGAGCTATTCCCAATATGTCAATCCGTTTATAGGAACCGGAGGACATGGCCACACTTTTCCCGGGGCAATCGTTCCATTCGGAATGGTACAGCTTTCTCCCGATACAAGAATTGATGGAAGCTGGGACGGATGCAGCGGATATCATTATTCGGATTCTGTGATCTATGGTTTTTCTCATACCCATCTGAACGGAACGGGAGTTTCCGATTATGGAGATATCATGCTGATGCCTACGATGGGAAATCCCAGTCTGAACAGCAGGGATTATTCTTCAAGGTTTTCGCATAAAAATGAGAAAGCAGCAGCAGGATTCTACGCTGTCAAATTAGATAAGAATAATATTGATGTCCGCCTTACTACTACCAGAAGAGTCGGCTATCACGAATATACGTTCAACAACGCAGGCAATGCCAATATTATCTTAGACCTCAATCACAGAGACAAACTTCTGGAAGGGGAAGTAAAGATTATTGATGATAAAACCATTGAGGTTTTCAGAAGAAGTGAAGCATGGGCCACCAACCAGTATATTTACGCCAGAATTGAGTTTTCAAAACCCATGAAAATTTCAAAAGAAGAAGTTAACGGAAAGCAGGAAAACAATCTTTTTACCGGAACAAGACTTGCTCTGGCATTTTCAGCCACCGTTAAAAAAGGAGAAAAGATCGATATAAAAGTCTCTGTTTCTCCTACAGGCTACGAAGGAGCAGAAAAGAATATGCTGGCAGAAGGGCAGTCGAAAGATTTCGACGCGGTAAGAAAGCAGGCTCAATCTGACTGGGACAAAGAGCTTTCAAAAATTGAGGTGAAATCTGATGATAAAAACAAATTGGCCGTTTTTTACACTGCTCTATATCACGTTTTCACACAACCCAACATCAATATGGATGTAGATGGAAGATACAGAGGCAGAGATAATAAGCTTTATACCGCCAATGGCTTTGATTATTATACGGTATTTTCACTTTGGGATACCTTCAGAGGTGCTCATCCGCTGATGACTTTAATCGACAGAAAAAGAACTGCTGATTTTATCAATACTTTCATTAAACAATATGAACAGGGAGGAAAACTTCCGGTATGGGAACTGGCTTCCAATGAAACAGAATGCATGATTGGCTACCACTCCGTTTCTGTCATTGCAGACGCAATGGCAAAAGGAATTCAGGGATTTGATTATGAAAAGGCATTTCAGGCAGCAAAAAGTTCAGCCATGCAGGATATTTTTGGATTGAATGCTTATAAACAGAATAATTATATCAGCATAGACGACGAGCATGAAAGTGTTTCCAAAACAGTAGAATATGCCTATGACGACTGGTGTATTGCTCAGATGGCCAAAATTTTAGGCAAAAAAGAAGAGTATCAGGAGTTCATGAAGCGTTCTCAGAACTGGAAAAACCTTTACAATCCAAAAACAGGCTTTATGCAGCCGAGAAAAAACGGAAACTGGTATGAACCATTTGACCCGAGAGAAGTCAACAACAATTATACGGAAGGAAACTCATGGCATTATTCTTATTCTGTACAGCAGGACATTCCGGGACTTATTGCGGCTCATGGAGGAAAAGAAAAGTTTGAACAGTTCATTGATGCTATCTTTACTGCTCCTGATAAAACTACGGGAAGAGAACAAGTGGACATCACAGGATTGATGGGACAATATGCCCAGGGAAATGAGCCAAGCCATCATATTGCCTATCTGTACAATTTTGTGGATAAGCCGGAAAAAACAGATGCCAAAATCAAATACATCCTTGATAACTTCTATAAAAATACTCCTGACGGATTGATCGGAAATGAAGACTGCGGCCAGATGAGTGCCTGGTATGTTTTAAGCTCAATGGGAATTTATTCTGTAACCCCGGGATTACCGGAATGGGAAACCACCACTCCTTATTTTGACGAAATTAAAATTCACCTTGAAGACGGCACTACAAGAACGATTACAAAAACTACAGGCAGAGCAGAGCTCAAAAAATTAGGTTTCGAAAATGTAAAACCTGCTAAAGATTTTAAATATCCTGAACAGACAGCCTCTCCGGTAATTGCTGCCGACAGAATCTTCGACTTTTCTACCAAAGTTGAAATCACTCCATTAAACCCAAGCGACAAAGTATATTATATGACAATGGATGAGAGTGACAGCAATAAAAGAAAAACATTCTCTACTTATAAAGGCCCGATTTCCATCACCAAAACTACTCAGGTAATGGCTTATGCTGAAAGAAACGGCGAAAAAAGCTCTGTGACAACCGCTCATTTCAACAGAAGACCAAACTATTGGGATATTAATATTCTGTCAAAAGTGACTCCGCAGTACAGTGCTACCGGAAACTTGGCACTTATTGACGGAATCAGAGGAGATGTTAATTGGAGAAAGGGTGAATGGCATGGTTATCAGGGACAAAATTTTGAAGCTATTATTGATCTTAAATCCCCTCAAAACATTAAATATTTATCTTCAACGTACCTTCAGGACAGCAAAGCATGGATTCTGATGCCTAAAAAGGTGGAATATTACGCTTCCATGAACGGAAAAGATTTTGTCCTTCTGAAGACCGTTGACAATACTATTGATCCTAAGGATGAAAAAGTACAGATCAAAGATTTTTCTACAGAAATTCTTCCTACCGAAGCACGTTATATCAAAGTAAAAGCCTACTACTTCGGAAAACTTCCGGAATGGCATCAGGGAGCAGGCGGTGATGCTTATATCTTTATTGATGAGATTGCTGTGAAGTAAAAAAACAAAAACAACACCTATGAAAAAATTATCATTACTACTCTTTTTACTTTTAAGTATTATAAAAGTTTCAGCTTGTAAATGTGTATATGAAACCTTAGCACACAATTATCAAAATTCTGAATTTGTAGGTATTATCAAAATTTTGAAAGTATATGACGAAAATACTGAGCAAAGATCCTATAAAGCAGATATTGAAATTGAAAAAGTATATAAGGGAGCTAAAACATTCAAAACAATGAATGTGAGAGGACTCATTGGAAATTCCTATTCCGGAGCTTGTGAAATTGATGTCCTGGTCAATGAAAGATATCTGATCTTTTTAAACCAATACAATAACACCTATTCCATTTCATCCTGTACTCCAAAATCAAAACTGGAAAATAAACCAACAAAAGATGAAAAATCGTGGCTTAAAAATCTGGAAAAAGCCTTTACTTATTTAAATAATAATACATTCAGGTTTATAGGCTTACAGTTTACCCGTTGCTATGATGAATTCCAAACTGAATATAAATCTGATTTGTCAAAGATCAGTGGATTCAAGCCTAAGCAGCCTTTTGCTATCTATAAAATAAAAATAGATGATACATCAAAAATTCAGGAAATTACTCCTGTTACAACTTTTGGAAGTAAGGATAATATGATCGAAAATATACTGAAAACAAAGATGAAAGTCTCCACACCGACATCTTTCTGGAATGCCAACCCAAAAGAAGGTCTACTATTTCTCTCCTATCATAAAGAAAATATAGACAAGCCTTATGGTGAAGTCATCTCCTGTGATTAATACTAAAATAAACCCTTCTTCAGAATGTGAAGAAGGGTTTATTTATCAATTCATTCTTTCCGACCATTGCAGAACTTCCGGAAGTTCGATATCAGAAAATTCGATGTGTATGACTCTTCTTTTCTTTCCGTTCGTTGTTCTGTTAGAGCCGTGAAGCGTTAAAGGTTTCATCAGCATAATTCCCCCTTTTTCTACGTTGCAGATTTCTTCTGTTTCTACAGTCCAGTCGATGGTTTCCGGTCTGTAAATGCCTTTTGTGTGGGATTTTGGAACTACTTTCAATGCTCCGTTATTTTCATCGGTATCATCCAGATGGATTCTGATGGTATAGATATTTTCCAAAACGTTGAGTGGAGGCTGTACCGCAAACTGATTTTGTTTGGTGGTCCAAGGTCCGAAATTAGCGAGTTCCAACTTCTTATCCACAGAAATAGTAAGATCCTGATGATAGGCCACGTACCAGTTGGAGGTTTCAGGCTTATCAAAATAGATACTTTTAACCACAAAATATTTTTCACCGAAGATTTCTTTCACCACTTTCCGGATGTTTTCATTAAACACAAGATCTTTGATTTCCGGAACTTCTTTTAAGAACTGCCTGATAGCAAAAAGGTCTTCAGACTTTCTAAAATTTTCTTTTGAAGTGTCTATATTTTGCAGAACAAGGTTGATGTCTTCCAGTTCTTTCTGCGAAAACACATCATTGATAACAGCAAAGCCATATTTTTCAATATGGCTTTTATGATTTTCTAAGTTGTTTAAACTCATTGATATTTAAATTTTGTCTAATGGTTCAGTTAACTGTCCTTCCCATTTTGAAACTGCTGTGGTTGCCAGTGTATTTCCAAGTACGTTCGTCATACTTCTACCCATATCACAGAAATGGTCAATTGGTAAAATCAAAGCAATACCTTCCGGCGGGATACCAAACATTGAACATGTTGCCACAATAATTACCAGAGAAGCTCTTGGAACTCCTGCAATCCCTTTTGACGTAAGCATTAGTACCAAAAGCATAGTGATCTGCTGTCCAAGGGTCATTTCGATTCCGTAGATCTGTGCAATGAAGATTGAAGCAAATGTCATGTACATCATACTTCCGTCCAGGTTGAATGAATATCCTAAAGGTAAAATAAAAGATACTACTCTACTGTTACACCCAAATTTCTCCAGTTCTTCCACCAATTTCGGGAATACTGCTTCTGAACTTGTAGTAGAGAAAGCAATCAGTAATGGTTCTTTAATTCTTTTTAAAAGGTCAAAAAGACGGTTTCCTAGGATGAAATATCCTACCAGTAAAAGGACCAGCCAAAGAACTCCTATAGCAAAGAAGAAGTCTCTTAAATAAATAGCATATACTTTAAAAATTTCAAAACCATTGATGGCCACTACGGCTGCAATAGCTCCCAGTACTCCAAGAGGAGCAAACCACATGATATAGCCTACCATTTTAAGAATAGCATGCGCAATAATATCAAATAGTTTCACAACTGGTTTAGCATATTCTTCTCCCAGATTAGCCAAAGCAACTCCAAACATTACCGCAAATACAACAATCTGCAGTACTTCGTTGGTAGCGAAGGCTTCAAATAAACTTTTAGGAATCATGTGTTTTACGAAATCTTCCATGGAAAAACTTTTGCTGCTTTTAAGAAGTTCGTCAGCAGAAGCGACATCCTGAATTGGTAATTTGGTAACATGTCCTGGCTCCAGCCAGTTAACAAGGATCAACCCGATAAAAAGGGAAATCAGAGAAGCTGAAATAAACCAAAGCATGGCTTTTGTACCTACTCTTCCAATCATTTTGATATCACTCATTTTGGCAATCCCTACTACTAATGTCGTAAAAACCAATGGAGCAATAATCATCTGTACCAATCTGATAAAAACCGTTCCCAACAGTTTTATGTTTTTAGAAAAGGGTTCTGCACTATCCGGATAGCTCACGTGTACAATACCTCCGATTCCTACTCCCAGAAGAAGGGCAATGATAATTGCTATAAAAAGTTTATTCTGTCCTTTCATATATATAGTTCAATTTGCGCAAATATAATGGTTTTTCAATTGGCAGACGATTTTCTTCTATAGCGTTGAATTTTGCATTAAGTTTTTAATCCCTGAAAATTAAAACCCTGGTTTAGAAAATATTGTAAAAAAATTAAGAAACATTTATTGACTTTTTATTCTTTTGGTACAAATTTTATTATTACATTTGAGTGTATAACAACATTAATAAATATACAATATGAAAAAAACTATTGCAATGGCTGCATTAGCTGTAGCTGTATCTTTCGGTGCTATTTCTTGTAAAAAGAAAGTTTCTGATGCCGACCTTCAGACTCAGGCTACAACTATAGTAACTTCTAATCCCAATGCTTCTGTTGAAGTAAAAGAAGGTGTAGCTCACTTAAGTGGTACTTTCGCAGATCAACAGTCTAAAGACGCAATGATTGCTAAATTAAAAGCCATCAGCGGAGTAAAAGACGTAATGGATATGTCTACCGTAGCAGCTCCTGCACCTGCAGCACCAGTTGAAACGGCATCTGCTGTAGATCCTGCTGTTCAGAAAAAAGTTCAGGATGCAGTGAAGGATTTCCCTTCTGTAAAAGTAGAAGTTATAAACGGACAGCTTACGCTTACAGGAAATGTTTCTGCTCTACAGGCCAGAAAAATCAAAGAATCTGTAGATGCTTTGAAAATCGGAAAGTATAACAACAACCTAATCGTAAAATAATTAAAGATGAGCGAATTACAAGATAAATATTCAAGTGTAGTTTCAGCGGCACAGTCTGCAGGGATTTCCAATCTTCAGGTTCAGGAGCAGGACGGAATTCTTTATGTTTCCGGAAATGCTTCCAATACTGCGGCTAAAGATGCTGTATGGAATGCTTTAGGAGCTATTGATTCTACTTATTCTGCTTCAGATATCAATATTGATGTACAGGTTGCAGGTCTTGCTGCAGGAGCTTCTTTAACAGTGGCTACTGAAGAATCTAACCTTAATATCAGACAGGAACCTTCTACTGAAGCCGCCGTTGTAGGTAAAGCTGCAAAAGGTTCTTCTGTAACGCTTATTGAGCAGACTTCTGATGACTGGTGGAAAGTGAAAAATGCAGACGGCCAGGAAGGATATGCTTACTCAAGATATTTAAGAGCATAATTTTTATTAAAAAATAATAAATTTTCACAAAAAAAGCATAGAAACATCCCAACTTTGGGATGTTTTTATATTTTTACGGCTCTGAAAAAAAAACTAATGAAGAAAACTCTGTTGCTATTGACTTTGATGTTCACTGTCATTATTCTGCACGCCCAAAAGTTACACATTGACGGAAAAATATCCGATTCCGAAAAGAAAGCGATAGAAAATGCCACCGTCTATCTTTTGAAACAAAAAGATTCATCCATTATCAATTATACGGCAACCAATAGGGAAGGGAAATTCTCGCTGAAGATTGATGATATGAAAGAACCTTCCATTCTTAAAGTAGACGCTGATAAATTATCTTCCTATTCGAAAAAATTTGAAAAAATAAACCAGTCATTATCACTGGGGGATATTCAGCTCGAGAAACAAGGCATTGTGAATACGATTGATGAGGTAAAAATTACGGTTTCTCCGGTAAAAATTAAAAAAGATACGATTGAATTTAATGCAGCCGCTATCAAAGTACGGCCTGACAGTAAAATTGAAGAGCTTCTGAAGCAGATTCCCGGTGTAGAAATCAGCAATGAAGGAAAGATTACTGTGAATGGAAAAGAGGTGGATCAAATTATGATCAACGGAAAACCTTTCTTTGATAAAGATGGTAAAATCGCTCTTCAGAACTTACCGGCAGATATCATCAAGAATATCCAATTTACCACCACCAAAACAAAGGAGGAGGAACTGAGCGGAAAAGCAGCCAAATCTCAGAATACGACCATCAATTTTAATATTGATGAAAAGAAAAATAAAGGTTTACTGACAAGACTTACCGTCGGTTATGGATCAGACAAACGGTATGAAGCAAGCGGATTGGCCAGTTATTTTAAAGGGGATACGAAAATAAGTCTATTGGCTTCTTCCAATAATATCAATTCCCAGGGATTTTCCAGAGATGAGGTTTTTGACAGCATGGGTAATGGCCGGAATGCCTGGATGATGCAGGGAGGATCTGTCTCAACGGTAGGAAATGTAACTTACTTTAACCAGGGAGGTGGTACGAAAGGAATTCAAAGGTCTACGACCATTGGCTTAAACTACAGTGACAAACTGGGAAAAGATGCCGATCTGGATTCCTTCAGCCTAATGCATTCCGATTCCAATACGGAAACAAAATCCAAAGTCTCAAGGTCTACTCTTCTCCCTGCTTACACGCTTCAGACCAATTCTGAAAGTAACGGAGAAAATGAATCCAAACAATACAGTTTTGATACTTCAGCTAAAATCAAGCTGGATTCTATGACAAGTATCTACCTTTCTCCGAGATTTACAAAAAACAGCAGTTTCAGTTTCAATAACTCAAGATCCTCTTCTTTAAGGAATGGCAGTCTTCTGAATGAAAGTAATGCGTATTCCAGTAATGATTCGGAAAGCAATTCATTTAATCCATATCTCTATTTTTCAAGAAAATTCAGAAAAAAAGGCCGTTCAATTTCCGCCAATATGAACAGTTCCATTTCAGAATCCAGAAGGGATAATCTGAATCAATCTCAAAACACGTTCTATCAATCCAATGGAATATCAACAGACAATAGGGATCAATTAGCCAAAAATAAAAATCAGAACAGCAGTTTCAATTTCAATGCCGGATATACAGAACCTGTTTCCGATTCGTCCAGTGTAAGTTTTGAAGTGAAATATGAAACCCGATCTACTAGAGACTTGAGGAATGTAAATGATTTTGATAATACAACCGGAGATTACACTAAATACAATCAGCTTTTATCCAACAATATGAAGCAAAGAATCAATCAGATCTCTCCTGAGCTTACATATCAGATTAATAAAAAGAAACTGAATTTCTGGGCTTCCATGAATCTTGATATTTCAGATATGAATGTAAATTCTATCTATAACGGACAGCAATATGATCTGCAGAAAAATTTTGTACTCCCCCAATATAATGTCAATCTTTACTACCAGCTGAGTGAAGGAAAAACCTTAAACATTTACAACTATTCCAACTTCACCATTCCCACCGCAGAACAACTGACTCCTTATAAAGATGAATCCAATCCTCTGATTACCTATCAGGGAAACCCTAACTTAAAAAACACCTGGACCAACAATCTTTATCTGTATTTCAACAATTATAATAAAGTAAAAGATCTCAGCTACTATTTCAATATTGGCTTTACGTACAGAAATAATGATATTATCAATTTTTCCACCTATGATAATGCAGGGAAACAGGTGATTACTTATGACAACGTAAGCGGAAATAAAAGCATCAATGCCGGCGGAGGTTTCAGTAAAGTATTGAAATGGAAGAATAATAAACTTATTATCAATCCAAGACTCACCATGAATTATGCTTACAATAACGGTTTCATTGATGGACAATCTTTCACCAGCAATTCTTATAATCTAAACCCAGGCCTTAATCTTACCTATGAAATCAAGGATAAAATGACCATCAAACCTTCTTACAGACTTGGATACAGTTTTTCAAATTATACCAATTATAATATAACGAATGTAAATACAGCCAATCAATCCTTAAAACTGGAACTCACCAATTATATGCTGAAAGGCAATTTCGTATTTGGAAACGATTTTGAATACAATACCAATTCCAACATTGCTCCGGGCTTTAAAAAAGATTTCTACTTCTGGAATACCAGCCTTGGATATTCGTTCTATAAAAAACAGTTTACGGCAAAAGTAAAGGTCTATGATGTTTTAAATCAAAATCAAAGCGTAAGAAGAACGATCACCGATTCTTATTTTGAAGATCGTGAAGATCTCATCCTGAAACGATACATCATGTTTTCCATCAGCATGAAACTGAATAAGTTTGCAGGAAAAAAGAAGTAATAATCACACCATACTTTATATATAATTTTTGATAATGGCCGGATCTTTCCGGCTATTTTTATAGACAACCTGAAATATAATACTGAGCTCCATTACAAGTGAATACGTAATATTCCCCTCCTCCGGAGGGGTGGCGAAAATTCAAAGAATTTTTGACGGGGTGGTTTCCAAGAAATATCATCATATTACACAGATTAGTAGTAATCACAACAACCTTTTAAACAAGATTTACGAATAAACCTGTTTTTATTTTTAAATTAGCATCAAATTTTTTTTATGAAAATCCATATTTCAGTATTATGTATTCTTTTTTTCATTCTTGGAAAAGCTCAGAAAACGGAACAGAAAGATACTTTCGTTAAAGACAATTTCACCAAGAAAGAATTTTATATTCCAATGCGTGATGGCGTAAAACTTTTCACTGCGGTATATATCCCGAAAGATATATCGAACAAGAACAAATATCCGTTCCTGATGCAGAGAACCTGTTACAGTATCGCACCGTACGGAGAAAGTGAATATAAAACAAAGGTAGGTCCCAACACGTATCTTATGAAAGACAAGTATATTTTCGTGTATCAGGACGTACGCGGAAGATATATGAGTGAAGGCACTTTTACCAATATGACTCCGCAGGTGGAACGCAAGACCAAAAAAGATGTTGATGAAAGTACTGATACTTATGACACCATCGAATGGCTTTTGAAAAATGTGAAAGATAACAATGGTAAAGTAGGCCAATTCGGAACATCATACCCGGGATTCTATACTGCTGTAGGAACGTTGTCACAGCATCCTGCTTTGGTAGCTTCTTCACCACAGGCACCTATTTCTGATTTCTGGAATGACGACTTTCTTCACAACGGAAGATTTATGCTCGGCTATTTCAGAACATTCCCTGTTTTTGGGGTTCAAAAAACGCAGCCGGAGAAACAGGCCTGGTATATGGATTCTTTCATCAAACAGACTTCTGAAGACGGTTTGAAATTCTACAGAGATATGGGTACTCTGAAAGATGGATATGAAAAATATTACAAGAATAATTTCTTCATGACAGAGATTATGAATCATACCAACTATGATGAATTCTGGCAGAAAAGAGGTCTTCTTCCTCACTTAAAGAATATTAATCACGCTGTAATGACTGTCGGAGGATGGTTTGATGCAGAAGATCTTTCAGGACCATTGAATATTTATAAAACCATAGAAAAAACAAGCCCTAAAGCAAAAAATACTATCGTTATGGGACCTTTCTCCCATGGCGGCTGGTCTCAGGAGCAGGGAAAACATTTCCACAGTGAAACGTATTTTGGTGACAGCATTGCTACATACTATCAGAAAAATATTGAAACAAGGTTTTTCAATCATTATCTGAAAGGCAATACCAAAGAAGATGCAGGACTTCCTGAAGCACTGATGTATGACACCGGTGCTAAAGCATGGAAGGAATTCGCTTCTTACCCACCGAAAAATGCTCAGAAAGTGAATTTCTATCTTTCTGATAAAACCCTGAAAAAATCATCCGGACAAGGCTATTCTGAATATTATAGTGATCCTAACAATCCTGTTCTAAGCTCAGATCATTTAAAAGACTTTAACGGTTTCACTCCAAAAAATTATATGTCGGAAGACCAGAGATTTGCTGTAGGAAGACCAGATGTATTAACATTCACTACCGATGTATTGACTGATGATATTACATTTGCAGGAGAGATTGTGGCTAAACTGAATATTGCATCCACGTCTACAGATGCCGATTTTGCAGTAAAACTGATTGATGTTTATCCTGAAGATTTCAAACCTGCAGAAAAGAAAGAAGGCGTTATCTATGGCAACTACCACCAGATGGTAAGAAGTGAGATCATGCCTGCAAGATTCAGAAATACCAAAGAAAAGGGAGAAGCTTTGGTTCCGAACCAGAAGACGGCTGTTAACTTCAGACTTCAGGATGTAGTTCATACGTTCAAAAAGGGACACAAAATCCAGATTCAGATCAGCAGCACATGGTTCCCGCTTTTCGCCATCAATCCACAGAAATTTATGGATAACCCGAATTTTGCCAGCAAAGAAGATTACACCAAAGCATTCATCAAAGTGTATGGTGACAGCTCCATTGAAGCTGATGTTTTAAAATAAATTGGAAAAGCTGTTCGTTTGAACAGCTTTTTATTTTTTGAAGATCTGAAGTTTTATTCTAGGTTTTGGCTAAGCCGGATGATTTTGTTCTTTTGGTTTAAGTGGGCTAAAGCCCACTTCTATTGATAGAGATGATAAGCGTAATCCTCTAAAGTCTGCATAAACAGCTTGCATTAGATAAAGCATCATTGGGACTCCTTCGGAGTGACAAACGTTATGGATAAAATTTCTCTTAAAAACTATTCTTCAATGGTTCTGAAAGTCAGGTTGACTCTTGGAGTTTTCACTTTTGTAGTGGGTGGAAGCCTGTGAAGCCAGTTGTCCTGAGTAGTTCCTTTCATAATTAATAAACTTCCGTTTTCGAGGAATATCTCAACTTTTTCTTTGGTTACTTTATGTTTAAATAAAAATTTTCTTTCGGCTCCGAAGGTCAGAGAAGCAATGGCTCCATGTTTTTTCAGATCTGTCTCGCCATCGCTATGGTAGGCCATTCCTTCACTTCCGTCGTGGTACAAATTAAGCAGACAGGAATTGTAGGTTTCTCCCGACGCTTCTTCACATTTTTTCTTCAGTTCCAGTAATTCGGGAGTCCAGAATTTTGCATATTTTGTCCTTTTTGAATAAGTGTATTCAAATGCTTTTTCTCCAAACCAGGCCACTTTTCTTTTGGTTAAAATCAGTTTTCCAAAGATTACCGCCTCATCATTTTCCCACGGAATCTGATTAAGCAGATATTCATAGTAAAAATCTGATTGTTCTTTGGAGAAAACTTTTCCGTAGTAGTGAACGGTTCCATCGTGTGGAAGGATATTCAGTGGATAATCTGATATTTCTTCGAAAAGACTCATCATCGTTTTAATTTTTTTTAATTAAACACTAATTACACTAATATTTTTCACAAATAACACGAATTTTTATATCAATAGGAATGGACTTTAGTCCGTTTTATTAATATGGCCCTTTATAAAATCTTTTGTGGTAAAAATACGCTACGAGTACACCTGTGATCCTTCCCAGCCTACTATCAGCTGTTTCCTGTCACTTCCCCAGCGATAACCACCGAGATGTCCTGAAGACTGAATGACACGGTGGCATGGGATAAGAAATGCAACCGGATTACTTCCCACAGCTGTTCCCACAGCTCTGGAGGCTTTAGGATTTCCTATTTTTTCGGCTAAAGTGCCATAAGTAGACAGTTTACCCATCGGAATAGTCAGCAGACTTTCCCATACTTTCAACTGAAAATCGGTTCCTTTTAAGTGTAATTTTATTGTGTTGAGTTTTGTCCAGTCTTTATCAAATATGGACAGTGCGTTCTTTTGAAGGGCATCCTGTTTTTCAATAAAAGAAGCATTGGGGAATTTTTGTTTCAATTCCCCGAATGCTTTTTCTTTATCGTCTTCAAAAGCCATATAGCAGATTCCTTTTTCTGTAGAAGCTACTAAGATATTTCCGAAAGGACTTCCGGAAAAACTGTAATGAATACTAAGGCTTTTTCCTCCGTTTTTATATTCTGCCGGAGACATTCCTTCAATCTTTACAAACAGGTCATGAAGCCTGCTTGTACTGGAAAGTCCTGTCTCATAAGCTGTATCAAACAAACTTGCTTTTTCTTCCTTCAATAAATTTTTAGCATGTTCAAGACTGATGAACTGTAAAAATTTTTTCGGACTTGTTCCTGCCCAATCTGTAAAGATTTTCTGGAAATGAGCCGGACTTAAGTGAATATTCTCTGCCACTTCCTCCAAACTTGGCTGAAGCCTGAAATTGCTCCGGATATATTCTATCGCCTTGGCAATTCTGTTATAATCTATCTGACTTTGTGTGGACATCATATTATTGTTTTTACCTCACAAATTTCCAAAGAATATACGGCAGAAAAAATCCGATTCTTGCGGAATATTAGTTGTTGTTATAAATATCGTAGTAAGCAAGCATTTTGTAATATAACTTTGCAGACAGGAAAGCTGTTGGCTTAGCCATTGGTGAATCCATTAATTCTACAATGTCAAATGCTACAACGTTACATTTTTCAAATACTTTTCTTAATAATTCCAACGTTGGATACCATTGTAATCCACCCGGCTCAGGAGTTCCTGTAGATGGGGCAATAGAAGGATCAAAAGCATCTAAATCAATCGTGATATACACATTTCCCGATACTTTTTCCAATACATCATTGATCCAGTTTTCGTTGTTGGCAATTTCGTGCGCAAAAAATACTCTTCCTTCAGGTAAATATTGCGCTTCTTCAATATCCATAGAACGGATTCCCACCTGTACCAGATTATGCTTTTGATTGGCTTCAAAAACAGCACAAGCGTGGTTGGAAGTAGAACCGTGAAACTCTGGACGTAAGTCTGTATGAGCGTCTAATTGAAGTACCGTTAAATTTTCAAATTTTTCTCCTACTGCACGGATAGAACCGATAGAAACAGAGTGCTCTCCACCGAAAAGAGTAAATAATTTACCGTCATTGTTCAAAAGCTCTTTTGTTTTCTGATAAACGGCTTCCGTCATTGCTTCCGGACTAGAGTTTTCAGACACTTCTCCTGCTAAGTAAACTCCCTGAAGGTATGGTTCTGTCTGCGTTTCAATATCATAAAGCTCCATGTTTTCAGAAGCGTTTAAGAATAATTCCGGACCTTTATCAGCTCCTTTCCCCCATGTTGAAGTTCCGTCATAAGGAACAGTTACCAACATTACTTTCGAATTCTCTAACGTTGCGTTTTCTTCGGGAATTCCTGCGTATGTTCTCATGCTTTATTTAAAAATTTTAATGTTTTAAAATTGAAATATTGACCACAAAGATACAAAGAGTTTATGAGTTGGAGAGTAAGAGTGTAGGAGAGTTTATGAGGATCAGAATTTACCACTCGCAGTCTATTACCTGCTACCTAAAACCTATCATCTGTTACCTCTTCCCTTTCCACTCTCAACTCAAATAACTATTTTTGTATAAAACTCATTATATGCCTTTAAAAGCTGTACTTTTCGATATGGATGGTGTTATTGTAGATACGGAACCATTACATAGAAAAGCTTATTTCAAAACTTTTGACGAACTGGAAATCGTAGTTTCCGAGGAGCTGTACACTTCTTTTACTGGTGCTTCCACCAAAAGAGTCTCTGAAACATTGATTAATGAATTTAATTTAGATCAGACTTATGAAGCCATTGCTGGAATCAAAAGATCTCATTTCAAGGATTATTTTTACAATGATGATGAGTTTGATTTAATTCCGGGAGTAAGAAAACTGATCGAGCATTATCACGAAAACGGAGTCAAGCTGATTCTGGCTTCTTCTGCAACAATGGTAACCATCAATATGGTTTTTGAAAAATTCGGACTGGAGCAATATTTCAGCGGAAAGATCAGCGGTGCGGATTTAAAAGAATCAAAACCTCATCCTGAAGTTTTTTTACTGGCCGCAGAAATGGCAGGAGAACCTGTTGAAAACTGTATGGTGATTGAGGATTCTACCAACGGAATTCTGGCAGCTCACAGAGCAAAAATTTTCTGTGCCGCATACAGAAGTCCACATTCTAAAAATCAAGATTACACGTTAGCAGATACAGTAGTTTCTGATTATGAAGATCTGGAACTGGACAAAATTTCAAAATATTTTTAGATAAAAAAGCTCTCAGAATCTGAGAGCTTTTGTTTTCTATAAGTTTTGGCTAAAGCCAAATTGATTTTTCTA
The DNA here is from genome assembly GCF_046614675.1 of Chryseobacterium cupriresistens. Lineage (NCBI taxonomy): Bacteria > Pseudomonadati > Bacteroidota > Flavobacteriia > Flavobacteriales > Weeksellaceae > Chryseobacterium > Chryseobacterium cupriresistens. The sequence continues at coordinate 717,872 of NZ_JBKKJT010000002.1, read as the reverse complement.
TTGATTGTAAACGGGCTAAAGCCCATTTCTATTGATCATAAAATTATTTATAACCAAGAAGTTTCAATACATCTTCAGGTTCCTGTTTCTCACGGAAAATCTCATATTGTAATTCGCCGTTTTCATCTTTCTGAATCAGGACGTGTCTCGGCTGAGGCATCAGACAGTGGTGTACTCCGCCATATCCTCCGATTGTTTCCTGGTAAGCTCCGGTATGGAAGAATCCGATATACAAAGGTTTTGTATCACTGAAAACAGGTAAATAAATGGCATTGGTATGCTGTTCAGAGTTATAATAGTCATCCGAATCACAAGTCAGTCCTCCCAAGAATACTCTTTCATACGTATCTTCCCAACGGTTAAGCGGAAGCATGATAAAGTGTCTTGAAATAGCCCATGTATCAGGAAGAGTGGTCATGAAAGAAGAATCAATCATATTCCATTTTTCTCTGTCGTTCTGACGTTTCTGAGAAATGATTTTATAAAGGTTGGCCCCACTTTCTCCTACGGTAAAGCTTCCGAACTCAGTATAGATATTAGGTTCTTCTACTCCTTCCTCTTCACAGAATTTTTTGATCTGAGAAACGATTTCTTCCACCATATACTGATAATCATAATCAAAATTCAAAGAAGTTTTGATTGGGAAACCACCTCCGATGTTCAGTGAATCCACCTCCGGAGCGATTTTTTTCAGACGTGCATATACACGAAGACATTTATACAATTCATTCCAGTAATATGCTGTATCCTTAATCCCTGTATTGATAAAGAAATGAAGCATTTTCAGTCTTGCGTTCGGATGTTCCGCGATCTTCTGGCTGTAATAAGGAATAATATCTTTATATCCGATTCCTAATCTTGAGGTATAGAATTCGAACTTCGGTTCTTCCTCTGATGCAATTCTGATCCCGATATCAAAAGTGGAATCAATACTTTCAGTAAGCTTATCCAACTCTCTGTAATTATCAAGAATCGGCGTAATATTTTCAAATCCGCTATTGATCATATCTGAAATCTTTGCCAGATAATCATCGGTTTTAAAACCATTACAGATCACTTCGATATTCTTATCTACCTTACCCTTCTCATAAAGAGATTTTACGATATCCATATCATAAGCTGAAGATGTTTCTATTGAAATATCATTCTTCAGAGCTTCTTCCAATACAAAATTAAAATGACTGGATTTTGTACAATAGCAGTAGGTATAATTCTTTTTATATTCGGTTTTCTCAAAAGCTTCTTTAAACCAGCCTTTCGCTTTCTGAATATTTTGAGAAATTCTCGGCAGGTAGCTAATCTTTAGCGGGGTGCCAAATTGTTCAACAACATCCATTAACGGAATATCGTGAAACAACAAATTGTTCTCAGAAACATTAAATTCCTCCGTAGGAAAATATAATGTCTGATCAATAAGTTCCGAGTACTTTATTTTCATTTCTAAACAAGTGAATTAAGAAATGCAAAATTGCTAAAAAAGTTTCATTTTTAGGTGTTAAAATTATTATAATTTTAAATTAACACCCGATATTGAATCTCAGAAAAATTTATCTCTGATAATCAATACGTAAACTTCTGAATGTATTCTTTTCTTTTGGCATCTGAAATCCCTAATACCTGCTGAATATAGACATCTGTAGAGCCATACTTTTTATTGATCTCCTCAAAAGCTGCATCAAGATATCTTTTTTCTACCCAGCTGAGTTTTTCCAGCACCTGTAAATCCATCTTCGGATAGAGGAAATGTAAAGTATGGGCAAGGCGTAATCTTTTTTGAACAAGATTTTTTCTGTAGTTATTGGATAAAAGATATTCATTATAAACAGTCTCTTTATCAAACTTCAGAATGGTAAGAATTAATGCGGTGGTAATTCCGGTTCTGTCTTTTCCTGCAGTGCAATGGTAAAGGATAGGATCTTTGGATTCCAGTATTTCCGTAATAATCCTTTTTATCATTTCCGGATTTTTAGTAACATACTCACGGTAGAAATCGATCATTCTTTTATCAGCATCGGAAGCATTTACTTTACCTTTAAGAACAAGTTTTTTGGCCTGAGCCAGCTGGTCTCCTTCATCTTCAAATGCTGAGAAGTTTTTGTAAACATTTTCCGAAGGCAGCTGATCGGGCTTTTGAACAATTTCCCTGGAGTTTCTGAGATCAATAATTTCTTTGATTCCCAGTTTTTCAAAATCGTCGAAAGATTTCCTTTTAAGCTTATGAAGATGGGCACTCCGGTAAAATTTCCCTTCTTTTAAAGTTCTTCCATCTGCATTTTTGATATTTCCTACCGTACGGAAATTGGTTACTTTCCTGATCGGGATCACTTTTTCAGTTTCATTTTTACCATATTCAGGTGTTTCAAAATGCTGTGTTTTACATGAGAAAATACAGCATAATGAAATGGTGAAAACTGATATTCTGATTAGTTTATTCAATGGTTTTTAATAAGTTTTGGCTGAAGCCAATGGATTCTTGTATTTTATTAAACGGGCTTCCTTCGTCTAAGCTCAGGATTATTGCCCGTTTCTATTGATGTAAAAATTCGTGCCACTTGTGAAAAACATTGGTGTAATTTGTGTTTAATGACAGTCTTTTTTTACAATAGGTAAGGTCCATTTCTATTGATAATAATCACTCTAATAAATTGCCGGATATTCAATCTCCTTGATCCCTACAAAAAACAAGACATCTCCTGATTCATACTCTATAGAAACCTCATCTTCAACGGCAAAATTCCGGGTTCCTATTCTTGAAGTAATGCTAAGGCTTTCATTAGTCAAAGGCCAATTGAGACCTTTTGTCGTGATATTATTCACTGATGGAAACGGATAAAGAGAAATCATCCTGTTTTTCACTCCTCTCAATGTAAAATGATTGGGAATAAAATAATATTCTGAAAACTCATCATAAAATTTAATATTCATCAGGTCTTTGAATGCAAAAGCAACGGTAAGATTTCCAAGAAAATGATCCTGCTCACCACCGCTTCCTCCAAAAACATCAACTGCTGAAAAACCTTTTTCCTGAATAATTTCCAGAGCCTTATGAAAGTCTGTTTTTTCCTGATCTAATGTAAGGATAAATTTTTCCTCATACATATCTTCATCTGATCCGGAGTGCGAATCAAAATCGCCGGATATAAAATCCAGCTTATCCAAAGGAAATCCCATTCTTTTTAAATAATGAAAGGCACCGTCTGTGCAGGCAATCAATTCATAATTTTCAGGGCTGGGTAATGATTTTGGAGCATCTCCGTTGATGAAAAGTACTGCTTTATCTTTCATTCGGATTCCAGTATTCTTCCGGTTCGTTGTTCAGTTTTGATATGTATCTGGCCAATACAAAAAGATAATCTGAAAGCCTGTTTAAATATTTAATTAATTCGGGACGTACTTCTTCTGATTCATTCAGAAATACCAGTGAACGTTCTGCTCTTCTGCAGATGGTTCTTGCTGCGTGTAAAAAAGTTGCCGATTTTCCTCCACCTGGCAAAATAAAATACTGAAGCGGCTCCAGTTTTTCATCAAAAGCATCCATCCATTGTTCCAGTTCCTCAATTTCTGTTTCTGAAATAATGATCGGAAGGCGGGATTTCCCATTGGCAAGCATCAGCTTATCCACAGGTGTTGCCGCTTCTGAACCTACAGTGAACAAATCAAACTGGATTTTCTTCAGCTGTCTCAGCACTTCTTCATCTTCGATATGGCTTTTTGCAATCCCTATGAATGAATTCAGCTCGTCTATATTTCCATAACTGTCTACTCTTGCACTGGCTTTGGAAACTCTTGTTCCGCCGTACAATGCAGTCTGACCTTTATCTCCTGTCTTTGTATAAATTTTCATAGTACTAAAATACCTTTTTTTATACAATGTAAAAAGTAAAATGTAGTAATAACTGCCTGTTCTATCTGAAAAAAAATTGCCTGACATTAATTCATGCCAGGCAAATTTCACATAGGTTGGTTGTATATCTTTTGAAATTGCTTCCTCATTATTAAGTATGACCAGCAAATTTCAATTCCTTATTGATGAGTTAAAAAGTGTAATTAACATTAAGCTGAAAAGTGGTTCCGTTAAATCCAAACTGGTTGACCTCCCATGGATACTTGAATCTTCCTCCAAGATCTGTCACTACATCTCCTTTGCTGTCTATGACGTCCGGGTAAACATTAAATAAATTATTTACAACTCCGGAAACTTTAAGGTCATTCGTAATTTTATAGGTTAAAACTATATCTGTAACCACCTTACCGGAAAATGTCTGATCTTTGGCAGGATCAGTGGCATGCTGCCATGTAACAGAACCAAAGTAAGTATTATTAAGGTTAAAATTAAACTTTGTAATGTCATAAGACAGACTAAGGATTGTTTTTGTTTTTGGCCTTGCAGAAGTAATTCTGGATTGTTCCTTTCTGTCAAAAAAGTTTTCTGAATAGCCATTTTGCGCCAAAATAGACGGAACGGCAATATTATCTACTATTTTAGTCTCGTTATAATTGAAGGCAGCAATAACGCCTAATCTTCCTTTTCCAATAGCAGAAGTATAATAATTCGCGACAAAGTCTACTCCCTGAGTAACTGTATTGACAGCATTGGTGAAAAACTTCAGGGAAGTTATTTTATTATTGTTTAATATGACTTCCACAGGGTTTGACAGGTCCGGACTTCCGGGAGCTCCGGTTTTGTATCCAATATCTCCTGAAAAAAGTACACGGTCTTCAATTTTTATTCTGTAATAATCTGCTGTAATAGTAAGGTTTTTAAAAGGTTTTACGGCCAATCCCCCGGTAATGTTAAAGGCTTTTTCAGCATTTAATTTTGGAACACCAAGATCAGATCTTACAATTTGAGAGTCATTATTAAAGGTACCTTGATTGGCTACCGTATTCCCTGTAATTTTGGTCTGAACATTGGAATAATATATCTGGTGTAAGGAAGGTGCACGGAATCCTGTAGAAACAGATCCACGGAAAACCAATTTATCATCCAGCAATTTATATCTTGCATTTCCTTTCCAGGAAACATTATTTCCGAAATCACTGAAGTTTTCATATCTCACCGTTCCTCCAACTAATAAGTTTTTTGTAACATCCCATTCAGCATTGAAATAGGCTCCGATATTCTGACGGTTTTTATTGACTTCATTTTGAGGCTGCAGTCCCGGAAATGATTCTGCGCCACTTCCCATATAAGAGGCTTCTTCTCCTGCCCTAGCCTGATAGTTTTCATTGCGCACTTCAACTCCGGCTCCTAAAACAAGCGCACCAAAATCCCGGCTGACATCTATGTTTCCTATAATATTACTGAACTGATGACCACCTGCCTTAAAACTTGTTGGTGACTTTGCACCCAAAGATGTATTAATGGTATTTCCTACTACATAATCTACTGCATTAGAGCCAAAGGTGGCACTCCCGTCAAAACTCCATTTTCCAAACATTCCTTTCCATCCGGAGGTTAAATTATAATCATAAACATCTGTTTTAAATTCCGGCTGAAATCCATTGTAAGGTTGTCCTTTTGGAGTTAATAAACCAAAATCTGACGGTACCCAATAGGGTGTTCTATACAAAGCGAAACTGGTCCCATTTCTATAAGTTGTACCCCCAAAAGCATAAAATTTACCCGTCTCACCTGTTGGCAATTCAAAATTTACAAACATATTGCCCACTTTGGTCTCCGGTTGCCCGATGATCATTCCTAAACCGGGATTGGCCTGAGTCCAGGCATTATCTACACCAAAAAGTTCATCTTTTGTAACAGAACCTGCGCGGTTCGTTTTATTTTGGGAAGAAAATCCTAAGGTAATATTCAGGCTTCCTGTTTTTGCAACCCTGATTCCTGTATTAAAATCTGCACCGATATTAAAACCGTCTCCTTTTGAAGTAATTCCGGAAAAGAGATTCACTGTGCTTTTCCCAACACCATTCTTAAGGATAATATTGATCACTCCTGCAATAGCATCAGATCCGTATTGTGCAGATGCTCCATCCCTCAGGACCTCTACGTTTTGTAAGGCTGCTGAAGGAATACTTTTCAGGTCTGTACCTACTTCACCTTTTCCCGGTGTATCATTTACGTAAATGAGAGCACTTTGATTTTTTCTTTTATTATTAACTAAAACTAATGTTCTGGAAGGTCCCAAACCCCTTAAGTCTGCCGGATCAAAATGGGCCGTGGCATCAGAAACAGTTTGTTGTGATGAATTAAAAGAGGGAACAGCATAGGTTAAAGCTTTGTCAAAAGTAACCTGTCCTGTAGATTTTAGCTGCGCTGCTGAAATATTGTCTATAGGAATTGCTGAGGTAATGATGGTTCTGGGCTTAGTTCTCCCCGTGGTCACCACCACTTCGTCTATTTTATTTTGTTTTATGCTGTCCTGAGCATATCCCATAACACCAGCTCCGCTTAATACTAAGACATAGATTTTTCTATTCAATAAATTTTCCTTCATGTCGATTGTTAATTATTTAATAAAACTAGTAAAAAAATTAACATTAAACATTAAAATAAAAAATATAATAACAATTCTATTTCATATTTGCGAAAACTATGCCATTTAATAAAAACAGGAATTAATACTCGAAACGTAAAGTGAATTATTAATAACATGAAAAAATATAAATCAACAACATCATATTTGTATAAAAAAATTAATTAGTTAACATCACAAATAAACATGATTTTATTCGTTCTGAAAGGTAATTTTCAATGAGTTAAGATGGGTTCGCTTTGGCTCGCAATGACCGGAAAATGAATGGAAATAAAAAAATGGCCGGGAGAAACCGGCCATATCCAAATTATTTATTTACCTCTACGTATTGTATGATGGTCTGATTTTTTGGGTTGTAGATAATGGTACTACTGTTCGGAAATCTTTTCAGCTTATAATACTGAATATTTTTATCGGATTTAATATCTTCGAGAATACTGGTGTCAAATGTATTATCAGGAAGAAATTTTGATAAAAAGCTTATTTTGTCAATAATGTTCTGGCCATCAATCTTTCTGGTAGTTTTATCAGATTTATTTTCATCAGACGTTGGCTGACTTTCCAAAAATGGCAGCAACACTGCAATGTCGGCTTTATATTTAAAGATATATCCTTCTGGTATTCCCGGAATTTTAATTTTCTTTCCTTTTTCTTCAGAAACAATGGAAGCCCCTGTACCAGGGAAAACGGTATTAAACTTTACGTCTTCGGCGTTGGTTAAAGAATTTATAGATTCATTGACTGTTTTCTTTACTGTTTCTTCTACAGCCTGCTGTGTTTTTTGTTGTACTGCTTCGGTTGTTTTCTGGACAGTCTGGTCAATTTTTTCCTCAATCTTATTGCATGATACTAATAAAAAACCAGTAATAACAGGCAAAATATACTTCTTCATAATTCTAATAATAACGTTTTTTTTATTAATATCCTCTTTTCTAACGTAAAAACGGGCCAGGATATTTTAGCAAAGAAAAAATATTTTTTCAATATGAAAAATCCTGCTGACAAACTGTTGTCATAACCCTCTCTTACCTTTGTATCAACAACAAACAAAAAAAACAAAACATTATGACAACTACAGCAACAGCTACAAAACAATTCATGACATCTGAACAGCTATTAGAAGATTGGCAAGGACACAGAAATCTTACAAGAAGAGTGATTGAATCTTTTCCTGAAAAAGAGCTATTTGAATTTTCTGTAGGCGGAATGAGACCATTTGCAAAACTGGCAGTAGAACTGATCAGCATTGGCGGGCCTGCTTTAAAAGGAATTGTGGAAGGAAATATGGAAGCTTACAGTGAAGAAGCTTTTAATCCGAAAACCAAGGAAGAAATTTTGAAAAAATGGGATGAAGAAACGGAAGTGATCAACCATTATTTCAATCAGATTTCTGAAGAACGTTTTCAGGAGACTTTCAATTTATTCGGACAATATGAATTTCCGGTATATCAGAACATTCTTTATTTTGTAGATAATGAAGTTCATCACCGTGGACAAGGATACGTTTATCTGAGAGCTTTAGGAATTGAACCCCCTTTCTTCTGGGAGAGATTTTAATGCACTGAGAAGGTAAAATTGCAGAAAGGGTAACCAAAACTTATATCTTTTTTTGCGACACAACAAATTGACTTTTTTGCAATTCTGCCTTTCCTTAAACCATTTCATTTATTTGCCTCAATTAAGTCTTTAAACCTCAACAGTCTTGTTGGGGTTTTATTATTGATGTCTTTCAACCATTTTTACAAGCAGTTCATTCAAACGGATGCGAAGACTTTCCGGCTCCAGAACTGTAGCATAATCTGCAAAAGTGATCAACCAGCGGGGAAATCCATCACTGATCCATTCTGTTTCAAAAGTGAGTTCCATCCCCCGTTCGGTTTCTACTTCTTCTATCAATCCATAGTATTTTTTAGAATTTACCAAATGATTCATGATCTTTTTATCAACCAGCAGTTTGGCTATAACCTTATTTCCATTTGATTTTTTACGGTAATCATTCACTTGTCCGTATTCCTGTAAAAACGGATTCTGTGTTTTTGAGATTTCCAGAATTCTGTCGATACGAAACTGCCTGAAATCTTTTCTCAAGATACAGTAGGCCATGATATACCAGAAATTAAATTCGAAAAACATACCAACTGTTTCAATCGTTCTGTTGCTTACTCTTTCATCTACCGTTTTATACCTGATATTGAGCTGGGTTTTCTCCGCAATGCTTTCGAGAATGATAGGAATTACGTTTTTCAGTGAATCTCCGGAATCTGTATGAAAGCTGAAAACATCTATTTGCTTCTCGATATTTTTAATCAGATTTTTATCAGAATATTTCAGTACTGAACGTACTTTTTCCATGGCAGCCTGATAATGATTTCCCAAGCTTTGGTGGGAAAATTTCTGCATCAGCTTTTCAGCAGTAATGAAACTTAACACTTCTTCTTTGGTAAACATAATGGGAGGAAGTTTGTAACCATCCATTAAAGAGTAACCATTTCCAGCTTCTCCAACAATAGGAATACCCGCATTTTCCAGGGTTTTTACATCACGGTAAATAGTTCTGATACTTACATCAAACTTTTCAGCCAGATCCTGAGCGCGTACAACAGGTTTCGACTGCAACTGGGTAAGGATAGCCGTTACCCTATCGAGCTTTTTTAAATAGTGATCGTTCATGATGGAACAAAGCTAAAATTCTTTTTTGAGGTATGACTTATAAATGAGATGGCTTTTTGACTTTAATTTTCTTTAAAAGTATTCACCAGTTTATCGAGATTAAGACTGCGGGCTGAGGCATCAAAAATCTCACGGTATGTTCCTTCTTTATTGTATAATTCATCATGAGTTCCATTTTCCACCACTCTGCCTTTTTTCATCACATAAATCGTATCTGAATCCAGAATCTGTGAAAGAGAATGGGAAATGATGATCACCGTTCTTCCTTCTTTAATAGCATCCAGAGAATTTTTGATCTGTTCTGTAGCAATGGCATCAAGGCTGGCTGTCGGTTCATCCAGAAAAATAATCGGTGGATTTTTAAGGAACAGTCTGGCAATGGCAATTCTCTGCTGCTGTCCTCCTGAAAGCTGAGTAGCATCATGCTGATATTTTTCAGGAAGATCCATGATCTGATCGTGCAGATAAGCTTTTTTTGCAGCCTCCTGAATTTTTTCAAAACCGGCATTCATATCTCCGTAACGGATATTATCTTCTATGCTTCCCTGAAAGATATGATTTTTTTGAAGTACCAACCCAAGATCACTTCTCAGGAAAGTATTTTCATATTCATTAAGGTTGACTCCATCCAAAAGAATCTCCCCGGAATCCGGAAGATAGAATTTACACAAAAGATTGATAACCGTTGACTTTCCTGCACCGCTCAATCCTACCAAAGCAGTCGTTTTTCCGTTTTCAATTTTCATGGAAACATTATGTAACGCTTTTGTACCGTTGGGATAGGTGAAATCAACATTCTTCAATTCAAAAGTTCCTTTGATTTCTTTTTCTACAAAAGTACCGTTTGATTCTGTCTCACTATCTGCATTTAAAATATCGAAATATCCTTCGGCATAGATCATGGCATCGTTCATATCATCATAAATCCTGTGAAGCTGCCGGATCGGTGCCGAAACATTGTTGAAAAGCATAATATGAAGCATAATTGCTCCAATGGTCATTTGCTGGTCAAGTACAAGATAAACGGTTAAAAGGATAATCAAAACAACACCGAACTGCTCAATAAAAGTTTTTAAACCATCATAAATAAAATTGGTTCTTCTTGTGATCATCTGGCTTTCCATCAGCTCCATCTGAAGGTCATATTGTTTTTTCCCTTCAAATTTTTCCCGGACAAAACTTTTAATGACCATAATAGAATTGATCAGGTTCAAAAGTCCGGAGGTCTTTTTTTCTCTCTGATTTCTAAGCTGGCGTCTCACTCCACCCAGTTTTTTGGCCTGCAGAGAACTAATGTAGAAATAAATCGGAACAATGATTGTAGAAACGAGCCCTACATACACATTCTGCATATACATAATGATGAGTGCAATAATGGCATTGGAAAAAAGAGGAAGGATATCAATAAAAAAGTTCTGAACCAATCTTGTCAGACTTTCTATTCCGCGGTCTATTCTGATCTGTAATTTTCCGGACTCATGGTTTTCATCATTAAAATAAGCAACTCTGTAGGTCAAAATCTTATCAATGGCTGATTGTGCCAGCACGGAGCTCACATTGATCCTTATTTTTTCGCCATAAAATTTCTGTCCGAAGTTGATAAAGATGTTCAACAATTCTTTCCCCAGTAAAATAATGGAAATAATAATGAGAATATGAATTCCCTCCGACATCGGATGCGGAAGATGCGTAAGTTTAGTGACTTCATCCACCGTGTATTTCAGAACAATCGGGTTCACCTGTGCTGCCAGAGCACCCAGAAAAGTAAGAAACAAGGTTCCGTAAATCATAGGTCTGTAAGGTCTGATGAACGGGACAAGCTGTTTATAGATTCCGAATAAGGTGACAGTTCTGTTAAAAGGTTTAGCCATAGAAATCATTTTAAATGAAAAACGTACCGCTTTCAAGAGAAAAAGGTACGTTTTATTATCATGTTCAGCAAGTGAATGCTTATATTTTATCCTTCAAATACATAAGTTGTAAGGTAGTGCAGCTCTTTTCTGCTGGCTTCTTTAGACTCTGCTTCTGCCTGTTCCAGAGAATATTGGGAATTGATTTCTTTTTTCTGCAAAACAAATGAGTTGTTGGCATTTTTATCCACTACATCATTAAAAATATGTTCAATTTCAGAGTTCGCTAAGGTTGCAAAGCTGACTTCTTCAAAGCCATGTAACAATCTAAGATCATCAAACTGACTGAAATTTTCATTCACAAATCCTTGCAGCTGTGATTTTGAATCAAAATTACCAGCCCAGATATTGTAAGCGTATTTCTTCTTTTTAGGCTTATCTAAAATACTCTGATACACGAAGTTTTCACCCAGATAGGCTTCTCTTACCTGCGGATCATTGGCAAGATCTTCCGGAAGTCCTTCTTTAAGGATCTTTCCTTCAAACATAATATAGGTTTTATTGGTAATCGCCAGGGTTTGCTGTACGTTGTGGTCGGTAATCAGAATTCCGATATTTTTATCAACAAGACTTCTTACAATTTTCTGAATATCTTCTACGGCAATCGGGTCTACCCCTGCGAAAGGCTCATCCAGAAGAATGAAGTTCGGGCTTGTGGCAAGACAGCGTGCAATCTCGGTTCTACGTCTTTCTCCCCCGGAAAGAAGATCACCTCTGTTTTTACGAACGTGCTGTAAAGAAAACTCTTCAATCAGTTCATCACATTTGATCTGCTGCTCACGTTTTGAAAGTTTGGTCAGCTGTAATACGCCCATGATATTTTCCTCTACAGACAGTTTTCTGAAAACCGAAGCTTCCTGAGCCAGATATCCGATTCCCTTCTGGGCTCTTCGGTACATGGCATCGGTAGTAATCTCCTGCTTATCCAGAAAAATTTTTCCTGAAGTAGGCTTAACCAACCCTACAATCATATAAAACGATGTGGTTTTTCCTGCCCCGTTCGGACCCAGCAAACCAACAATTTCTCCCTGTTGAACCTGTACAGAAACGCCTTTTACAACTTTTTTAGGACCGTATTCCTTGATTAAGTTTTCTCCTCGTAAAATCATAGGGCAAATATATCAAAAATATAAACTTCACTTATAGGTTAATCTAAACTTGTTTACGTTAAATCTAAACTTGTTCATTTACAACCTATTGTAACTTTTCACTACTTTAATCTACTTATCGTAAAACATCAATCAATTATAAATAGTAAGAAATGGAAAACTACGGGTATACAAAAACAGAAAATGTGCACAACCAGCAAAGCAATGTTCCTTACCGTTCAGAAAAGAAAATCCCTGCCGCTATATTGGGAATTCTTGTGGGATGGCTGGCTTTAAATAAATTTTATCTTGGATATACGAAGGAGGGAATTATTCAGCTGCTTCTGAATATCGTTACTTTTGGTGCTGCCTCTGTTATTCCTTTTATCGAAGGTATTTTATATCTTTTTATGAGCGATAAACAATTCGATGATACGTATGTCTATGGAAAAAAAGGATGGTTGTAAAAAATTATCATCACCTCATTAGAAATAAAAAGAGACTACCGATTGAGTAGTCTCTTTTTTATTGGAATGAATTTAATCATTATTTATTTAAAAGAATAGCTGCTTCTTTTGCAAAATAAGTAAAGATCATATCTGCACCAGCTCTTTTAAAACAAGTCAAACTTTCAATGATTGTTTTGTCGTTATCCAGCCAGCCGTTTTGAGCCGCTGCTTTTACCATGGCATATTCTCCACTTACATTGTATACTGCAATCGGAAGATCGATGGCTTCACGTACTTTGGAAACGATATCCAGGTACGGAAGTCCTGGTTTAATCATAATTACATCAGCTCCTTCATCTATATCTTTAAATACCTCATTCAGGGCTTCGCGTGAGTTGTGGAAATCCATCTGATATGTTTTTTTATCTTTCGGAATTTCCATATCATCTTTCGGAGCACTGTCTAAAGCACTTCTGAAAGGGCCGTAGAAAGAACTTGCATATTTGGCAGCATAACTTACAATTCCTACATCTGTAAATCCGCTTTCTTCCAAAGCTTCACGAATGACCATTACTCTGCCATCCATCATATCACTTGGTGCTACAAGATCAGCTCCTGCTTCTGCATGAGATACCGACATTCTTGCCAGTGCATCATTGGTAGCATCATTTACAACTTTTCCGTTTTCAATAATTCCATCGTGTCCGTAGATTGAATAAGGATCTAAAGCTACATCCGGCATTACAATCATTCCCGGAACGGCATCTTTGATGGCTTTGATGGTGTTCTGCATCAATCCGTCTTTGTTCCAGGCTTCTTTTCCTGTATTGTCTTTCAGATGTTCTGACACTTTCATGTACAAATTGACAGCTTTTACCCCCAAAGAAAATAATTCCTTACATTCCTTCACTGTTAAATCTATACTGCGCCTGAAAATTCCCGGCATAGACGGGATTGCCTCCTGCTTGTTTTCGCCCTCCATTACGAAGATCGGCATTACAAAATCATCAGTTGTAAGCACATTTTCTCTTACCAAACCTCTGATAGATTCATTAACTCTAAGTCTTCTATTTCTTGAATGTATCATTTTGGAATACTTTTTGAATAAGTTTCTACAAATTTAATATAAGTTCTGCAAAAAACTATTGTACGAAATTGCAGAATGTATTACATTTGTTATATATATTCGAGAAATTATAAATTTGATGAAAAAACTTTTACTTTTATTTCTATTTGTAGGCACTTTTGTTGGATTTTCCAACAATTTCAAAGCTCAGCTTAGAGAGCCGGGTTCCACCACTCAAAAGGCGGATGACGGTGTATTGCTTGCCTATCCAAATCCTGCAAAGGATTTCCTTATTATTAAGGCAAAAGATTCTTCTTTAAGAATCAAAAGCGTGACTTTTTATTCAATTTTGGGTATGCAGGTCGCTAGTTATACGGTAAATATGAATTCCGGAGAGATTAATATTGAAAAATTGAAGCCCGGAAAATATATGATCCGATATATTTTAAGTGACAACACACAGAAAGTTACTCAAATCGTGAAACAATAAATTAAAATCCTGATAATCATCAGGATTTTTTCTTTTTACATTAATTCTGTTTTAATATTTCCGTAACTTTCGGGACTTTTTCATACTAATAGTAAAAAGAAACGATTTAATGCTAAAAGCTGAACATATTAAAAAGACCTATAATGCCGGAAAAAAGGTCGCCCTGGATGATTTCAGCATCCATGTCCCGAAAGGCAGTATTTATGGCCTTTTAGGTCCTAACGGAGCCGGAAAGACTTCTTTTATCCGTATCATTAACCAAATTACTCAGGCAGATTCCGGAGAAATCCATATCAATGGCCAAAAGCTTAATCCAGGTCATATTAAAGATATTGGCTATATGCCTGAAGAAAGAGGACTGTACAAAAACATGACGGTTGGTGACCAGATTCTCTATTTCGGGGAACTGAAAGGCATGAAAAAAAGTGATGCCTTGAATGAAGCCAAAAAATGGTTTGAAAAGCTGAACATCGACCAATGGTGGAAGAAAAAGCTTTCTGAACTTTCTAAAGGAATGGCTCAAAAAATCCAGTTTGTAGTTACTGTTCTTCACAGGCCTCATCTTTTAATTCTTGATGAGCCGTTTTCAGGTTTTGATCCGGTGAATGCCAACTTAATTAAAGATCAGATCATTGACCTTAAAAATAACGGAACGACCATCATTCTTTCTACCCACAGAATGGAAAGTGTGGAGGAAATGTGTGATTATGTTGCGTTGATCAACAATTCAAAGAAGATTATTGACGGAAGGGTTTTTGACGTAAGGGAAAAATTCAAGAAAAATATTTTTGGGATTACGCTTTCTGAAGTAAGCAATGATCAGTTTGAAAATTTCAGAAACAAATATGAGATCTTCAATTTATCCAATGAAAATAATCTTGTTTCTTTTGACCTGAAAAATGAGCAGAGCCAGAATAATGTTCTTCTTGATCTTGTACAGGTAGGTAAAGTGAGATCATTCGACGAAAGAATACCAAGTATGAATGAAGTGTTTATTAATGCTGTAAGTAACCATTCTTAATTTTATGAATAATATTTTTTTAATTACCAAGAGAGAGTTTCTTACCCAGGTTAAGAAAAAATCCTTTATCATATTGACTCTGCTTGCCCCTGTCCTGATTATTGCTTTCGGAGCAGTGGTAGGGCTAATGTTTAAGGCGAATGAATCGCATAGTATCATAGAAGTGGTTGATAAGAGCGGCTTGTTTACCAATCAGCTTCAATCAAATGATAAATTAAGCTATGTTTTTGTTTCTGCAGCGGATGAAAAGTCCAAGATTAACAATCTAAAAGGGAATGAATCTCTCGATGGCATCCTGATTCTTCCACAGCTGAAAAACCAGAATTTTGATGAGCTTGAAAAGGAAACCAGACTGATTATCAACAGTAAAATCGGGTTTGACACAAAACAGAGAATTGTATCTGATATCAGTAATGTTGTCCGAAAAGAAAAGATCAAGCAGCTGGGTATTCAGGAAACTCAATTAAACGATCTTGATAAAAACTTCAGCTTAAAAACCATCAACGTTACGGATAATAACAAAGAGGACTCGGATCTTGTTTTCGGGGTGAAATCCGGATTGAGTATGGTACTGATGTATGTTACTTTTATGTTCATCATTATTTACGGGGTAAGGGTGATGAAAAGTGTACTTGAAGAAAAAAACAACCGTGTTGTAGAGATCATCATTTCTTCTGTAAAACCTTTTGAACTGATGATGGGTAAAATTCTGGGAGTAACCATGGTTGCACTGACCCAGTTTCTGATCTGGATTACCATGTCTGTTATTGGTGCATTGGTACTCAATACAGGGTTCTCTCCTCTTCAAAAGAATATTCCGGGGGGAAATGAGGAGATGGCAAGTAAACTGGATATGGGACAGCTTGCTACCCAGATTTCTCACAGTTTACTGGAGTTGAACTTCCCGCTCATCATTTTTGTATTCATCGTATTTTTCCTTTTAGGGTATATCTTCTATAGTTCTATTTATGCAGCTATTGGTTCTGCAGTGGATAACGAAACAGAAACCCAGCAGTTTACTTTATTTGCTATTTTACCGCTGACATTAGGAATGTATGGAAGCTTCACATTGATGAACAATCCGGAAGGTCCTTTAGGCTTCTGGCTATCCATCATCCCGTTTACTTCACCGGTTGCTATGATTGCCCGAATTCCGTTTGGAGTTCCTGCATGGCAGATTGCATTGTCTATTACATTATTGCTGGTAACCACTATTTTCATGATCTTCCTTGCCGGCAAAATCTATCGTGTAGGAATTTTAATGTATGGAAATAAAGCTACGTTAAAAGAGCTTTGGAAGTGGATTAAAGGGTAATGGCTAAATAACGGAAAAGCTGAAAACGCTGATTGATTTGCCAACAGATAAAAAAAAAAATCCCGGAAACTGCGTTTCCGGGATTTTTTATATTCTGAAATATTCTATTTGAATATATAGCTTAAAGTAAGTGCAATTACCTGTTCTGATTTTTTCTTATCAGTACCTTTGGTTTCTTTAGCAAGACCAGGATAAGTATCGCTTAGACCTAAGTCATATTTTACCGCTACTTCAAGTTGTCTTTTGTAGCTATATCCTACGCCCAGACCAAGTCCCCAGTTAAAACTGTTGGCCTTACCGTTTACGCCTGCCGGCTGGTTAGGATCAGTAACATCGGGATCATAATAAGGTCTGCTTACTGGAGCGTCTTTAACGTTCTGGCTCAGCAAGAAGTTAAATCTAGGTCCTATCAATCCAAAGAATTCTGATTCTGCTTCAGAAAAATATCCTTTAAAATAAAGAGGTACACTCAGGTAGTTATTAGCATATAATGCGTCATAACCACTTACCCCTTTAGCATCTTTATCTTTTCCTGTTTCTCCTGCACCATAATACAGAACTTCAGGTTGAATAAAGAATTGGTTTGCCTTTCCTACGGGAATCAATGCCAAAGCTCCAGCCTGGAAAGTATATCTTGGGCCTGAAGGATTATGGGCGTTAGATACTCTGGAGTAGTTTAAACCTCCTGTCACTCCAAATCTTGTGCTTTTCCACTGCACCTGTGCAAATGATAAAGCAGAAAGCGTTAAAGCTGAGGCTAATAAAAGTTTTTTCATATGTTTGGTTTTATATTATCCTAGAATTTTAGCTACAGTAGCACCAATATCAGCAGGAGAATCAACAACGTTGATACCGTTTTCTCTCATGATTTCCATTTTTGCCTGAGCTGTATCTTCAGCACCACCTACGATAGCACCTGCGTGTCCCATTGTTCTTCCTTTCGGAGCGGTCTGTCCGGCGATGAAACCTACAACCGGTTTAGTAGATCCGCTTGCTTTGTACCATCTTGCAGCTTCAGCTTCAAGACCTCCACCGATTTCACCGATCATTACAACAGCTTCAGTTTCAGGATCGTTAATGAATAGCTCTAATGCTTCTCTTGTAGTTGTTCCGATGATTGGGTCACCACCGATTCCGATTGCAGTAGAGATACCGTAACCTGCTCTTACTACCTGGTCAGCAGCTTCATAAGTAAGCGTTCCTGATTTTGAAACGATACCTACTTTTCCTTTTTTGAAAACGAAACCTGGCATAATACCAATTTTAGCTTCTTCAGAAGTAATGATTCCAGGGCAGTTTGGTCCGATTAATCTGCAGTCTCTGTCAGCGATGTAAGATTTTACTTTTACCATATCAGCTACAGGAATACCTTCAGTAATACATACAATTACTTTGATTCCTGCTTCAGCAGCTTCCATGATAGCGTCTGCTGCGAATGCCGGTGGTACGAAAATGATACTTACGTTTGCTCCTGCTTTTTCAACAGCGTCAGCTACTGTATTAAATACCGGTTTTCCTAAGTGCTCGCTACCTCCTTTTCCTGGGGTAACACCACCTACTACGTTTGTTCCGTATTCAATCATCTGACCAGCGTGGAAAGTTCCTTCGTTCCCTGTAAATCCTTGTACAATTACTTTAGAATCTTTGTTTACTAAAATTGACATTTTATTGTTGTTTTAATTTATTTATTATTTTATTAATGCTCACAAATTTACTCAAATTTCTTTGATTTTGGATAAAACCTTTGGAATTGTTTATTTGAGATTTCTCAGTTTTACTTCTTTTTTCAGATAAGTTTTAAAATCTTCTGCAAACATCCCGATATAGGTTCCTTTTTCAAGATCTCTGTTGACTCCTGTTTTTCCCAGAAGCACGGATCCCGACTCAATTTTATTGCCGGAAGCAATTCCTACCTGTCCCCATAATGTCACTTCATCACCAATGATACAGCATCCTGCAATTCCTACCTGAGAAGCAATCAGGCATTTTTTTCCGATAACGGTATCATGTCCGATCTGAATCTGGTTATCCAAAACGGATCCTTCTCCAATGATGGTAGAGTCTGTAACTCCTCTGTCAATGGTACACCCGTTTCCGATCTCCACATTGTTTTCAATAACAACATTTCCAACAGAAATCAGACGGTCAAAATTTCCATTTAATTTTCTGTAATAAAATGCATCACCTCCCAGAACTGTATTGGACTGGATGATGACATTATCACCAATTTCCGTACGGTCACCAATGACAACATTAGGAAAGATTAAGGTATTTTTCCCGATTTTCACGTTGTTCCCGATTACTGCCGAAGAATGGATTTTGGTTCCTTCTCCTATTTCAACATCGTGTAGTTCTTCTGTGAAATTATAGATTCTGGTAAAATGGGTATTGATTTTATTAAAGTCTCTGAAAGGATCATCAGAAACCAAAAGCGCTTTGCCTTCCGGGCAATCTACTTCTTTATCAATTAAAATAATAGTAGCTGCAGAGTTTAACGCTTTGTCGTAATATTTAGGGTGATTCACAAAAACAATATCACCTGGTTTTACCATGTGAATTTCATTGGTGCCCAATACTTCGAAATCTTCAGGGCCTACAAATGCTGAGCCTATTAAATCTGCAATGGTTTTAAGCTTTTGCGGAGAATGGAATCTCATAACAATAGATTTTCTTATAAAACAAAATTCGGAGTGCTGATGCAAACCGAATTTATGTACATTTTATTTATTCTTTTACTCTTTCTAAGTAGCTGCCGTCTTCAGTGCTTACTTTAATTCTGTCTCCCGGTTCAATGAACAAAGGAACCATTACTCTTGCTCCTGTTTCAACGATTGCGTTTTTAAGAGCATTGGTTGCTGTGTTTCCTTTTACACCCGGATCAGCTTCGATAACATCAAGGTATACGGATTGTGGAAGTTCAGCAGAAAGTGGAGTTTCATCAGCTTCTTTCAAAATGATAGTCACTTCTTCACCCGCTTTCATAAACTGAGAGTTCTCAATCATTTCTTTGTTGATGTATAACTGAGAGAAATCATCATTGTTCATGAAGTGGAATCCGTTCTCATCATCATACAGATACTGGAATTTTCTGGTGATTACTTTTACTTCATCAATTTTGTGTCCTGCAGAGAAAGTATTATCAATTACTTTACCGTTCGTCACTGACTTTAATTTTGTTCTTACGAAAGCAGGTCCTTTTCCCGGTTTTACGTGGAGGAACTCGATTACTTTATAAATATCATTGCTATATTCGATGCATAGCCCTTTTCTGATATCGTTACTTGTTGCCATTAATATATTATATTCTTTTATTTATTATTCTCTTTGTTCACCAAATCAATTATATCCTCTAAGTAATACTGATTGGTCTTTAGTTTTGAAATGACTTCAGGATCATTATCTGTGAGCTTCACAATAAGTTTTGTATCTACTACCAATCCGAAGCTGACATCTCTTTTATCAGAGGTATTATTTGATTTTTCAATATCAATCAAAAGAACCTTGTAAGAATTTCCTTTTTTATCCTTCCATGCAAACTTAGGAGTCAGCCCTGCATTTAAAGCACCTCCCAGCAAACCTCCTCCATAAGGATTATTGTATGAAATTGCTTTTTTATCTTTTACTTCATCAAGATAGACCAGAAAATATTTCTTCCCAATTACATTGACTCTTGCAAATGTATCAAAAGAATAGATATACGCTGCATAGGTCATACTAAAATACAGATTATCCTGATATTTCATCAGCCATGCTCTATTCTCCTTCTTTGCTTTTTTATCCGTATCTGTATATCTGAATGGAGATATTTTGATGTAATCTTCATTCTGACTTTTTACTTCTGCATAAACACTGGGTTTAGCAAGGCTGTCTTTTTTATAGTCCGAGAAGCCGTAATAGAACTCCATACCTGTTATTCTCTGGTTCTGGGACAGATAAAAATGGGAAATCGCCAGTACAAAAAGGAAAGACAATTTTTTCATCAGTTACTCTCTTTACCGGTTCCGTATCCTTTTACGATACCTCTTGGTGAGTTTTGAATAAACTGTAAGATCTCATCTCTCTCAGCCGTTGGAAGCATTTCTTTTTCAATATGGGAAATAGCCTGTGAAACGTTCATCTTCATCTGGAAGATGGCTCTGTAGATTTTCTGGATTTCAAAGATTTTCTCATTGGTAAATCCTCTTCTTCTTAAACCCACAGAATTGATACCGGCATAAGACATAGGCTCTCTTGCAACTTTTACGTAAGGCGGAATATCTTTTCTTACCAGAGTACCTCCGGAAATCATGACATGTTTTCCGATTTTACCGAATTGGTGAACTGCTGATAAACCTCCCATTACAGTATAATCTCCAATCTCCACATGTCCTGCAATACCACAACCGTTTACAATGATAACGTGATCTCCGATAACACAATCATGGGCAATATGCGAGGTAGCCATAATAAGGCAGTTCGCTCCTATTTTAGTATATCCCAAAGCCTTTGTCCCTCTGTTTACGGTAACACATTCTCTGATTGTTGTATCATCACCGATAATTACCTGGGTATCTTCACCATCAAATTTCAGATCCTGAGGAATTGCAGAGATTACAGTACCCGGAAAAATCCTACAGTTTTTTCCTATTCTTGCGCCATCCATAATGGTTACATTAGGACCAATCCATGTTCCTTCTCCAATTTCTACATCCCCTGCAATGGTAGTGAAAGGTTCTACGATTACATTTTTGCTGATTTTCGCACGTTTATCTACGGCTGCTAATTGATGAATCATTTAATCAACTTTATTTTTTGCAACTTGAGCCATAAGCTCTGCTTCTACTGCTACAGTGTCTCCTACATATCCATACCCCTGCATATGAACAATTCCTCTTCTGATAGGCTCTATCAATTCAATTTTGAATATAAGTGTATCTCCCGGAATTACTTTTCTCTTGAATTTCACCTTATCAATTTTGATGAAATAAGTAGAATAGTTTTCAGGATCCGGAACGCTGGCCAATACAAGAATTCCTCCTGTCTGTGCCAATGCTTCTACCTGAAGAACTCCAGGCATTACAGGTTCTTTAGGGAAGTGTCCCACGAAGAAAGGTTCGTTCATGGTTACGTTTTTCAAACCTACTACGTGAGAGTCTGAAAGTTCAAGAACTTTATCGATCAATAAGAACGGAGGTCTGTGAGGCATAAGCTTCATAATTCCGTTGATATCGAATACTGGTTCTTTTGTCAGGTCAAAATCCGGAACGTTTTTCTTTTTCTGCAATTTCCACTGGCGGTTTAGTTTTTTCGCAAACTGAGTATTCACAAAGTGTCCCGGTTTGTTAGCAATAACTTTACCTTTTATTTTTACTCCTGCCAAAGCAAGGTCACCGATTACATCCAGTAATTTGTGTCTCGCCGCTTCGTTAGGATAGTTTAAGTTAAGATTGTCAAGAATACCGTTGGGTCTTATCGATACATTATCTTTCCCAAAGGCTTTCTTTAATTTTTCTGTAGTTTCAGGAGTAAGATCTTTATCTACATATACAATGGCATTGGAAATATCTCCACCTTTGATCAAACCATGATCTAAAAGCATTTCCAATTCATGCAGGAAGCTGAATGTTCTTGCTGATGAGATTTCGTCTTTAAATTCTGAAATATTTTTAAGAGTAGCATTCTGAGTACCTAATACTTTAGTCCCAAAATCTACCATAGTAGTTACCTCGTAAGTATCCGAAGGAATGATTGTGATTTCCGAACCAGTAGCCGGATCACTGTAGGTAAGAACCTCTTTTACAACAAGATATTCTCTTGCAATGGCTTGTTCTGCTACTCCCACACTTTCGATAGCTTCCACAAAGTATTTTGAGGATCCATCCAAAATTGGTGGTTCAGAGGCATCCATTTCTAAAATTGCGTTATCAATATCACAGCCAACAAGGGCTGCCAGAAGATGTTCGCAAGTGGTAATTTTTACCCCTAATTTTTCTAATGTAGTTCCTCTTTCGGTTGCTACCACATAATTTACATCAGCTTCTACCTGAGGATGTCCCTCCAAGTCTGTTCTTACAAATACAAAACCTGTATTTTCTTTAGCAGGTTTAATGGTAAGTTTTACTTCTTTACCTGTATGAAGGCCAATTCCAGAAAGAGTTACCTCTTGCTGAAGTGTTTTTTGCATATCACTCATTAGTATTATCTTTTGAGTTATTCTCAAGATTATTTATTCTATTTACAATTCCAGGTAAGTTCCTGAAATGAACATAACTCCTTAAATAGTCATTGTAACTGATTGCTGGTGAACCGTACAAAGTTTCTCTGTCATTAACACTGGAATTCACTCCACTCTGAGCCTGAATTTTCACCTGGTTTCCTATTTTGATATGTCCTACGACACCTACCTGGCCACCAATCTGATTCCAGTCTCCGATAGTGGTGGAACCTGCAATTCCTGCCTGTGCAGCAATTACGTTGTTCTGACCAATTTTCACGTTGTGGGCAATCTGAATCAGATTATCAATCTTGGTCCCTTTACCTATTATTGTAGAACCTATCGTGGCTCTGTCAATACTACAGTTTGACCCGATTTCTACATCGTCTTCAATGATTACATTTCCAAGCTGCGGAATTTTCTTGAAGCCTTCAGCCGTTGGCTGGAAACCAAAACCGTCTCCTCCGATTACCGTGTTGGAATGAATCACACAGTTATCTCCAATAATACAGTAGTCGTAAATTCTGGCACCACTGTCTATCTTACAGTTTTTACCAATTTTCACTCCTTTCCCTATATATACATGTGGATAGATCTGTGATCCTTCCCCGATCTTAGCTTTCTCGGAAACATAAGTAAATGCCCCGATATACGCTTTATCTCCTATGACAGCGGTATCATGAATAGATGAACCGTTCTCAATACCTTCTTTTCTTCCCTGCATTTCCTGATATAAATTCATCAGAATCTGAAAAGAAAGATAGGCATCTTTTACAACGATTAAGGTAGGGTTATAATGATTTTTCTCCAGAAGTTTTTCCGAAACGATGATAACAGAGCATTTTGAGCTATCCAAAAAATGAGAAAACCGATCTTGTGCTATAAAAGAAAGATGTCCCGATTCCCCATTTTCAATTGGTGAAACTCCCGTAATAAGTGCATTCTCGTCACCTATTATTTTTCCGTCAATAAAACTTGCAATTTGCGAAGCTGTAAATTCCATATTCTGCAAAGATAAGAAATTCTATAATTTGCAAACATGTTTTAGTTTCAGATCGTAAATTTTAATATTCTTTAAGAGTCCAGTCTGGAGATATCTCTTGGAAACATAAGGATATAGCGGGTCGTCTTATTTACGATTAATCCTGATAAAAGCTGATCTTCCGACTCATGCAGCCTTGTTCTTTTTCCATTTTTATGCAGTAAATAAATGGGCTGTTTCTCTGCATGATAAGGCAATAATTTTCTTTTAATTTCATGAACCAATTCATCACCATTATCGATTCCGAAAAGTTCGTTACTCTTTTTTATTTTTTCCTCAATTATTTCCTGGCCAAAAGGATGTGATGAAATAATTGTTTTAGGCAAATTTCTCTGAATTACACATTTACACCAGTATGACAATACAAAATCTTCTGAATTCTGCCATTCTTTCATGGCCTGAATTACATCATTATCATCAAGCTGAGTAAATCTTTCTATATCTTCATCTGTGGCACCGCTCTTTTCACGGTATAAAAAATATTTCAGATTGTCTGTTGCCGGAAGTTCTACCCCCTGGGAAATCAGATATTTTGCCCTTTCAAGGATTTTAACCAAAAGAAACTCTGCCAAGGCTGAAGTTTTATGATAATACACCTGCCAATACATAAACATTCTGGCAGTAAGGAAATTTTCAATGGAATAAATTCCTTTTGCATCAATCACCAGTTCGCCTTCTTCGCAGACATTCATCATAGAGATAATTCTCTGGGTATTAATATTTCCTTCGGAAACACCTGTAAAAAAACTGTCTCTTTTAAGATAATCCAAACGGTCAACATCCAGTTGGGAAGAGATCAGCTGATTAAAAAACTTTCTGTGATACTTCCCCTGAAACATTTCAATAGCCATGGATAGTTGGCCCTGGAATTCCTCATTAAGCTTATTCATCAGCAGCAAAGAAAGATTCTCATGATGCCAGTCATCCATCAGCATACTTTCCAATGCGTGTGAAAACGGACCATGACCGATATCATGCATCAAAATGGCCAGCATCGCTCCTTTTTCTTCTTCCTCAGAAATTTTCACTCCTTTCTGCTTCAATGTTTCTAAAGCTGTAAACATCAAATGCATCGCTCCAAGAGCATGATGAAATCTTGTATGGGTAGCACCGGGAAATATCAGGTTCAGAAGTCCGGTCTGCCCGATTCTCCTTAATCTCTGAAAGTAAGGATGCTCAATGATATCAAATAAAATTTCGTGTGGAATTTTGATAAACCCGTGAACAGGATCGTTGATGATTTTTAGCTTATTCTGCATTGAAACTTCAGTATTAGTAAACAAAGTTAGGCATTTTAAAATTTAGCCTTTTATTAAATTACTATTAAGATTTTGGGATAACATAATTATACACCAAATATTTTTCATCAAAAACATCTTCATATCAACTTCAGAAATTCCTAAATATCTATTTATTATCAATTCGAGATTTTTTGAAAACCTTTTGCGTCTGTTATATTAAAGGATTATCTTTGAGAGAAAACACAGCAACCTTTAATGAGACGCTTCCCGCTTTTCCTCTTTTTACTTTTAAGTTTGAACATTTCCGCACAGATCATCACTGAGACCCAAAAGCTGGAATCTCTTTGCAGGATTTGGGGATTTTTAAAATATTACCATCCCCGTGTGGCAAAAGGAAATCTTAACTGGGATAAGCAGCTTTTTCAAAAAATCAATGAACTTGAAAATATTAATGATAAGCAGTCTCTCAATAATTTTTATTCTGAATGGATTGAGAGCCTGGGAGAAGTTCCGCCATGTAAAGAATGTTCAGTTAAAGATCAGAAGGTGTATTTCCTTAAAAATTTTGATCTACGCTGGATGGACAATTCACAAATTTTCTCTGATGATGTATCTCAAAAGCTTCGTTACATCGAAAAAAACAGAAATCTTGGAGACAATCACTATGTGGGAAAAGGGGGAAGAAAAATATATTTCAGGAATGAAAAATCCTATGGTTCTCAATTCACTTCCACAGCCATTAGTTTACTGGAGCTATTCAGATACTGGAATTACGTGGAATATTTCTTTCCTTATAAATATGAAACCGATCAGAACTGGAATGATGTACTTACAGAAATGATTCCCAAATTTCTATTGGTTGATAATGATGAAAATTTTCACTTAACATTAGCAGAACTAGTGGCTAAAACGGATGATTCACACGCTTATCTTTCTTCAAAGGAGATTCAGCTTCATCTGTATGGTCAACGAAAAGTTCCTGTAGAATATATTTATGCTGAAGGAAAACTAGTGATTACAAAAGTTAATGACACACGGCCTGAACATCAAGGCCCACTGCATACCGGAGATGTTATTTATGATATTGAAGGAAAAACTATTCCACAGATGATCAACAGTTTGGGAAAGTATGTACCTGCCTCCAATTCATGGGGCAAGGTCAGCAAAATAAAAGACAAGCTGCTTTTCACTAGCAATGATTCTGTTTCTTTAAAGATTGAAAGAGAAGGACAAAATATAGAAATAAAAACCAGAACATATCTTAGTAAGAATATTATTCGTGAAAAGAAACCTGTTGTAAAAAAGTGGAAATTGATGGATGATGAAAAGACAACCGGATATGTTAATATGGGGATGATTGAAAAGGATGATCTTGATGAGATGTACAGCAGTTTAAAATCCACAAAATCCATTATCTTTGATCTCAGGAATTATCCAAAACAAACGATTGTACCCTTAAGCTTTCTTCTTCTTCCCAACCCGGTAATCTATTATCAGTTTACTTTTCCTGATACCAGCTATCCCGGCAAATTCTACAGCAGAAAAAATGTCATCGGCAGGAAAAATCCTGAATACTATAAAGGAAATGTCATCGTTTTAGTAGATGAGAATACACAAAGCCAGGCAGAAACCACGACAATGATGTTCAAACAGCATCCGAAAGCTAAAATTATTGGTAGTAATACTTCAGGAGCCAACGGAGATGTCATTATGTTTAAAATTGCTGATCTCAATACACGGTTTACAGGCCTAGGTGCTTATTATCCTGATGGCAGGGAAACCCAAAGAATAGGAATCATTCCCGATATTCTGGTAAAACCAAGTATTGAAGGGATAAAAAACGGAAAAGATGAAGTGCTGGAAAAGGCTTTGGAGTATATAAAAACCACTAATTAAGTGAAGTGAAAATGTGAATTATCCTACGCCATTTTCATTTAACTTATATTTAACTTTTAATCTTTTGAATTTGTGAGATTTTAAAAGGATTTGGTCAACATTTTGATACAATAACCATGTAAAAAATAAATTATGTCAGAAAAGATATTATGGATAGATGATGAAATAGATTTACTTAAACCTCATATCGTATTTTTAGAAAAGAAAGGTTATCAGGTAACGCCTGTTAACAATGTAAATGAGGCTTTGGAACTTATGGATTCAGAGAAATTTGCTTTAACGCTAATTGATGAAAATATGCCGGGTATTTCCGGTCTGGAGGCAATTCCTATGATTAAGGAAAAAGATAATGCCTTAAAAATCGTCATGGTAACCAAAAGCGAAGAAGAACACATTATGGAAGAAGCGATCGGTTCCCAGATTGCCGATTATATATTAAAGCCTGTAAATCCCAATCAGATATTACTGTCTTTAAAGAAAAACCTTCAGCAGGATAATCTTGTGGAACAAAAAACAATTTTACAATACCAGCAGGAATTCAGAAACCTTTCCATGGAACTTTCTTATTTGAGAACGTATCAGGAATGGGCTGAGTATTATAAAAAGATTCTTAGCTGGGAAATCAAATTTGATAAGGTAGCAGACAATGAATTTGCCGATCTTCTGCAGTCTCAGAAGGAAGAAGCCAATATTCAGTTTGCCAAATTCATTGAGAAAAATTATGAAAACTGGCTTACAGATTCAGACAAACCGATGATGAGCCACACGCTTTTCAAGGAAAAAGTGAAGCCTGAAGTGGAAAAAGAGAAAGTTCTTTTACTGATGGTGGATAATCTTCGGTATGATCAGTGGAAAGTAATCGAACCTTTATTTACAAAATACTACAATAAAATATCGGAAGATTATT
This sequence comes from Chryseobacterium cupriresistens, assembly GCF_046614675.1. Lineage (NCBI taxonomy): Bacteria > Pseudomonadati > Bacteroidota > Flavobacteriia > Flavobacteriales > Weeksellaceae > Chryseobacterium > Chryseobacterium cupriresistens. The sequence goes on along the minus strand of NZ_JBKKJT010000002.1, from coordinate 690,090 downwards.
ATTATAGTATTCTTCCGACAGCAACACAATATGCAAGGAATTCTTTCTTTGCAGGATTAATGCCGTCTGAGATAGAAAAACGCTTCCCTGATAAATGGTTTAATGATAACGAAGAAGGAAATAAAAATGAGTTTGAGCGTGACTTCCTGGAAGATCAGATGAAGAGAATCGGTCTTGGTTCAAAGTCTATGAAGTATCTTAAAGTACTGAACGCTGATTTTGAAAGAAAGATCTATGACGATTTCAACCAGCATAAAAATAATGACCTGCTGGTTATTGTGTACAACTTTATTGATATCCTGTCGCATGCAAAAACAGACAATCATATTGTAGACCAGCTGATTCGTGATGATAAGACTTTCCGTTCCCTTACCTTCAACTGGTTTGAAAACTCTTCTTTATTGAAGATCATTAAGGCAGCTGCAGAAAACGGATATAAACTGGTGATCACAACAGATCACGGTACTGTATATGTTAAAAAGCCAAGTAAAGTGGTAGGAGACAGAGAAACTTCTACGAATATCAGATATAAAACAGGCAAAAGCTTAACGTATGATGACAGTGACGTATGGGCTATTACCAATCCGGAAAAGCTTTTCCTGCCCAAAGGAAATTTAAGTTCGAAATATATTTTTGCTAAAAACAATATATTCCTGGCGTATCCTAAAAATTACAATCATTTTGTTAATTACTATAAAGAAACTTACCAGCATGGTGGAATTTCACTTGAAGAGTGTATTATTCCTATCAGTATTTTAGAACCCAAGTAGTTTTTTTCATAGTTTATTTAATTTTGGGTTTAAAGGCGGAAAAAATCGCAAGATTTTTTCCGCCTCTTTTTTAAGGCACTTATTTTGCATATCAACAGACAACCTTAAATATATATTTATGAAAAAACACATTTTTATTGCAGCAGCATTCTCAGCATTATTTTTAACCTCATGTAATAAAGAAAAGACAACAACAGATTCCACTCCCGCTTCTGTAGACAGTGTTGTATCCAAGCCATCTGATTCAGCAGCTGTTTCAGGTACTCAGGATGAAATTGTAAAAAGTACTTCGAAAGACAAGAACGGGAAAACCCTGGATATGACTTTCAACAATACCAAAAATACGGCTACTGTAGTATTCAACAATGAAACCATTGAGCTTCAGGGACAAAAACCTGCATCAGGAATATGGTACAAGAATGACCATTATGAACTGAGAGGAAAAGGCGAGGAAATAGAACTGACAAAAGACGGTAAAACAGTTTTTAAAAATTAAAATCACTTACTCAGTATATAAAAGTCGGATTTGAAATTCAGAACCGGCTTTTTTTATTTCCCTACATTTGAAAAAATTTATTTTGTTTATGAGATTAATCACCTACAATGTTAATGGAATCAGGGCGGCTTTTACGAAAGATTTTCTGGGCTGGCTGAAGACTGCCGATCCGGATATCATCTGTATTCAGGAGAGTAAGGCCGGAAACGATCAGATAGACATCGAAAGCCTTGAAAAATTGGGATATCACAGTTATTGGCACTCAGCGGTAAGAAAAGGCTACAGCGGGGTCGGAATTGCCTCAAAAATAAAACCCAACCATGTAGAGTATGGTTGTGGTATCGAAAGCTATGATAATGAAGGAAGAATCATCCGTGCAGATTTTGACGGATTTTCCGCGATTTCGGTATATGTTCCTTCTGCATCTAATATTGAGAGGTTAGATTTTAAAATGCAGTTCTGCCATGACTTTCTTGGGTATATTAAAAATTTAAAAAAAGAAATTCCTAATCTTATTATCTCCGGAGACTTTAATATCTGCCACGAGGCTATCGATATTCACAATCCTGTCGGTTTAAAGAATGTTTCAGGGTTTCTTCCTATGGAAAGAGAATGGATGACCAATTTTATCAATGAATGCGAACTGATTGACAGTTTCAGGTTCTTTAACAATGAACCTGACAATTATACATGGTGGAGCTACAGACAAAACTCAAGGGAAAGAAATAAAGGCTGGAGACTGGATTATAATTTCACTTCCTATAGTTTAAAGGATAAGCTCAGCAGGGCTGTCATTTTAAAGGAAGCGGTACATTCCGACCATTGTCCTGCTTTAGTCGAACTGGATGTATAAAACAGATATCCATACAAAAAGCCAGCTGAATCAGCTGGCTTTTTTTAATTTAAATCATAAAATTAATCGACAATTTCATATTCGACTGGAATAGTACCATGACTGATATCTCCAATCTCATCGAACGCAGCTTTAGACATATCTAAAGATCTTGATGAATGGTAAGGCCCTCTGTCATTAATTCTCACTATTACCTCTTTACCATTTTTAAGGTTGGTTACCTTAACGTTTGTTCCAAATGGAAGCGTTCTGTTTGCTGCAGTAAACTTTGAATTATCAAAGATTTCTCCACTAGCGGTTTTTCTACCGTTAAATCTATCGTGGTAGTACGATGCATAACTTGTTTTTTTCGCATCTAAGGTATTACTTGTAAATGAGTAAACACCTAGGGTTGAAATCATCATTATGATTACGAGAATGAATCTTTTCATCATTTTGAACTTTTATTGGTTTTGACGGGACAAAAGTATCAGGAATCTTCAGAAAACCCTACTCCATATGTTAAAATCAGTTAACAAAACACTAATAAAAAGTTAACAATCCTTGCAAAGCACTATAAATAGGGCTTTTAAGTTACACTGTTAAAAAATGTTAAAAAAAGATCTAAAAAGTTAACATAATTAACTAATTCATGCATAATTTAAAAACAACAAATCTAAAATAGATTGATAATCAATATTTTACAAAAATCATAGAGTTAAAATAAAATTTCAAAACTACTTGTTAAAATTTTAAAGTCTTAAAATTCAACTTTAGGAAAAAACTTTTCTCAGAAGCTCTTTAGCTTCATCTGTTGAGATTATGCAATTGATTTTTAACACCTTTTTATTTTGTTAAAATGTAAAGTCTGATTCATTATCAGTCCATATTTGATTTCAATTGTTCAAAAAGTGATTCAATCACGATGTATTACCCGAAAAAATAAAAGAACATCCTTCTCTGTAAAAAGCAAAAAACCAATGATTTCTCATTGGTTTTTATTATATAATTAAGTATTATACTATTTTAAATATTCTAAAACATAATCATATGTACCACTTGGATATACTACAGACATACTAGGAGAACCTGTAACAGCAGCTCCAGTAGATATATCATATGAATACAATTCTCTGGAATATACATTATTAGTACCTGCCTTATAAATAGTAATTCCGTACAATGCTGTAATTCCACCTGGCGCTGGGATTGTTACTGCAGTAGTAGTTCCATTTGCAGTAAAAGTTCCTTTGATACCATAAATCTGCGCATTATTTACTTGTCTGTTTGTAACAGTTTCAGTAGTAAGAATATTTTCTTTCGGAGCAGACCCTAATGGTAACCATTGTCCTGAAGCCGAAGAGAATGCTGGTGTTGGAGTAGGGTTGCTGAAATAGTAAAAACCTACACCTACCGTTTGGTTTCCGATACCTGATCCTGTAGCAGGAGTAGTACCAGCAGTGGAGTTATATACAATCATCCCATCATATGCTGTAGGGAAATTAAGTGCACTAGTTACTGGTGTTACAAAAGTGAACGTAGTTAAATTTGTTCTAGGAAATGCTAATCCTTTACCATTACTAGTTGATGTTGTAAAGCCGTTTGCAGAAGCATCTAAGAATACGGATTGTGTAGCTACTGTAGCACTGACAGTACCATTTGATCTCAATTGAGCGAAAAAAGTGCTTGATGCCGCAACAATGGCAAACAATGCTGATGTTAAATATACTTTCATAATTGTGTTTTGTTATTAGAATGAACTATAGCTATACCAGTTTGTCCCATCACAAATATAAGACAAAGATCCACCTGATTGAAGAGGTGTCGTTGAAGCAGTACTATGAGCTCCCGATACACTAAAGAAGGCTCCATTGGTTGCATCTATAAATGTAATAGTTTTACCGTTGGTTTTCGTTAATGTAGCTAAGTTAAATGTAACATTTGAAGTAACCAGGATTGCATTATTCAAGTCTGCATCTGAGATTGTAGAAGCTGTTTGTGCTCTTACAGTCATTCCTGAAGGAGCTGCACCACCCCCAAAAGGCTTCCATTCTGGAACCGTATTATCAAAATAATAGAAACCAGGGCCAGTAATTTTAGCTTTTCTAGCTCCTGTACCGGTTCCTGAAGTAATGTAAACAATGGCTCCATTTTGAGGCGCAGCATATGTTCCACTAGTATCATCCTTAGCGGATAATTCGGCTGCTGTCATACGAGGGACTAATAAGGCGTCAGGTCTTGCATTATCCGTAGTGTTTGCTACTACATCTAAAGTCGCGGCAGGTGTGGTTGTGTTAATCCCCACTCGCCCCTGTTGAGCTTTAGAAACAGCCGAAAGGCCAACAAGCATAATTGCTGTTAATAAAAATTTTTTCATAAGTTTTTAAAGATTTTTAATTACATTTTTTTTCATCAATATTTCCAAAAAGAGATGATACATCTCAACTTGTGAACATTAAAACAAAGCCAAAGTAATACAATAACTATTTCAATTGACTTTTAGCTTATTTAATGATTAACTTGCTGAAAGCACATGATTTAAAAATATTGCTTCTTGCGCAAATTTAAGGATAATTTTCGATTTTAATTACATTATAAAAGAAAATTAAAAATTCTTAATTACACAAAAAACTCTAATTATATGATTATCAATAAAATAAAAATATATTACCGAGAAAATTCTATGTTAATTTTCATTAATAATTTGATTTTGGAAATACTATTTTGACTTGATTAGTAAGCCTTTAGCTAAACTAACTCTCCGTATAAGTCAAACTCTTCGGCAGAAGTAATTTTCACGTCTGCAAATTCACCAATAGAAATATAAGTATCTTCAGCTGAAACCAAAACCGTATTATCTACATCCGGTGAATCGTACTCAGTTCTTCCGATGAAATAATTACCTTCTTTACGGTCAAAAATACATCTGAATACTTTACCGATTTTTTCCTGATTTTTTTCCCATGAAATCTGAGACTGCAATTCCATAATTTCTTCTACTCTTGCCTCTTTTACTTCCTGTGGAATATCATCTTCCAAAACATAAGCTGTAGTATTCTCTTCATGCGAATAGGTAAAACATCCTAATCGGTCAAACTTCTGCTCTCTTACCCATTCTTTAAGTTCCTGGAATCTTTCTTCTGTTTCACCGGGATATCCAACAATAAGCGTTGTTCTGATTGCCATATCAGGAACTTTCTCTCTGAATTTTCCTAAAAGGGCATCTGTTTTCTCATGCGTAGTTCCTCTTTTCATAGATTTCAACAAGTCTGAATTGATGTGCTGAAGAGGAATATCTATATAATTACAGATTTTAGGTTCTTCGCGGATAATATCAAGAACATCTTCAGGGAAACCGCTTGGGAAAGCATAGTGAAGACGAATCCATTCTACTCCTTCTACTTTTACCAACTCTTTTAAAAGATCACCTAATGCTCTTTTTTTATACAGATCCAACCCATAATAGGTAAGATCCTGGGCAATAAGAATTAATTCTTTTGTCCCTTTTTTTGCCAGTTTCTGAGCTTCCAAAACCAGTTTTTCGATGGGTGTTGAAATATGCCCTCCTCTCATCAAAGGGATGGCGCAGAAAGAGCATGGCCGGTCACAACCCTCAGAAATTTTAAGGTATGCGTAATGTTTTGGAGTTGTTGTTAATCTTTCTCCTACCAGTTCATGTTTATAATCTGCTCCCAGATGTTTTAAAAGTACCGGAAGATCTCTTGTTCCGAAATATTGATCTACATCCGGGATTTCTTTGATCAGATCCGGTTTATATCTTTCAGACAGACATCCTGTAACGAATACTTTTTCCACCTCGCCTCTGTTTTTAGCGTCAACGTAATCGAGGATCGTATTGATAGATTCTTCTTTGGCATTATCAATAAATCCGCAGGTATTGATGACCACAATGTCCCCACGGTCTTCGTGAACCACTTCTTTGCCATTGGCTTTCAGCTGGCTCATTAATACTTCAGAATCATATACATTCTTGGAACATCCAAGAGTGACTACATTGATTTTCTTCTTCCCTACAGATTTTGTACGCATCGTTTTGATTTTGAGTCTGCAAAGATACAAAATATTGGAGAGTTAGGATTAAAAAATAAAAACCACTTTATAAAAGTGGTTTTCAGGGATATGCTTTAAAAGTTTTTTTCTTTAAATCCAGGAGCGTTCTGATCTTTTTCGGAAAGTATGGCATCTTTTTCATCTACCTTCCAATCGATATTAAGATCAGGATCATTGAATTTTACACTGCCTTCTGACTCTTTATTGTAAAAATTATCACATTTATACGAAAATACAGCATGGGTACTTAATACAGAAAAACCATGTCCGAAACCTCTCGGCACATAAAGCTGTAATTTGTTTTCAGCAGTAAGTTCTATTCCGAACCATTTTCCGAATGTAGGAGAATCTTCCCTAAGATCTACAGCCACATCCCAAACGCTTCCTTCAAGACAGGAAACCAGTTTTGCCTGGGCATGTTCTCCTTTCTGAAGATGCAGGCCTCTTAATACTCCGTAGGAAGATCTGGAAATATTATCCTGCACAAAGTGCCCGTTCATTCCGGTAAGTTCTTCGAATTTTTTTTCATTAAACTTTTCAAAGAAGTAGCCTCTTTCATCTTCAAATATGGTAGGCTCTATGATGTAGCAGTCTTTAAGCGGGGTTTCTTTAATTTTCATAATAGTTAAAAACTCTATTTCAATGTGGTTATTAATGTTTTAAACAAGATCTTTATATCGTTTTTGAAAGACATCTTTTCAAAATAGTCCAGATTCATTTTTACTTTGTTCGGAAATAACACTTCATCATTGTAAGCTAAAGGATCTTCCTGGTTTTTCAGAAGGTATTCTTCGTCTCTATATTTAATACTTGCTTCACAGGTAAGCCCGGGTTTCAGCTCCAGAACTTTCCTGTCTTCTCCGACAAGTTTATCGTAATATCCTTCAATATCAGGCCTGGGACCTACAAAACTCATATCACCTTTTACAATATTAAACAATTGCGGAAATTCATCGAGCTTAAATTTTCTGAGAGTCTGCCCTATTTTTGAGCATGTTCTCTTCTGTTCATGAATTGTTTTAATCTTAAAAATGGTAAAAGGCTTTCCATACTGCCCTATCCGGGTCTGAAAAAAGATTCCGTTGGAAGATGTATCCAGACTTGCAATCACAAATAAAATAATCAGTACAGGCATAAGAAAAAGGATCAATATTGCCGATAAGACAAAATCAAAAACTTTTTTCCAATATTTATACTGATTCATTAAGTTCAAATAATATTAAAGTCCAAAGTAAGAATGAACAACCTTTGCTATTCTTTCTTTGTCATCCTCTGACAGATTAGAGCCTGAAGGAAGGCATAATCCGTTATCAAAAAGTTTTTCAGAAACATTCCCGCCATAATAAGGAGAAGTTTCAAAAACCGGCTGCAAATGCATAGGTTTCCAAAGCGGTCTTGATTCTATATTATCTTCTAAAAATGCAAGTCTTAAACCTTCTCTGTTTTTTCCTGTCATTTCCGGATCAACAATCACTGCAGATAACCAGTGGTTGGAATAAAAATCATCATTCGACTCTGAGAGTACAGTTACCCCTTCAATATTGCGGAAAAGGTCAACATAGAAATTGTGCATTGCTCTACGGGCAGCAACCCTGTCCTTAAGCACTTCCATCTGTCCTCTTCCTATTCCTGCTACAATATTGCTCATTCTGTAGTTGAAACCGATGTGTGAGTGCTGATAGTGGGGAGCATTATCTCTGGCCTGTGTAGAAAGGAAAACGGTTTTATCTTTATCTTCCTGAGTATGACAAACCAAAGCTCCACCTCCTGAAGTGGTAATAATTTTATTTCCGTTAAAACTTAAAATTCCAAAACGGCCGAATGTACCGCAAGCCTGTCCTTTATAAGTTGAGCCCAGGGCTTCAGCAGCATCTTCTATCAAAGGGATCTGGAATTCCTGAGCAATGGCAGTAATTTCGTCCATTTTTGCCGGCATACCATACAGATGTACTACAATGATTGCTTTAGGTTTTGTTCCTTTTTGGATTCTGTCTTCGATGGCTTCTCTCAGTGCTTTAGGGCACATATTCCATGTAACCGGTTCACTATCAACAAAAACAGGAATTGCCCCACAATACGCAATTGGATTGGCTGAAGCAGAGAAAGTCATGGATTGACAGATCACCTCATCGCCATGTACAATTCCGCATTCGATAAGAGCAAGGTGTAATGCTGCAGTACCTGCAGACAGCGCAGCCACTTTTACACTTCCACCTAAAAACTGCTCCAGATCACCTTCAAATCCGTTAACATTAGGTCCCAACGGAGCTACCCAGTTTTCTTCAAATGCTTCGTTGATGTATTTTTGTTCATTCCCTCCCATATGCGGTGAGGACAGCCAGATTTTAGTATTCATATTTTTGATTAGTAACTTGTTTATATAATATTTTTCTTGATAATTCTCCCCGGATTTCCCACAATAACTGAGTAATCGGGAACATCGGTAATGATGACTGCACCGGCACCAATTACACACCATTTTCCTATTTTGATTCCCTGGATTACAGAAGCTCCTATTCCAATCTGAGAGCCTTCACCTACTTCCACTCCTCCGGCAAGTGCTGAGTTGGGAGAAATATGAACAAAATCTTCAATCACACAATCATGATCTACAGATGCATTGGTATTGATGATACAATGTTTTCCAATGGCCGTATCTGCATTAATTACCACGCCTCCCATGATTACTGTTCCTTCTTCTATTTTCACAGAACCTGAAATGATTGTTTTGGGATGTATTAAAGTGCCAATTTTATGATTAATCTGTTCTGCGATTTTCTTACGGATCAGATTGTTGCCAATTGAAATAATCAGTTTTTCTTTATCATCCGGTAAATTATTCAAAACCGGAGATCCATAGCATTCCTTTTTAGTGACATCCTGATCTATAAATGCCTTAATTTTTATGTCATTAGCAGCAGCAATATCTGCAATTACCTTTCCATGTCCGCTTGCTCCAAATAAATACATAGCTATTAATTAATTTCCTTGAAATGGTTCTATGGTAACGTGTCCATCGGCTGAAATACCTTCTTTTATAAAAACTTTCTTTATAGTAAGAAATATTATTTTCAGATCCAGGATAAAGGATACATGATCCACATACCAGACATCTAAATTAAACTTTTCTTCCCAAGAAATAGCATTTCTACCGTTAATCTGTGCCCAGCCGGTAATTCCCGGTCTTACTTCATGTCTTCTTGCCTGATGATCATTATAAAGCGGCAGATATTGTACCAGTAACGGTCTTGGCCCTATTAATGCCATATCTCCTTTCAAAACATTAATCAGTTGAGGAATTTCATCTATAGATGTTTTACGGACAAACGATCCCACTGCCGTAAGTCTCTCTGCATCTGGCAATAGATTACCTTCAGAGTCTGTTTTGTCATTCATTGTTTTGAATTTTATAATGGTAAAAATTTTACCGTTTTTGCCAGGTCTTTTCTGAAAGAAAAAAGGTTTCCATTCATTTGCGATGGCCAAAGCAATAAAAAAAACAATAAACACAGGACTTATTATAAGCAAACCGGTTAAGGCTAATATAAAATCAAAAACTCTTTTTACAAAAACACGATACATCTTTTTCTTTTCTCTTTATTTTTAAGCGTTAATAATTTTATCATAAGATTGTTGTACCAAAAATTCTCTTTCCAGGAATTTTCTGCTGTTTTCTCTCATTTCTTCAAAATCATTACTGTCCATTTCTACAAATTTATCTATTGCTTTTATCATCTCCTGAAGATTTGCCGAATGCACGGCTATGCCACAATTATTCTTAACTACATCTGTTCCGATATCTGTAGAAGAGTCTGTAGCTGTAAGGACCGGCAATCTGAACTCAAGATATGAGAGTAAACGAGATGGATAATTCGGGATGGTGAAATCTTTATGCAGAAAGATCAACCCGACATCACAGGACTGTACCAGCAGGTCATACTCAGTTTTTGGAATAGCAGACAAAAGCAAAGCATTTTTGGGGCGGAAAGTATCAAACCACTTCCTCATTTTGCCAAATTCTGTTCCTGAGCCCACTATCACAAAAAATAATCTGTCATCTTCTGATTTAGTTTTTAAGGTTTCTATCACAAAATCAATTCCCTGAGGTTTTCCCAAATTCCCACCATAAATAAAGATTTTCCTATTTTCAGGGATGCCATACTTAGCATGAATTTCTTTATATTGGTAACTCATTTCTTTATTTATAGGTAAGAGCTCAATAGCATTTGGATTTACCTCCAGTTTTTCTTTGGGAATAAAAGGATTATGCTCCATCACAAATTTTAGATTGGCATCAGACATACACCCAATTTTATCTGAAATCAAATATAATTCTTTTTCTTTATTTCTAAAGTAGTTGTATAGTAATCCTTTCTTAGACATCAGCTGCATATCAACAGCATTCTGGGGGAAGATATCCTTTAGGAGCAGATATGTTTTAGCCTGATCTCTTTTTTTGATATATTTAATAAGGTTTGTAAAAGTAATAGGAGGCGTGGCATAAATAATCAGATCAAATTTTACTTCTGGCAAGTGTTTATTGATGGCTCTCAGAAATAGTTTATCGATTGTTAAGGTAGAAATTCCCTTTTCAATAAAGTTCGTTTTCTGGATATTAAGTGTCTTTACATTCAGAAAAACAGTATTCCCTTCTTTTTTCACATTAGTTTTTTGATTTTCGCATCTTTCAACAGGGGAAACTATATACAGGTAATGCCCATGCTGGGAAAATTCCCGCATTAAATCTTGATAAATACCACGTTCTTTTAAGGTATTTATCTTCACTAAGGTAAGAAACATTATATTCATAATTTACTCCAGACTACTCTGTTAACGTAATCGGTATAGCTTACAATAATTCTAACCGTTTTTTCTGACACATTGGGCATAGAATAATCTGCCACAAGTCTGTAGTTTCTATTTTCTCCTGTCTGCTGCTGCTTAAGCTGTACCAATCCCTGCAAAATTCTCTCAGGAGATAATCCCACCATCATAACAGAAGCTTCTTCCATAGCTTCAGGTCTTTCATGTGCTTCTCTGATGTTAAGCGCTCTGAAATTAAGGATTGAGGATTCTTCTGAAATAGTACCGGAATCCGACAGTACAGCATAACTTCTCATTTGAAGAGCATTGTAATCATGGAACCCAAGGGGTTTTAGAAACTGAATTTCAGATCTCACCTGCACCTGCATTTTATCAATCATATTTCTTGTTCTGGGATGAGTTGAAAAAATGATTGGATATTGATATTCTTCTGCAATTGCATTAAGGCTGTTGATGAGTCCTCTGAAATTTTTATCTGAATTAATATTTTCTTCTCTATGGGATGATACTACAAAATACTTTCCTTCTTCAAGATTTAATCTAGTAAGAACATCGGAATTTTTAATTCTGGGAAGATAATGATTCAGAACCTCGTACATCGGGGATCCCGTCTTAATGATTCTGTCAGCAGGAAGTCCTTCTCGCAAAAGGTATTCTCTGGCAATATCAGAGTATGTTAAATTGATATCTGAAATGTGGTCTACAATTTTCCTGTTGGTTTCTTCGGGAACTCTTTGATCAAAACACCTGTTTCCGGCTTCCATGTGGAAAATCGGAATCTGTCTTTTTTTGGCAGGAATAGCACATAAACATGAGTTTGTATCTCCGAGTACTAAAAACGCATCTGGCTTCACTTCCTCGAGAAGCGGATCAATTTTAACCAAAATATTTCCAATTGTTTCTGCAGCTGTTTTTCCTGCTGCTTCCAGGAAATGGTCAGGTTTTCTTAAACCTAAATCGTCGAAAAAGATCTGGTTAAGTTCATAGTCGTAATTTTGTCCTGTATGGACTACAATGTGTTCTACTGCTTCAGAAGTATCTAAAGCGGTTAACACTCTTGATAATCTAATGATTTCCGGCCGTGTGCCCACGACTGTCATTACTTTTAATTTCATCATATGGTTATAAAAAAGTTATTCTTATAAAATGGAGAACTACAAAGGTAAAAAACGCGAGTAAAGTTTGCGAGAACAACCTGTATTTGTTTCTCAATTTTTCATCGTTATTAATAAAAAACGGATAAAAAATGATTAATGAAGCTAAAAACCAGGATAAATAGGCAAATCTATGAGCGTGATTTACTCTTACCAAAAATAAAAATATAGTATTTGTAAAAATAAAAACATTCACTATCCTATGATAAGTGACATCTTTTATCTTTTCAATGAATATAAAATAATAAGAAATTGCCATGATAACCGAACTATAGGCAATCAGATCCCAACGGAATACCTGCTCATCAATATTTTCTATAAAATATTGTGCTCTTTCATCCGGGATTAAGTTGGCAACAGTATGTTCAATTTCAATTCCAAAAAAATAAGAAGCAGGAATTGCCAATCCCCAAATCCAATAGAATTTTCTATCAACTTTGCTTATCAGTCCTGAGAAGATATATACCAATACCGGAAGTCCCAAAGAAAAATGAGATCCAAATGCTAGTAACATGAGTAAAGACTTCCACCATTTGTTTTTAATAAAAACCCCATATAAAAACATGACGGATGCCATCCCCTGTCTGATACCATATACATTATAATTCCAGTAATAAAGGGAAGCTGTATGACAGATAAAAAATAATATCCAGTGCTTTTTAGAAATATGTTTTGATACCAATACCAACAGTGCTACCGATACTAAACCACATAAGATAAAAAAACCTCTCTCATTGGTAATATAAGAGGTAAACAAAATAAAATACCCGAAAAACAAATCCTTATTCGGCATGGGCGAAATACCTTCTACACGTGCTATATCAAAGAATTCCCTATACATTTCGGAGTCTGTGAAACCAGTGATACCTACGGGTCTGAAACCAATAAGGATAACTAAAAACAGAGGAATAAGATAGAAATAGCCTGTATTTCCATCTATACTGAGTAACCGTTTTTTTGAATAACTATCTATCACAACTGCTGTGACCAGCAATGATGTAAACAGATAGAATACAATTGAAAAAGCAACCGGTGTATACATTGATTATACTTTTACGAAATATGTATCAGGATCTTCCGGGTTGAATGCTTCGTTAATCCAAAAAATGGTATAAAGATCTTCATTTCCTATATTCTTAATATTATGGGTATACCAGATAGGCATATCTACATAAGCGGGCTCATCCCCTTTCAGATAAAAATCGAAAATTTCATCAGTATCAATTTTTCGCAACTGGATAAGTGCTTCTCCTTTTATTACTGCGAACCTTTCAATTTTTCTGGTATGAAAATGGTCTCCTCTCGTAATTCCGGGAACTGTTGTAGAGAATGAACACTGACCGCCTATTCCAAGTCTGATCACCTCTACAAAAGCTCCTCTCGGATCTGTATGTTGTGTGAATTTGACAGGATAATGGTTTTTAATATCAAAATAACAACGGAAAGTATTAAACAAGTTCAGATCAAAAGCTGATGTAAGCTGTGGAACCTCACCATTATCAAAATATAATTTTTTATAATTTTCAAGTTTTAACAATACTTCAGAGACTTTATTTACTGAAGTATGCTCTACTTCGTAAAACTCTTTGGAATCTGACGCTTCTATCTGGCCGATGATTTCCTGTACGAGCTCTCCTACGTAGATTAGCTTCACTTCGCCGTCATTATCAATAACAGGGGTTTCACCATGTGTAAGCTTGTAACAGAAGGTGGCAACGAAAGAGTTATAGTTTGGCTTTCCAAAAGGTCCGAAAACATTAGGAATAATCATTCCTGTAAATTTTCCGCCAGCTTTTTTTGCCCAGTCTGCCAAAAGCATTCTTCCTTCTTTTTTCGATTTTCCATATAGATTATCTCTTTCTTCCTGAGAAGATGATGAAAATAAAACATGAGCCTTTGATTCTGTTCGTTCCAAAGAATCTATTAATTTCCTTACGAGTTCAATATTGTTACTGAAAATCACTTCAGGATCCGGATGACGATTCATTGCTGCAAGATGTACAATGACATCACATTGTTTTGCAAATGCATCCAGCTGATCCGGATGATCAAAAAAAGATCTGTCAAACTCAATCCTTTTATACCGCTCAGGCTTTAGCCCCAGTGTATTGTACAGATGTGATCCTACAAAACCGTTTTGTCCGGTTATTCCTATTTTTATCATCATTACATATTTTCAAAATAATCCAGAGGGAAACGATGGTCATCATCAATTTCACCTAAAGAATAATTTACCATTACTAAAAGTTTCGATCCCTTTTCTTTTGCCTGAATTGCAGAGGCATACCCTGCCGGCATATGAAGTACATCCAATTTTTCGTCATTCAACTCAAAAGTAAGAATCTGAAGATCTTTTGAGGGTTCACCCCAGTGATCAATTTTTACCAATTTAATCATAAAAGCTCCCTGGATGGCTGTAAACCAACGTTGTTCTGTCTTATGTCCGGCCCATCCTCTTATATAATCGATATTACTATTCTCAATGCAATATATTCTTTTTATTGCAGAAGCATTATAATTATTATTGAAAAACAGATTTCCTCTTTCATCAGCATATTTTCCACCCTCAATAATTTCCGGATTATTCATTTTTTAGTCCGGATATTGCATTACATCTTCTCCTAATACTTCTTTTCTGATCAAAGGAAGCTTCAAAAGAAGTTTTTTCATTCCTTCAACATCCTGCTGCTTCGTATTATGAGAATGATAATCTTCTATTTTTGAAATGTCTTTCATACCTTCTGAAAAATACTTATCATAATTAAGATCTCTGTTATCTGCAGGAATTCTGTAGAAATCTCCCATATCTTCTGCCTTCAGCATTTCTTCACGTGTACAAAGAGTTTCATAAAGCTTTTCCCCATGTCTTGTTCCAATTACTTTTATCGGACTGTCTGCTTTAAACAATTCTTTAAGAGCCTGAGCCAGATCACCGATAGTTCCTGCCGGTGCTTTATTGACAAATAGGTCTCCAGTATTTCCATTTTCAAAAGCAAATAAAACAAGTTCGACAGCTTCCTCCAATGACATTAAAAATCTCGTCATCTTTGGATCTGTAATAGTAATAGGTTCACCGTTTTTAATCTGTTTAACAAATAATGGAATCACAGAACCTCTGGATGCCATAACGTTTCCGTATCTCGTAAGACAAACTGTTGTATTTTTCAAATTTCTGGAAGCTGCTACTACTACTTTTTCCATCATTGCTTTGGAAATACCCATAGCATTGATAGGATAAGCTGCCTTATCCGTACTCAAACAAATCATTTTCTGAACATGATTTGCTTCAGCTGCATCAATTACATTCTGTGTTCCTTCTACATTGGTTTTTAATGCCTGCATCGGGAAAAACTCACACGAAGGTACCTGCTTCAAGGCTGCAGCATGAAAAACATAGTCTACTCCTCTCATAGCCTGTTCAATACTTCTGTAATCTCTTACATCTCCGATATAAAATTTCAGTTTATCATTTTTAAATTGATTTCTCATATCATCCTGCTTCTTCTCATCACGGGAAAAAATACGGATTTCTTTAAAATGATCGGTATTGATAAATTTTCTTAGAACGGCTGTTCCGAAAGAACCTGTTCCTCCAGTAATTAGTAATACTTTATTTTGAATATTCATGGAAAATTTTTATTATATTATTATAATGACTGATAAAAGAATAGCTGTTCTTAAAATGTTTCTGAGCATTC
Source organism: Chryseobacterium cupriresistens (assembly GCF_046614675.1). Lineage (NCBI taxonomy): Bacteria > Pseudomonadati > Bacteroidota > Flavobacteriia > Flavobacteriales > Weeksellaceae > Chryseobacterium > Chryseobacterium cupriresistens. Next base: position 674,245 of record NZ_JBKKJT010000002.1, on the reverse strand, counting down.
AGACTCATTCTTTTAAAGTCTTGTTCATTCACGTTACTGATCATTTCTGCAATAGCCTCAGGATCGTTATAATTTACAAAAAAACCTGTTTCTTTATCCAGATTCATATACTGAATGTCTCTGTATTGGGTTGTAATCAGCACACAGCCATTCTTTAATCCTTCTATCAGAGATATAGGCTGCCCTTCTGCATTATAATTGGTGGGTAGAGTCAAAAAGTCAGCATTCTTTAAAAGCTGATCTTTGGCTTCACCCTGAACCAACCCTTTATAGACAACATTGTCTTCCAGCTTATTTTCTTTCACAAAATTATGAAAGTAATCTTTTGCTTTTTCAACGCTGTCAAAAGTCACATCATCCGAGTTACTTAAAAAGTTTCCACAGAAATAAACTTGTGGAGAAATATTATATTTTTCTTTAAGAATCAGGGACGAATGCAAAACATCCAGATAGCCTTTACTCTCAATAAGATTAGAAAGATACAGGATCACCGGTCTGGTCGGATTATATTTTTTTTCTATTGACTCGTCGTTATCAAATTCCGGAATTCCATTAGGAACTACCTTTACTTTTTCTTTATAGTTATCTACAAAATCAAAAAGATCAGTATATACTCTGGACAAAACAATAATACAGTCACATTGGTCGTATGTTTTTTTAATTATTTTCTGAAGGAAAGGAGACTGTTCAAGATAGAATGTTTTAAAATTGCCTCCATGCAGGTGGGCTACGATTTTCTTTCCGAATAATGCAGAAATCCAGACAAACATAAAATCTCTGTAAAAGCCCAGTCTGGACTGTGCAACTGCAATGTAGATAATCTTTGATTTACCCATTGTCTTCATATAAAAGTAAATCAGTTTGATGCAGGCTGTAAGATATTCCAGTACCTTCTGAAAATTACTGTCGGTATCTACGCTTACTGTGATATACTTGAACGGAATCATTTGCTTTTTCAGTTCGTCCAAAAGCATATCAAAACATATAGACTGACCACTTATATTTTTAGGGGAGGATTTTACTCCCATTAAAACAAATTTCATCTTTGTAGTTTTATATTACCCGGGCTAAAAATTCTGATAATAACAAATACAATTACCAGGGTAATAGAGTTAATAATAATATTAAGGAGACCAATATTCGAAAAGGCAACAGATCCCGAAATAAAGAGTGTATAAAAATAAATATATTTAAATCGTCCTTTCTTACATCCCTGATAGAGAGTATTGGCAATTCCTCCAAGAAGAAAGTAAGCCAATAACAGTCCTATAATTCCAAAGTTCATATAGGCTGCATAATTACCTACAGGAAAGGAAGTCATATAATCATCATCTACACGGTAAGGTTTATCAATAAACCGTTTTTCGTTTGACATTACTGCCAGGTAAAGGCCATCATCTCCTTTTGGTAGCTTACTTACATCGCTTCTTATAATGGGATGCAGTAAAATTTTTACTACATCTACATATCCTTCTCCATACCAGAAGCCATGTCTGTCAAACATATCTATGATAAATAAATACCTATCCAGTCCACTCATATCAGAAAGCAACTGATAAGACTGATAAGAGTTTTCATCTTTAGTTGTCATCACAGATACCAATCCTTCATTATTCCATGCTGCCGTTCCTCTGAATTTTGGGATGATATACATTACTCCGAAGAAAAGTGCCATCAATAAGATGTACTTGGGCTTAAAGAATTGTTTAATAGATGCTGGCTTTTTTATTTGTATAACAATAAAACAGAATATAAGCATGTACAATATCTGAGTACGTCCGCCGGTAAGCAGGGAAGATAACAGGAAGGTAATAAAAAACACTCCCAGGTTGATCTTTTGTACCAAGTTTAACCGGTCTCTTAAAAGATAGAGATATAATATATAATATCCGATAATTTGTTGAGTGAAATAGATATATCCCAGTTTACTTATATTTTCATTTCTATTGATAAAAATTTGAAAAAGATTGTCAAGCTGTAAGGATTTAAAGTTATAAACAGAAAGTAAGTAAAATATAATACTTAATAAAAATAACAAATTCTTACTTTGTCCCACCGTAATAATATCCAGCTTACTAATCAAAGAACTTAACATTTTTTTCAGAAAAGATACAGTCCCTACAATAAAAAAAATAATACAGCCTACATGCAAAAGAATATACTTGAACAGCAAGTTATTTAAATTATCAGGATCAACAGGTGTATAGATAATATCAGGATGTTTCACTATATAGAACATATAGGGAGTAGCCAATACCGAAAAAAACAATATAATATTTATGGGTAAAAGAAAATCATACTTTTCATACCCAAAAAGTCTGTAATTCTTCCTAAAAAAGAAAAATACCAGAGTAAGAAATATTATATATAATATTATAAAAAAAGTCATCTAAACTGTTTTAGAATTTTCTCATTGATAGAAAGAAATGCGGGCCATGAATATTTTTCTTCTGCCAGTTTTCTACATCTTGCAGGCATTCCATCCTTTTCAGAAATATTTAATATTTCCAACACTTTTAAAGCTATATTTTTAGGATCTGTAGTAGATATTCCACCTACATTTTCGTTACAATAGGTATCAAGGATCATAAATCTTTCTTCCTCATTATCAGCAAGCATAATGACTGGGACTCCTGAACTGAAAGCTTCAAGTGTTACCAGTCCTAAATTGGGACCGTCCACAGTTTGTAAGTAAAGATCAAACATTGGAATAACTTCATTAACATTATCTATAAATGGTCGCAAAAAGACTTTATCCGATAATTGAAAATCTTTTATCATACCCAGTAGTCTTTCTTTTTCAGGACCTTCTCCATAGATAACACCTATTGTATCTTCATCCTCAATATGTCTGAAGGCTTCTACAAAAAGATCAACCCTTTTTATAGGATAGAGTCTGCAACATATTCCAACAATCCTCTTATTTAGAGGTAAATTAAACTGCTCTCTCTCTTTTTTATCGGCAACATTAAATTTATTAATATCTACAGGGAGCCTGTTGATTATTACTTTCGAAGGATCTACCTTATTTTTTTGCTTTAGCTGTAAAGATAGGTATTCACTCAGTCCGATAAAAATGTCCGTACTTCTATTAGGCAGGTTAGTTTTCCAGATAAATTTTTCTTTGGCATCAGCATTTTCATATACATGCATGGTTATATATATGATTTTAATTTTTTTATTAAAAATTTTTAATAACCAAAAAATCAGTGCAGAATCAGGCTGGCTACAGTATATTGTATCAATATTATGATCCTTAAGGTATTTTTTTACTTTAAAAATCTTTGAAAGCATTTTAAAAGTATTGGTTCTATCAGAATCATCAAACTGATGTATTTTTTTTCTATCAATAGCAGGGAAACGTTCCAGTAAATCCATATTGCATGAAAAAACAGCATAATGCAGATTATCATACTGCTGCTCCAAATTTTCGAATAACTGTGCAGAAAAACTTTCTGCCCCCCCAAAACACAGTGTATTAGAAACAATCAATATGTTATTCATTTCCTTTTAAAATTTGTTTGTTAATAATATACATAGAAATACCAAATAAGCTACCACACCAAAGTATATTATATCCTAAAAAAGCAATTACAGACCCCCTAAGACCAAAATAAAACGTAAACGGATAATATAATAATGCTGCAACAACAATCATAAAGACTGAAAAATACAAGGCCACTTTATTTTTATCCATCACTGTAAATAGGTAATTGTAAGGTATCTGGATGAAATAAACCAAAATTGAAATTAAAGATAGTTTCAATAACCACAAGTGGTTCATATCGAAATTCTTGAAGAGATAATTGATGTAGTCTGAAACAAAATAAGAAATCAATAAAATAATAAGTCCTGCAGCAAATAATGGAATTGCAAGTTTTATTGAATTTATTTTTAGCCTTTGAAGTGACACTTTATACCATTCTACCTGTTTATTAATCAAAAAACTACTGATTGCACTTGTAAAAATAGAAAATATCCCCAGAATAGTAATAATTATACTAAACAGACCAAAATCCTCTGGGCTGCATATCTTTTTTACAATAAATAAATTCAGCCTTGCAGATAATAAGTATATGGTGCTGCTCATTAACAGGGGCAATGTTCTTTTAAAAAGATCAGTCTGATAAGTATCAAGAAATATGATTTTTTTAACAATTCCCTTTTCAAAAAAAAGAAGAATAAAATTGACCAAACACCAGATTATACTGTTGAATAAAAATATATAGCTGATCTGATGGAGATCAAACCCCTTATAAATCCCAAGAATGACAAAGGATATAAGGCTTATATAGTGCATGCTTTTTAATATTGAAAATTTTAAAATTTCCTCCTTAGAAAGCAATGTATAATAATAAGTTTCAGACAAAGAATCGATTCCTCTGGAAACTATCATTAGCAGTACTATTTCGCTGAAAAGGTTTAGTTCCAATAGTACAAATGAAATAATAAATATAGATAATGAAATCAGGATTCTAATGATATATAAAGATATGGCATATTTATCCCTAAGTGCTGTCTTCAGTACAAAATCACGCCGCATAGTTGTTAACAAGGCAACAGCTAAAACACTGGAAACCAACTGCCCCACAGTATTAGCAAATGTAAGTTCTCCAATTTCTGCTAGAGATGCTTTCTTGGAAAAAGAGATCAGGATAACAAAAACTGAAAATCCGGCAATATACTCCGGTGCAGACATCAACAGCATATTTTTGAAAGCTCTAATTTTATGTTTCATAAATCTCCTATTTAGTCTGATTTCTCAGAATATTCCTTTGCAGGATTACCTTTTACCATTTTATTATCTCCAATGTTACCAACCACATTGCTTCCTATACCAATAAGACTTCCATTGCCTATCTTTACTCCATTTCTGAAATTTGAAGAAGCTCCCAAATAGCAGTTCTCTCCGATGATGACATCTCCACAAATAGTATTATTCGCTGCAACCAAGGTATAATCCCCGATTTTAGAATCATGATGAACAACAGTATTAGGGAGAATACAAATATGATTTCCTATTTCTGCGTTTGCAGTAGCTACAACTCCGGCCATAATAAGGACGTTTTTTCCTACCTTTACATTCCTTCCGATAACAGCTTTAGGATGGATAAGTGTTGTAAATCTGTCAGTCTCTATTTCAAGCCCATCAATTATTTGCTTTCTTTTTTTATAAGAATCAGGACTGCCATTGACAGCCAGGACTTTAGCTTCAGGAAATTCCTGAAATGCCTCTCTGCTATAAATTTTAATGCCATACTGTTCCGTTCCGATCATCGAAGGATTATCAGAAATAAAACCTATACAACACTGCTCTTCAGACAGACAGTCTAATGCCTCAATACCAGTCCCGCTATAAGGAAATATTAATATTTCTTCTTTAGTTTTCAATAGATTTAAAGTATTCAGCTGTTCTTAAAATACCTTCTTCAAGATCTACTTTTGCTTCAAAGCCTAAAATTTCTTTTGATTTTGCTACACTTGGGATTCTCATTTCAATGTCTGCACTAAGAGCATCTTTGAAGATGATTTTACTGTTGCTCTTCAGTACTCTGCATACAGATTCAGCCAGTCCCAGTGTTGTAATAACCGTTCTCTGGTTACCCAAATTGAAGCTTTCTCCGATAGCTTTCGGGTCTTCAATACATCTGATCAGGCAGTCTACAAAATCATCAACAAAGCACCAGGCTCTGATTGCCGTACCGTCTCCATAGATATAGATATCTTCATTTTTAAGCGCTTTTTTGATGAAAATCTGTAAAGCACCTTCCCCGGTTTGTCCAGGACCATATACGTTGAAAGGTCTTACAGTAACCACCGGAAGTTTATACTGCTTGTAATACGCGTGAGCCAAATGTTCTCCGGCAAGCTTACTTACTGCATATACCCATCTTGCTTCTCCTACGCTTCCTGCAACCGCAGTGTCTTCTTCTCTACTTTTGAAAGCGTGGCTACCAAAAATTTCAGAAGTACTGAAGTCTACAAATCTGTCTTTTATTCCATTTATTTTTGCTGCTTCCAACGCATTCGCAGTTCCGATCATGTTTACGCTCATTGTTCTTACCGGATCTTTGATTACAGTATCAATACCTGCAATACCTGCTGCGTGAACAACAACGTCAGCACCTTTCATGCTTTCTGTTAAAAATGCTAAGTCTAAAACATCTCCTTTGATGACCGTCAAATTCTGGTGATTTGCTAACCCGCTTGAACTTAATGTATCTCTGTGAAAGTTATCATACACCACAATTTTATTATTCTCTATGTAATGTTTAATCAGAGTATTGGCAATAAATCCTGCACCTCCGGTGATAAAAATCGTTTTGTTAGTTATCATTTTAAATAAATTTTTTTTGATTCGTTATATCGTTATATTTTGTTGACTATTTGCGAGATTTTGAAGACTGTATCTTCTGTCAGTTTTTCATACAATGGTAAGGCAATTCCCTTAGAATATGCCCTGTAAGCATTCGGGAACTTTTCTCTATAATCCAGATTGTATTTGTCTGCATAGTATTTCATAGCAGGAATACATTGAGCTCCGTAGTTTGCCCCAATTTTATTACTTCTTAAAAATTCAAGCACTTCATTTTGCTGTAAACTGTCGTCGATTAAGACGTGAAAAGTCTGCCATGTATGGTTTCTTCCTTCAGGCACTACAGGTAATGTGATCTTTGGGTTATTAATTTCCGATAGATACACCTCTGCCAAAGTTTGTTTCATCGTAAGGATATTATCCAGTCTCTGGATCTGGCTGTGAGCCAGTGCTGCCTGAAAGTCCGTCATTCTATAGTTGTATCCTGCTTCTACAAATTCCATTCTGCCATCCTGCATTTCAATACCATGATTTCTAAGTATTCTTACCTTAGCTGAATACCCGGGATTATTCGTTGTCAGAATTCCTCCTTCACCGCTGGTAATACTTTTACGTGGATGTAATGAGAATGAACCGAAATCACCAAATGTCCCTACTTTTTTGTTATTCTGAGTTGCTCCCAAAGCACATGCAGCATCTTCAATAACATACAGATTATGCTCGCGGGCAATATCCATTACACTTTCTATGTCGCAGGCTAAACCAAACTCATGAACAGGGATAATAGCTTTTGTATTCGGAGTAATAACTTCTTTTATTTTATTGACATCAATATTAAATGTATTTTCATCAATATCTACAAAAATACATTTTGCGCCTACCAGTTCCACTACATTAGCTGTAGCCACATAACTGAATGCAGGAACAATGACTTCATCACCAGCACCAATTCCTAATGTAATTAATGCCAGGTGCAAAGTAGAAGTTCCGTTACTCAGAGCTGAAGCATATTCTGCTCCCAAATAATCAGAGAAGAAGGTTTCTAATAAACCAACATTCTCTCCCTGCACCAGCATTCCTGATTTTAAAACATCCACAACACGGTTAATATCTGTTTCATTAATATCCGGGCTTGCCAGCGGAACAAAATTTGACAACATAATTATTTTTTTAATTGATAAATCCTTTCAATAATATCTACTACTTTCAACCCTTCCAAAGCATTTGTTGTAATAGTATTTCGTCCTTTTAACACGTCTACTACATTTTCAATAATGTAGTGATGGTTGGCTGCAGAGCCTTTGTATGCGCCATAATCATTTCCAGGGTTTGTAGGTGGTAATTCTGGCATTACATAATCTTTCACATTGCATACCTCCACTTTATCCATATATTGGCCGCCAATTTTTATAGCACCGTTCTCTGCAATAATTGTCATTGAACTTTCAAGGTTTTGATTCCATACTGAAGTAGAATAGTTTAATGCTCCCATCCCACCGTTTACGAAATCGAAACTAATAAATCCTGAGTCTTCAAAATCTGTAAGAGTCTGATGATTAAAATCTGCAAATTTTGCCTGTATATTGGTAATATCACCGAAAAGCCAATACATAATATCGATAAAATGAGAAAACTGTGTAAATAATGTTCCTCCATCCAGATTTTTCTTTCCGTGCCATGACTCCGGCTTATAATATCTGTCATCACGATTCCAGTAGCAATTAAGCTGAACCATGTATATTTCACCCAATTTTCCGTTTTCTACCATACCTTTCACCCAAGCAGAAGGTGGAGAGTAACGGTTTTGCATTACCGCAAAAACCTGTTTGTGTTTGTGCAAAGCCTGGAAAATAAGTTTTTCCGCATCCTGCTTGTTCAAAGTCATTGGTTTTTCCACTACAATATGCTTTCCGGCATCAATGGCTTTATAAGATTGTTCAAAGTGGAATCCGTTGGGAGAAGCGATATTGATAACATCTGCTTCTATCCCTGATTTCAAAAATTCATCTAACGATGCAAAGAAAGGAACATCATAGCTTTCAATTCCTAAAGCAGCTTTATCCTTTATGTCTATAAGAGCTACAAGCTCACATTCTGAATTTCTTGTGATCATCTCGGCATGTCTCTTGCCAATATGTCCGCAGCCCACTACTGCAAATTTTATTTTTTCACTCATTTGCATATTTAAATTTTTGAAACTTTATTATTTTCTAATTTATATTTTTCTCCACTTTCTTCACAAACGGCAATATTATCTGCATCAAACTGAAGTTTATGCCCGAATTCGCTCATCCAACCCATTTGTCTGGCTGGGTTTCCCACTACCAATGCATAATCCGGAACTTCTTTTGTAACCACAGCTCCTGCACCGATAAAAGCGTACTGACCTATATTGTGCCCGCAAACGATAGTTGCATTAGCACCGATGGAGGCACCTTTTCCAACATGAGTCTTCAGATATTCATTTTTTCTGTTTACTGCACTTCTGGGATTTATCACATTGGTAAAAACCATTGAAGGACCTAAGAAAACGTCATCATCACATGTTACTCCTTCATAGATGGAAACATTATTCTGAACTTTTACATTTTTCCCCAAAACGACTTTAGGTGAAATGACAACATTCTGTCCAATATTGCATTTTTCGCCCAAAATGCAACCTGTCATCAGATGTGAAAAGTGCCAAATTTTGGTTCCGTTTCCTATTTGACATCCATCGTCAATAACGGCCGTTTCGTGTGCAAAAAAATCCGACATATCTGCTTTATATTAATTAAAATAATTCTTAATTTCTGTAATAATAATATCCAGTACTTCCTGATCAAATTCTGTATGTACAGGAAGAGAGATTACTTCTTTGCAAAGCTTCTCTGTAACCGGAAGACTAAAACCTTCTTTCACATATTGAAGAAAAGCTTCCTGTTTGTAAAGAGGCAAAGGATAATATATCATACTTGGAATATTCTTTTCTGCCAGATATTTTTGTAATCCATCTCTTTTTCCATTTTTCACTCTAAGGGTATACTGATGAAATACATGGGTAGAATTCGCAGCTCTTTTAGGAGTTTGAATTTCTGATATACCAGCAAGATTGGCATCATAATAATCCGCCATTCTGTTTCTGGAAGCTGAATACTCATCCAAATGTTTAAGCTTAATTTTCAATACTGCAGCCTGAATGGTATCCAATCTTGAGTTACAGCCTAAAACTTTATGATAGTATTTCTTTTCCTGACCGTGATTGGCAATCATTCTGATTTTGAAAGCCAGTTCATCATCATTCGTCATCAATGCACCTCCATCGCCATAACATCCAAGGTTTTTTGATGGAAAAAACGAAGTACATCCGATATGTCCGATAGTTCCCGTTTTTTTTACAGTTCCATCTGAAAATGTATAATCAGAGCCTATTGCCTGAGCGTTATCTTCTATAACAAAAAGGTTGTGTTTTTCTGCAAATTTAAGAATTTGTTCCATATCAGCACTTTGGCCATATAAATGAACAGGAACAATCGCTTTGGTATTGGGGGTAAGATATTTTTCAAGACCTTCCAGCTGTATATCAAAAGTATCTTCATTTACATCTACCATTACAGGTTTTAATCCTAAAAGACCAATAACTTCAGCAGTCGCTACGTAGGTGAAAGCAGGGCAGATTATTTCATCTCCAGGCTGCAGATTAAAGGCCATCATGGCAATCTGAAGAGCATCTGTTCCGTTAGCACATGGAATCACATGTTTTACTCCCAGATATTTTTCAAAATCCTGTTGAAATTCTTTTACAGCAGGACCATTAATAAATGCAGTATTATCAATACATTCTTGAATACTAATATCTACCTCTTGTTTTATTTTCAGGTACTGACCTTTAAGGTCAACCATTTGAATTTTCATATTTTAGTTTTTTGAGTGGATATAAAGTGTTTTAACTTATAATAAGTTCACTAATTTTATTTCCTATAGAAAGGCAAGATGTAGCCGCCGGAGAAGGAGCATTTCTAACATGAATAATATTTCCGTTTTTCACGATGTCAAAATCATCAATCAATCCTCCATTTCTGTCACAAGCCTGTGCTCTAACTCCTGAACCTCCTGATAAAAGATCATTCTCCTGTATTTCCGGTAGAAGTTTCTGAAGTGCTTTTGTAAATGCAGATTTGGAAAGTGAACGGTACATTTCTCCCATTCCCGTTTTACCATATTTTGCTACAATTTTTCTAAATCCTGGCCATAGCATGGTTTGCATGGTTTCATTGAAATTGAAATCGAAAAAATGGTATCCTTCTTTTTTGAAGGCCAGAACAGCATTAGGGCCGGCTTCAATATTACCGTCAATCATTCTGGTAAAGTGAACACCGAGAAATGGAAAACTGGGGTCAGGTACCGGGTAAATAAGATGTTTTACCAGGTATTTTTTTTCATCCTTGATTTTATAATATTCTCCCCTGAAAGGAATAATGACCACATCATTTTTTTCATTGGTCATTTTGGTTATCTTATCAGAATATAATCCTGCACAGGAAATAAGTTTTTTGGTCTTAAACTCGGAAATATTAGTGCTGACAATAATTTCAGATCCTTTATCAATAATGTTTTTTACTTCATTATTAAATCTTACTTCACCTCCTGATTCTTCAAAAAGTTCTTTTATTTTTTTTGCGATTCCAGGATAGTCGATAATTCCGGTTTGTGGAACTTTAATTGCTTTTACGCCTTCACAGTGGGGTTCAATTTCGCGAAATTCTTCTCTGGAAAGATATTTTAAATCCTGAAGTCCGTTTTCAACTCCTCTTTTATATATATTATCTAAAAGGGGTAATTCTTCCTGTGAAGTAGCTACAATTATTTTTCCGCAAAGATCATATCGTATGCCGTATTTCTCAGCAAAGTTAATAACGGAATTATACCCTTCGATACAGTTTTTAGCTTTAAGGCTTCCCGGTTTGTAATAAATCCCACTATGGATTACTCCACTGTTATGTCCCGATTGGTGCAATGCCACATCGTTTTCTTTTTCCAAAATGAGAATCTTAGAATCAGGATTTTTCAGCTTAGTCTGATAGGCTGTAGCCAATCCTACCAGACCTGCACCAATGATTATAATATCATAGCTCATGATCTTTTATAATCTTGCATCAACCAGATTTCTGTCTAAACATGCTTTGGTATCAAAAACCACTGCATTTTCTTTTTTAAGCAGATCCAGATCCATTTCCAGGAACTCATTATGAGATACTGCAATCACTAAAGAATCATACTTTTTACCTTCCTGAAGAACGTCAAGAATATCAATTCCATATTCGTGCTTTACTTCTTCTTTGCTTGCCCACGGATCATAAATATCAACATTTACTCCGAAATCAGCAAGTTCTCTATAGATATCTACAACTTTAGTATTTCTGACATCCGGACAGTTTTCTTTGAATGTAACTCCTAAAATCAGCGCATTCGAATTTTTGATCACTCCTCCTTTTGCAATCAGAAGCTTCACGACTTTAGCAGCCACAAACTTTGCAATAGAATCGTTTACTCGTCTTCCAGATAAGATCACATCTGGATGATATCCCAGCTGTTCCGCTTTGTGTGCAAGATAATAAGGATCTACGGAAATACAGTGTCCTCCCACCAATCCTGGTTTATATTTAAGGAAATTATATTTTGTTCCTGCAGCTTCCAATACATCATTCGTATCAATACCTACCCTATCAAAGATTAATGCTAATTCGTTAACAAAAGAAATATTAACATCTCTCTGTGCATTTTCAATAGCTTTTGAAGCTTCTGCAACTTTAATACTAGGTGCTTTATGAGTTCCGGCTGTAATGATTTTCTTATATAGATTATCTACTTCTTCGGCAATCTTTTCTGTAGAACCTGAAGTTACTTTTTTAACACTGGTAAGCGTATTTACCTTATCTCCCGGATTAATTCTTTCCGGAGAGTAGCCTACAAAAAAGTCTTCATTAAACTTAAGTCCTGAATATTTTTCAAGAACCGGCACACATTCTTCTTCTGTACACCCAGGAAAAACTGTAGATTCATAAATAACAATATCATCTTTTTTAATAATTTCTCCCAACATTTTTGAGGCCGAAATCAATGGATTAAGATCGGGAGCATTATATTTATCAATAGGGGTAGGAACTGTTACAATGAAAACATTAGCTTCAGCAATATCAGATAACTGGCTTGTTGCTTTATAACCTAAAGAGCCATTAGATTCCCTGTATTTTTTCAGTCCGTTATTTAATTTATCAACATCAGCTTCAAGCGTTATATCCTTTCCGTTATTAAGCTGATCAACACGCTGTGTATTGATATCAAATCCAAAGACAGGATAATGATCTGCAAATTCAAGAGATAAAGGAAGACCTACATAACCCTGGCCTATAACCGCTATTTTATATGTTGTTGCCATTAACTAAATTTATTTTTTATTTTTTGAAACCAAGATTGTTCTGTATGCTGGTTATAGCCATAACCGTATTTGTTACTATATCCTAAATTTTCTCTGCTTACATCATTAAGAACAAATCCTACATTTCTGATTTTTCTCTGATCAATATTTCGGTTGGCAAATTCCAATAATGCCTTTTCTGTGTATTTAGATCTGGAAACATAAATGGTTACATCGGAAAGTTCAGCAATAAGGAAAGTATCTGTTACAAGAAGCAATGGTGCAGTATCGAGAATAATATATTCATATTTTTCTTTCAATTCCGTCAGAAGAATTTCATAACGGCCGTTAGATAGCAATTCTGTCGGGTTCGGTGGAATCATTCCTGAATAAATTACATCCAGATAAGGATTAAAAGATGATACATGAATAATGTCTTCAAGTTTAGTATCGTCATTGTAAAGATACTCCGTAAGCCCGGCAAGTCCTTTTCTGGCAGGATTATATCTCTGAAGCTGCGGGTTTCTGATATCAGACCCTATGATAATTGCTTTTTTCTTAGGATTGGCTAATGTTAAAGCCAAGTTTACAGATGTGAATGTTTTCCCTTCTCCTTTTACCGTTGAAGTAACAAATACTATTTTTCCTTTTTTCTCTTTTGAAAGCATGAAATTCATATTGGTAATAAGAATTCTGAATGCTTCCGCCATAGGAGTAATATCATTCATTTTAACAATCTCAGAGTCTCCTTTTTCAAGACTTGGCAGTTCTGCAATAATAGGTGCATGTACCAGCTTTTCAAGATCGTGTTTTGTAACAACCTTATTGTTGAAAATAGTAGATAAATAAATAATCAAAAATGGAATTAACAGTCCCAAAAACAATGATGAAATAAGGACAATCTTTCTGTTAGGTGCAATAGGGCTTGATGACGCGTATGCTTTATCTATTATTCTTGCTTTAGGTGCAGTAATAGATTCAGCAATTGCTGTTTCTTCTCTCTTTTGAAGTAATAACAAGTATAAATTCTCCTTAATCTGCTGCTGTCTTTCAATACTTCTGAACATTTTTTCAATAGAAGGAAGTTTAGATATTTTATCTGAAACTTTATTCTGCTCACCAAGATATTCATTTCTTGCCAGCTCAAGACCTGTTTTGTTTCTCTGCAAACTCTGCTCAATAGATTGACGCATTGTGTTGATCTGTTTGGTAATATCTACCACTGTTGGGTTTTCTACAGTTGCAGACTCTAAAAACCTGTTTCTCTGAAGAACCAGCTGGTTGTAAGTAGCAATTCCTGCAATAGCTTCAGGGTTTTTTAGTCCTACATTGGAAGGTAAAGCCTGATACTGGCCCTGTTTATTTACAAAACTGATCAAAGCATTAGTAAGTTCCAGCTGTGCATCTACATCAAGCTGTTTTTCTCTTGCTGCGGCAGAACTTTCCAGGCTTATTTTTGCTTCTGTTTCAAGATCTGTAAGGTTATTTTTGGATTTAAATATTTCTTTTTGACTTTCTACATCCCCAAGTTCTCCAGTAAGTCTTTTAATTCTGTCTTCAATAAAGTCCAATGTCTTTTTAGATTCAGAATTCTTATCTAAAATAGCGTCATTGTTATATGCTACAACCAAAGCATTAAGTACATCTTCCGCTTTTGTAATTTGTGGATAGCTCATATCCAATTTTAATACAGTAGCATCCTTATTAATTAAGCTAACCGCAAGCATGCTTTGCAGCATGTCTACTTTTGCATCTACTGTTGAAATGTAAAGTTCAAGATCATTCAGATTTACTTTTTTTAAAGCAGCCGGATTATATTTATCATTTTTAGTGATAATAATATTGGCAAAGGGAAGACCTATTGTCTTACCATAACCGGTAATAATTTCTTTTTGAGGTTCGTCTGTACTTACTATTAGTTTTTCCCCCTCTATTTTTAGCAGAACAGGAGTAGAAATCCCCCCCGGTTTTTCATTAATTACCCTTACTTCAATCGGTGAGGTATCTTTATAGAGTTCAATTTTTCTAAGTTTAGACTTTGCAAAAATATCGGTCTGAAGGTTTTTATTAATGACTACTTCTTTCATTAGTCTTTTTGACTTCAGCATCTCAATTTCATTAGCAATACTGTTTGTTTTCAGACCACCTAAATTCGAAAAGTCTGGTAAAACACCCAAATCATTATTTATGGGAGACGAGGAGTTTTTAGCATCTTTTACAAGTACTGTTGTCTGTACATTGTAAACAGGAGTCATAAATTTCAATGCAATATAGCCAATTACCAAAGCAATAAAGGCACTCAGAGCAAACCACGGCCATTTTCTTAAATAGGGCTTTACTATTTCATTAATATCAATATTCCTTGAACTATTTTCTACTTCTAAAGGTGCTGAAGACTGTTGGGTGTTCATTAATTTTTTTATTTCTTAAATAAACTTATTACTACTGCTATTGCTGTGATAGCTATAGAAGCTGCCGTAAGGTAAAGAGTTGTATTGGGATTCTGTTTTGCTAAAACATCTTTGGTATTACTTGAGGAAACAATAATGGCATCCCCTTGCTTCAGGTTGTAATAAGGAGAATTAATGAGATTGGCATCCCGAATATTAATACGGCCATGAGAAACAACACCATTTTCTGTTCTGATTACCAATATGTCTTCTCTTTTCCCATATTGCGTCAGGTCACCAGCCATACCTAATGCATTTAAAATAGTTGCCTGCCCGCTTGCTATAGTATAGTCTCCCTGTCTGCTGACTTCTCCAAGTACTGTAACTTTAAAATTTGAGAGCCTGATATTAATTGTTGGGTTAATAACATATCTCGTCATTTTTTCTCTAAGTTCGTCTTTAAAAGCGGTCAAACTTTTATCCGATGTATTCAGTTTACCTAATATAGGGAAGTCGACATCTCCATTTGCATCTACAATATAAGTTGGTCCTGAAATTACTGTTGATCCCTGATTAGGAGTATTTCCGCCGGCCATTGCATTTGTCTGGATAAGTTCTGAGGAAGAATAATTCTGATTAAAAGGCTTTACAACATCCATATCTTTTGCAGTGATCAGAATAACCAACTGATCTCCCACCTGGATTGTGTTTGCTGAATTTTTCGCAGATGCATTAATTGCGACCTGTTCTATATTCTGCATATAATTTAAATCATTCTTAGCATTGGGGTTCACTTTGCAGGAAATCACCAAAGAGGACACCAATACTAATGTTAATATTTTTCCTTTCATTATCTTGTTAAATTGTGCAAATATACATTTATATTTTTTCCTATTTATCCAAAGCTTCATAAATTGAATTATTGCTTCGGAATTCCGGCACTATTGTTTTAAGAATCCTTACAACCTCCACTTTATCCCTTCGCAGGGAAGCCTTGGTAATTTCTTTAGTAAGCCTGTCTATATCTTCAAATCCCATTGAAGGATCTTTAGAAATCATAATTTTGTCGTTATGAGTAGGAAGTGTTTTTGCATCATCACTCAGAAGTTCTTCATACAGTTTTTCTCCCGGTCTCAATCCCGTATAGATGATCTTGATATCTATATTAGGTTCGAATCCTGATAACTTTATCATTCTTTTCGCAAGATCAATAATTTTTACAGGCTCACCCATATCAAAAACAAAGATCTCACCTCCTTCTCCCATTGTTCCGGCCTGAAGTACCAGTTCACATGCCTCAGGAATTGTCATGAAATATCTTACAATTTCCGGATGAGTAATTGTTACCGGCCCTCCGGCTTCAATCTGCTTTTTAAAATGAGGAATTACAGAACCGTTGGATCCTAATACATTTCCAAATCTTGTTGTAATAAATTTGGTAACGTTACCTTCAACATTCTGAAGCGATTGTACAAAAAGTTCAGCAGCACGCTTTGAAGCTCCCATTACATTGGTTGGATTTACAGCTTTATCTGTAGATACCATTACGAACCTGTTTACTTTATACTTGCTGGATAGTTTTGCAACAATCTTAGAACCTAATATATTAACAAAGATCGCTTCATGAGGGTTTTCCTCTACTAAAGGTACATGTTTATAAGCAGCCGCATGATATACCATTGAGAAATTATAGGTCTGGAAAAGAGATTCCATCCTGTGATGATTGGATACATCTCCCAAGACAAATTTGAAAGCGATATGAGGGAACTTTTCTCTCATTTCAAGTTCAATTTCATAAAGTGGTGTTTCTGCCTGATCTAAAACGACAATCAATGAAGGATTGAAAAGAGCAACCTGTCTTACGATCTCACTTCCAATGGATCCCGCTCCACCGGTTACTAATACTGTTCTATCAAAATGTCTGCTTTTAACTTTTTCGTTCTGGATTTTGATAGGTTTTCTATTTAACAAATCTTCAATCTGAAGGTTTCTAATAGACCCACCTAGATCACTGTCTCTCAGTTTTTGTACTGATGGTGCTTTAAAAACATTAAGATCTTTCTCTAAAAATAGATTCACCCATGAATTCATCTCATCTCTGGCCATCATTTCTTTAACAATAAGAACGCCGTCAATAATAAGATCTTCTTTGGTATTTTCTTCTATTTTTTCTTTTTCATAAATGGGCTTTCCCAACAGGGACGCTCTTTTAGAATCTGTTCTTTGTGTCAAGAAACCTACTACCTGATAAGGTAAACTCGGGTTATCAAGAATTGCACGTGCAATAGCAATAGACTGCTCATCAATTCCCAATACTAAAATTCTTTTTTTCAGTGCGCTTCTTCTGTATTCCCTCACAATATGGAAAAATTCCTTCACATAGAGTCTGAAAAGAAATAATCCCATAAATGAAATTACGAAATAAAGCATCAGATAAGGAGTAAGGATAAACTTACTTCCTGTGATCCAGAAATAGCAGATGTTTATTGTTCCGATAGCCAGCATTGTGCAAAAACAGGATATCAGAAGCTTAAATAAGTCTATAAATGTGGAGTGACGGATAATCCCGGCATAAGTCTTGAAGACATACATAAAAGCAGCATTCACAAGGATAATAAAAGCGAAAATCAGGCTTTTATCATCATGATATATAAATTCCTGCTTGGTAATCTTTGCGATAATGTAAGTGGAAAGAAATAAAGATATTACAAGAATAATAATGTCTATTACAAGAATTATCCATCTAGGAAGATATCTTACGTCTGAGAGATTGACAACATTATCCCCTCCAAATATTGTTTTTCTAAGAGAATTGTACATTGTCTGTATTGGTGTTCATATTTAATTAGGTATAATATCTGATTATCCAATCAAAGATAATTTTGATACAATCATGCAAAAATAAATAAATTTATTTCAATATGTTGAAATCAAAAATAAATTTGATGTTATATTTATAAAATCTAACAATTTCATTTCGATACAGCTAAATCCAGAGACAAAAATCATACCATATAAACTCTTTATGAAGATAATATTTACCTGTATAAATTCTTGTTATCAGCTGTTTTTCTTTAAAATAATTATTAAATGTTTATATATCAACATATTTCCATGAACTGATTGTTTTTTTTCTATAAGTCATACTTCAAGTTTTTTTTTAAATTTATTAATATTTAGCCAAAAATATCGATTATTTTCTCATATTCAAAACCTTTACTCATCAAATGTTTTATAGTTTTGGTTTTTTTTTGATATTCTTTCAAGCCTGTTTGTTTGGTGTAATAATTATCATAAATTTTTCTGATTGTTTTTTCATAATCAACATCATCAATTTCATCAAAACATGAGTTTATCAACTTCTCAGAAATCTGTTTTTGTTTCAGATTGATTTTAATTTTGGTTTTCCCCCAATGTTTGATGTAAAATTTCCCCCGGATATAGCTTCGGGTAAACCTTTCTTCGTTGAGATAATTTTCTTTCAGAAGAAATAAAATAATTTCTTCTTTCGCTTCATCAATAAGCAAAAACTCCCTCATCTTCTGTTCCACTTCGGCATGACAGCGATCCTGGTAAACACAGTAATTAACCAGTTTCTGCTTAATTTCATCGAAGGTATACGATTTCTTTTCCATTTGAATAAAAAAAGAATGAGCAATCCGCCCATTCTTTATATGATATTGGAATGTCTGTTAGTAATTGAACAGAGCTTTACCTTCCATTAATTCGTTCACTTTCTTTCTTACAGATCCAAGAACCTCTTCATTTTTGATATTGTCTACCACTTCAGAAATCAATCCTGCAATAGTATCCATATCGTTTTCTTTCAATCCTCTTGTTGTAATCGCAGCAGTTCCCAATCTGATACCAGATGTTGTAAATGGTGATTTATCATCAAATGGAACCATATTTTTGTTACATGTAATATCAGCAAGTACCAATGCTTTTTCGGTTTCTTTACCGTTTACTCCTTTATTTCTGAGATCTACCAGCATCAGGTGATTATCTGTACCACCGCTTACGATATCAAAACCTCTGTCGATCATTGCTTTTGATAATGCCTGAGCATTAGATTTAACCTGTTTTGCATAATTTTCGAACTGTACATCCAAAGCTTCCCCGAAAGCTACAGCCTTACCAGCAATCACGTGCTCAAGAGGTCCTCCCTGAATACCCGGGAATACAGCTCCGTCCAGCACCTGGCTCATCATTTTGATTTCTCCTTTTGGAGTTTTGTGACCGTATGTATTTTCAAAGTCTTTTCCCATCATGATCATACCTCCTCTTGGTCCTCTCAGCGTTTTGTGAGTAGTAGTAGTTACAACATGACAGTGTTCGAATGGTGAGTTTAATAATCCTTTTGCTACTAAACCAGCCGGGTGAGCGATATCTGCCCAAAGGGTAGCCCCAACTTCGTCTGCTACTTCTCTGAATTTAGCATAATCTAAATCTCTGGAATACGCTGAGAAACCTGCGATAAGCATTTTTGGTTTTTCTCTCAACGCTACTTCTCTCATTTGGTCATAATCAATAAGACCTGTTTCCTGCTGAACTCCGTAAGAAACTACATTATATTGAATTCCTGAGAAGTTCACCGCAGAACCGTGAGTAAGGTGTCCTCCCATTGAAAGGTCCATCCCCATGATTTTATCACCTGGTTTCAAAACGGCAAGATAAATGGCTGCATTCGCCTGAGAACCGGAATGTGGCTGAACATTCACGTAGTCAACTCCGAAAAGTTCTTTAGCTCTGTTGATCGCTAAAGTTTCAACCTCATCTACTACTTCACATCCTCCGTAATATCTTTTTCCGGGATATCCTTCAGCATATTTATTTGTCAGTACACTTCCCATTGCTTTCATTACATTTTCAGAAACAAAATTTTCTGATGCAATAAGCTCTAAACCATGGGTTTGTCTTTGTCTTTCCTTTTCAATCAGGTCGAAAATAATATCCATTTTACTTTTAGTTTTTGAAATTTTCACCCCAAATGTACGGAATTTTCATCGAGATTTCCCTATTGAAAAAATGATTTTTAAACACTAAAAAAAGAAAAGACCTATGAATAAATCCTGTATTATGATTGTCTTTATTGTACTAAAAAGCCTCTAAAATTCTTCATCTGACAGTTCCTTATTCACTATGGCTCCTGCAAAATTACCCTGTGCAACGGCATTGGCTACGGAGCGCATCATGGTTACATTATCTCCACAGGCATAAACTCCGGGAATGCTTGTTTTCTGCATCATATCTACTTTAATAAATCCCTGTTCTGTTATTTCACAGCCCAGATCATCAACATTAATATTTTGCTCAAAAGGAATTTTCGCATACAAAGCCTGTAAAGGAATTTCCTTTCCATTTTTGAAAATAATTCTTTGAATGAAGCCGTTCGTATGTTCTATACCTGCAATTTCATCTTCGTTAAGAATGATTTTATTCTGCTTAAGTTTTTCAAGCTGTTCTTCGGTAAAAGCTGCTTTTCCATTTGTAAACAGCGTGAGATTTTTAGTCAGATTAAAAATCAGTTTCGAAAATTCGTAGCCCATATCTCCGTTGGAAAGAATTCCCGTAACCTCGTTTTTCACTTCATAACCATGACAGTATGGGCAATGTATCACAGAAATCCCCCAGCATTCTGCAAACCCGGGAATATCCGGCATTGTATCTTTTACGCCTGAAGCCAGAATCAGTTTTTTAGCCTTAAATTTTTCACCGGAGGAAATTTCAACCTCAAAACCTCCGATCGCTTTTTCTGTTTTCGCTACAGTTCCGTTGTAAAAATGCACTGTATTGTATTTTTCTACATCTTTTCTGGCAAGCTGTGCAATTTCTGATGGTGTTTTCCCATCGTGAGTGACAAAGTTATGAGAATGCGGAGTTTGTCTGTTGCAAGGTTTTCCGTTATCAATAATCAGGACATTTCTTAAAGATCTTCCTAAAGCCATTGCTGCAGATAATCCTGAATAACTTCCTCCTGTTATGATGACATCAAAGTTTTTGTTTTCCATAGTTTAGTTGATAATTGATAATTGAAAATGCAAAGTTAACCTAAAATCAATTAACGCAATAAAGTTGCAATAATATTTATCTATTAGCTTTATCCTATCTGCAAATTGTCATTTACAACTTTATTAAAATTATTTCCACCCATTTTTAACTTCGATAATTTCGTCCTGAATTCTCTTGTTAATATCTACTTTCGCTCCCTGCAAACTGAAAATTGCAGTTCCTCTTTCTCTCGCGTAAGGATTGGTAATGGAATCTTTTAATGTTGCAACTTCGAAAAAGGAACCGGATTCTTTAAGTTCTTTTCCTGCTTCAGATGCCTCTTTAACCCTGATTACATTTTTATATTTTTTGCTTACATCTATCCAATTGATATAATCTGCATTAAATGACACCGCCACGACCCCGGCTTTTGAGTAATAATTAATAGCTCCGGTCTGTCCGTAATTATCACATAGTACCATGGTATTTCCGGTTTTTGACAATCTGGAATACTCTTTATCTACTTTTTGAGCCAGCTCTTTCCAACCCTGCATATCAGCAAAATCCTGTGGCAGCGGATGATCTTTTCCATCTTCCCAGCGAAGCAGTCCTAATTTTTTATACTGGCTTTGGTGGGATACGATATATTCAGGACTTTTATTTGGAAAAGCCACATTATACAAAGGCAGGAATAAAAGTATTGGAATAAGTATGCTAACCGGTTTTAAAAATCTTTTCCAGCCTTTTTCAAATACATTTCCGAGAAAAACAGCACCAAAAGCAATATAAACAGGATAGAGCCCTATCGCGTAGTAATCTTTTGCTTTAAAGAACAAAAACACAGTAATTGTGATGATATAGCTCCAAAAGAAAAACCTGTATTTTTCAAAAGGTTTGTATAACAGCAATGCTCCCCAGCCAGCAATAATCACAAAAATAACTCCGGCAAAAAATAAAATCTGGGATTTCATAAAATCCATTCTATCTACATGTACAAGCTGCCGTTCAGAAAGTTCTTTCATATGATGGACAACCGGGAACTGATTCTGATACTGCCAGAGGAGATTAGGAAAAATAATAATTAAAGCCAAAACAGCTGCCCAATATATATGAGGCTGCATAAAAACCTTCCTTTGCTCCGTCAGTAATAAGGCAGGAATAAGCCCTAATAATGAAAAGGCAATATTGTATTTATTTAATAATCCGATTCCGACAATGACGGCTCCTGTGTAAAGCCACTTTACTTCTTGGGAATTGAAATATTTGATCAGGCTGTAATAAAGGAAAAGCCAGAGAAAGATCTCCAGAGATGTCGGCTGGAACAGCATATTGACCCGAAGAAGTACTGAAAATAATATTCCTGTAGAAGCCAGTATTTTAGCAAACAGGCTTCCCTTGAGTTCTTCCACAACTTTCCATGTAAGGACAATCGTCAAAGTTCCAAACAGAGCTGGAAAAAATTTAACCCAAAATATGGAATTCCCCAACATTTTAATGATCCAGGCTATCCAGGAATTGGCAGGCGGAACCGAAAGATATCCCCATGCAGGATGATTCGCCTGATCAAGATGCAGGTATTCATCCCGGTGAAGTTCATACTCAGGGCTTATCAGAGAGTATTGAAGGGCAAACTTTGCAACGATAAAAAGAAACAGAATCCAATAGTCTTTTTTCATGGGATATAGTTTGGAATTTTAAAGATAAGACAGTTTCAACCTCTTTTCCGTTACAATATTATTTCAAATCTGTTATCAATAATTTCAGTTTTTATCTTCTGGATATTGTCAGACCAATACTTTATTTCGTCATTCTTCTCAGGACATTTTTCTATAGGAAGCTTCTGGCAGGCAGCTAAATATTCCTGATATGTTTTCAATATATTATTCAGATACGTTTCATAGTCTTTAGGATTTCCAGGAATATACCCTATTCCATCACAGCCACATGAGTGAAAGCATTTCCCTGTTTTAAAAAGGCTTTCTATAATCTTCCATTCTTTGAGAGCTGTTTTTTTAGGGGCTTTAAAATCTTTCCCCATATCAGCCATCATACTGCTGCATTCAGGACATTTTATAGTCCGGTTTTCAATCTCTGAAACAATTTTTTCCAGCTCTTGTGTTCCTGCCTTTGTAAAAGCATATCCTACATTACGGACTGACTTCCCTGGTTCATGGTATACTTTTTCTTTTTCGATCCTTTTTATAATATCATAAGCATCCGGCTGTTTAAATGATTTCCGGCATTTGAAACAGACATAATGTGATTTATAAGTTTTCTGGGCGTAGCGACACATTTTTTCATGGATTTATATATTCAAATATAAGAATTTACACCTGCAAAAGATTTTGACGTAAAAAAGAATCCCCGAGAAAAAAATTCCTCAGGGATTCACAGTTTAAAAGTGTATAGTGTAGTTTATTATTTTTTATTCGCTTTTTCTTTAAGCTCTTCTTTATCTTTATCAGATGGATTCCACACTTTAATTTCGGTGTCTTTTGTAATATTTGATCCCGGAAGAATCTGAACATTGATCCCATCACTTGCTCCCAGTTTTACATATACTTTTTTGAATTTCCCGTCTTTTTGTTTCACTTCCACGAAAGGAACATCTTTTCCTTGTTTCTTTTCATACTGAATTAAAGACTCATCCAATAATAATGCATTTTTCTGAGAACTTAAAACAATTTCACCGTTGGCAGAAAAACCTGCTCTAATATACTCATTATTAGGATTAGTTACATTACCTTCTACCGGAAATTTAATAGTTCCTGCATTATCCTTACCTTTTGGAGCAATCATGGTTAGTTTTCCGGGGAAAGTTTTATTCTGAAGAGCACCGATCACGATGTTCATATCCATACCTTCACTTAGCTTTCCGGCCTGGGCTTCATCAATTTCACCTTTAAAGATCAGAACATTCAGATCTGCCACTGAACAGATGGTAGTTCCGGCGTTAAAGTTATTGGCTTCAATCACCTGGCTTCCTGCTTTTACAGGAACTTCAAGTACAGTACCTGATGCTTTGGAACGGATTTCTGTAGTGGCCAAACCTTGTCCTTTAAGTTCAGGAGTTGCCCCTGTTTTAGCGATCTGCAATCTTTTTTGAGCGGTATTCAACTGCTGCTGGGCATTTTTCAAAGTCTGCTGCTGAGAGTACAACTGCTGCTGAGCGTTCAGATACTCCTGCTTAGAAGCGACTCCCTGCTTGTAAAGCTTATCCTGCATATCAAACTGCTTCTGCATGTTTCCTACATTCATCTGGGCATTACTGATCTGAATCTTTGCATTCTGAACTTCCTGCTGAGCGGCATTTACTTCAGAGATACTCGGAACAATTTTTACGGTAGCAATTAACTGCCCTACTTCTACCTTATCTCCTTCTTTTACTAAAATTTTATCTATAATCCCTGCAATGTTGGGCTTGATTTCAATTTCTTCTTTGGGAACAATTTTTCCTGTTGCCATTACTTTATCATCCATATTCTGAACGGTAGGCTTACGGGTAAGGAAAGCTTCTCCTTCTTTAGAGTTTGATTTGATAAGATAGCCAAGCCCTGAGAACAATGCCACTGCAAATAAAAGCCCTAATACTATATAAATGGCTTTTTTCCAGGTGAATTTCTTTTTCATATGTATAGTTTATTTTTTATTCAATAGATTGAAAGATTTAAAATTTAAAGATTGATTCTCTATAGTCCTTTTTCTAAATCTTAAAATTGTTTTATTTTCAAATTAATTACTCTGTTCTTAATGCTTCAATAGGCCTGATCTTTACGGCTCTCTGTGCCGGAATCATCCCGATTATTAATCCCAGAATCACCATGACAGCCATCGCAGCAAATACGTTTCCGTAGTTCACTGTCGGATTATAGAAAGGAAATGAATCCTGCCCCTGGGTAACCGCATTGAGAATCATTAATACAAAGATTCCAAACATGAAACCTATTAATCCCGAAGAGAGTGTAATAACAACACTTTCCAGGAGAATCTGATTTCTTACTTCCGCAGGTTTTGCTCCCAACGCTCTTCTGATCCCGATTTCTTTGGTTCTTTCTTTTACTGTAATCAAAAGGATATTTGAAATCGCGATAACTCCCGCAAGGATAGTCAGTGTACCTACAATGATTGTTAACAGCTGCATTCCCGTAAGGAAACCTGTGAGCTTTTTAAATTCTTTTCCAAGGTTGAAACTTCCGAAAGCATTGGTATCTTCAGGGGACACTTTATTTTTGCTTTTTAAAACCTGTTTTACATCTTCTTCTACGGAATTGACATTGGCATTCGGCTTACTAACAATGGCAAACATGTCTATCTGATCTCCTGCATTATACATTTTCGTATAAGTGGAAAGTGGAATGAAAGCCGTTTGATCATTTTCAAATCCTCCTCCTTTTTTTACCCGGAAAACGCCGATAACATTGAAGAACAACCCTTTAATATTGATTGATTTTCCTATTGGATTCTCTTTTTTCTTGGAATCAAAGAAGTTTTTGTAAATCTCTTCTCCAATAACAACTACATTTTTATTCCCGGAAACATCGGCATCATTGATATAACGTCCGAAGATCAGTTTCTTTTCTGAAATTTTATTTCCCACAGAATAATCTCCGGTAAGCGAATAGGTTCCGTTCTTACCGTTTCTGGACATTGCTTCCCCGGGAGTTCCTGTAAAGCTTCCTCTCGCATTTTGCGGCGAGATATAATCTATGGCTGTTACTTTTCTTTTCAGCATTTCCATATCGTTTAAGTTCAGATGAACTTCTCTTCCTTTAGGAAATCCTTCATATGGAATTGATGTTTTTTGTGCCCACAGGAAGATTGAATTGGTGGCAAAACCGGAAAATAATTTATCAAAACCATTCTCCATTCCTTTTGCTGCTCCAAGAAGGCTTACATACAAAAACATTCCCCATCCTACACCGATCATGGTAAGAAATGTCCGGAGTTTATTATTCCTCAATGAATAATAAATTTCCTGCCAAGTATCTTTTTTAAATATGATATTCACCTTGTTGAATTATGAGTTATACATTATGAGTTATGAATTCCATCAATCTGCATTTTTGCCTTTTGTTTATATTATTCCGTTCTCAGCGCTTCAATCGGTTTGATTCTGGAAGCTCTGTATGCGGGTACAAATCCTGCGATCAGTCCTGAGAAAATCAGTGCAATGAATGCCATAATGATGGATCCCCAGCCTACACTTGGGTTTTTAATAAAAAACTCTTCAAGGCTGTTCCCGATAAGGTTTAAGGTCAAAACACCTATTCCTACTCCAACAAGTCCGGACACCACTGTAATCACAACACTTTCCTGAACAATCAGCCCTACAATTCCGCTTGGTTTTGCGCCAATAGCTTTTCGTACTCCGATTTCTTTGGTTCTTTCTTTTACGATATACACCATAATGTTACTGATCCCAATGATTCCGGCAAGCAATGTTCCTAATCCGATAAACCCTACAATTGCTGTAAGTACCGCCATAAACATGAATGTGTCGTTCATATTTTTAGCATTATTCCAGACACGGACACCGTTTTCATCATCAGGAGAAACATTTTTCCTTAATTTCAGCTTATCTTTAAGTTCATCTCCGTATTTAATGGCTTCCTGAGGAGTCAGTTTATCACTGTATGAGATATAGGCAATATTCACCGTATCGGAACCTTTTTTCATCTGCTGCAAAGTGGTAATCGGCACCGTGATATGTCTTTCATCCCAGTCTCCACCATCATCTGAAAATACGCCCACCACTTTAAACATAGTTCCATTGATATCCAGTTCTTTTCCTACAGGACTTCCGTTCTTGATCAAATCCCGCTGTACCATTCTTCCAATGACTGCCACATTTTGCTTTCCTTCCAGATCTCTTGGAGAAATATATCTGCCGTCTATCATTTTCCGGTTCTCAATCACCTGCTCTCCGGGTTCTGCTCCATGGATCTGATAGATTCCGCTTTCTTTACCATATTTCACCATTAAACTGGCATTGTATCTCGGGCTGGAAGCTCCTACATTTTTTTTCTCAGCGTTAATAAGAAAATCATAGTCA
Source organism: Chryseobacterium cupriresistens (assembly GCF_046614675.1). Taxonomy (NCBI): domain Bacteria; kingdom Pseudomonadati; phylum Bacteroidota; class Flavobacteriia; order Flavobacteriales; family Weeksellaceae; genus Chryseobacterium; species Chryseobacterium cupriresistens. The sequence continues at coordinate 647,099 of NZ_JBKKJT010000002.1, read as the reverse complement.
CCATTATTCAGTGTAACGGTTCGGTCTGACTGCAGTCCTTTATAGGCCAATGTCGTTTTTCCGGTAGTAATGGTGATCAGGTTTTTGGCATCACCTGAGAATCCTTCAGAAAAAGCATTCTGAAGACCTGTTCCAATTCCAAAAAGTACGATGAAAATAAACAGTCCCAAAGCTACTGTAAACCCTGAAAGCACTGTCCGAAGTACATTACTCCGGATAGAACTGAATATTTCCTGCCAACGATCTAGGTCAAACATTTTTATCGGTATTTAAAGATTGAAAAACTTAAAGATTAAAAAACAGAATCATTAAATTTTCAAATTATCTCATTTTCAAATTATCAAAATCCTAAAGCACAATCTGCTTAATAAACTCATCACTTTCAATAATCCCATCTTTCAGTACTACATTTCTTTTGGTCTGTGCAGCTACATCAGGTTCGTGGGTTACAACGATGATTGTTTTTCCTTCATTATTGATATCCTGAAGAAGTTTCATAATATCATGAGTGGTTTTGGAGTCTAATGCTCCGGTTGGCTCATCTGCCAGTACTACTTTAGGATCTGTAATCAAAGCTCTTGCAATGGCTACTCTCTGCTTCTGCCCTCCTGAAAGTTCACTTGGAAGGTGGTTGGCCCATTGTGCCAATCCTACTTTTTCCAGATATTCCATAGCTTTCTGATTTCGCTCTTTTCTTGGTACATTCTGATAATACAAAGGCAGGGCAACATTTTCCAAAGCTGTTTTATAATTGATAAGGTTAAAAGACTGGAAAATAAATCCCAGAAATCTGCTTCTGTATTCTGCAGCCTTTACCTCGGATAAATGTTCAATAGGAACTCCATCCAACTCATAGGTTCCGGAATCTTTTTCATCCAGAATTCCAATAATATTAAGAAGGGTAGATTTTCCGGAACCGGAACTTCCCATAATGGAAACAAACTCCCCTTCAGAAATATTCAGATTAATTCCTTTGAGAACATGAAGCTTGCTTTTCCCTGTATCGTATGACTTATTTAAATCCTGAATTACTAACATTAAGTGATGTATGTTTTATACCCAATAAGTAGATGATATTTTCAAATTGTTACAAGAATAAAAATTTATTCAAATATTTTTTTGTTTAATACATTAATCCTTTATTAATAATACTTTACAAAATATTGTTTAACTGTAACTCCCAATTTATATCTATTTATCCTCAAGATTGCTGTCCAGCCTATTATCCGAGCCAGTTTCATGTAAATGTGGAAAACTTTTCAGGCTAAAAGTCAGCCTATTAGTATTTACCCCTTTCAAAATCAGTTCTTTTTTTCGAACTTTGCTATTAGTTCTTTACAAGAAATATGAATTTGGGGAAGTGAATAACTTTAATTCACAACTTCCAGATAAACAAAAAGTTAAGTATTTCCTGAACGTTATCCACAAGGATCTAAATTATTTAATTATAAAGATATTTAATATGGGAATTTTTGATAAAAGAGTAAGTTATAAGCCATTTGAATACCCGGAGGTTCTTCAATTTGTAGAAGCCATCAACAAATCGTTCTGGGTGCATTCGGAAGTGGACTTTACTGCAGATGTTCAGGATTTTCATTCGCAGTTGGAACCACATGAGAAGCATGCTGTGAAAAATGCGCTGTTAGCCATTGCACAGATCGAGGTGTCTGTAAAGACATTCTGGGGAAATTTATACAACCACCTACCAAAACCGGAATTCAATGGATTAGGATCTACTTTTGCAGAATGCGAATTCCGCCATTCTGAAGCATATTCCCGTTTATTAGAGGTATTAGGATATAATGATGAGTTCCTTAATGTTATCGAAATTCCTGCTGTAAAAGGAAGAATAGAGTTTCTGGGAAATGCTTTAAAACATGCTAACTCTGCAACACCTAAAGAGTATGTTTCCGCTTTATTATTATTCAGTATTTTAGTGGAAAACGTTTCTCTTTTCTCGCAGTTTGCCATCATCCTTTCTTTCACAAGATTCAAAGGGTTTATGAAAAATGTTTCCAATATCATTGCATGGACTTCCGTAGATGAGCAGATTCACGCTAACGCAGGAATTTATCTGATCAACAAAATCCGTGAGGAACAGCCTGACTTGTTAACAGACAGCGACATCGAAGACATTTACACTTTGGTGGATGAATCTATCGCAAGAGAAGGAGACATTCTTGGCTGGATCTTTGAACTGGGAGAAATCGACAACGTTTCTAAAGAAGATCTGTTAAACTTCATGAAATACCGTGTGGATGACAGCTTGAAGAAAATCAACATGAAAACAAAATACAACATTACTCCTGAACAATACAGACCAATGGTATGGTTCGAGGAAGAAGTTTTCGCCAATTCATTAGATGATTTCTTTGCAAAAAGACCTGTTGACTATACAAAACACGATAAGAGTATTACAGCAAACGATTTGTTCTAATATTGGGGCGCGAGCGAAGCGAGCGTCAAAGCGGTCAGTATCAGGACTACCCTTTTCTGATTAATAAGTGAAATTGTTGTTCATCAGTAAAGCACAAATACAAAAGAAATGATTAATGTAATAGTAACCTATACGGTAAACCCCGAATTTGTTCCAAACAATAAAACCAATATCCAAAAATTTCTGGTAGACTTCAAAAATTTAGATGCTTCCACTTTTGAATATAAGGTTTTTGTAAAGGAAGATGGTGTTACTTTTGTACATTATTCAAACTACATCAATGAAGAAGTTCAGCATGAGGTTTTGAATGTTCCGTCTTTTAAAGAATTTCAGAGATTAAGAGATGAAAGCGGGCTGAACGGTTCCCACAAAGTAGAAATTTTACAATCAATAATATAAAAAAACAAAATTCCGGAGTGATTCTCTCATTCCGGAATTCGAAAATATAACATCTATGGAAGAGCAAAATTCAAATATATGGTGGCTCAATGAAGAGTCTGAGCAAATGCTGAACAGAGGATATCTGTTGAAAGGTGAAACGGTAGACGGCGCTATCGACAGAATTACCACTGCCGCTGCAAAAAGGTTATATAAACCTGAACTTCAGCCGGCTTTCAAAGAGATGATCACGAAGGGATGGATCAGCTTCTCTTCTCCTGTATGGGCTAATATGGGAACAGAAAGAGGTCTTCCTATTTCATGTTTTAACGTTCACATTCCGGACAGCATTGAAGGAATTACCCACAAAATGGGTGAAGTTATCATGCAGACTAAAATCGGAGGTGGAACTTCAGGATATTTTGGAGAGTTGAGAAACAGAGGAACCGCTGTAACGGATAACGGAAAATCTTCAGGAGCTGTTTCATTCATGAAGCTTTTCGACACGGCTATGGATGTTGTTTCTCAGGGAGGAGTAAGAAGAGGTGCCTTTGCTGCTTACTTAGATATTGACCACGGGGATATTGAAGAATTTCTATCCATTAAAGATATCGGCAGCCCGATTCAGAACCTGTTTACCGGAGTATGTGTACCGGATTACTGGATGCAGGATATGATCGATGGTGATATGGAAAAACGTAAAGTTTGGGCAAGAGTATTGGAAAGCCGCCAGCAAAAAGGGCTTCCGTATATTTTCTTTACAGATAACGTCAACAGAAATAAACCTCAGGTTTATAAAGACCTGGGAATGACCGTGAATGCAAGTAACCTTTGTTCTGAAATCATGCTTCCGTCTACTATGGAAGAATCTTTCATCTGCTGTCTGTCTTCCATGAACCTGGAATTGTATGATGAATGGAAAGATACAGACGCTGTAAAACTGGCAGTATACTTCCTTGATGCTGTATTATCAGAATTTATTGATAAAACTGAAGGAAACTATTACCTACAGGGTGCAAGAAACTTCGCGATGCGTCACAGAGCTCTTGGATTAGGAGTTTTAGGATACCACTCTTATTTACAGAAAAACATGATTCCGTTTGAAAGTTTTGAAGCGACTCAGTTCAATGCGAGAGCATTCAGACATATCAAAGAGCAGGCTGAGCAGGCTTCAAGAGAACTTGCCAACATCTATGGAGAACCAGAAGTATTGAAGGGATACGGATTAAGAAATACCACAACAATGGCTATTGCTCCTACCACTTCAAGTTCTGCCATCTTAGGACAGACTTCTCCGGGAATCGAGCCTTTCTCTTCCAACTATTATAAAGCAGGTCTTGCGAAAGGAAACTTTATGCGTAAGAATAAATACCTTGCACAACTATTGAAAGAAAAAGGACTGGATAACGAAGAAACATGGAGAACAATCATGCTGAACCACGGATCGGTACAGCACCTGAACGAGCTTACTCCTGAAGAAAAGGCAGTATTCAAAACGTTCAAAGAAATTTCTCCAATGGAGATTATTTCTCAGGCAGCGCAGAGACAGCAATATATTGATCAGGCACAGTCTCTGAATCTTCAGATTCCTTCTACAATGCCTGTAAAAGATGTCAACTACCTTTATATTGAAGCCTGGAAAAAAGGAGTTAAAACACTTTACTACCAAAGAAGTTCATCTGTTTCAAAAGAAATGATGGTTAACTTCGTATCATGTTCAAGCTGCGAGGCATAGGACCAAGTAATAAACACGCTATATTTACAAAAGCATACCGAAAGGTGTGCTTTTGTCGTTTTCAATACTGATTCTGTCTGATTACTTTCCATAGAAATCATAGAATGCTCTGAGATTTTTGGTTTATATTTGTGTTCATTGTTTAATACCAAAACTACAGATATGAAATTCGGACAAGTAGAAGACCCATCAAAAATAGATTTCACATTACCTAAAGATCATCCCAAAACGAAAGAAATACTGGCCCTTAATAAAAAAGGCCTGGAAAATATTTCTATCGGGTGTGCAAAATGGAATAAAACAGATCTCAAAGGATTCTATCCTAAAGGAACCAAGGATGAACTCACCTATTATGCCACTCAGTTTAATTCTATCGAATTGAATGCTACTTTCTATGGAATGCCCACTCCGGATCAGGTAAAAAACTGGAAAGAAAAAACACCGGAAAATTTTAAATTCTTTCCTAAAATCACAAATACCGTTTCCCATTTCAGAAGGCTGATTGATGTGACGGATCCTGTGACTCATTTTGCTTCCGCTGTTATTAATTTTGATGAAAAACTGGGAATGGCTTTTCTTCAGCTTCATGATAATTTTAAACCTAAGGATTATGACAGACTGGAAAAATTCGTAAAAGAATGGCCTAAAGAAGTTCCATTAGCCATAGAACTCCGAAATACGGAATGGTTTACCGATGAAGAAATACTTAATACAACATGCGAACTCTTTGAAGCTCATAATATTACCAATATCATTGTAGATACTGCAGGAAGAAGAGATATGCTTCACATGCGTCTTACCACACCCAACGCATTTATCCGTTATGTGGGAGCCAATGCAGAAAGTGACTACGAAAGACTGGATGACTGGCTGAAGCACCTTACCAAATGGAAGAAAGAAGGTCTTCAGAACCTTTACTTCTTTGTACACCAGAATATTGAAAAAGCATCTCCTCTATTATCTGCTTATTTTATCAAAAAAGTGAATGAGGAATGGAAAACGGATATTCATATTCCGCAAATGGCAGCAGAAAGCACCGGAACCCTCTTTTAATATGATATAAAGTCAATGTGGAGATAGACTGTAGCTTATTCCTTTACATAACGAAAAAATTCATATATTAGAGTATAATGTATTTCACTCAACATTATACTTTAAAACATAAATCATGGAAAAGGAAATTTGTACAATCAGTATTGCTACCAACTGGCTTGGTGATGACTATATTTTTTATGAAAACCATACGATAAAAAGAGTATATGATAATCACAGTCTGAATTTCAACAAGATTGAATGGCTTGAACCCAAAGAAATCAGTAAACAAAATAAGGATAGATTGATTAAAGCCTGTCCTGAAGAGTTTAAAGAGCGGATTATGCAAATTCTGGATTATCCTTAATAGAAACAAAAAGGTAATGAGTATTTGAAACTCATTACCTTTTTTATTTATTTTTTCTAAGAAGCAATACGAGATTGAGAAACAGGAGCAGGAAGTCTAATGTAATCCAGATACCTAGCTTTGTATTCTCATAATTATAAGCATCCACCTGTTTTTTGGCAGCATCAGAAAGCTTCATACTTTGATTGATGTAGTTCTGCACTTCTACAATCTGGTCGATATTTTTATTGGGTACAGAATGTTGAGAAAAGTACACAAGGTTTTTCTTTCCAAGATAGCCTGCAATCCAATATTCATCAGACTTATCCATTTTGAGGTACTCTATTCTGTAGTATTCCGGGCGTATTTTTCCGATATGTTTAGGTTCAAGAGTAGTATTCTGATCTGTTTTATTTACTTTGATTAAATAAAAGTCTAATGCCTGCGGAAGCTTATTAATCACCTGGAGCCCCACAGAATTATCCACAAATGCCACAGCACTTTTCTTGATAAACCAATACGTAAAAACAGAAATTGAAAAAACCACCGTTACAATACGAAACAGCTTTGCCCATCTGGCCACGCTTCCTGATTTAACCTTAAAGAGAACCAAGGAAAGAACAGAAGCTAAAAATATTATGAAAATAATGAGTGTCATATTTTACAAAGATACTTCTTATCTCTATTTTATCTATATTTGCGCCCATATTTTAACTTTAGATAACCATGAAAAAAACATTCTCGGTACTATTTTCCTTCTGTATTGCATTAATCTGCGCTCAGATAAAATTTGAAAAAGGTTATATCATTAATAGTAATGATGTAAAAAAAGAAGTACTTATCAAAAATCAGGGATGGGCAAACAACCCGAACAATTTCATTTACAAAACGGATGAAAAATCAGAAGAAAGCACAGGAAATCCCTCTACAATTAAAGAATTCGGGATTTATAATGATGTAAAATATGTTACCTACAACGGTAATATTGATTATTCTTCTGATAATACGGGAGAACTTTCTTCCAGCAAGGAACCAGAATTTAAAAAGGGACCTGTATTCCTTAAGGAAATCGTTACAGGTAATAAAAATCTATACTCTTATCAGGGGCAAAATATAACAAGATATTTTTATTCTGATTCTGATTCAAATACTTCTATCCAGCCATTGATTTATAAAAAATACTTTTTTAACGGAAACAATCTGCAAATTGCAACAAATGAGGAATATATTGATCAATTGAAAGCTATATTTTCAGATGACAATATAGCCCAGACAAGTGCTCTAAAAATAAAATATACAAATAATGACCTGAAGAAAATTTTCTCGACATATAATAATAAAATTTCAGGAACCAACCAAGAAGTTCCGTCCAAAATTAAAAGAAATTCAAAGTTTAACTTAGCTATCAGACCTGGACTTAATTTTTACTCACCAGTGGAAATAACAAAAACCTTTAGTAATGACGGCCTTCCTTCAAAAACTGGATTCAGGATAGGAGTTGAGGCAGAACTTATATTACCTTTCAATAAAAACAAATGGTCAGTTGTAGTTGAACCTACATTATCTCTTTACAATAATAAGGCAACTATAAGAACAAATGATAATTTGTATAATATAAATATAGACAATTATTCATTTATCAGTATTCCTCTAAGTGTAAGACATTACATGTTTATCAATGATAAATCAAAAATCTTTATTAATGCAGGTATAAACGTTCTAACTCTGAAGACCAGTTCAGCAAAGGATTTTTCCGTAGATTATGCTGGATATGTATTTGACAGATTAAATCTATCTTCATCTCAGGCTTTCAAAAGCGCGGTATTTGGAATAGGATACAGTTACAATAATAAATATATTATAGAAGTAAGATATAATACAGCTATAAATCTGTTTGAAGAAAAAGGACCTGAGGCAAACCTAAAATACGCTTCCTTAATTCTGGGATATAACATTTTCTAATCTACATTCCATTCTTTATAAAACTGGTCGAGGAAATTCAGCATATAATTATGTCTTTCTTCGGCCATTTTTTTCCCTTTTTCAGTATTCATCATATCTTTCAAAAGCAGTAATTTTTCATAGAAATGATTAATAGTTGTCCCGTTAGATTTTTTATATTCTTCTTTTGACATTCCCAGTTTGGGTTTCATATCCGGATGATACATCAGGTTATTTTTAAAACCCCCAAAATTGAACGTCCTGGCAATTCCAATAGCGCCTATGGCATCAATACGGTCTGCATCCTGTACAATCTGAAGTTCGATGGGTGGGTTTACCGGCGCCTGATCTCTGTTTTTGAACGAAATATTTTCGATTACAAATAAAACCTTCTGAATGGTTTCTTCAGGCACATTCTGTCCTTCAAGAAATGCTCTCGATATTTTCGGAGCAATAGTTTCGTCACCATTATGAAATTTAGGATCAGCAATATCATGAAGAAGGGCAGACAACTCTACAACCTCTTTGTCACAGTCTTCTGTTTCTGCTATCTGAGCAGCCAGCTTCCAGACCCTTTCAATATGAAACCAGTCATGTCCGGCTTCTGCCCCCTCTAATTTTTCTTTTACAAATGCTACAGTGTTATCAATCGTACTTTTCATTTATCTGTCAGTTCATTTAAAATAATATCCCAGAGTTTGCTGTTGTAACTTCTAAAAAAATTAATATGTCCGATTTCTTTTTTATCAGATTCTGAAGCAGCCACCAGTCTGTACGTAGGTTTAAGATTTGAATAGGTATTATTCAATAAACTTAATACTCCTTTTTCCGTTAACCATACATCATCTTCAGCCCGGATTACAAATACTTTCTGGGTTAAATTTTTAGAAAAATCATCAATTTTTTCCAACAGCTTGTTGGTTGATTTCTTGTTTAAAATTAAGCTTCTCCAGTCATATGCACAATTTTTTGGAAGACTTTCTCCCAATCCAAACCAATGCGCCGGAAAATATCCTAACAGTGAAGTAGTTAAAGGCTGCGCAATTCCAAAGCCTAAATACGCTTCAACTTTTGTTCTCCCTTTAAGGTTTCCTACAAAGGCATTTTGAGTTCCTACAAAAACAAATTCTTCAAAGATGTTGGAATCCTCATTCATTCCCAGAATCAATGCACCTACAGAATGCCCCAAACAGTACTTTTTATAGTCTTTAAATTCTGATTTGATATATTGAGTTACCGTTTTATAATCTTTTGACCCCCAAAGTCTCATTGAGCCATGGAATCCTCTCATATTTTTCGGTTTGGAAAGTCCAATTCCCCTATAGTCGTAGGTAATGACTGTAAATCCCTGTTCACAAAAGTAGCTGGCAAAAGAAAAATAGATCTGCTGCTTTACCCCTGTCGCCGAATTGATCAGTAATAATTTTCCATGGTCTCTTTCCGGTTTAAACAAATGGGCAGTTAGTGTGACATGGTCTTCTGTGGTTAATATTAGTTTTTCCATAGTATAAAAAGAAAAAATCCACTATAAAAGTGGACATTTTACTTATATTTTTATGTTAAGTTTCAGACTTTTGATATGTCGTAAATAGCTTTAGGAAAAGAAATCTGAGATTCTTGGCAATCCTGTCTGAGAGCCTTTACCTCCGGAAACCCTTGATGAAACTTCATTCCCGAATTTCACACAATCTTCAATAGAATTCCCATGGCATAATGCAATGGCAAATCCTGATGTAAATGCATCCCCCATTCCCATTTTATATACTTTTTCGTCTTTATCGTTTCTGTAATATTTCATTTCTGTACCATCAAAGTAAATGGTTGAATTGGTGTCATCCCTTACAAATACCTTATTGAAATATTTTTTAAGAACTTCTTCTCTTTTTTCTTCCCCAAAAATAACATACAGTTCGTTACTCTTAGCCACAATAAAGTCGACCATTTCTAAGATCTCTTGACTGACTCTCATGGCAGGTGAGGCATATAATCCTACTTTTTTTCCGTATTTCTTAGCTTTCTTAACGGTATGCTCTACAACATCCATGGAGACTTCAAGCTGTACAAGCACAAGATCGGTGGTGTTGAAATATTTCTCTGCTTCGTCTATATGCGATTTGCTGAGATATTTATTGGCTGCAGGTACTACAACAATTGCCGCATTTCCGTGAGAAGTCGTCACATAGGCAGTTCCCGTAGCTTCTTTATCTGTTTCATGAACAAATCCTACATTTACATTTTCGCTTACCAGATTCCTCATGATCTGCTGCCCAAGAGGGTCCATCCCAACGCATCCGATAAAGTATACACTTGCTCCCAACCTGGCTGTACCTACTGATTGATTAGCACCTTTGCCTCCAAAATAACTATCTGATTTGACAGCTAAGACGGTTTCGTTAGGCAAAGGGAGTTTTTCGGTTTCAAGAACCAAATCTATCGATGAGCTGCCCACAACAATAATACGAGGCTGTTCTGATGAGAAATTCATTGTGTTTTGTATTAGCTTTAAAATTTATAACTGACAAAATTGTGTCTCAAAAATAACTAATTTAAAATTAACTTATCTCAATAAATTCAGTAATTATTTTCACGGGTTGTTGATCTTTATCATAAGCGATATAGCTGGCATAAAATCCCTCTCCGTATCCGGTTTCAAAAGCAAATATAGTTCCGGGATGTTCTTTTGCCGGTTTAAGAAAGGCATATTGATCTATGGCACCGTTTTCATCAAAGAAATAATCATGGAAAAACTCTTCATAGATTCCCATAAAATCTCCTCCTTTATTCTGATACAATCTCTGTTCCAGTTCGTTAAGACTGTTTTGGGTATCGACATCCATCAGGCATCCCATCCCGCTTTCCACAGGATATCCAAACACTTCTCCTTCTTCAAGATCTTTTATTTTCTGTCCTGCTGTAGTTGCCAGTTTCCATTCTTTAATTTCAGAATCACTGAATATAATCTCTGCATAGGCCACACAGTTACTTTCTCTTTCTTTATGAAGCATTACCGAAAAATCTCCTTTTGGAAATTCTGTAGTAAAAGGTAGCATATCATTGGTGATCAAGGGATCACAGGCAACCAGTTTCCCGCTGGAAAGGTAAATCTTTCCTACTTCAAAACTTTCAAGTAACGGACTTTCTACAAAGTCTTTCGAGAATAGTTTTTGTATGTTTTCTATATGTGTCATTGTATTTATTCTTTTAAACCATCAGGCTGGATACAATTTTCATCTGTACCCAGCCTGAGATTTTGACAAAATTTATTGTCTATACTTTATAAACTTTTCAGTTTTTCTTCAAGGATCGCAATCTTATCCTGAGCATCTTTTTGCTTTTGACGCTCTACTTCTACGATTTCTGGTTTTGCATTCGCAACAAATTTTTCATTGGAAAGCTTCTTCTCTACTGAAACCAGGAATCCCTTCAAATATTTCAGTTCTTCCTCAGTTTTAGCTTTTTCCTCTCCTAAATCTAAGTTTTCACTTAAAGGAATAGAAACTTCAGTTGCTCCTACCAGGAAGGTAAAACTCGGCTTATCAGTTTTCTGTCCGAAATGGATATCAGAAACATTAGCAAGCTTTCTTACTACAGCTTCATTGGCAAATTCAGATGCATTGGTATAAACCTCAACTGCTTCTCTTGGTGATATTCCTTTTGTCTGGCGGTAGTTTCTAACTCCTGAAATCAATTCAGCTGTGATTTCAAAGTTTTTAATTACTTCTTCATTAAAGCTTTCTGCATTCTTCTGTTGAGCAATAACCAGCGCATCATCAATACTTCTTTCTGAAATCAACTGCCAGATCTCTTCAGACTGGAATGGCATGAAAGGATGAAGGAGCTTCATCAATTCTTCAAAGAAATAGATCGTTTTATGATATACTTCTTTAGAAATTCCTTCGCCATAGTTAGGTTTAATCGCTTCAAGATACCAACCGCAAAAATCATCCCAAATTAATTTATAGATCAAATGCAATGCATCAGAAATTCTGAATTTCTCGAATTGATCATTAATTTCAGCAATTGTTTTATTAAGCTTGTTTTCAAACCACTCAATAGCCTGATTATCGGTTTCAATAGCTGGCTTATCTTCATGATTCCACATATTGATCAGACGGAATGCATTCCAGATTTTCGTCATGAAATTTCTTCCCTGAAGCATTAAATCTTCATCAAAAAGAAGGTCATTTCCAGCTGCAGAACTCAATAGAATTCCTACACGTACTCCATCTGCTCCATATTTGTCCATTAATTCAAGAGGGTCCGGAGAGTTTCCTAAAGATTTTGACATCTTTCTTCTCTGCTTATCTCTTACAATTCCTGTAAAATAAACATTTTTAAACGGAACTTCTTTTCTGTATTCCAATCCGGCCATAATCATTCTGGCTACCCAGAAGAAAATAATATCCGGACCTGTAACCAGATCAGAAGTAGGATAATAATAGTTGATATCTTTGTTTTCAGGATCAAGCAATCCGTCAAACACAGACATTGGCCATAACCATGATGAGAACCATGTGTCTAATGCATCGTCGTCCTGTCTAAGGTTTTCTGCAGTCAGATCCGAATTTCCTGTTTTTTGTTTTGCCAGTTCTAAAGCTTCACCTTTAGTTTCTGCCACTACGAAATCATTTTCTCCTTCTCCATAGTAATAAGCAGGAATCTGCTGTCCCCACCACAACTGACGGGAAATATTCCAGTCACGGATGTTCTCCATCCAGTGCTTGTAGGTATTTTTAAACTTTTCAGGATAGAACTTAACCTCATCATCCATTACTACATCCAAAGCGGGTTTAGCAATTTCAGACATTTTTAGGAACCATTGTACTGAAACTTTAGGCTCAATAACAGCACCTGTTCTCTCAGATGTTCCAACTTTATTTACATAATCTTCTGCTTTCAGCAAAAGATCTTTCTCTTCAAGTTCTTTAGCGATCTGCTTTCTTACGTCAAATCTGTTTTTCCCTGCGTAATGTAAACCATGCTCATTAAGATTTCCGTCATCATCCAGCGCATCAATCATTTTTAATTGATGTTTCTGCCCTATCTCATAGTCATTGATATCATGTGCAGGAGTAATTTTCAAAGCTCCTGTTCCGAACTCAATATCAACATATTCATCCTCAATAATCGGGATTACTCTGTCAACGATAGGTACGATTACATTTTTACCTTTCAGGTGTGCATATCTTTCATCATTCGGATTGATACATACTGCTGTATCCCCAAAAATAGTTTCAGGACGTGTAGTCGCTACTGAAAGGAACTCTTCTGAACCTTCAATCTTATATTTAAGGAAATATAATTTCCCGTTTTGCTCTTTAAAGATTACTTCTTCGTCAGAGATATTCGTTTTCGCTTCCGGATCCCAGTTCACCATTCTATAGCCTCTGTAGATGAGTCCTTTATTATATAGGTCTACGAAACTTTTGATAACCTGCTGCGAAAGTTTATCTTCCATAGTGAACCGGGTTCTGTCCCAGTCACATGAACATCCCAGTTTTTTCAACTGCTCAAGGATAGTTCCTCCGTATTTGTGAGTCCAGTCCCATGCGTGGGCTAAAAACTCTTCACGGGTAATATCTGACTTATTGATTCCTTCAGACTTCAATTTAGCAACAACTTTAGCTTCAGTAGCAATTGAAGCATGGTCTGTTCCCGGAATCCAACAAGCATTAAACCCGCGCATTCTTGCACGGCGGACCAGAACATCTTGAAGGGTATTGTTCAACATATGCCCCATGTGTAGTATTCCCGTCACGTTTGGCGGAGGAATGACCACGGTATAGGGTGGTTTGTCGTTAGGTTCTGAGTGGAAATATTTGTTTTCCAGCCAGTAATTGTACCATTTCTGTTCTGTTTCCTGTGGATTGTACTTTTCTGAAATCTGCATAAATTCTATTTCTTTGGCTTGCAATTTGCAAAAATAGTCTAAAGAAAAAAATTTTTAAGCATGAATTAAAATAATTTTTAACTTTGTTTCACAAAATTTATCTAACAAACGTATTAACATTCAAGAATATGAAAAAATTAATTGCAGGAATTGCACTATTCGGGACATTTGCTCTGGCATCTGCACAAACCATTACATTTGATAAAACGACTTTCGATTATGGTACTATCAAGCCTAATGCTGATGGTACAAGATTCTTTACAGTAACGAATTCAGGGGATAAGCCTTTGATTCTTTCAAATGTAAAACCTTCTTGTGGATGTACAACTCCTGAATTCAGCCAGGATCCTATCATGCCTGGAAAGTCTGCGAAGATCAAGGTTGGATACAATACAGCGATCCCCGGCCCTTTCAACAAAATGATTGAGGTTTTCTCTAATGACCCTGCAAACAACAGAAGTGTAATCTACATCAAAGGTAACGTAGACGCAAACGCTCCTGAGCCAAAAGTACTGACTCCTGCTGAGCAGAAAGAGGCTGCCAAAGCTGAGAAAAAAGCTGCAAAACTTGCAAAAAAGACTGCTGCAAAGTAAGCTCTACTCAAAAAAAATAAAAGAACCGTCTCTATTGAGGCGGTTTTTTTATTACATTTATGTTTGATTAGGTGGAAGATGATAGGTAATAGGTGGCAGTAAATGTATGGACGCTGATCATATATATGATTTAGGTTTTAGCTCCTTGGTTTTTTTTAAATGGCTGGGCTAAAGCCCACCCCTATTGAGTTTTAATAACATCTTTACTTTTATCTTTTTACTTTTATCTTTTTACTTTTATCTTTTTACTTTTATCTTTAAATAAAAAAATATGGACACCGACTTCTCAGATAACTTTAAGGTAAGTGGAAAATTTTCTATAAAAAAAGCATCAACATCTTATAATGGAAAGCTCACTAAAGAAGAAGGAGAGCAAATGCTGATTCAGGAGAAGGAAAAACTTCGTGAGCTGCAGGAAAAATTATATGCTGACGGAAGCCAGTCTTTGCTGGTGGTATTACAGGCTATGGATGCAGCAGGGAAAGACAGTATGATTGAGCATGTTTTCGGAGGAGTGAATCCTCAGGGATGTAATGTAACCAGTTTTAAAACACCCAGCTCGAAAGAATATTCTCATGATTTTTTATGGAGGCATTATCTGGCACTGCCACAGAAAGGAATGATCGGGATTTTCAACCGTTCTCATTATGAAAGTGTTTTGGTTTGTAAAGTACATCCTGAATATAATCTGAGTGAAAAGACATGGTCTTCCGTAAAAGATTTTGACAGCAAATTCTGGGAAAACAGGTATGAGAGCATCCGCAATTTTGAAAAGCACCTTTCACAGAATGGAACTACTATTGTGAAGATATTTTTACATGTTTCTAAGGATGAACAGAAACAAAGACTTCTGGACAGAATTGATGAACAGGAAAAAAACTGGAAATTCTCAGCCGGAGATCTTCCTGAAAGAGCGTTGTTTGGCCAATATATGGAAGCTTATGAGGAAGCCATCAATGAAACATCAAAAGATTATGCTCCATGGTATGTAATCCCGGCAGACAGTAAATGGTTTGCAAGAGTAGCAGCTATTCAGATTATTATTGATACCCTGGAGAAAATGAATCTCAAATATCCTACTCTTTCCGATAAGGACAGACAGGAATTACAGGAATCCAAAAGACAATTGGAAAGTGAATAAAATAGGGTTGGATGATGGAAGCGTGAAGACGGAGATTTAAAATCATTACGTTTTGAGAAACTTCATTCTTCAAGCCTATGACTTCCAGCTTAAAAAAAACCACGAGAAAATCTGTAAGCCGGATTCTGTACTTCCGAAGAAGTGCCTGTTATTTATCTACGTATTACATTGCTGCAATACTTGAGCTGATTACCCCTCGGCTTTCAGGACGAGCCGCCCCTATTTTCATTGCTGAAAAGAACCGATATACTTATCATTGCACCGCAAAGAGTTTACCTGGTTTCACTACAGCCGAACTGTACCTGCTTTCTGTTGCACTTGTCCTACCCTCACGGGTGACGGATGTTATCCGCTTTGCTGCTCTATGGTGTCCGGACTTTCCTACCTCCTGTAAACAGGAAATCAACAAGCCGATTTTCTCGCAGATGCAAAGGTACACAAATTTTGTGGTAAAAAGGCAAAACGGTAAAATGGCTAAATGGTGTTAGTGCTGCGTAAACGATATGGATGTATCAATATTATTCTTGCATTTTTTTACCTTTTTACTATTTTACATGATAATTTTCCCCTAATTACCAGTTTATTATTATCTTCGTGCCATTATATATCTATGGATTCCAGAGAAAAAGAATTTGCGCAGCTTATCAAAGATAATCAGGGACTGATTATTAAAGTATCGCGTTTGTATACCAATTCTCTGGAAGATGAAGAGGATCTTTTCCAGGAAATCGTGTTACAGCTCTGGAGAAGTTATGATTCTTTCAAAGGAAACTCTAAAATTTCCACATGGATGTACCGTGTAGCGCTCAATACAGCCATTACCCTCTTTAGAAAAAAAAGCAAAAGCCTTCCTACCAATGAGCTTGATATCAACCACAGAGATTTTGTGGAAGATGATGACGAAAAACAACAGCAGGTATCACTTTTGTATACGGTAATCAAGACTCTTCCTAATGTAGAAAGAGCCATTGTCATGATGTATCTTGACGATCTGCCTTACAAGGACATTGCAGAAAACCTCGGAATCACTGAAGTTAATGCACGTGTAAAAATGAACAGATTAAAGAAAACCCTTAAAGAACAGATGGAAAAATATGCCTGAATTTGATTTAGATAGCTTTAAGAAAACATGGCAGGAACAACCTGTCCAGCCTAAATATGACAACAAGGAGATTCTTCAGATGTTGAATAGAAAATCACGTAATTATGTGAAGTATATTTTCTGGATCAGCGTTATTGAATTCCTGTTCTTTTCTGTATTTGGGTTGTTCTACTTTTTTCAGGAAGAAGAGTCGGAAAGTTTTCGTAAAATGCTGACAAGATTGGGTGCACAGGAGGCTCCTGAAATAGAAAGCAACTTCGGCCATGCCTATCTGGCTATAAAAATCTTAAGCTTGCTGATTACAGCTTATTTCGTCCTGAAATTCTATCAGAATTACCGGAAAATAAAGATCGAGGAAAATCTGAAAGGGCTTATCACACGAATCATCAAGTTCAAAAGAACGGTGAATGCCTTTATTCTGATCAGCATTGTATTGCTGCTGCTATTCACTTTTGTGCTGATCGCTTTTATATTATATATATTAGATTCCCAGAATATACAGCCTACCAGCTCCAGTCTCACCATCATTATTGTTGGAATTACTGTCAGCACACTACTGGCAATCTCTATGATCTGGGTTTATTACAGACTGGTATATGGTACTATTATTAAAAAGCTTGATAAAAATCTGAAGCAGCTTAAAGAGATAGATTCTCAGGAAAATTAATATACATAGGCATAGTTCGGGATATAATCATTAATTTTATTCCACCAAATCTTAAACTATGCCCTTATCTTATGTGTATGGAACTTCTGACGTTTCATTATTAGGACAGACCATCGGAGCCAATCTTAAAAGTACTGTCGAAAAATACCCTCACCAGGAAGCACTTGTCTGCGTTCATCAGAATTACAGAGCGACTTATCAGGAATTTTACAATCAGACCACAGCTGTTGCAAAAGCTTTATTGTTTTTAGGAGCAAAAGCAGGTGACAGAATCGGGATCTGGTCTTCCAACCGTTATGAGTGGGTACTTTTACAGTATGCCACTGCCAGGATAGGAACTATTTTAGTGAATATCAATCCGGCTTACAGAACTCATGAACTGACCTATGTACTCAATCAGTCCGAAGTTCGTTTTATTTTTTCTTCTTTAAGCTTTAAAACCAGCAATTATAAAGAAATGGTTGAATATGCAAAAGAAGTTTGTCCAACCCTGGAGCATGAAATATTCTTTGATGAAAACTGGGAATATTTTGTGAATAACGGCCAGGAAATTTCAGACGAAGTACTTCACAGTTTTGAAGAACATGTACAGTTTGACGATCCTGTTAATATCCAATATACTTCCGGAACAACCGGTTTCCCGAAAGGGGTTACTCTTTCTCATCATAACATTCTCAATAACGGTTATTTTATAGGGATCCGATTGAAATATACTGAGAAAGACCGCGTCTGCATTCCAGTGCCCTTCTACCACTGTTTTGGGATGGTTATCGGAAATATGTGCTGCACAGCTCACGGGGCCTGTATGGTAATTCCGAATGACAGCTTTGATCCGGAGATTACTTTAAAAGCTGTTTCAGACGAAAAATGCACTTCTTTGTATGGCGTGCCCACCATGTTTATTGCGGAACTGGCAGTAAAAGATTTTGACAGCTATGATTTTTCAAGTTTAAGGACAGGTGTTATGGCTGGTTCCGTATGCCCTCCGGAGATTATGAAAAAAGTGGAAAGCCTTATGAATATTAAAGAAATGAGCATCTGCTATGGGATGACGGAAACTTCACCAGTATCTACTCAGACTTTAATAGGAACACCGCTGGAAAAACAGGTCAGCACTGTAGGAACTGTTCAGGATCACCTTGAGATCAAAATCATTGATGAAAACGGAAGGACTTTAAAACGTGGAGAGCATGGTGAACTTTGTACCAGAGGATATTCTGTGATGCTGAAATACTGGAATGATCCTGAAAATACAAAGAAAGTACTGGATGATGCCCGCTGGATGCATACCGGAGATATGGCTGTAATGGACCAAGACGGTTATATTACTATTTCAGGAAGGATAAAAGACCTCATCATCCGTGGTGGAGAAAATATTTCGCCTAAAGAAATTGAAGACTTTTTATATACGTATACCAACATTCTGGATGTTCAGATCATTGGTGTTCCGAGTGAGAAATTCGGGGAAGAAGTAATGGCCTGGATAAAGGTGAGAAAAGGATTTACCATCACGGCAGAAGAACTTCAGGAATACTGCAAAGGAAGGATAGCCCACTATAAAGTTCCGAAATACTGGAAATTTGTAGATGAATTCCCAATGACCATTTCCGGAAAAATAAGAAAGGTGGAAATGAGGGAAATTTCAATGAGAGAGCTGGGGCTGGAACATGTAAAGCAGGGCTAAAATTAAAAAACAAAAAGCATTTCAGACTGAAATGCTTTTTTTATATTTTAAAGTTCTTTTCTTAATCTTGCGACAGGAATATTGAGCTGTTCACGATATTTTGCAATCGTTCTTCTGGCAATATTATAGCCCTGCTCTTTCAGGATCACCACCAACGCATCATCTGTAAGCGGCTTTCTTTTATTTTCTTTACTGATCACTTCCTGAAGATGGGTTTTGATCTCCTTGGTAGAAACTTCTTCTCCATCGTCATTGGTTAAGCTGTCGGAGAACAGATCTTTAAGATATACAATTCCGTTAGGCGTATCTGCATACTTGCTTTTTACCACCCTTGAAATGGTAGAGATATCAAAACCTGTAATATCAGCAACATCTTTTAAGATCATTGGTTTCAGGGACTTTTCGTCACCTGTAATGAAATAATCCTTCTGGAACTTTACAATCGCTGTAATTGTTTGTAATAAGGTATTCTGACGTTGATTAATCGCATCAATATACCATTTTGCAGCATCCAGTTTTTGCTTGATAAATAAAGCAGCCTGCTTGTGTTCCGATGAGTTTTTATCATGGGAATAGGTTGTCAGGATATCTTTATATTCTTCAGACACTCTTAAAGTAGGCGCATTTTTGCTGTTCAGCATAGGAATTACCTGCCCGTCTTTCACCTGAATCACAAAATCCGGAATAATTTCCTGATTGATCGTAATCGTCTGGGTATCAAAGTTTCCTCCAACTTTCGGAGATAATTTTGAAATTTCATCCAGCGCATCTTTCAGATCATCTTCTTCAATATCATATTTCTGAATGATCTTGTTATAATGCTTATTGGTTAAAGCTTCAAACTGATGTCTTAAGATATTGGCAGCCAAAGAAACAGCTTTATCAGAGCTTACTTTCTTTTCGATCTGCAGTAAAAGACACTCCTGAAGA
This sequence comes from Chryseobacterium cupriresistens, assembly GCF_046614675.1. Classification (NCBI taxonomy): domain Bacteria; kingdom Pseudomonadati; phylum Bacteroidota; class Flavobacteriia; order Flavobacteriales; family Weeksellaceae; genus Chryseobacterium; species Chryseobacterium cupriresistens. The sequence continues at coordinate 627,223 of NZ_JBKKJT010000002.1, read as the reverse complement.
CCTCTTGCTCCTACTCCCGGCGGATCCAGTTTCTGAACATAATTTTCAAGGATATCCTCCACTCTTTCTTTCGTGGTATAGATTCCCTGTGAGAAAGCAAGATCGTCAACGATAGATTTGATCTCTCTTCTCAGATATCCGTCTGTATCTAAATTTCCGATAAGGTATTCTGCAATCTTCAGATCTTCCTCACCGATATTCACCAGGTGAATCTGTTCTGTAAGATAATCATATAAGGACTGTCCTTCCGTTAAAAGACTCTCATTATCAAATTCTTCATCATCCGGAGAATAGTTGCTGGATGCGGTTTTATAGCTAGGTTCATCGTCATAGATATATTCGTTGACGTCGAAATCTGTTTCAATGCTGTCTGTACCCTCATCCTGATAAGCGTCTTCAAGGGAAGAATAGTCATCTTCCTTAGAATCTTCTTTTGCAATTTCCAAAGCTGGGTTTTCTTCCAACTCTCTCTCCAACTCCTCTTCAAATTCAAGAGTATGAAGCTGAATAAGCTTCATCAACTGAATCTGCTGAGGGGCCAGCTTCTGTCCTAATTTGAGTTGTAAGTGTTGTTTAAGCATATTCTTATTTGGCGTTTTAACATAACATATTCTACGAATTTAATAAATTTATTTGATAAAAAACATATTTAGCATGATTTTTGCATTACTTGTCCTAATATAATAAACTATTAAAGAATAAAAAAAGCCTTAACTTGTGATTAAGGCTTTTTTTATTGTTCTAGAATTCAGCACTTTTGGGTGTTCTAGGGAAAGGAATTACGTCTCTGATATTCGTCATTCCTGTTACGAAAAGAACCAATCTTTCCAATCCTAAACCGAAGCCTGCATGCGGCACAGAACCGAATTTTCTGGTATCAAGATACCACCAAAGTTCATGCTCATCTACGTGCATATCTGCCATTTTCTGTTTTAAGACATCTAATCTTGCCTCTCTCTCAGATCCTCCGATGATTTCACCGATACCAGGGAAAAGAACATCCATAGCAGCAACGGTTTTGTTGTCATCGTTCAGTTTCATATAGAAAGCTTTGATTTCTTTCGGATAGTCAAATAATACTACCGGGCTTTCAAAGTGTTTTTCAACAAGATATCTTTCATGCTCAGACTGAAGGTCTGTTCCCCATTTTTCAACAGGGTACACAAATTTTCCTTTTTTATTTTCTTTAGAGTTCAATAAAATTTCGATTGCTTCTGTATAGCTTACACGCTTGAAACGCTTCGCTACCACATTCTGAAGTTTTTCGATAAGACCTTCTTTTGCTCTTTCTTTTTCCGGTTTTGTCTTTTGTTCTTCTGTAAAACGGTTATCCAGGAACTCAAGATCATCTTTGCAGTTATCCAATACATACTGGATCACATATTTTAAGAAATCTTCCGCAAGGTCGATGTTATCTTCAAGGTTGTTGAATGCCACTTCCGGCTCAATCATCCAGAACTCGGCAAGGTGTCTTGTCGTGTTGGAATTTTCAGCACGGAAAGTAGGTCCGAATGTATAAATTCTTCCCAATCCCATAGCTGCAGTTTCTCCTTCAAGCTGTCCTGAAACGGTAAGGTTTGTTTTTTTACCGAAGAAATCCTGTGCAAAATCAATTTCACCATCTTCAGTTTTCGGCATGTTGTTCAGATCAAAGTTGGTTACCCCAAACATTTCACCTGCACCTTCTGCATCTGCTCCTGTAATGACTGGTGTGTTGATATAGAAAAACTGATTCTGGTTGAAGAATGAGTGAACAGCAAAACTTACTGCGTGACGCACTCTGAACACCGCTCCGAAAAGGTTTGTTCTGAATCTTAAGTGAGCCTGCTCACGAAGTTTCTCAAGACTGTGTTTCTTAGGCTGAAGAATTGTACTCTGAAGTTCTTCTGTAAAGTTATCTCCTAAAATAATGATCTTTTTAGCAATAATTTCCACAGATTGTCCAGCTCCCTGGCTTTCCACCACTTCTCCTACCACTTTCAGGGAAGAAGCCGTACTGATATTCTTGATGATTGCTTCATCAAAATTTTCGAAATCAACAACTATCTGCAAATTATTAATCGTAGAACCATCATTAAGCGCAATAAAGCGATTAGCACGGAAGGATCTTACCCATCCGTAAACAGTAATGTCATGATGTAATACTTTCTTGTAATCCTTTAGGATTTCTTTGATCGTTTGCTTTTTCATTTGTTGATGATAAATTTTTTATATAAAAATTAATGTCTGCAAAGTTACAAAAAAACAGCGCAACTTGATGATTGCGCTGTCTTTAAAAATCATTTAACTGGTATTTAAACTCTCAGTTCAGGAAATTCACCTTTTCTTCTTCGGACTCTTCTGCATTTTCAGGTACATTTCCACTCAATATTATCCTGAACTTCAATAAAATCCGGAATACCCGGAATGAACACTTACACGATCACTTTTAAAAAGAATAAAATATGATTTTATTCTGAGTTTTCATGGAATTAGTTATTGAAATGGTTATTAGTTTTTAGATGATACGTTCGTGGTCATTACCGGGGCTTACATCCATTTTTAGACTATACTATACTTTTAAACTGTGGCGGATTCACCGGATTTATACTGTTTAATGATTTTTAAATAATCACTACACTTTATATTCTAAATTTCTAAACAAGTACTTCATTATTTACATTTAATTTTCTGGTTATTATTTCTGTTTTTACCCTCATTTGTTATTCTTTTTCTGATACAATTCCAGACCTGGATTTTAAATAATCAGGAGTTTGAAACTGATATCTTGTATTGTGCACATACAAAATAAATGATTGTGTTTTTACCTGAAGCAAAGATGCAGGAAGTGAAATAATGATACAAGGGAATGGTTTATAGATTCATAAATTTATATACCTAAAATCATGAATCTATAAATAATATTAAACTGAAAATCAATCGATTAAATTAATCCACAGACATATTTTCAATTTCTTTCAGGTAGATAGAAAGTGGTGTTCCGGTTCTTTTTTTGAAGGCTAAAGTGAAAGCCTGTTCATTATTATACCCTAATTCTTCGGCGATAAAAGGAATTTTATAAGACCTGAATTTTTTGTCATTGGCCAGTCTGCTGATGGCATAATCAATACGAAGATCATTGAGATAAGTTGCAAAGTTTTTCCCTTTGTAAGTATTGATAATTTCTGACAGATATTTTGAGTTTGTTTTTATTTTTTTGGCCAGACTTCCCAACGTGATTCCTTTATTCAAAAACTGATCTTTGCTTTCAAATATCTCAAGTTCATGTAAAATATTCCTGGCAATATCTTCAGAAATAGTTCTTGATGTTTTATCTTCTGTATTTTCTGTGAGAAGAGGTTCTGATGAAATTTCCTTTTTAATTTCCCCGTCACTTTTTCTCCCTACCCTGTTTTCATTAACGGATTGAATAAGATCCTGAGCGATCTTTTTATAGTTCTTTTCAGATTTTTTATATTTAAAATAAACGTTGATAAACAGCAAATGCGAAATCAACAAAAGGCTCAACACAATATAAAAGAGGCTTTTTCTTTTTGTAAGTTCATTGGTAATATCCTCTTTCTCCTGCTGCAGTTCCGGAGTATCATATCTTCTGGGAAGCTCTCTGGAAATATACCTGAACTGTGTATACAGTACCTGATCCACCTTTAAAAACCGGTCCACATAATACAGCTGCTTTTCTATATCATTATTTTCTTTATAATGATCAATGAGGTAAGTATATACATCTCTCAGCTCGGGATAAATATAATTCGTTTTAAGAACCAAAGAATCGATCCTGTGGAAAAAGCCTGCTGCTTTTTCTTTTTCCTGAAGTCCGGCATAGGATTTTCCCAGGTATAAAAGAGTGTAATTCTGGTCTCTTTTATCATTAGTATTTGTAAAGAAATATTTTTCGCACTCCAATAAGGCGTTAATTGCTTTCTGATAATTTTTCAAATGCAGATGGTAAGATCCCAGCAGCCCAAGATTCTGGTAATATCGGTAAAGATTTTTATTTTTTCTGGAATCCAGTAAGCCTTCCTGTATCAATGTATAAGCAGAATCCATTTTATTGATCTCTATATAGGCGTCTGCCAGATTCAACTTAAGAGATTTCTGTTCATCTTCATTCATATAATCGGTATCATACGCATAATGTCTTAAAACTTTAGCTGTCTCAGCGTGTTTACCAATATAATTATTAAGGGAGGCAATACTGATATGTGCCATGGCAATCTGCCTTTTATTTCCTTTTTCTTTTGCATATTTCAGACCTAAAATATAATTGTTCAATGCAGCCTGAAGATTATCATTTCTGAAATACAGATTCCCTTTTAAAAGATAAATTCTGGCCGGATATATATTTTCTTTGGAATTCCTGGTGATCTGTTGTAAGCTGTCAAGATATTTTAATGCAATGGGCAGAGTTTCACCAAAATGGAGCATAACATATCCTTCAGCAATCTGAATCGTATTTTTTTCAGATTTTGCTTTTTTAAGATAGCTTTCTGCAATGCTTTTACTGTTCACATCCCCGACATGGCTGTAGAATTCTTTTTCCAATTTGTCATAAGACCGTTTTTCGGGAATATTTTTTTCAGCATTATTGGTTTGTGCATGAAAAAACACATTCCCAATAACCAATAACATTAGTAAATATTTTAATTTCATCACTCATCCTGGCTATATTACAAAAATATTATTTTTCTTCAGTAGATACACCACAGCTTTTGCTTTTTTCGTGTATTTATCCATATTTTCATTAGAAGTAATGAAAATTAATCAACAAAAAGAGAGAACAGCCTTAAAAAACTGTACTCTCTTCAAAAATTATTTCCATTCTATTTTACCTTCCATATAATATACCTTGGCAGACCTAAGAAAATTACTGGAAGAACTGGAGACTAAAACACTGGAAAAAAATAATTTTCAGATCTATGTCAATGATTTAGTAATTTTAAACAACAGTATTTTATTCAAAAATGAAGAACAGTGTTCCTTTTTTGTGCCTTTCAGCATGTTTGGATATATGATGACCAATGATAAAATGACGTGCGAAGATTCTCTGAGCTATTTTGAACATCAGATCAAAAACTCAAGATCACTGAACGAATCCGGAAACAGAGAGAGGAAAATATTTTTTAATAAGATGTATGAGCAGATCGACAGATTAAAACAAAATTTATCATGAACAGTCTTCGTAGCGGCGAATATTTCGGGGAAACCAATCAAATGGTCAATTTGGAAGGATTGACCATCACCGATACGGAGTATACTCATCCTTACGTAGACTGGCACTATCATGAAAATGCTTATTTCACTTTTCTTCTACAGGGCACCATGACAGAAGGAAACAGAAAAGAAACCTACGGCTGTTCTGCAGGGACATTATTGTATCATCATTGGGAAGATCCGCACTATAATCGTAAACCGGATATTTTCACAAGAGGCTTTCACATTGAGCTTTCGCAAAGCTGGTTTGATCGGTTTGATATTCAGAAAAATAAAGTGGAAGGCAGTTTTAATATCAAAAATCCTGCTTTAAAACTATTGGTTTATCAGATGTTCAAAGAAACCAAAACCAATGATATTTCTTTTGATCTAAATATTAATCAGTTATTACTGCATCTTTTCAACCAGTTAACTCATCAGAAGGAAAATACAGAAAGAAAACCTTTGTGGGTAGGCCGGATCAATGAAATTCTGCATGAAAGCTTTACAGAAAATCTCAGTCTTACAGAACTTTCCAAAACACTGAACATCCATCCTGTTCATCTCAGCAGGGAATTTCATAAACATTTCCATTGCAATCTGGGGGAATATCTCAGAAAATTAAAGATTAATAAATCAATGGAACTTCTCAATTCACCTTCTTCTTTAACGGATATTGCTCTGGAATGTGGTTTTTCAGATCAGAGTCACTTTATCCGATGTTTTAAAGAAAATATCGGAATTACTCCTTTGAAATACAGGAATCTGTTGAAAAATCATTGAAACTTGATTGTTTGAGATTCTTCATTACATTGCATTTCATTGAGACTGACACGCTTTAAATAACATCATTCACGATTTGGATACATCATTCCCCGATTTGGATACATTTCCCTTTTCGTAAGTGTTCATCTTTGTACCATCATTTAAACAAAAAATATTTAAAAATGGAAACAAAAAAAGTATGGTTCGTGACAGGAGCTTCAAAAGGCTTAGGATTCGAGCTGGTAAAAAAATTACTCTCAGAAGGATTTCAGGTTGCTGCAACAAGCCGTACCGTTGAATCCTTGATCTCCAACATTGGAGAAAGTTCAGAAAACTTCCTTCCGCTCAGCGTAAACATCACAAACAATAATGATATCAAATCTGCTATTGAAAAAACAGTAAACCATTTCGGACAAATTGATGTAGTGGTCAACAATGCAGGTTACGGCCAGATCGGAACGCTTGAAGAACTTACTGATGAGGAAGCAAGAGAAAATTATGCTGTAAATGTTTTCGGAACTTTAAATGTGATCCGAAACGCCATGCCTTATCTGCGTAAACAAAGGTCAGGAAACATTTTCAATATTTCTTCTGTCGGAGGATATTCTGCTAATTTTCCAGGCTGGGGAATCTACTGTTCTACAAAATTTGCGGTTGCCGGATTTACGGAAGCGCTGGCTGAAGAGGTAAAAGATTTCGGAGTTCATGCTACCGTGGTTTACCCGGGATATTTCCGTACCGATTTTCTAACTAAGGATTCTGTGAAAACGCCAGCCAATCCTATCCAGGCTTATGAAGCAGCGAGAAATTCGGAACAGGCTCACCTTAATGAAATCAATGGAAATCAGCCTAACGATCCTGAAAAAGCAGCGGATGTCCTGATTCAGATCAGTAAAGAGAAAAATCCTCCAGTACATTTATTATTGGGTGTAGGAACGATGGAATTTCTGAATAACAAAATTGATATTTTAAAGAAAGATGCTGAGAAATGGGAAAGCCTGACTGTTTCTACTGCAATTTAATATAATCATGTCCTTCGACTCCGCTCAGGGTGACATTTCTAATACTGAATGTTTTAATTTATATTCCTGAATTCGATATAAAACTTTAGAGAGATCAGTCTTAGCGGAGCCGAAGACTTTTTGGATCAATGTGTTATCATTTTGAAAAAACAACTAACTTCGTTATATGAAACAACCTGTTCGTTTTAATTCTATATCCGATTTTCATGCTTTCTGCGGACTTCCGAGTCCTGAGCATCCGCTGATCAGCCTGATCGATTACAGCAAGGTCCGCTATGTTGTAGAAAATGAAGAATTGAGATGGATCCAGAATTTTTATTCCATTGGTTTGAAAAAAAATGTTACTCCAAAGTTCAATTACGGGCAGCAGCAATACGACTTTAACTCCGGAGTGCTCTGTTTCGTTTCCCCGCAACAGTATTTAAGCCTGGAAATCAATCCGGATATAGAAGCAGAACCTACAGGATATTTATTGCTTATTCATCCTGATTTTCTATGGAATACTTCATTAACCCGGAAAATAAAGTCTTACGATTTCTTTAGTTATAAGGTGAAAGAAGCACTTTTCCTTTCCGATAAGGAAGAGAAAATCCTTGTTGATCTATTTAAAAATATCGAACGGGAATATATGGCCAATATTGATAAATTCACACAGGATCTGATTATTGCCCAGATTGAATTGTTACTGATTTATTCAGACCGCTTTTATGAAAGGCAGTTTTTCACCAGAAAAAAATCAAGTCACGAATTGTTATATAAATTTGAAGACATTCTTTCTCAATATTTTGAAAACGGAAACCTCCTTGAAAACGGAATTCCCACAGTGAAATGTATTGCCGGGCAGATGAATATTTCACCTAATTACCTTGGAACGCTCTTACGTCTTCACACCCGGCAAAATACACAGCAGCATATTCAGAATAAATTAATTGATGCGGCAAAAGAACGTTTAAGCACCACCAATTTGTCTGTCAGTGAAATTGCTTATGAGCTGGGCTTTGAGCATCCGCAGTCTTTCAGCAAACTTTTTAAGCAAAAAACAAATCAGTCACCAGGAGAATTCAGAAAGCTTTTCAATTAGCACCGCTTTGAAATGATCATTATAAAATAGCAATGTTAATTTCATTCTATTTCACTCTAAAAAAGTTTATTATTTTTGATTAAATACTTCTTTGATATGAAATCATTTCTACTATTGATCTTTATTTTTATATTTTGTCTACATCACGGGCAAAACAACAATATTGTCAATCCTGAAAAAATTGAAAATCCGGTTCAGAAAAAAAATAGTGGAAAGATTGTTTTCCTTTCACAAAATACGCCGCTGGACAACCTGAAAGATTCAGATATTCTCACTTCTACTGTATTTCAGGAAAACGGAGATCTTGGTATTCATGCTTTTTTTGATAACTCGCTGATCAATTATCTTCATCAGCTTGAACCCGGCTGGACTATGGATGAATTGTTGAAAAAAGGAAATTATCAGTTCTCATTTTATGTAGACGGAAAACTTATTTATCAGGAAAATATCAATACAGGAGCGGGAACTTCCGACCATAAAAAATTCAAAACCAGCTTACGAATTCCTCTTCTCAGCAGCAAAAATGAAGATTCCTGGGGAAGGTATTTATGGATGCGTTTTTATATGGCTCATAACGGAATTGATGCGCTGACAGTAGGAAATCATATTTTAAAAATTGAAATCAGACCTTATATCAATACTTCTACGATCCAAACGGGATCAGTCATTGCAGAAGGACAAATCAATCTTACTGTTCCTGCTCAAAACACTACAGAGCAGCAAATCGCCATTCAACCTATTCAGTCCAATAGCGGTTGGAATATTTCACAGGAAAGAATCAATACGGAAAGCATCAGAACTCTGAATAAGAAAATTGCAGAAAACAGGTTCAAAAATATCACCGGAATAGCTGTTATAAAGGAAGGAAAATTACTTCTTGAAGAATATTTTAACGGATCCGGAAGAGATTCATTACAGGATACGCGCTCTGTGGGGAAATCTTTTTCTTCTGCTTTAACGGGAATTGCAATCCAGGATGGATATTTAAAAAGTGAAAATCAGACTCTGAAAGAATTTTATGATCTGAAACTTTTTAAAAATTATTCTTCTCCAAAAGAAAATATTACTATAAAAAGCTTACTGACAATGAGTTCAGTATTTGACGGAAATGATGAAGATTCTGAATCTCCGGGAAATGAAGAAAATATGTACCCGACAGAAAACTGGGTAAAGTTTACGCTGGATCTGCCTTTGGCAGGGAATAAAACCGGTAAAAACTGGAGTTATTTTACGGCAGGTGTTGTATTATCCGGAGATATTTTGGATAAAACAGTTCCAAAAGGTTTAAAAAATTATGCAGATAAAACATTATTCCAGCCACTCGGAATCACCCGCTATAAATGGCAGTTTACACCACAGCAGAAGCCTTCTTTGGCGGGAGGACTCCGTATGAGACTACTGGATCTTGCAAAATTCGGACAGTTGTATAAAAATAATGGCGACTGGAATGGAAAAACGATATTGAGTAAGGAATGGATTAAAAAATCCTTCACCAATTATTTTCCTGATCATCCTGATTTCGAAGGATATGGCTATCTGTTCTGGCGAAAGATTTACAAGGTGGGAAACAAAAGTTATGAAGCTTTCCAATCCAGTGGAAATGGAGGAAATAAGATTATTATTTTCACTCAGATACCAGTTGTCATAGTAATTACAGCGCAAGCCTACAACAAGCCCTATGCACACCAGCAATCTGAAAAAATAGTACAGGATTATCTTTTACCCGCCTTAAAAATGAGTAATGAATAATCAGTAATGAGTAATGTAGAAAAGTGAGAAAGAATAGCTTATTGCTTATTGCTAAACTATTCGTCTTTTTTTGAAGGAACTAGAAAAACATCAATAAGACCTTCAGGAAGTTCCATTTTGATGATTCTTTCTTCTCTGTCTACCTCAAGAATCCAGTCTTTGATCATTGGAATAACCACTTCTTTTCCATCCAGATTGGTAATGAAATACACCTGTGCTGTCTGATCGTTCACAGATCTGATCACGCCACAGTTGTTATCATTCTGATCAAGAATTTCAAATCCGATGATTTCGTGGTAATAGAATTGTTTTCCTGAAAGTTTAGGCAGTGAAGCAAGCGGAAGGTAAACACTTTTACCCAGCACCTGATCTACCATAGCTTCAGAAGAGTTTTTGAATGCAAGATTCAGAGCATCCAGTTTGCTCCATGATGATTTTTCAATAAAAAATGGAACCAATAATCCGTTGATTTCAACGAATATTGATTCCAATTTATTGTAAAGCTCGGGTTGATCGGTATCCAATTTAAGGATCACGTTACCCGCAAGTCCATGTCTGCGTGTGATTTTTCCTAAAAAATAGCAATCTTCTTTACGCATAACAGGTTTTGTTCTTAAGCTTCAGTGTTTTCTTCAGTTTCAGCAGCAGGAGCTTCTCCTTCTGTAGCTTCAGCAACAACTTCTTCAGCAGGTGCATTAGCAGCTTCTTCAGCAGCTTTAGCATCAGCTTCAGCTTGTGCAGCAGCAGCAACTCTAGCTTCGTTTACTTTTACTTCAGCTTCTAAAGCAGCTTTCTTAGCATCAGCTTTAGCAGTAGCTAAACCTTCTACTTTACCTTGTACTTTAGCATCTTTAGCTTCTACCCAAGCATTGAATCTTTTTTCAGCTTCAGCTTCGTCAAAAGCACCTTTAGCTACACCACCTTGTAAGTGTTTTTTGTAAAGAGCACCTTTGTAAGATAAAATAGCTCTAGCAGTATCAGTAGGCTGAGCACCGTTGTTTAACCACTTTACAGCAGAATCAACGTTCAATTCGATAGTTGCCGGGTTAGTAATTGGGTTGTAAGTACCTAGTTTTTCGATGAATCTACCATCTCTTCTAGCTCTAGAATCTGCAACCACGATGTGGAAAAAAGGTTTTCCTTTTTTACCGTGTCTTTGTAATCTGATTTTTACTGACATAATGTTTGAATTTTACGGGAACTCGTCCCAGTTAAATATTTAAGAGTGCAAAGATAGTAAAAAAGTTTGAAGTAAAGAGCTCTGAGTAAAAAGTTTTATAAAATTCATTATTTTTTAACTAATCAGTGCAAAAGAGAATACTGTTGAAATAATCACAGAAATTAAAACTGCCATAAAAACAACAAAATTATCTCTTGTTTTTCCTGTAATCCCATAGATCACCAAATAGTTGATGATATACGCAGGCACCAGTAGAAAAAATGAAAACTGCCCGGTAGATGTAAGCACAGCCTTAAAAAAAAGACTCCCGGTTACAGAAGCTATGATAAGCCCTAAAAGACTTTTAAAAATGATTTTCTCATCTATCTTATCATTTTCTTTGACTTTTGAAAACTGATCAAATTTATTCAGAATAAAAATCTTTAAATCGCTGCTGCTAATCATTTCTGAAGAAATATTTTCAAGGATAACATCTATATTTTCTCCCTTTTGTACCCTTTTGTGTACTTCAAATGAGATTCTCCCTTTTTCTTTGACTAAAACTTTCCTGTATTCTGCTGTTTTTACAAATTCATCATAATTGAATTGCTGACTGATGGCTTCCCGCAGTTCATCATTGACTTTACCAGTATGATCAGTCATATGAAGATAGGCAGCATGAAGATCTTCTTCATTATAATTTCTGTAAATATTCTTCATCTACACCGTTCCCATATAGAAAAGTCCAAGGCACTTCTGGTTTTCCTCAATGGTCAGAGAGTCTTTCAGCTCGTCCACGATTTTAGGAGAACTCCAGTAACACCCGATATTATTTGCTGTACAGCTAAGATACATATTCTGAACCGCCATTGAAGTCGCTGCTATTTCTTCCCATTCAGGAACCATTCCGCTGAAGTTGACAACAATAGAAACCACAACATTGGCTTTATTGATTTTAAAACCGATATCGTTGTATTTTTTTTCTAAAAAAAGTTGTTCTGGAGTAACGGTCTTATAGATAGCCTGCATTTCTGCTGCCAGCTGTGCTTTTTCTTCTCCTTTGAATATTTTGAAACGCCAAGGCTTAGTACGTTTGTGATTGGGAGCAAACGTGGCAGAATTTACAATCTCTTCCAAAACTTCCTGAGATATTTCTGTGTCTGTATAATCTTTCGGGAAAATACTTCTTCTCTCCTCTATAATTTCTTTTAAAATGGTTGCTTTACTCATACCTGCAAATTTACAACATGAAATTCAATCTTCATTTTAAAATGTTAAGGATGTATAGCCAGTTTACGATTTTTATACGCCTGATAATTGCTTATGATAAATGTTGCGGCAATGATTAAAGTAATCAGAATACTCAGCCATTTTTCATAGACTTCCCCTTTTGCCGGGTTCAGCATAAATAACACAATAAAACTTATGGAATATACTACCCCGGCAATGATCCATCTGTTTTCGGGATCAGGATATTCCTTCACGGTACTTGCTTTGTTATAATTAAAAACAGGAAGCAGTTTATGTTGATCCCAAATGACCAATATCAGTACGGCAACCATCATTAAGGAGGTGATTATCCAGGTCCCCGAAAAGGAAAGGCTGAGGGTAATAACCCAGATATTACTCAATATAGCCAGAAACATCAATGCTCCCAATGTTGCAAAGCGCTGTGTCATCAGTAAAATTCCGGCTGCCACCTGTGCCAGTCCTAAAAAATTCCAATACAATCCGGATTGATATAAAGCTTCAAAAAAGTATCCGATTGGGTTATCAGCTGAAATTCTGGTAAACCTCTCTCCCATAAGCTTTATTAAACCTGATGGAAAAAAAGCAGAGCCTACGAGATAACGAAGGTGAATAATGATCCACTGATTAATTCTGCCTGTTCTTAATTGTTCAAATTTCATAGTATAGTATTTTGCATAGCAAGGTACTAAATAAAAATAAAACTTCAAATATAAATCTGAAGTTAATCTTATTAAGATGAATAACTATATGATACTGCAGAATCTTATTTACAATACCTCTACAATCTTCTGATGGATTTTATTCAGAGTAAACTCGTCTCCGGGTCTCATTCCCATCATTTTTTTAGCCATGGGGCTTTCCGGAGAAATAGCGTAGAATCTGTCGCCCTCAAAAAAGAACTCTCCCAGCGACACGGAAATGTAGAACCTGGCTTTATTGGTAATCACCAGTGAACCGAGCTGTACCCTTTCTGTAGCTGTATTTAGAACCTTTGCCATATTCCTCCTAAGATCATTCAATGCGCCAAGTTGCCGCTGCATCTGATAAATTTCCTCCTGCATTTCTTCTCTCATGCTGTCATATTTCGGAGTTTTTTTGATGTCACGGCTGGCTTCCATGGTAAATTCGATAAAGTTTTTCAATTTTTCAATTTTCTCTGCGATGGTGGTCTTCACAAAGTCTCTGATATCACTTTTTTCAAATACAATCTTCTCCATATAATCTATTCTTTATATAAAGATAATATTTTTAGAATAATATTTCAATGACTTAATACAAAATAACGCTTCCTCAATCAACATGATGGGTAAAAAGAATTTAATAAAAAAGCCCTGTACATTGTACAAGGCTTCCTATTATTTTTCAGCAAGTCTCTTCAGATCTCCCAGTCCCTGACTAAACATTTTATCCATATTACTGTCCATCATAGGCTTCATAATTTTCATCATGGTATTCAGCTCATTATCTATCATCCAGGTCACTTTTGTACCGCTGCCCTCAGGAGTCAGTATGATATTACTTTTAGCAGTTCCCTCAAAAGGCTGTATGAAATGAAGCTGGGTTCCCAGTTTTTCATTCGGGATAATTTCTGTGATAGACTGTTCTCCTTCACTGCCGTCACCCTTCCAGTGATAAGAGCTGCCAGGCTGGTTACCCGCACCTGAATAAGTGACAGAAAAGTTTTTGATTTCTTTAGAAAAAGGATCCCAGGTATTGTATGCTTGTAAAGAGCTGGTATGCTGCCATACTTTTTCCTTTGGAGCATTAATGACAATTGATTTTTCATAGTGATAATCTTTACTGAAAGCCAGCATGGCAATGACAGCATAGATAAGAATCAGTACGATGATAATACCGATAATTTTTAAGAGTGTTTTCATAGTCTGTATATTTAAGGTTACTTATTTAATGATGACTTTTTAAATCTGTTCTCAAAATTAAATATTCCCACATCACTCCTTCTTTCCATATGACAAGATTAATTAAAGATAAGGTATTTTTGTCATACCACACCAGTAAGGCATTATTTTTGAGCGTTTCAGCTTTGATTCCCGATGAATCATTAAATTTACCTTATCTAAAAAAGATCAAAAAAATGAATATTTTAACAGAAAAATTTAACACTCCATATCATTCGGCTCCGTTCAACAGTATTAAAAATGAAGATTATCTGCCTGCATTTAAAGATTTAATTCAAAAATCTGAAGCGGAAATTGATGCTATTGTCAACAATCCTGATGCTCCCACATTCGAAAATGTTATTGAAGCTTTGGCCTATTCGGGAGAACAGCTGGATGTGGTTTCTAATATTTTTTTCAACTTAAATTCGGCAGAGACCAGCGATGAGATCCAGCAGATTGCCCAGGAGGTTTCTCCGATCTTAACGGAATATTCTTCAAAAATTTCTCAAAACGAGGCCCTTTTCAACAAAATCAAGAAAGTATATGATGAAAAGGAAAAATATAATTTGAATGAAGAGCAGGAAATGCTTTTGAATGAGACCTACAAAGGTTTTGTAAGAAGCGGAGCTTTACTGAATGAGGAAGACAAAGAAAAATTAAAGAAAATCAGCATGGATCTTTCTGTAAAATCTTTACAGTTCGGACAAAATGTTCTGGCTTCCACCAATGCTTATTTTAAACATATCACCAATAAGGAAGATCTAGCAGGAATTCCTGAAGCCATCATGGATCAATATGCCGAAGAAGCCAAAGAAAGAAACCTTGACGGTTGGGTGGTCACGTTACAGTATCCAAGTTATATCCCGTTCATGACGTATGCTGAAAACCGTGAACTGAGAAAGGAACTGGCTTTGGCCAATGGTAAAAAATCTTTCGACGGTGGTGAATTTGACAATCAGAATTTGATTAAAGAACTTCTGAATTTAAAACAACAAAAAGCTGAACTTTTAGGATATAAAAACTACGCTGATTTCGTTCTTGAAGAAAGAATGGCCAAGTCTCCGGTGAAAGTTTTCGATTTTTTAAATGAACTTCTTACCAAAGCAAAACCTTATGCTGATAAAGAAATTGAAGAATTAAAATCTTTAGCAAAAGCTGACGGGATTGAAGAAATGCAAGGCTATGACCATGCATTTTATGCTGAAAAACTTCGTAAGGCGAAATTTGATCTTAATGATGAAGAATTAAAACCTTATTTTCCATTACATCAGGTTCAGGATGCTGTATTCGGGCTGGCTGGAGAACTTTTCGGACTGACATTTGAGGAAAGAAACGACATTCCGAAATATCATGAAGATGTAAAGGTATATGAAGTAAAAGAGAACGGAAATTACAAATCATTATTATATGTTGATTATTTTCCAAGAAAAGGAAAAAGAGCCGGTGCATGGATGACCAGCTACAAAAACCAGTATAAGCGAAACGGCGAAAATTCCCGTCCGCATATTTCAATTGTCTGCAACTTCAGCAAACCGACAAAAGATACGCCTAGCTTATTGACCTTCCAGGAAGTGACGACTCTATTCCACGAGTTCGGGCATGCTCTTCACGGGATGATGGCAGATACTCAATATCCTACTCTTTCCGGGACTTCTGTAAAATGGGACTTTGTGGAACTTCCATCACAGTTTCTGGAAAACTTCTGCTATGAGCCTGAGTTCCTGAAAACTTTTGCAAAACACTATAAAACAGGAGAAGTTCTTCCTGACGAAAAAATTGAAAAAATCGAGCAGTCCAAAAATTTCATGGAAGGTTACCAGACTTTAAGACAACTAGGTTTCGGACTTCTGGACATGAATTATCATACTAAAGTGGCAGAACTGGAACATGAAAGTGTAAAAGAGTTTGAAGATAAATATACCAAAGCAACCACTCTTTATCCTTCGAATTCTGAAACAGCGATGAGCCCAAGCTTCTCTCACATTTTCCAGGGAGGATATTCAGCAGGATATTATTCTTACAAATGGGCGGAAGTTCTGGATGCTGATGCTTTCCAGTATTTCAAAGAAAACGGAATTTTCAATCCTGAGATTGCAGCCAAATATAAAGTCTTGCTTTCTTCGGGCGGAACAAAAGACCCAATGGAGCTTTACAAAAGTTTCAGGGGCAGTGAGCCGAAAGTGGAAAGCCTGTTGAAAAGAGCATTTGGATAGGATATATCTTGAAAATCATGACAGAAGAAATCAACAAGTTAGAGGCTGTTTTTAATCAATCTTTAAAAACAGTTTTTGAACGTATAACTCCTAAAAAGATTGATGAAATTCTTGACAAAAGAGATTCAACAAAGTTTTCTGATGAATGGATGAAGGCCTATCAGGAAATTGAAGAAAAATCTTTTGATGAAGAAACCGAAGACAAAATAAGTGATATCCGGAAGGAAATTTTTATTTCCACCTTCAGAACCACAGGCTCTTCAGATCTTCCCGCTTATATTTCCGATGATTTTGGTTTGATCTGCTCTTACCATATTCATCAGATTGAAAACAGATGGGTAACCAATCTGCTTTTCACTTATCTTCATCATCAGATTCCGGATGGTGAACTGCTGAAAACAGAAAAATCAATAAAAGAACTGATTCAATAGATCAGAAAACACAATAAAAGAACAGCGTTTGCTGTTCTTTTTATTTTAAATTAGCCGCTCGAAAACCTCAAAATAATTCCTGATCCATGACCATTCAAGAACAAATCCAGGACTACATCAACAGCCAGCCGGAACTGAAGCGTAATGATATGCAGGAAATCCACAACATTATTCTGGAGCTTATGCCGGATGGCCAGCTGTGGTTTCTGAATGGTAAAGACAATGACAATAAAACAGTTTCCAATCCTAATATCGGGTATGGATTTTATACATTACAATATGCTGACGGAAAAACCAGAGATTTTTACCAGATTGGGATGAGTGCCAATACCACAGGGATTTCCATTTATATTATGAATATCAGTGACAAAACTTACCTTTCAAAAACGTATGGAGAAAAGATAGGTAAAGCTGTTGTAACGGGATATTGCATCAGGTTTAAAACTTTAAAAGATATTAATAGTGAAATATTGAAAGCAGCCATACTAGATGGACTCAAAGAATAATTTTTTTAATTCTGCAAAAAATAACAGATCATTTTCAGGAAAGCTAAATTTGTACAGGAAATGAATAGTATCCATTTTGTAATTTTAAATAATGAGCACGATAAAACAAAGATTAGAAAACGTAAAAAAACTTCAGGCCAAAAGATGGGAAAACGAAGATCACTGGGATACTTTAAACGATCTGCTGATCAGAGAGCTGGATGAAATTTTACTGATTGAGCCTGACAACACTCCGGCTTTAATTAATATAGGGGCTGTTTATTCCGATATGGGAGAAAATGAAAAAGCACTGGAATATTTAAATACAGCATTAAATTTAGGTTCTGAAGACAAAAATCTGTTTGTCAATCTTTCCATTGTGCTTGTTTATATGGGAAAACATCAGGAAGAGTATCTTGAATATCTTGAAGAAGCTGAGGACAAAACTGAAGATCCTCTTACTTTTAAAGCACATTTTGATCCGCAATCCCTTTAAAAAATCATTTAAATTAAAACTTACAATCATGTTACTGGCCATATTATTACCCTTTTTATCTTTTATCGTCCGTGGAAAAATTTTCACCGGAATCATCTGTCTGATTTTACAAATTACTCTGATCGGGTGGCTTCCTGCGGCAATCTGGGCAGTTCTTTCTTTAAACAATGAAAGAGCAGACAAAAGAAATGACAGATTGATCAAAGCGATGCGGGAAAATAAAAAATAAAAAATAAAAACTGCTCAAACCCATTACAAGCACCTGTTTTAAAACCAATTAACAGATATCATCTATTATTTCTTAGTTTTTGATTTGTAATTTTCATCAAAAAAAAATTGCGAAACCGAAAAGTTGCGCATATATTTGCAACCATATGGTTTCATTTAAAAATCATCGTTTATGAGAAGAGATATTTTTCAGGCTATAGCAGATCCCACACGCCGGGCTATTATTGCACTGATTGCAGTACAGGCGATGACACCCAATGCCATCGCAGAGCATTTTGATACCACCAGACAGGCTGTTTCAAAACATCTGAAAATTCTGACGGAATGTGAATTGGTAACCCAGAATCACCAGGGAAGAGAAATTTATTACTTTTTAGAAATTGATAAAATGAAAGAAATAGATCATTGGCTGGAACAGTTCAGAAAGATTTGGGAAAGCCGTTTCGAGCAGCTTGATACCTTACTGGCAACATTGAAAAGCCAGCAGAAATAAAATTCAGCAATGTAAAACCTCATATTTTCATCATTTAAGCCAAAAAAACTATAAAAAATATTATTATGAAACATCATCTTCAGTTCGATTTTCTGGCAGACAAGGAAAAGAACACCCTTACGATCAGACGTGAATTTATGGCAAACCGGCAAATGGTTTGGGACTGTTACACAAAAAGTGAACTTCTTGACCGTTGGTTTGCTCCAAAACCGTTGACCACGAAAACAAAATCAATGGAATTCCGTGAAGGCGGACACTGGCATTATGCAATGGTAGAGCCTAATGGAACAGAATACTGGGGCTGGGTAAGCTACCACACGATAAACCCAATAGATTCTTATACATCAGGTGATGCTTTTTGTAATGAAAAAGGAGAAATCAACACCCATCTTCCTCAGGCAGAATGGACAGTAACTTTCACTGATAAAAATGAAAATACCCTTGTAGAAACAATTGTTCACTATCAGTCCTTAGCTGATCTGGAAACCATTATCGAAATGGGTATGGAACAGGGAATGATGGCAACTCTTGAAAAACTCGACGAATTATTATCATCATTAAATCAATAAAAATGAGCCACAAAATCACAGTTTCTGCAGCCATCAATGCAGATGCACAAAAAGTATGGAATTATTACACCCAACCGGAACATATCACCCGGTGGAACTTTGCTGATCCTTCCTGGCAGTGTCCTTCCGCTTCAAATGATATGAAAGTCGGAGGAAAATATGCAGCAAGAATGGAAGCAAAAGACGGAAGTTTCGGTTTCGACTTTGAAGCTGTTTATAATGAAATAAAAGATGGTGAAAACTTTACCTATACCATGCCGGACGGAAGACAGGTACATGTTGACTTTAAAGAAAACAATGGCCAAACCCATGTAGATGTAGCTTTTGATCCTGAAAACCAGAATCCTGAAGAAATGCAGAAAGGAGGCTGGCAGGCAATTCTTGATAATTTCAAAAAATATACGGAATCAAATTAAAAAATTTTCAATTGAGAGTTGATATAAAGCTGGATGTTTTACATTCAGCTTTTATTTTTAAGGGATCGGAAACCTCTCATCTCTGATATTGTCGTAAATTTATATTTCAAAATCTGGAATATCTGAGATTAATATCAGAAAGAACAGTAGTCTTTGATCCTTGTCAAGGTTTAAAACCTTGACAAGGATAGATAATTAAGAACCCCATTTTTTTGAAGCTATGAAAGAAAACAAATACGATAATCCTTCATTTTTTGATCAATACGAGAAAATGCTTCGTTCTCAGATAGGATTAGAGGGAGCAGGAGAATGGCACACCTTAAAAAATATGCTGCCTGATTTTCAGGGAAAAAATGTTCTTGACCTTGGCTGTGGTTTCGGGTGGCATTGCCGCTATGCGATAGAACACGGAGCAAAATCTGTAACCGGAATTGATCTTTCAGAAAAAATGCTGGCAAAAGCTATGGAAATCAATAATCTTGAAGGAATTCAATATGAAAGAAAAGCCCTTGAAGATGTTGACTATCCTGCAGAACAATTTGACATCATATTGAGCTCTCTCACCTTGCATTATATAGAATCATTCGATAGTAGCGTTCAAAATATTCATAAGTGGCTTGTTTCCGGCGGATCATTTATATTTTCGGTAGAGCATCCTGTTTTCACGGCAGAAGGCGGTCAGGATTGGGTATATGATAAAAATGGTGAAAAAAACTGCTGGCCGGTAGACCGTTATTTTATAGAAGGAAAAAGGAACACTACTTTTCTGGGAGAACATGTCATCAAATATCACCGTACTTTAACTTCTTATTTAAATACATTATTAAAAGCAGGCTTTAAAATCAAAGAAGTTATTGAACCTCAACCAGGCGAAGAGATGTTGAAAGAAATTCCGGAGATGAAAGAGGAACTCCGCAGACCGATGATGTTGCTCATTTTAGCTGAAAAATAATTTTCAACCAGAAATTCCCGCATGCATTCCCCTTATTATCTGATGATGTAAGAAATACTAAAAAAACAATATCATTTTCTGTTTTTCATTCGGAAGAACATCGTCCGGAACTTTAAGAATATCGATCATTACAAAAAACATACAGAGAATAGTGATCAAAAATTGGAGAAAGCCGTTCACCATGGTGGTTCTGTTTTTACCCCAAAAGAATTGATGAAAAATAGGGATTTGCTGTAGCAGAGTTCGAAGACTCAGAAGGTAACAGCATTGCACTGCATGAAACAGTACAATAGCATACCATTCATTGCATATTATTTTTTTTAATACAGTTGATGCATATTTTGTATATTTAAACAACCATTTGAAATCTAATTTGGTAAATAACTATGGCAGAAGAACTATATTTCATCAAGACCAATCCCACTATTGCCAAAATTAATTTGTACAATAAGCTCAGCCGTGAAGAAGAACATATTCTGAAATTTCTTCAGCCTGAAGCGAAAAACAGCCTTGAAACCATTAAAGAAAAAGTAAAAAGTTCTTTTGAAGAGCTAACTCAGGAAGAGCTTCTGCTTATTTTTCAATGGTTTCACAAAGTATATTCTTCAGATCACGAAGAGACCAAAACACAGCTTTTCATCAATGGTATTGATCTTTTTTATGAAATTCCAACAACCGTTCATGCCGAAAATTTCCTTCAGATCCTTTCCGATTATGAAAAACTGCTGAAAAAGGACATGAATTATATTGTGGATTCTAAAAATTTCAATCAATTTCTGATCTACGGAATATTTCTGACAGAGATGATCAACAGAAAACAAAATTCTGATAATATCCTTTGTGAATATCTGAAACCGGATAACCAGTCTTTGTACCTTCTGGCAGAAGATCAATGTGGCTTGAAAGATTTTGATCCTGCCATCATCCCGGATCTTCAGCATTACTTTACCGATCTTTATGATCTGACCAGATTTTATAAGGGATCTATCATCAAGCTTGAGCAGGAATAGAAAATTATGCGGTTTATGTAACATCCTGCATTCAATAATTGTCTTTTATAGTATTGAACCAGGATAAAAACTATAACATAGCCGGCAGTTTCCTTTTACGATGCGGAACTGCTTGCTTTTTTTATGAAACTTCTGACATCAGGTTAAAGAACAGCAAAAGCTTTATGAACAACTTTACATCAGATACTCAAATCATCATCAGAAAAGGATTCAGTGATGATCTTCCGGAAATGCTACAGCTTTTTACGGCAACCATAGATGAAGTATGTAAAAAAGACTATAATACTCAACAGCTTGAAGCCTGGAAATCCGGGGCTCAGAATGAGGAGAGATGGATGAAAGTGATCCGTGATCAATATGTTTTGATCGCGGTCATAAAAAATAAGATCGCTGGTTTTTGTACACTTGATGACGGAAATTATATTGATCTGCTTTTTGTACACAAAGATCATCAGCACCAAGGTATTGCAACCATGCTTTATCGTCAGATTGAAAAAGAAGTTTTGCTGAATTATGAAACGAAGGTTACTGCAGATGTAAGCAAAACGGCCAGACCATTTTTTGAAAAAACAGGCTTTCAGGTTGTTCAGGAAAAAACGGTCTATGTAAAAGGAGTTTCTTTGACCAACTTTACAATGATCAAAAACCTCATCGCTTAATTTTCAGGCTTATGGAATTACATTCTGAATACAAAGAGTATAGAATTTCAGTTCCTCAGGAATTTGAAAATGTATTTACTCATTTTTATTTTGCGGAAAATACCTCTGAAAATCCGGTTACCAAAACACTGCTGCCTACTTATCAGACTATTTTACTATTCTGCTTCGGAGAAAGTGCTACAATGTCTAGCCGTGGAAAAACCATCATACAGATAGATAAATGTATGGTGTTCGGGCCAGTGAGGCAAGCTTTTGAATATACACTTCCCGCAGGATGCTCTATTTTGGTTGCCAATTTTAAGGATGATGCTTTCTTCAGATTTTTTGGAAAAATATCTATTGAACAATTGGTAAAACATCCGGATGAACTGCTGGAAGAAAATTGTTTTACAGACCTTTGGCATCAGCTTAAAAGCTTAGATTTAGTCACAAAACAGGTAGATTACATTCTTGAATTCTGTAAACCTTATCTGCAGGATCGGGACATTACAGGACAGCTGTTGAGTAGTTTTGAGAATGATCTGTTAAATCCCGTTAAAGTAATTGCAGAACAGACTCAGCAGACAGAAAGAAACATCCAGCGAAAGCAGAAAGAGCAGTTTGGCTATTCTTTAAAAGAACTTAACCGTTACAATCGATTTTTAAAAGCTATACAAATCATTGAAAAGGAAACTGAAAGGCAAAACCCTGTCAAGTGGTTTACGATCATTGATGAATGTGGCTATTATGACCAGAGCCAGCTTATCCATGATTTCAGGCATTTTATCAACATTTCTCCGGCTCAATATTTAAAATTCCAGCAGGAAATCTGTAATCCCAGGTCCGGATAGACCGTTTCGTTTTCTTACAATTTTTGAGAAGGACGCCGCAGTACTTTTGTCTCATTAATCTTAACAATCAAAACAATGAGACATTTAATCATTTACGCGCATCCAAATGAAAACAGTTTAAATCATCATCTTTTAAACACAGTTGTTGAAACCCTTCAGTTTCGTAACGAGGAAGTTGTTGTGAGAGATCTTTATACCATAGACTTTGATCCTGTACTTTCTCTGGATGATATGCAGGGACAGCGTATGGGAAAAGTTTTGGATGATGTAAAAACCGAACAGGAATACATTTCGTGGGCAGAGCAGATTACTTTTATCTACCCAATCTGGTGGACCGGACTTCCTGCGATAATGAAAGGATACATAGACCGTGTTTTCAGCTATGGATTTGCCTACCGTTATGATCAGGGGATACAGAAAGGACTCCTGAAAGGTAAAAAGACGGTGATTATCAATACCCATGGAAAATCTCATGAAGAATATGAAAAAACAGGAATGGATAAAGCATTGACACTAACTTCTGACAATGGCATTTTTATCTATTCAGGGCTTGAAATCATCAGGCATTTATTTTTTGATAAAGCAGATAAAGCTTCTCCCGAAAATCTGGAAATCTGGAAAGGTCAGATTAAAAATTTATACTCTGAACATGTTCTTAACTATTAATTTTTTTCTTTAAAAAAACTTATTGAAAAATGAATGATTTACCCTTTATCAGAAGCTTTATGCAAGGCAACTAAGAAAATAATAAAATACAGTTTTTACATCTTTATCCTGTATTTTATTTTTAAGGGATTTATGGCATGAAATTAGCTTCAAAAATCGCAAGTAAAATTGTTTTGAACCATTATTTTAAGCCATTAAGATTGATGGATGGTTAAGTTTTTCTTTTAAAACAAATCTTGTTATAACCCTGCAATGCGTCTTAATGGTTTAAATATTGGATCCTCAGGAATTCCCTGTATATTTGCATCACAATGAAACATCTGAACAGTATATTACGTCTTCCATTCTTCAGTGAATATTACACTCCGGGCTATCGTTCGGGAAGACTTTCTATATCTGTAATCCAATAAAATAATCTAACGTATATATAGAGCCCGGACATTACCTGTCCGGGCTTTTTTCATTTTAAAACTATTCAACATGATTCATCCATTACAAGAAAATGTGGCTATCATCCTACCAGAAAACGGTCTGGAAGAAAAACTGACTCTGGCCTCTAAAGAAAACAGAAAACTTTCCATCAAACTTGGTTTTGATCCCACGGCTCCGGATCTGCATCTGGGACATGCAGTCGTCTTAAAAAAACTGAAACAGTTTCAGGATCTGGGACATCAGATCGTTATTGTTGTGGGAAGTTTTACAGCAAGGATTGGCGATCCTACAGGAAAAAATAAAGCAAGAAAACCTTTAAGCGCTGAAGATGTACAGCATAATGCCCAGACTTATATCAATCAGCTTTCAAAGGTAATTGATGTACAGAAGACAAAAATTGTTTTCAATTCCGACTGGCTGGATGCCCTTACTTTTTCTGAGGTGATCCAGCTTCTTTCAAGAGTTACCGTTGCACAGCTGATGCACCGAAATGATTTTAATAAAAGGTTTACAGAAAATACACCTATTGCCATGCATGAACTGGTTTACCCGATTCTTCAAGGTTTTGATTCTGTAAAAATTGAGTGCGATATCGAGATGGGAGGCACAGACCAGTTGTTCAACTGCACGATGGGAAGACAGCTTCAGGAGGTGCATCAAATGCCCGCTCAGATTGTAATGTGTATGCCATTGCTGAGAGGTCTTGACGGAAAAGAAAAAATGAGTAAATCCCTGAACAATATTATCGGACTGACGGATGAACCTAATGAAATGTTTGGAAAAACCATGTCTATTCCTGATGCTTTGATTGAAGAGTTTATCAATCTGACCACAGATTTTTCGATGGAAGAAAAAACAGCGATTTTTTCCCGGTTAAACGAAGGCGAAAACCCAATGAATATTAAAAAAGTCATCGCTAAAAATATTGTCAGCCAGTACCATGATTCTGCTTCAGCTGAAGATGCAGAACAGTTCTTTATCAACCAGTTTCAGAATAAAAATTTTGAAGAGAAAATATACGAACCTATTGCAATTGGTTCCCTGAAAAGTACCGACAACAGGATTTCTATTGTTGAGCTTTGCCACCAGCTTAAAAATGACCTCAGCAAATCAGCGGCCCGTAGATTAATTAAGAGCGGAGGAATTCAGATCAATACAATCAAAATAACGGATGCTGATGAAGAAATGGAGCTGATCCCTCAAACGAAAATTAAAATCGGGAGAAGGGGCTTTTTTGAGCTGGTGTAAGGCTGGAAGATGGAAGCTGGAGGATGGAAGTTTCTGGCAGACATGAAAACTTCTGAAGTTTTTTGACAGGAATATTTAAAAAAAACAAAGGCTAAAATTAAAATAAGGCTGGAAGATGGACGCTGGAGGATGGAAGTTTCTGGCAGACATGAAAACTTCTGAAGTTTTTTGACAGGAATATTTTTTAACAAAAGCTAAAATTATAAGGCGGGAAGACAGGAGCGGGAAGATGGAAGTTTCTGGCAGACATGAAACTTCTGAAGTTTTTTGACTGGAATATTTTTAAAAAACAGAAGTTACAATAAAAAATGCAGAAGTTCTCTACAGCACAATAGTAACTTCAAGCTTCCAGCTTCCAACCTTTACAACCTTTACCATATGCAAGAAAAAATGGGACTGAAAATTGCATTCAAGTAAGAGCTTAATTTTTTATTTTTGACTATGGATCTTAACCTGCGCTATCAACAAGCTGAGGATACTGATATTGATTTTCTTCTCGATCTCAGAATGAAAACCATGAATCCTCATTATGAAAATTCCGGGCTTTCTACCGACAGGGAAACAACTTTGCAAAGAGTTCTGTATCAGTTTGAAAAAGCCAATATCATTTTTTTAAATGATCAGCCCATCGGGCTTTTAAAAGTAGACAGAACATTTACCAATATTGAGGTTCTGCAGCTTCAGATTGATCCCAGTCAACAGGGCAAAGGGCTTGGAAAAAAGATCTTGTCAGATATTTTAGAAGAAGCTTCTTTAGCAGGGAAAACGGTTTCATTAAGTGTTTTAAAAACGAATAAAGCACAGCATCTTTATAAAAGTCTTGGGTTCAGAATTGTGGGGGAAGACCAGTATTCTTATTTTATGGAAACGGAAAGACAATAGATGCTTTTTTAAGTTTTGAATAAAGCCGTTGAATGTTCTCTTTGATTTAAACACAAATCTCAAATAAATGAGCACAAATGCGCACGATCATCTGTGAGATTTTTCATTATATTTCATTCCATTCAGAATGACACTCCGGAAACAAGCCTTGATTATCCGTTAGATTTTACTGGTTTGCCATGGTTA
The DNA here is from genome assembly GCF_046614675.1 of Chryseobacterium cupriresistens. NCBI lineage: Bacteria > Pseudomonadati > Bacteroidota > Flavobacteriia > Flavobacteriales > Weeksellaceae > Chryseobacterium > Chryseobacterium cupriresistens. The sequence continues at coordinate 600,906 of NZ_JBKKJT010000002.1, read as the reverse complement.
CGTAAATCAATCTTCCGCCTTCTTCTGAGGAAAGCAGTATTTTTTTACCATCAGTAAGTTCTACCATAGAGCCTGGTGGAATTTCTTTCTGTTCTGTGACATCCTTCATTCCTGATAAGCTTTGGTTGACCAATACCCACCTTCCCTGGTAGAACGTAAAATATCCTACCGGCATTTTATCCTGCATCGTCAGATTCTCGTTGCGGATCACTTTCCTGGAAACATGCCATTTGAAAAGATACTGATTATGATAAACCATTAATCTGTGATTTTCCGGTTTCCAGACCTCATCATCAAATTTAAAATATAAGTCTAAAACGGGTAATGTTCCCTGATGTGGTGTTCCGCAAAACGGGCATTTGGGATTACTCGTATTATCAAAGACGTACCATTTTTCTGTACAATCCGGATTAAGACATGGTTGGATCAGATCTACGGTTTTCAATAAAGCAGTTTCCCACTCATTGGCAGTGGGACGTCTGATGGGATCATGTAATCCGTCTACGAATGTTTTCCTGAACAGTTCTGAAATATATGGCCCTGTAACGGTATATGGAATCTTTTGAGGATCTCCCCAGAATGCATCCCATTTTCTGAGATGATCTGCTTTTACATAATTGGAAGGATTTTGCGGATGTTCTACAAACATCGCTTTTTCTCCCATGGACAGAATTTCATCTTTTTCAGAATCCAGATCCCAGATTTTACCTCCACGCAGCGGATGCCTTCTCAGCAGATACATATAAATGAGAACCGCAAGAGCATGCAGGTCTGTTTTTTGATTGGGTAAATGCCTGTCCGGATCCTGAAGTTTCAGATGTTGGGTTTTTAAAACTTCGGGGGCAATAAAATCAGAAGTTCCTATAACTTCCGGCGGAAAGAGTTTGGGTACCACAAGGCCGTCAATATCGATGATACAGGCAGATTTTGTGACAGGATCCACCAGAATATTATTGTAAGATAAATCGGAATGTGCAAGCCCCATCTGATGCAGCTTTTTCACTCCTCTGCTGATATTGACTGCAATCTGAAAATAGCTCAGCCAATCTCCAAGCTCCGACTGATCCAGTCTTAAAGGGTATTGCGGATTCCTGAACATGGGAGCTGTAAACCACTTCCCCACTTTATCCTGTCCCCGGATATTATCCGAACCGATATATCCTTTGGCAAAATAAAATTTATGGTGATAAACAGGAACTACAATTCCTGTGAGTTTATTTCTTTCAACAATATCATAAGGCCATCTGAATATTTCGTTCAGAAAGTATTCTGAAGCATTTCCACTCTGTATACTTTGCAGATAAGTGGAAACAATTCTCATGATCCTTTCTTTTTGTCCTTCATCCAGCGGATTCCGGTAAAAAGCAACTACATATTCTTTATCAGGCGAAAAATAAACATCTTTCACACCGCCCCGGATGGGGTTTTCATCTACATATTCATAGGATTTGGCTGTGTCCAGAACAGAAACAACCTTAATGGTCTTTTTCATTCGTATTAATAGATTATTGCCAATGTACGGTCATCGTGGTTTCCCCTGCTCCAGAAATCGCTCCAGATTAAAAGTTCTTCATCAATCTTTTCATCGTTGATAAAATCTACTTTCGCCCTGTCATCATTATTCCCGGCAAGGTCTTCAAAAAGTGCTTTCCAGTTTTCTGTGTCTTCCAGTTTGTTTTCGGTGGTAAATTTAGGATCATAAATGCCATCTGTCATCAACACCAGATAAGAAAAATCTTCTACACAGGTGATCTGAAAACGGGAAGCTATTGTATCATTAAAAATTTCTTTCATGGTGATGAAACGTGTCCCTCCACCAAATTCTCCCACATCCATCCGGTTTAAAAGCTTAACTTCAGAAAAATCCGTGTTAATAAGATTGATCGGGCAATCTCCCACTCCAAAACTCAGCACAACATATCCGAAGCTGTACTTTTTAAGCAAAATAAAAATAAGGGTTGCATGCAGATCATTTACTGAAAAATCATTTTCCACTGCTGTTTTTTCCAGTGTTTGATAAACATGTAAAACACCTTCCGATAAGATATTGATGATATTCTGTTTAGATTCTGACTCATTTTCTACGAAAGATTGGCCGTTATACAGCATGCTGACGTTATTTTCAATCTGGTTTAAAGTCTCCTTTGAGTTAAAAAACCGGTTGATCGTTTCTGTTGCCAGTCTGGAACCTTCTCTTGCAGCTTTTGCTGAGCCCGCTCCATCTGAAACAGCAATAATATTCCAGCCATCGGAAAGCCTATTTACAGCAAAATCGTCTTCACGAAATTTGCCTTCATGCGCATGGGAACGTCCTCTTTTGGAAGCCACCACAATTTTTTTGTCTGAAAAAGAACCTTTCAATGAGTCTTCTTCCGGTTTATAAAAAGCTGCGTTTGTATCGCTTGGAATATTCTTCCATAAGTCTTTGGGATCTGCGTTAACGAAAAGTTGTATTTTCTTAGTCTCCATCTGATGCTGATCGTGAATATGATAAAACTGAATATCCAGATGATACATATTATTGGTAACCGGGATTCCTGAGATTGTATTGTTTTCAAAAGTAAGCCCTGTTTCTTCAATGTTTCCAATATTCTGAATCTTTATGTTCGGGAAATCTTCCATATCGAAAGTGAATTCATAGAACTGCTTTGCACTGGCATTTTTCAATATCCAATGAGCATCTTTGAACTCTTCTTTTTCTTTAAAAACAACAGCTTGTTCCATCGTCTTTGACTTGGATTCTGCGGCAGACTTCCTGAAAAATTTGCCCATCATTAGCCCAAAGTTCGGTTAATATCAAATCCTCCTCCGGAAAATCCGTAATAATCCGAAGTTCCGCACCACGGACATTTGCTGTACCCTTCTCCTCTCAGACAGTGTATACCTCCGCAAGAGCAGGTGGCCAATGCAATAGGATTGGCACAATGAGGACATGAAGTACCTCCATCCAGTTCTTCTATATTGATTTTAAGATACGTTTTCTGATTGGAAGAAAGTCTGTAGTAGGCTTTTTCATCAATTTTATATGCTCCGTCCAGTCTGTAATATCTTGTAGCCATTCCCGGTATGCTTGATTCTGCGAATGCTTTTTTAAACTTCATCAGATAAAGCTTTTCCGTTTCCTGGCATTTTCCGTTCAATACTACAAAATTATTATCCGGGAATCTCTGTTCCATTTCTGGATCTACTTTCTCCAGAATCATGGAATCTATTTTAGACAAATTAATTCCTTCTTTTTTGGCTTCTGTGACACTCTGGCTGGTTGTTTTAATAGAATCTGTTACCCATTTGAAAAACTCTTTGTAAGAATTCTCATCAGAATTGTTGAACAGTAAAACATGGTCTGCCAGAGATCCGAGAAGTTTATAATTGGTATTTTCTCCAATAGAAACAGCAATAGTGTTAGATTTTCCGTTGTATTTGTGAGTCCATCTTTCAATGGCTTTGGTCGCATCATCAGTGGGCACTCCGTCTGTAAAAAGAAACACTATAGGTTTCCAGTCGCCTTTTCTTTCATACGTTGTTTTCACAATATCCCTGTCAATACAATCCATTAGTTTAATTAAACCCTGGGAAAGTGATGTACCACTTCCGACCGGAATTTTAGGCGGATAAAAACTGATAATATCCTGCATCGGCGTAATGACTTCAGCTTCTCCCGCAAAACCAATCACGGAAATGTAGACAGTTTCAAGTGAATAAGGATCTTTTTTTAATTCCCTGATGATATTGGCGATCCCTTCCTGTACCTGCTCAATAGGTTCTCCTACCATAGATTCGGAGACGTCTACTAAAAAATAAATAGGCAGTCTTCTCATGCTGTAAAGACAATTTTTTAAATAATAATAGTAAGCTCCGATGGTGGCGGAGGTAATGTGATGTTTTCTCCTGTATTCTGTGATTGTCCTCCCTGAGTAATGGAAGAACTCACCCATTTGAAAAAGGAAGAAAGGGTAATGGCATCCGTAGTATCAAGCTTTACCACATGATCTGTGAGTTCCTTCAGAAACTTTTCATCAGCTTTCGGGCCTGCTGCACATCCTACGATAGCACCAAATTCCAGTCCTCTGATCACCGGGATCATCTGCCTGTATTTCTGAATATCCGAAGGTTTTCCATCCGTAAATATAAAAAGCAGCGGCTGCCAGTCTCCCTTTGTATCGGCAGATTCTTTTACAATTTCCTTCTGCATCAATTCTGAAACCATTTCCAGGGCTGCTCCTGTATGCGTCGGACCACTATCCGGACAGGTAATTTCCATGGGATAAAAGCTCGCCAGGTCTGTTAAGGGTATCATATTTTTAACATCTCTATCGAAGGTAATAACACTCAAATGCAGGCTGTCCATTGCCTGCGGATCTGCACGGAGCATACTGATAAGGCCGTTGAAACCATTATTCAGTGCCTGAATAGGCTCTCCGTTCATGGAACCTGAAGTATCTAATAAAAAATAAGCTAATAATCTCCTGCTCATTATAGACAAGTATTAATTCGAAGCCGTCGGCGGAAGTCTTCGACTTCCGCCGACGGCTTTTATTATGATTTGATAAAAATTTGAGAATCTAGTTGGAATACGCGTATTGCTGTCTCAGAATATCGATAAAATTATCTGTATTGTGTGGTTCTCCCACAGCACGGAATTTCCAGTCTCCGTTGTGGCGGTATGCTTCTGCAAAAACCATTGCACATTTACCATTCATACTTGAATCACCGGAAAGGCTGTATTTTGTAATTTCTTTTCCTGTAGCATCTACAGCACGGATAAATGCATTTTCAATCATTCCGAAGTGCTGGTTATTGGTTCTTCCCTGATAAATGGTAACCAGGAATACAATTTTCTGATAACTCTGATCCAGCTGATCCAATCTTACAATGATCTGTTCATCATCTCCATCTCCTGCTCCGGTTCTATTGTCTCCGGTAAGCCATACATTTCCGCTTGGATGCTGCATGGAGTTGAAGAAAACCACATCTCCCTGGTAAAGCCCCATCTGTCTTCCGTCATTGGTCTGTACCGTTCTTCCCAAATTGGCTACTTTTCCGTTGCCATCTAAAAGAAATGCTACTGCATCAAGGTCGTATTCTGCTTCTTTACTGAATAGTTTTCCAAAAAATCCACCTCCCTGCTTTCTTACGTCCCATCCTAAGCCGATGGTTACTTTTGAAAGATCATACACGCTTTCGCCGCGGTCATTCTTTCTTAAATCTATCGTTTGTCCTTTCTGTAAATTAATTGCCATAGTTATAGTTTTTGTGTATCTGATATTTTATTTGATGATTTGCCCTTTGTAGTATTTTTCAAGAAAGAAGCCAAGATCTGCTCTGTATCCTATTCCTGAAGCTTCAAACTTCCAGCTTCCGTTTCTTTTGTACAGTCTTCCGAATTCTACACCGGTTTCAATAGAAAAATCCTCATCCAGTTCGTATTTTGCAATCTCCTGGTTTGAATGGTTATCTACTACTCTGATATAGGAATTTCTTACCTGTCCGAAATTCTGCCTTCTTCTTTCAAAGTCTTCTATGGTGACCACAAAAAGGATCTCTTCTACTCTTGAATCTACTTTATCAAGGTCTATAATGATCGCTTCATCATCGTCTCCATCACTGTTTTTACCACTCGGATCATCTCCTGTATGGGTAAGGGCTCCATCCGGAGAATTTAAGTTATTGTAAAAAACAAAGTATTCTTCGCTTACTAATTTTCTGTCAGAATCAATCATGATTGCAGAAGCATCCAGGTCAAAATCGTAGCCGGTTCCTTCATTCGGATCCCAGCCTAATCCAATCGTCATTTTCGTCAATCCTATCTCGATCTTTTGTCCTTTCTGTAGATTAATTGCCATAGTGTTTTATATTATGATTATTTTTTGCATTAAGATAGAAGTGATTTACGAATTGACCAAATTTATTGATGAAAAAATGTTCCATACCGCTTAATTTTAAACTCTTTAAATCACAAAATGCTCATAAAAAAAGGTCCAATTAAAAAATTGAACCTTGTATTATATAAAAATGTATTGAATTAATTTTCAAATTCTTTATCCGAAACTGCTGTATTTCTTGCTTTGGCCAGCATAGGAATAGAGATTAATCCCATTACCAGCATTATCACAATCTGCAGCGGTAAAGAAATAAAGGAGTACGTAAGTCCCATTTCACCACCGAAATCTGCACTTTTCCCTACTGAAATAAACAGCGCCATAAAACCATACTTCATGGCAAGGTTATACGCTCCGATTCCTCCACTGGCAGGGATAATCATTCCTAATGTTCCTACTACAATAATGAAGAAACCGTCTGCAAAGGTAAATGCTGAAGTTTCAGGAAGAGCAAAACATACCAGATATGCAGCAAAGTAATAGCAAATCCAGATTCCTAATGTATAAAGAATGAATTTTCCTTTTTCTTTTAATTTAAAAATAGAAGTAATCCCCTGAAAAATCCCATCAATAAAGCTAACCACTTTTCCTAAAAAAGGAATTCCTGAAAGTTTCTTTTTAAAAACAAAAAATACAATTGTTCCAATTACCAGAATGGAAAGGATCAATATTATTTTATTAGGATTAATATTTACTCCTGAATTTTTATAGAATGACAGAATGGCTTCGTATTTAAACAATAACGTCAGTCCTAAGAAACCGAGCATACAGATCAGATCTACTACTCTTTCCAGAATAATAGTTCCGAAAGATTTATCTACTGGTACTTTTTCCACGCCATATAAAGCGGTTGCCCTTGCCACTTCGCCACTTCTGGGAATCGTAAGATTCATCAGGTAACCAAATGAGATAGACCAAAGCGCATTGGAATTGGAAATTCTGTGTCCCATCGGCTCCAGCATCAGATTCCAGCGGATCGCCCTGAACCAGTACGCCAGAAGACCAAATACGGAAGCAAACAATACCCAGATATAATTAGCTTTTGCCAATGACTTTTGAATGACTTTAAAATCCAGACCTCTTAAGGCAAGCCATAAAAAAAAGCCTGCAAAAGCAAGCGATATTACTATTGTAAGTATTGATTTTACCGGACTTTTTGATATTTTCTCCATGTACTACGTAAGAAGATTTGTTTTTTCATCCGGGAAAACGATTTTTGGCTGGAAGTCTTTTGCTTCTTCCGGAGTCATCTGAGCATAGGCAATGATGATAATGATATCATCTTTCTGTACTTTTCTTGCTGCAGGACCATTCAGACATACTTCACCTGATTTTCTTTTCCCTTTGATCACGTAGGTATCAAAACGTTCTCCGTTGTTCACATTCACGATATAGACTCTTTCTCCCACTACCAGACCGGCAGCTTCTATAAGATCTTCATCGATCGTTATACTCCCTATATAATTAAGGTCAGAGGCAGTTACTCTCACCCTATGAATCTTAGACTTGAAAACTTCTATTAACATGTTGCAAATTTATTAATAAAAATTAATAAAACAGGCGTTTATTATCATTTTAAAACTCCCACAAACACAGGTGTTTAATTTAACAAAACACAAGAAATATAAAAATTACTTATAAATTTAATAATCATATGGTCAAAAAAATTAATTCTTCATACACAATTTAGGATTTAATAAATACGAAAAATAATATTAACTTTTTGCTAAAGTCAATACACATAAGCATTTGGCATGATTTTAGTAACCTGTAACGTAGATTTTCTGTGAAAAGTGGAATTATCATATTTTAACTGATTTCAGTGAAATGCAAAAAAATTGCACAAGTTTTAATAAAAAAATTGCACAATTAGAAAATAGTACTATATTTGCTATAATTACGAACTAACTTTAATATTAAAAATTATGAACAAGTCTGAATTAATCGACGCAATCGCAAAAGATGCAGGTATCACTAAAGTTGCAGCAAAAGCTGCTCTAGAGTCTTTCATTGGTAACGTTACAACTACATTAAAGAAAAAAGACGGAAAAGTTTCTTTAGTAGGTTTTGGTACTTTCTCAGTAGCTGAGAGAGCGGCTAGACAAGGTATTAACCCTGCAACTAAAAAACCGATCAAAATTGCTGCTAAAAAAGTTGCTAAATTCAAAGCTGGAGCTGATTTATCAAATGCAGTTTCAGGTGCTAAGAAAAAATAATCATTCAGATTACAAAAATTCAGGGCTGTTTCTTAGAAACAGCCTTTTTTTATGTCAAATTGTGACCGGAAATTCAACTATTAAGAAGCTTTAAGTGGTTTAGAATTATTAAGTTTTGGCTAAAGCCGATCATCATATCTAATAAAAATAAGCGGGCTAAAATCCGCTTCTATTGATAGTGGAAGCCTATGATATTTTGAAAAGTATAATCATTCGATAGGAACGGGCTTAGTCCGTTTAAAAGATAAATATTCAATTCCGATGGCTTTAACCAAACCTAAAAAAGCTACAGTAAGCAGCTGAAAACTAAATTGTGGTTAAATCCTCTATCATTGTACACATAAAATAAGCGGGCTAAAGCCCGCTTCTATTGATATTACAAATTTTTCAAGCGCCTTATCTCCTATTAAAAACCGCCACTTCTAACTTCTAACTTCTAACTTCTAACTTCTAACTTCCCATTACGGAGCCAGTCTCGAGATTTTCCAGTCAAGATCTTCAAGCTCATAAATAATCCTGTCATGAAGACGATTAGGTCTTCCCTGCCAGAATTCAATTTCATAAGGTCTGGCAAGATATCCGCCCCAGTGGGCTGGTCTTGGAACTTCCGTATTTTCATACTCCTTTTCAAGCTCTTTTAATTTATCTTCCAGAAATTCTCTATTGGGAATCTCCTGACTTTGCGGCGAAACAACAGCTCCTAACTGACTTCCTTTCGGTCTTGAATGGAAATAACCGTCGCTAAGGTTTTCTGCCACCTTTTCAAGATCAGCTTTGATGATAATCTGCCTTTCAAGATTAGGCCAGAAAAAATGCAGGCAGGCTTTATGGTTGTTTTCTATTGCTTTTCCTTTTCTGCTGTTATAATTGGTATAAAAAATAAATCCTTCGTGGGTATATGCTTTAAGCAGTACCATTCTTGTTCTTGGGCACCCATCTTCTTCCACTGTAGAAACCGCCATAGCATTAGCTTCTGAGATCATCGGGCTCTCATTGGCATCCAAAAACCAGTCTCTGAACTGTTCAATTGGATTTTGTTTTATCTCACTTTCAATAAGTTGGGATTTCTCGTACACTTTTCTTCTGTCGTGCAGGTTTTCCATAAATATTTTTTATTAAATTTGAGTATGAATCACTCATACAAAGGTAAAATATTAATCTCGACACCCGACATTTCCGGCGATATTTTTTCAAGATCGGTAGTATTGGTTATTGAACATAATGAAAGTGGTGCATTTGGTTTGATATTGAATAAAAAGAACAGCCAGATGAGTAGCAAATTCAAAGATTTTTTTGACTTTAAAATTGAGGTATATGATGGAGGACCTGTAGAAAACGACAAGGTGTTTTTCATTGTAAAAGGCAAAAGAGTTACAGAGATCTATACAGACATTACTGATGAATACTATCTTACAGAAGATATTGAACGGATCATTAATGCGGTTTTAAGCAGTGAACTGGATATCAACCACATCAAAATATTTTCAGGATATTCCGGATGGTCTTCTCATCAGCTGGATACTGAAGTTCAAAGGAAAATGTGGACAGTAGTGGATGTTTATAATCTTGATTATACGCTTCCCAATGATCAGACACTCTGGAAATCTATTATGCAGAATCTTGGAGGAGAATTTCTTCTCTGGGCCAACTCCCCTGAAGATATTTCCCTGAACTAAAAGTATATTTTTCGTATCATTCTGATAATTAACAAACTTTAAGATTCTTTTAACCAATTTTAAAGAAAGTTTTTCCGTTCTTTGAAAAACTAAAATCACTGATATGAAAGGTATTACACTACTTGCTTTATCAATATTTTCTACAGCGTTTTTATCATTTACTCCTATCAGCAAAAAATACATTGTCATTGATGCCGGACATGGCGGAAATGATTTTGGGGCTGCTTATGGTGAAATTCTGGAAAAAAATATTGCATTAAGCATTGCTAAGGAAATCCGGAAAATCAATGAAAGCCAGGATAAGTATGAGGTCATTTTAACAAGGGATTCAGACAGTTCTCCTACCCTTGCTGAAAGAACAGATCAGATCAATAAGCTGAACCCTGAAATGGTCATTTCTCTTCACGTTAACAGTTCTCCTCAGAAGGAGAGATCTGACAACGGATTTGAAGTTTACGTTCAGAATTCTGACGTATCAAAGGAGTTGGCCGGAAAAATCTATAAGAAATTCAATGCCCGTAAAATTGAAGAACGCCAAAATCTTCACATGCTAAGAGAAACCAAAGCACCTGCTGTATTGGTAGAACTTGGTTTTATCAATAATTCCGATAACAGGAATTATATTACCAGTGAGAAAGGGCAGAAAGAAATCGCACAAAAATTTGTTGAGATTATCAACGAATATTAAATAAAGAAACAATTTCTGATTTTACTCAGAATAAAACCCGGTAAAGGACTTCTGGAACTTTGTTGTTTACCGGGTTTGTCAATTTTTATGAATTAAAACTTTTCTTCCAGCTTTCTACCAATCCGGAGAAACGCGAGGTTTCAAAAGTCTTGTTTCTTATCTTACCTACAGAAAACATACCTTTCTCATCAGAAATCATTAAAATTTCTTCAGCCTTCTGAGATTCAAATGCGATAATCTCGTGTTCCTGAATATCTGCAAGATTATTTTTATGTAAAAAAGTAACAAAGTTTTCCATCAAAGGAGAAATGTAAGCTCCTTCCGTCTGCTTTGGTACTTTGATAACATCACCTTCCAAAAAGAGAAGGTTTCCGGCAGTGGTACGTGCTATTCTTTTGTTTGGATTCAGAAGGATCACATCGTCAAGATCATTTTCCTGCGCATAGATCACTCCGTAAATGTTTTCCGGACAGTGAACCCGGATATTGCTCAAAAGGTTGTTATTAACATTAATTTCCTTAATCAAATCCAATTCCAGAGGTCTTTGATGAACAGCAAGCACATCAGCCATTTCCGTCACTTCGTAAAAATAGGAAACAGAAGATTTTGCCAATGTCATTCCATCATTATTTCTGAACACCTGGAAATTGATAATTCCATTGCTTATGCCTTTGCCTTCAATAATTTCTTTTTGAAAAAGGGTCTGGAAAAACTCCAGCGTGTAAGTCAAAGGAATATTCAGTCTCATCTTTCTCATGGAAGCCATTAGAAAAAAATAGCATTCTTCGTCCATGATCAATCCACCATTTCTTAGAAAGAAAGAAACTTTTACTGAGTCTCCCCAAAGAAAAGCTCTGTTCTTTACATGTAACTCGTCTGATGTAAAATATTGATTTTCCAAATTTTGATGTAATTTATTTACAAAAAAATAATGAACGATAAATCGTTCATCAGTTTTATCATTTCATATAGCCCGGTATTATGCCGCACCTAGTTTTATTCTCAGGTTTTCGATAAGATTTTCCCAATACATTGCATTTTCCTCTTCATCACCTTCTTCACAGAAGTCTGTAATATTTAAAGCAAGATCTTCTGTAATATCATCGATAGTGATCGTCATTTCAAAGAAATTTTTTGTTCCTTCATCTTCTTCCCATCTGAAACGCACGAAACCTTCAGGCTTATATCTGATCAAAGTGGCCTTCTCAGCAGGACCTCCACCCCAGCTAAAAAAGAAATCATCGCCTTTCTCTGTTACCTCATCCGCAAACCATTCAGACAATCCCTCTGCAGTCGCCAGATATTCATATAAAATCTCTGATAAACAGTGCATTGGAAATTCGTAATGGACTTTATGTTTCGCCATATAATCTTTGTTTTATCGTCCCGCAATATATAAATTAATTTTTTTATTACGCAAAAAAACAATTACTTTTTTATAGAATCTGCATGATATTTATCACTGGCTTTACATCCCTGTGATGGTAAGTTTTAAAGCTAAAAGTTACCATGCAAGACATAAAAAAATCTCTCCTTTCCGGAGAGATTTTATTTTTAATTTTCATTCAGTATATCGAGAATAATCTGACATCCTTCTCTTATTTCATCCAGAGATAATGTAAGAGGCGGAGAGATTCTGAGGTATTCATTTCTGTACAATTGCCAGAAAACAACAAGCCCTTTGTCCATGCATTTTTTAGCTACTTCCAGTGTGTATTCAGGAGTTCCTAAGTTGACGGCAAGCATCAGCCCTTTACCGTTGATATTTTTGATTTTAGGGTGAACCAAAAGTTCTCTGAACAACTTCTCTTTTTCCTCCACTTCGTTCATTAAACCGCTTTCCAGCACTTCTTTCAATGTAGCATAACTTGCCGCTGCAATGAGTGGATTTCCTCCAAAAGTAGTAATATGCCCTAATTTAGGAGAATGTGAAAGCGTTTCCATGATTTCTCTGGAGCTCATAAAAGCTCCCACAGGAACACCTCCTCCCATACCTTTACCCATCACAAGAATATCCGGAACAATTCCAAAGTGTTCGAAAGAGAACAACTTCCCTGTCCGTCCGAATCCCGGCTGTATTTCATCCAGAATCAGAAGTGCCCCTACTTCTTCACATCTTCTCTTCAGTTTGATCAGGTAGTCGTTATCCGGCACTAAAAACCCTGCTGCTCCCTGAATGGTTTCAAGGATAACACAAGCCGTCTTTTCTGTGATTTTATCGAAATCTTCTTCATTGTTAAATTCAATAAAAGAAACCATCGGTAATAAAGGACGGAATTCTCTCTTGTGAGTTTCATTTCCTGAAACACTCAAAGCGCCGTGGGTATTTCCATGGTAAGAGTTTTTAAAGGAAACAATTTCTTCTCTTCCGGTGTATCTTTTGGCTAATTTTAAGCTTCCGTCAATGGCTTCCGCACCGCTATTCACAAGGTATGTAACTTCCAGGGGATCAGGAGTAGCTTCAGCAAGCAATCTGCATAGTGCTACAGGCTTTTCCTGTGCATATTCACCATACACCATGACGTGAAGGTATTTATCGGTCTGCTCTTTGATAGCATCCACAACTTTAGGATGTGAATGTCCCAGCGTATTGGCAGAAACTCCTGCTACAAAGTCAAGATATCTTTTTCCGTCTGTACCGTAAATATAGCTTCCTATTGCTTTCTCTACTTCAAAACCTGCAGCAAATTTTGTGGTTTGAGCCTGATATGTAAAAAAATCTTTATGCATTTCCATTGTCTCCAAAAATTTCAGCAAAGCTATAAAAGATTCATTAAACGTTAAAATTAATCCACAAAAAAGACCAGCACTTTACTGGTCTTTCTGTTATTTTCTGGTACGTTTAGGTTTTTTAGCTTCTTCTTTGGCCTTTTCATCATCTATGGCTTTCTGTGCTTTATCGAAGAGCTCATTATCTGCTGTATATTGTATTTCTTCGTTATTCGGAGTGTCTACAAGGATGTCCTGCCATTTCCGGATCCTGTCTTTGGTATTCCAGTTAAAATCCGGGAACTTTCTTTTTGACGGCTCTATCATACTCATCGGATAGGTATCGGAAACAGCTCCGATACTGCAGGAAATAATCTGTAATGCTCTTTCTTCAAACAATGCTCCGATAATTCCGCAGGTAGACAAGGTAATCCCTATTCTTTCCGGTTTTTTGGTTTCCTGATCGGTATCATCAACATAGACGATAGATTGGGCGTTTCCAACTACTCTTGCTTCTTTAATAGCATTTTTCTCATAGTACACCGTCATGAATTTCCCTTTCACCTGATTGAACTCATCTTTCAGGTTCAGGGAGTCTACTTTACTGATGGCAAAAGCATTTCCAATTACTTTTAAGGAATCAATATCTTCCGTTTTGGTATTGAAGTAGGCTTCTACTTTATCTCCGGTTACCTGCTTTTCACCGCTCCAAAGAATCGGGTTGGTATACATATGCATGATTCCGTCTGTTTCGTTGAAAGCAATGGAATCTGCTCTTCCCTGTGCATTGGATTTATAAATACGGGCTTTTTTGAAGGCTCTAAGATAGCTTTTCTTCACTTTGATATCCAGTGAGTCCGGTCTTTGATAAGAGATAATTTTTTCTGCAGCGAAATAAATGGAGTCTTTTTCCATCACTTTTACAGCATACGGACTTTTGGTCATCATTGCAGAGTCTTTTTTCTCAAAAATTTCTCCGTATCCTCCTTTTATGTATCTTCTTTCTTTAGGATCATCCAGGGTTACATTGCCTGTTGCTTTACCAAACCCTGAAATCTGATTGTAGTACATATCATCACCGGTAAGGATTTTTTCATTGTAAAATATCCTTGAGTTTTTGGTTAAATACGCCTCCTTGGAATCCATTTTATAGGTTCCTCTTTCCGTATAGATTCTGTTTCGTGGATTGGTTTTGCTGGTAATGGTTGTAGGACCATTAAAATCGGCAATTTTTGTGTTTTGATTCTGCTTGATATTTGGACCTTCTATAGTATACTGAGGGGTTTCAATCTTTACATTTCCTGTAAGGTCAACTACTCTTGTATTGAGAAAATAAGTTCCTACTTTAGCATAGGTAACATTCTGGCCATCCGAGATCGTTCCTCCTGTATTAAAATACGCTTGATTAGCCAGCCTGTCATAATACAGAATATCTGTTTTTATGGTCTGTTTAGGATCCGTCAGGACCACATTTTTTCGGGCAACACCTTTCTGGGTATTGGCATCATATTCCATTTCTCCTGCTGTGATTACAGAGCCGTCTGTATTTTGAAGTCTTGTATTACCTATTGCTTTTACAAAGTTTTCTTCATTATACAGAACTACTTCATCTGCAGTAAGAATGGATCCCTGATGTTCTATCTGAACATGACCGGTAAAATATTGATTCCCGTCGTATTTTTCAGGATCTTTCTTGATTTCGTCTGCGTGGATGATCTTTACTTTATCTTCAGGTCTCACCTGTTGAGGCTGAGTGGGTGAAGGAGCCTGCAGATAAGGATCTCTCTTCACAGGAGTTTTATCCTGCGCAAAGTTGAGCGTAGAAATAAAGAGTAACAGAAAAAGGGCTATTCTCATTAATTAGTCATTCTTAGTGCCATAGAAATATAGCGAATGAGAATCAATTTTTACGCCAAATGCTTCTTCAATGGCTTCTTTGATTCCTTGGATTCTTGGGTCACAGAATTCAATAATTTCCTCAATCTCTTTATCAGAGTCTTTTTTGTAGATCACCAGGTGATCATGCTGTTTGTCAAAATAAGACTTTTCATAAGACGAAGAAGTCAATGTCTTTTCTCCGAACTGATGCTTACGGATTAAACCTGCATCAAGGAAAATTTCAATCGTGTTGTAAATCGTTGCTTTGGAAACGTGATATTTCTTCTGCATCATCAGAAGATACAGATCATCAACATTGAAGTGATGATCCATATTATAAATTTCTTCCAATATCGTATATCTTTCAGGTGTGTTTCTGAACCCTTTTTCTAATAAGTAGTTTCTCAAAACATCCTTGATCAAAGCTATATTTTTTTCTTTTTGTATTGTATCCATTAAAAAAATTATCTACAAATTTATTGAATTTTATTTAAATAGATAGTATGGTTAATACAGGTGGCTACGAGTTGTGACGGAAATACCCGGACTGCTCGATCTTATTGTCATAAACTGTTAATTCTGTGATCGGTGCAGATTCCACTTCAACATTGTGCGAAGATACTCCCCAGGCCTTAAAGTCGTCACTTCCTATATACTTCACAAAGTTGTAAATGTTAAGAGTAATCTTTTGTTTAACAGTTAAAAGGATATCGTTGATATAGGTGTTATCTATGATGACATATTTAAGATCCGGCGGTATATCATGAGCTCTTAAAGATGGATGGCTGCTTCTTGAAGGAATGGTTCCGTCCGCCATTAAGTCTTTAAGAACCATATTGAAATAATCGTTGATTCTTCGGTCTACTTTAAATCCTAAAAGGAAATTGATCTTATAGACGGTTCCCGGAAGAATCTCGTCTACAGTATATCTGAAAGTATAGGGATCTTCCTGATTGACAATACTCAGGATAAAATAATGATCTGCTCTTTTCGGCTGTTTTTTGATGATGGAATAGATAATTTTGGATTCCACTTCATCATTTCTTTTTGCCCTGCTCAGGTAAGCAAGATTGGTAGCATATTTCGGAATAGTTTCGTCCAGCTTCATGTCTTTAAGGATAGACACATATTTTTCTATTTTCACAAACTGGATAAATCTTGTTTTGATCAGTCTTCCGTTGTACCATGCATACATAGAAACTCCGATAGAACCTGCCAATACAACGGTAATCCATCCACCTTCCATAAATTTGATGATGTTAGCACTGAAGAATCCTAATTCGATAGCCATGTAAACCATTGCGAAAACCAGAATCAGAACCTTGCTTACTCTATGCTTCAGCAGCCAGAATACTAATAAAACGGTGGTCATCAACATCGTTACGGTAATGGAAAGTCCGTAAGCGGCTTCCATTTTTCCTGATTCTTTGAAATGCAGAACGACAATGATACACAGGATAAGAAGTCCCCAGTTGATTCTTGGAATATACATCTGTCCTTTTACTCCGGAAGGGTAATCAATTTTCTGATTCGGCCAAAGGTTAAGAGACATTGCTTCTGAGAATATGGTGAACGAACCTGTAATCAATGCCTGGCTGGCAATAATTGCAGCGGCTGTTGCTAAAATTACTCCCGGAATGATCATCCATTCCTGCATGATTCCGAAGAACGGGTTTATTACAGAGAAACCTGGTTTGTTATGATTGGTCAGAAGCCATGCGCCCTGTCCAAGATAGTTTAGAATAAGCATGATCTTAACGAATGCCCAGCTTACTCTGATGTTTTTAGCTCCGCAGTGTCCCAGGTCAGAATACAGTGCTTCTGCTCCGGTAGTACAAAGGAAAACCGCTCCAAGAATGACAATGGCACTCGGAGAGTTAACAATGAGCTTATAAGCGTAATAAGGGTTGAAAGATCTTAAAATCTCAAAGTTTTCACTTAAATGCATTACTCCAAGGCCTCCCAATACCAGGAACCAAACTACCATTACCGGACCAAAAAATTTTCCGATAAAACTGGTCCCGAACTGCTGTACCACAAAAATGGCAATCAGAATTCCGATGGTGATTGGAACAACAGGAGTATGGGGATTATAAATTTCAAGACCTTCAATAGCTGACATTACCGTCAGTGATGGGGTAATTACTCCGTCTGCAATAAGTGCCGCAGCACCAATAATCGCAATAAGGTACAGCCATCCTTTTTTAAGGTTTCTTACCAATGAAAACAAGGCAAGAATACCTCCTTCACCTTTGTTGTCTGCTCTCAAAGCAATGATCACATATTTGATTGTGGTCTGCAAAGTAAGGGTCCAGATAATACATGAAAGAGCTCCTTCTATGTATTCATTGAAAGGCATATTGCTTCCCTGGGATCTTGCATTCACAATTGCTTTCATTACGTAAAGCGGAGAGGTACCAATATCTCCAAAAACAATTCCTAGAGACACTAAAACTCCTATGAAGGAAAGTTTCTTTATGTCGAAGTGGTAGCCATCTTCTGTAACTTCTGCCATATCAGCTTAATTTATTTTAAAGGCGCAAATTTATACTAATTTTATGACGTCAAGAATTTTTCTTCATGAATATAATAAATGAAAAAACTTCCTTTCGGAAGTTTTTTTCTATAACTATTTTACGTACATCGCTTTTTTGATCTCCTCTTTTACTTTTTCAAGTTTTGGGAACCATTCTGCAAATAATGCTGCAGAGTAAGGTGCAGGTGCATCAGGAGTAGTAATTCTCTTGATAGGAGCATCTAAATAATCAAATGCTTTTTGCTGTACCATATAAGTAATTTCTGAAGATACTGATCCGAATGGCCAAGCTTCTTCTAAAATAACCAGTCTGTTTGTTTTCTTTACAGATTCTAAAATTGTATCGAAGTCAAGAGGACGAACAGTTCTAAGGTCGATAACTTCTACAGAGATTCCTTCTTTAGCCATATCTTCTGCTGCCTGTAAAGCCAGTTTCATGATCTTTCCGAAAGAAACCAGAGTAACGTCTGTACCTTGTCTCTTGATATCTGCTTTTCCTATTGGTAAGTAGTATTCTTCTTCAGGAATTTCCATTTTATCTCCATACATCTGCTCAGATTCCATGAAAATAACAGGGTCATTATCCTGGATCGCTGTTTTTAACAATCCTTTTGCGTCATAAGGGTTAGAAGGTACCACCACTTTAAGTCCAGGGCAGTTGGCAAACCAGTTTTCAAATGCCTGAGAGTGAGTAGCTCCTAATTGTCCTGCAGAAGCAGTAGGCCCACGGAAAACAATTGGACAATTCCACTGTCCGCCACTCATCTGACGGATTTTCGCTGCGTTATTGATAATCTGATCAATTCCTACCAATGAGAAATTGAATGTCATAAATTCTACGATGGGTCTGTTTCCATTCATTGCAGCTCCCACAGAGATTCCTGTAAATCCAAGTTCTGCAATCGGTGTGTCAATTATTCTTTTTGGACCAAATTCATCCAGCATTCCTTTTGAAGCCTTATATGCACCATTATATTCTGCAACTTCCTCCCCCATCAGGTAGATGGATTCGTCTTTACGCATTTCCTCGCTCATTGCCTGTGCAATTACCTCACGAAAAGTATATTCTGCCATATTTTCTTGAAAAATTTAGACTACAAAAGTAGTGTTTTTTTATTATACACATCATAAAAACGCTCTTCATTTCCATGAGAAGTCATAATATTAACTGTATTTAAAATAAATTTTTCTTCCTGATGTCCCGTTCTTGTGGATTTTCCAGCTTCCTGAGAATTTTTGTTCATAAAAAATGACATCTCATTTCTGAAATGTCATCTAAAATTCTATTTAAACTTAAATTAATTAGCTTTCTCCCAAACCTGGGTTCTTCCTAATAAAGATAATCCTAAGTAACCTCTTACGTTCAGTTTATCACCGCTTCTTGTAATGGTACATTTATATGTTTTTCCTGTTTTAGGATCAGTGATGGTTCCTCCTGTGAACTCATCGCCGTCTTTTTTCAGTCCCCTGATGATTTCCAATCCTAAAATTGGTTTTCCTTTTCTGTCATCTTTACAAGCCGTACAGTTTGATTCAGCTGGTTTTATCAATAACTGAGAAACTTTCCCATAGTATTTTCCGTCTGATTTTTTGTACACTTCAACAATAGATTTTGCCTGTTTTGTCTCATCATCTATCGTCTTCCACTTACCTTCTATCTGTGCAAATGTAAGTACACCACATAAAGAAAGTGCGAACGTTAACAATATTTTTTTCATATTTCTTATAGTTTTAATTTTAATACAATATTCTTATCTACGTATTGATAAAAATATAAATTAATTTTCAACGAACAAAAACTTTTATTATACAAAGCATAAAGAGGATATAAAAAGTATAATCGCTAAAATGCGAAAAAGCTAAATTTCAATCGGCCTGTTGATGTTTTCGCAATTTTACAGATTTACCTTTTTGCCATTTCGCCCTAATACAGTTTCCTGTTAATCACTCTGTCCATGTAATCCTGATACCACGCTTTTGCTGTTTTCTTTCCCTGCTCTACTTCCGGATTTCTAACTTCATTCATGATATTTTTTTCCAGACTCAGATCAGATTTATCATATACTCCGATGATTTCTTTTCCGTCAAAACGGTAAATATAATTTCCGATCATGAACTGATCCGTACTTCCATCTGAATTGACAACGATGAAAGGATATTTTTTATCACTCACCAGACTTCTTCCCCAGCTTCTGATTGGTTTATTGTACCCGATAAGGTCAGCCAGTGTAGGATAGATATCTGCCTGCTGCGCTATTTCCTGACTGACTCCTTTTAACTGATAGGCAGGATTCGGAGAATAGAAAACCAACGGAACAGCATAACGGTTCATGGCTCTTTCATATTCAGGATAATATACCTGGTTGGTGTGATCTCCTGTGAAAACAAAGATTGTATTATTATACCACGGCTGTTTTTTAGCCGTTTCAAAATATTGTTTGATTGCATAATCCGTATACTGCATCGGCTCATGGATTTCAATTTTTCCTTTTTTAAATTTACCGTTATATTTTTCAGGGATTTTAAAAGGGTGATGGGATGATGCCGTAAATACAGTAGTCATAAAAGGCTGCTTCTTTCCGACATTTTTCGCAAAATACTGAAGGAAAGGTTCGTCCCAGATGGCCCACATTCCATCAAAATCTTCATCATGATTATATTCTGTTTTCCCGAAATAATGTTTAAATCCTAATATATTTCCGAACCCAAGGAATCCCATAGAACCATTAGGCGCCCCATGATAGAAAGAAGTATCATAGCCAAGATCATTACATACGGAAACAATGGACTGAATTTTCTGATTGGAATACGGAGACCCTGTAAACGCATCCGTCAGGCTCGGAATTCCGGCCAAAACACTGCTCATCCCGTGAATCGACTGTCTTCCGTTTGCAAAAGTATTCGGAAAAATAAGACTCTGGGTAGCCAGGCTATCCATAAACGGAGTGTAAGAAACATAATCTTTGATATTTTTATCTTTATTAAATGCCCCGGAATATTCTCTCCCGAAAGATTCTACGATGAAAATAACAATATTCGGACGTTTCTCTACTTTTCTGTCGTACACTTTATAAGGCTGTACATACTCTTCTATATCTTTTTCGCTCACAAAATGAACTTCCTTGAAATTATTGGTATTTAAAGTCCTGAAAAAGGAGAATGTACTGTTGAGCACCATATTACCCTGCAGAGGATTGGTTACAAAACGGGTTGCATCCACCATATTAATCGGTCTGGTACTGTGTTTAAAATCTCCTCTGATTCCTCCCACAACCAGCACCGCTGTGATACATAAAGTAATAATGGAAGTAATAAAATAAGGTAGTAATTTCAAAGGTTTCACCTCTTCTACTTTCACCTTTTTATAAAGGAAAACCCATAAGATCATCAGGATCATATACCATATCAGTACAAAAGGATGTTGTCCGATAGAAATCATCAGCACTTTAGAAACGTTAGATTCGTGTTCAGCCACCTGAAATACTGCTGAAGTAAGCCTTGCCTGTGAAAATTTATAGTAAATAAAATCTCCGAAGTTCATGGCATAAGCAATCCCGTTGGTAATAAAATACAGCCAAAAAAGAACTTTCTGAAAGACTTTCTTTGTGTTGATGACCAATGGCAGTAAACTAAGCAATATAAACAGTGCATTAACATACAAAATGGCTGTGGTATCAAAGGCAGTACCATGGAAAGCCAGCTTTATATATTCTGAAACGGAGTCTACTTTAATCAGATCTTTATTGAAATACCAGAATAAAAGTCTGGCAATCTGATAAAAAACATAGGCCAGAAAAATCCTGTAAACCAATGCCAGAACTTCCTGTTTTCTAAATCCTTTTAAAAATTTCATGGGGCAAATTTACATCAAAATCATTTTAATGCGTTTTTTAGTTCATATTATTTTGAGTTAGAATTTTTAAAAACTGTAATTTTGTGTTTATGGATTTTATAAAGAATAATCTGGCCAATGCTTTAACCCTGGCTAATTTATTTGCAGGCTGTGTAGGTGCAATACATTTAATTTTAGGAGATTATCAGACAACGGCAATCTGCCTTATTCTCTCTTCGGTTTTCGATTTTTTTGACGGCTTTGTAGCCAGAGCTTTAAAATCAAACTCCAATCTTGGTCTTCAGCTGGACTCGCTTGCGGATATGGTAAGCTTTGGAGTGATCCCAGGACTTACGATGTATAAAGCCCTTGAACCTTTTGGAGCTGAGCTTTTGGGAATGCATTTCCCATTTGAGATCAAGTATCTGGGACTCATTGTCACAGTATTTTCCTGCCTGAGGCTTGCCATTTTTAATTTGGATGAAGAGCAGCGTTATTATTTCAAAGGATTGAATACACCTACCAATACCGTTTTACTGTTCGGTCTTTATTATGCCTTTAAAGAAACCGGAAATTTCAGCTTTTTATTTGATCATGAATTGCTATTAATCCTGCTTACTCTTCTTACTTCATGGCTTCTGATCAGCCCGATCAGGATGATGGCTATGAAATTCAAATCAAAACAATTAAAAGATAACTATCCAAAAATTATATTACTGGCAGGAGGAATTGCCATTCTTTCGATATTCCAGATTGTAGGAATTCCTATGCTTGTTATTTATTATATGCTGGTATCTCTCATTTTTCAGGGACAGCTAAAATAATTATTAAAATAAAACACATTTCAAATTATTAATCATTGACATGAATTTAAAACTCCATAAACCGCTTTGTATTTTTGACCTGGAAACCACAGGAACCAATATCGGAAAAGACAGAATTGTTGAAATATGTATTTTAAAAGTAAACCCGGATGCCTCCAGAGAGAGCAAAACATGGCGTGTAAATCCTGAAATGCCGATTCCAAAAGAATGCAGTGAAATCCACGGGATCTATGATGAAGATGTAAAAGATGCTCCTACTTTCAGGGATATTGCCGCTAAAATTATGGAAATGATTTCAGGAAGTGACCTGGGAGGATTCAATTCCAACAGGTTTGATGTTCCGCTTTTGGCTGAAGAGCTTTTAAGAGTAGGAATGGATTTTGATCTGAGTAAATTCAGACTGGTCGATGCACAGACTATTTTCCATAAAAAAGAACCTAGAAATTTAGGTGCAGCTTACCAGTTCTACTGTGGAAAAACATTGGAAAATGCCCACTCTGCAGAGGCTGATGTAATGGCAACGTTTGAAGTTCTTGACGCTCAGGTTGGAAAATATGATGATATTCCGAATGAAATAGCACCGTTAAGTGAATTTACATTCCATAATAAAAATGCAGACCTTGCCGGATTTATCGGATATAATGAAAAAATGGAAGAAGTTTTCAACTTTGGAAAATATAAAGGACAAGGCGTGAAAGCGGTATTCCAAAAAGACTTAGGATATTTCGGGTGGCTTCAGAACGCTGACTTTCCGTTGTATACCAAAAAGATTTTTACAAAAATTCAATTATCAAGCAGGTTTTAAAAATGTCTGATCTGATTCGTTTTAAATTTTATGAAACTGCCCTTGAAGCTAACAGGGACAAACAGATATTGGCTGAAAACGGTATCAACAGTTTCATTGCGAATGAGCAGCTCATCCAGTCGGATTGGCTTCTGTCTCAGGCGGTAGGCGGCATACAGCTTCAGGTATTTGAAGATGATATGGAAAAGGCCCGGCAGATCCTGCAGGACTATAAAGACAATGAACAATACTCGCTGGAAGTAGAACATACCATTGAAGATCCCGAGTTTGATTTTGTCTGCCCGAAATGTGGTTCCAATCATATTTACAGAGATGACAGTGCTACCAGTTTCTTTGGAATTTCTTTTCTGACGAGCCACAAATTCAAATGTTATTATTGCGGGAATGAGTTTACCCACTAATTTATTCAGGAATCAATAGTTTTAAACGATCTAAAAGATTGCTTCGTCCCTCGCAATGACGGGGTTAAAAAAAATATAAAAAAAGAGTTATGAAAATAATCTGCATAGGAAGAAACTACAGTGAACACGCGAAAGAATTGGGAAATGAAATTCCTGAGAATCCTGTTATCTTTATGAAACCGGATACGGCAGTTCTAAAGGGAAATGATTTCTACATCCCTGAATTCTCCAATGATATTCACTACGAGCTTGAAGTGGTATTAAAAATTTCAAAGGGAGGAAAATATATTCAGAAAGAAACAGCGCACAAGCATTATGAAGAAATTGGTCTTGGAATCGATTTTACAGCCAGAGATCTTCAGAGCGAACTGAAATCAAAAGGGCTTCCATGGGAGCTTGCCAAAGGTTTTGACGGCTCTGCTGTGGTAAGCTGTTTCTTCAAAAAAGAGAACTTCAGTCTTGAAAACCTTCAGTTTTCGTTATTAAAAAATAAAGAAAAAGTACAGGATGGCAATACGAAAGATATGATGTTCAATTTTGATGATATTGTAGCTTTTGCTTCTCAGTATTTTACGTTAAGGGTAGGTGATCTTATTTTCACAGGAACTCCAAAAGGGGTTGGCAAAGTAGAAGAAAATGATATTCTGGAAGCTTATCTTCAGGAGGAAAAAATCCTTGATATCCGAATATTATAAGTATTTAATATTAAAGTCTGACAAATTTTTCCTATCTTTAGGTAACAAAATTAGAGGTTATGATAAATATTGTATTACCCGTAGATTTTGGGGACAAGACAGACCAATTGGTAGACGGTGCCATAAAATTTGCAAAACAGCTTAACGGCAGAATTTACCTGATCCACGTAGCACCATCAGATATCGGCTTTGCTATTGGTGACATGGGATTTCAATATTTTCCGGAAGTGGAAGCCAACGAAATCAGAGAAGAGCTGGTACAGCTTAATAAAATTGAGCAAAGAATCATCAGCCATGATATTGATTGTGAACACCTTTTAAAACAGGGGCTTGCAAAAGATATTATTCTGGAACATGCAAAAGCCAAAAATGCTGATTATATTGTGATGGGATCACACGGCAGAAGCGGAATTTATGATGTATTCGTGGGAAGCTTAACCAAAGGAATAACGAAAAGTTCAAGTATTCCTGTTCTGGTACTTCCGATTCACGACTAAGAAAAAGAAAATTTTAATCGTTAGTAATAAAAAAACCGATCAAACCCTATTGTTTGATCGGTTTTTTACTATATAACCAATTAATTAACCTTCTTTTTTATAGATATTCGGATCGTAGTAAGGGTGCTTACCTTCCGTTGGAGAATAATAGTCTTTATCTTTATCGCCACCTAGTGTAACCACCAGTACGTAGCACCAATAAGTGAATAGTACACAGCAAACTATAAATAGAATCCAGTTTAAAACATTACCGAAAGCATCAAAGAAACCGAAAGACCATTTGAAAACTTTGCTTAAGAATAGAAAGAAAGACGTCATTATTTTCCTTTTTTAAATTAACTTTGTACAAATTTATAAAAAATGTTTAAATTACTTTCAAAAGAAAGCAATATTTTTTCAATTCCTGTTTATATTGGTTTTCTTCTTTTAGTAGTCATAATATTTAACATACTGAATTTCAATACTTACGAAGCCATAGTTGCCGGAATAACTTTTCTGGGAATTGCTTTGGGATATTTTTGTTTTCACAGTGTTGCCCTTAATTATCAGACCCATCTGCCCTTATTTTTATACACCTTTTTTATTTTCGGGCTGTATCCCGGAAATCTGGATATAGGAATTGCAGTTTCTCTGCTTACCAACTCTTTCCTTATCCTGCTTCTGACGAGTGCAGATGAAGATATCAGGAAAAAATCATATGTATTGGTAGGATCTATTGTAGCCCTGAACTTTATTTTTCTTCCTACCACCTGGCCAATGGCTGTTTTTGTGATCATTCACGTGATTGCCACTTCTGCCAAAATAGGGTTGAATCTTTTCAGATTCCTTCTGGGAATTGTTCTGATTGCATTCAGTTATTTTTCTGTCATGTATTTCGTTCAGTTCACTTCATGGAATATCGATTATTTTCCGTTTGGAAAAATGAAACCGGTAACAGATTACACGGAACTTCTTCCGCTGATTCCTGTGGTTCTGATGCTTATTTATGCTGTGTACGACCATTTTAAAAATTACAACAAGAAAAGTCCGATAAGCAGATATAAATACACTTTCCTGCTGGTCTTTTCTGTAGCACAGCTCGTTACTATCATTCTATATATGAATAAAAGCTATGAATATCTGCTGCTCCTGGCATTTCCTTCAAGTATTATTCTGAGCAGAATGATGAGATTTTTACCTAAATACTGGATGCGTGAAGCCAGTGTATGGCTTATTATTATTAGTTTACTGACCTTCAAAGCGGGTACAGTTTTTGATTTATTTTAGAAAATTATGATTCAGATAGACGATAAATTGATTTCTGAGGAAATTTTTTCCGAAGAATTTGTTTGCAACCTTACGAAATGTAAAGGTGCATGTTGTGTGGAAGGAGATGTGGGAGCTCCGTTGGATAAAGACGAGCTTGAAATATTGGACAGTATTTTTGACAAAATAAAACCTTACCTTACTCAGGAAGGTATTAAAGCCCTTGAAGAACAGGGAACATGGACTACTGATCCACACGACGGAATGTATGTTACTCCAATGGTGGAGAACCGCGAGTGTGCCTATGTAACCTTTGATGAAAAAGGAATTACCAAATGTGGTATTGAGAAAGCATATGAAGATGGTGCAGTAGACTGGCAGAAACCTATTTCATGCCATCTTTACCCAATCCGTGTTACGGAATACTCTTCATTTACCGCATTGAATTATCATGAGTGGAATGTATGCAGCGATGCCTGTACGCTTGGAAAAGAACTTCAGGTTCCTGTGTATAAGTTTTTAAAAACTCCACTGACGAGAAAGTATGGTGAGGAATTTTATACTGTTCTGAGCGAAGCTGCTGAAGAATGGAAAAAAGAGTATGGTTCTTAACCGATACACATTCGAATGAAAT
The DNA here is from genome assembly GCF_046614675.1 of Chryseobacterium cupriresistens. Taxonomy (NCBI): domain Bacteria; kingdom Pseudomonadati; phylum Bacteroidota; class Flavobacteriia; order Flavobacteriales; family Weeksellaceae; genus Chryseobacterium; species Chryseobacterium cupriresistens. The sequence goes on along the minus strand of NZ_JBKKJT010000002.1, from coordinate 574,391 downwards.
AATAAAAACCGCAGATCTCTCCGCGGTTTTTATTTTTGTTATCAATAAAGATGAATTAGTTCGTTGTACCTCCTTTTTGGGTTTCATTTTTTTTAGCATTCTCCCAACCGTCTTCAGGCATAAGTATGGCTACATTTTTTTCTTTTGTCAGATATTTTCTGGCAACATCCTGAAGATCTTTTACTGTAAGTGCTTTTACTTTATCCTGATAATTTAAGATATCATATTTGTCACTTCCGTCTAATTGATTTTGAGCAATTCCCTGTAACCAGAATCCATTGTCTTTAAGACTTGTTTTATATTCATTGTATTCTCCTTCTTTGTATTTATCGAGATCTTTTTGTTCAGGGCCCATGTCTATCAGTTTTTGTAATTCGGCCACTGCACTTTTTGTAAGCTGATCTACATTTTCAGGACCACAAGGGAAATTAACACTAAAATCATAAGCACCATACGGGATTTTACTGAAGCTTCCGCTTGCGCCTCCGCCGTAAATACCGCTTTCGTCTTCTCTCAGTTTTTCAAGAACTTTAATCGTAGCGACCTCTCCAAGAGCTGAAAGTGCCATAGCTTCCTTCTCATTATAAGGCGCTTCTCCGCTGTAAGAAATTGTGACAAGGCTCTTCGGTTCTTTTCCTTTTTTATAAACCTTTGTATATCCTCCTTTCACTGGTCTGTAGCCTGTATCTTTAAATGTAGACGATTTTCCTGTAGCAGGAAGTGAAGCAATATACTGCAGGATCTCACTTTTAAGCTGCCCTTCATCTATATTCCCCACAAAATAGAAGTGGAAATTACCTGCATTGGCAAACTTATCTTTGTAAATATCATATGCTTTTTTATAATCTGTATTCGCCCAGTCTTTTTCGGTAGGTTCAAGGCCGGTAAATCTTGGATTCTTCTGATTGATAAATTTGGAATATTCACTGGAGAAATAGTATTCCGGATCAGAATCCACATTCGCCAGTATGGCAGATTTCTTTGTTTTATAGGTGTTGAATGATTCCGGGTTATAATTTAAGTCTGTAAAGCAGGCATAGATCAGTTCCATGGCAGTCTTCAGATCTTTTTTCGAACTTGTTCCTGAAATACCTTCTGTAAGACCACCGACATAAGAGCTTACACTCACCTGTTTTCCTGCAAGATAGTGAGCAAGATCTGTCTTTGAAAGCCCTGCTAATCCGGCTTCCAGTAAAGCATCAAATGCAAATTTTGTTTTATTGTAATCGGCATCCGGAATGACAGACAGTCCTCCCAGGCTTATTGCTGCAAAAACAATCTCATCATCTTTAAAATCTGTTTTCTTGAAAGTAACCTTAGCACCGTTGTTCAAAGTCCATGTGGTCGTTCCTAATTTGGCGTCTGCTTCTGTTTTAGTAATTTTCCCTTCGGATTTAAAAGGTTTTACTAAGCTTTCAGTTTTCTTTTTTTCTTCATAAGGTTTAAGATCAGCCACTTTTACAGTATCAAATGTCTTCAGAACCATCGCCTCTTTTGGCATGGTAATACCTTCCTTTTTTGGACCTGTAATAATAATGACCCTGCTGTCATTCTTTACCCGCTTTTTGATAATTTCATTGGTCTGTTCCAGCGCTATGGACGGAAGAACTTCTTTAATATGTTCATATCCCCAGGTAATTCCAGGTATTGGCTCCTGTCTCAGGAAATGATTCACGTAGCCATCGATAAGTTCACCGCTTTGGTTTTTGTCTTTGTTGTTGTAAGCCCATTCATAAGAGGAAAGCATCCCGGCTTTTGCCCTGTCCAGTTCAGATTGGGTAAATCCGAATCTTTTGGCTCTTTCCACTTCTTCCAAAAGAACTTTCAACGCATTCAACTGGTCGCCGTCTTTTGTAGCTGCGGCACCCTGAAATGCTTCTTTGTTTCTTGCGTAAGTTCCTCCATGGTATACTGAACCATAAGTAAAAGGAGGATTTGGAGAATTAACCAGTTCTGCCAGTCTGCTGTTCAGCATAATATTTACAAGGCCTTCAACAATACTTCTATCATATTGCTGCACTGTTACATCCGGCTGGTACACTTCAGAATCTTTGATAATGAACTGCACTCCTGAAGCCGTAGCATCAGGATCAGTCTCAATAGCAACCAGTGCTTCTTTATGATTCGGAAGATCAAATGATTTTCTTTCTCTGGGTTTTGAAGGATTTTTATATTGGCTGAAGTTATTCCTGATCTTTTTCTCTATTTCATCCACATTGATATCTCCTACTACCACAATTGCCATCAGATCCGGACGGTACCAATCCTGATGGAACTTCCGGATAAGATCAGGTCTGAAGTTTTCCAGCACTTCTTTTTTACCGATAGGAAGTCTTTCTGCGTACTGAGATTGGTATAAAAGCTTTGGCAGGTATTTATCCATCATTCTCTTATCCGGTCCGAGACCTAATCTTAGCTCTTCCAGTACCACTCCTCTTTCTTTATTGATCTGTTCATCAGAAAGTGTTGCGTTAAATGCCCAGTCTTCCATTACTTTCAGACCGGCATCCAGATTTCCAAGTTTATCCAACGGGACAGGAAGCATGTAGACGGTTTCGTCAAAGCCGGTGTAAGCATTAAGGTGCTGCCCGAATTTTACCCCGATAGATTGTAAAAAGTCTACTAATTTATTGTCAGGAAAATTTTTGGTTCCGTTGAAGTTCATATGCTCCATAAAGTGAGCCAGTCCTCTCTGATTTTCGTCTTCAAGAATAGATCCGGCATTGATTGCCAGACGGAATTCTACTTTTTTTTCCGGTAAAACATTTTTTTTGATATAGTACTTCATTCCATTGGAAAGAGTACCGATTCTTACGGACGGATCCACAGGGATGTTTTGTCCATAGATATTGACAGACATCAGGAAGATGGCTGAAAACGAAGATAACATTCTTTTCATCTACATTATTTTTTGACCTTTCAAAAATATCAATTCTCCCAGTGACCGGGCTTTAGCAGAGGGTTAAATTCAAGTTAAAAAATTTAATTATTATAAAATGAAAGCAAATTGTTTCTTTTATATTACTTATATTGATTTTTAATTAAAAACATTCATTAATTATTTAAAATAGACTAATTAAAAATAAGCTCATCTGATTCATTTTTCTTGAAATTACGGTTAACAGATCCATATATACTTCTTTTAAACCCAAAAAACCGTTGTAAAACACAACAGTCATATTATTTTGATTAAAAAAATTCAGTTATTAAACCTGATTTCTGAAACACTGCAATAGCATATTAAGAAAACTTATTGGCATTTGGTTCATATTTTCTACCATAAAAAAACCGGGAATTCCCGGTTTTGATGACTTAAAAAAGTATTTTATTATTTAAAATCAGCATCCGTTACTCCGGAGTTGATCAAAACTTTTGTTGTTTTAATGGTCATTTTCTGACCTCCACCCTCAGCTTCCACTTCAGCCGGGAATTGTATTCCGTCTACAGCCATATAGCTTTTAATGGTTGCCTTTCCTTCACCGGCATCCGTCTTATACAAAAGTCCGGTTCCGGCATCGAAATAGAATTTTCCTTTATCGGAAGACAAAACATTATACTCTTTTCCGTCAAGTTTTTCTGTAGATACTGTCTTGAAATTAGATGCATCAAATGCTAAAGCATCCATTGGTTTTCCTTTCATCAGGTCAGCAATCTTGTCAGCAGGAATATCTGTTTTAGTTCCCATCTGATCAAAATATCCTTTCTCACCGTCAAAAAGCTGCACCATTTCTTTTCCCATAAAAGATTGTACAGATTTGAATTTATTTCCTAATTTCTTAGTTGTCATTTGGATTTCCATTCCCTGCACAGCAACAGTGTTATCAGTAATGGTAGATTTTACAGCGTCTAGTTTATCTTTTCCACCTAGTGCTTTGAAATAATTATCAATAACCTCTTTAGGTGTAAGTTTTGATTGTACGGCTTCTGTTTTAGCAGATACAGCCCCTTTCTTCTGAGCTGCTGCAGGCACTGAGAAAAGTACAGCGCAGAAAAATGGAATGATGATCTTTTTCATATTTATAATAAAGTTTAAAGGGTAAATATAGGAATATTGGCGGACATACAAATAAGTAATGAGTAATGAGCAATTAGTAATGATTGATAAATTGATAGTTGATGATTGATGAATGCTCTACAAGAACTTTGGAAACAAAAACCCGGCCAATTGGTATACGGAACATATCTGACGTAATTCTTAGAAGAGATTTACAACAAAAAAACCGCCAAAAAATTGACGGTTTTCAAATATTTATATCCGGGTATAATTATTTCTTAAGTTCTTCTAAAAATTCGTCGTGAGAAATTTTAGTTTCTTTTTTAGTCGCTTTTTCAAGAATTACATCTTTCAGTTTAGCCATAGCTACTTCAGAAGAAATTTGTCTTACCTGCTCCTGGTCTTTCAACATTTCAACAGCATATTTCTGGATTTCTTCATCTCCTAAGTGGTGGATTCCGTAGATAGCCAATTGGTTTTTCACCAACTGTTCAGCCTGAGCCAATACATCAGCATAGTCAAGGTTGATTTCGTTCTCAGTCATCAATTTACCTTCGATGATCTGATATTTCAACTGGTTTTTCTCAGCTTCAAGAATTTCTTTAGCCTGTTCTTCAGACTGGATATTCTGGTTAGAGAATAACAACCACTTCACAAGGAAAGATTCAGGAAGTTTTACTTCTTCTTTCTCAGTTACCTGCTCCAATACTTTATTCACAAAGTGAACATCAGCATTCTGCTGGAAATACTCGTCTAATTCAGTTTTTACTTTATCTTTAAGCTCTTCTTCAGACTTGATGTTTCCTTCTCCGTATACTTTGTCGAAAAGATCCTGGTTAAGCTCAGCTAAGTTTAATGAATAGAAATCTTTCACTTTAACTTCTACTTCATTGTGGTGTAAGTGCTCAACTTCTTCTTTGCTGAATCCTAATTCTTTAGCTAATTCTTCATCACCTGTAAGAGTTTCTTTAGATACTTTTACAGATTCCTCCATTTTCAACCCTTTTACCAACTTGAAAGCTTCTTTGTTTTCAGCTGTAATAGTAAGGTTTTTTGGGTGGTGGTGGTGCTCACCTTCAGCATCTTCTTCCACAACCTGAGAAACTTCTAAAGCAATGTAAGAATCTTTAGTGATTTTATCTTGAGGAACCTGCTCTGCGAAACGCTTCTGCATGTTTTCAATGCTCTTACCGATTTCTTTGTCAGAAGCTTCTACTTTGTAGTGAGGAGCTTCATATTTAGCTAAATCTATAGTGAATTCAGGCTCAAATCCTACTTCGAAAGCAACTTCTAATTGATCAGCATTGTAATCGAATTCGTTTACTGGCTGAGGAACAGGCTGACCAACTAATCTTAGTTTGTTTTCATTAACATAGTTGTTTAAAGCATCAGAAACTTGTCTGTTGATTTCTTCAAATGCAATACCTGCTTCATATTGTTTTTTAACCATACTCAAAGGCACTTTCCCTTTTCTGAATCCAGGAACTTGCGCATTTTTAGCATAATTAATCAACTGCTTCTCTACTTTTTCTTTGTAGTCAGATTTTTCCAATGTTACTGTAAGCAATGCACTTACATCATCATGGTTTTGTGCGGTAACCTTCATTATTGATTAAAATTTTAGGTTGCAAAAATAGGAATTTTTTATGAAAAAAACTCATTTAAAATCAACTTATAAAGCCAAATATTGTTAAATAAAAAACCACCGGAAAATTCCGGTGGCCCAAACAAGATTAATTGTCCTAATTACTTAGGTTGTATTTTGCCTCAGCATCTGTTTCTCCTCCTACTACGCTTCCCCAGGCAGTTCCTGATTTGGCATCATTTACGCTTTGTGGAGAGTGAATCAGAGTTAATTTTAAAAATGGTTCTGTTCCATCAACAGCTTTTACAACAGTCCATTTTGTTCTCAGTCCTACTCTTTTGCCATCGCTTCTAAGATCACTACCATCTACTCTTTCAACAGTAATATTAGATTTTGGGAAATCAAAAATTAAAAAATGTTCGTTTTTAGCATCGATAATTTCCTGAGTAGCATCTTCATTTCCATTTTTAAATTTTGCCTGAACAGTATAGGTTTTACCATTTGTAAGCGGAATCGTAGGTGTTCCTCCTGCTCCGATACTGTAATCATAAGTCTGAGTAGTTCCAGCCGCATCATCTGTCACCAACAAAAGGATGTTGGTAAGTTCTTCCTGAGGAAGATCATCTTCTTCTGCCGAACCGTTTCTCTGACAAGAAGTAACAGCAGTAACAGCGATGAATAAAACAGCTAATAATTTGATAATATTTTTAGTATTGAATAGATTTTTCATTTTTTAAGAATTTTAAAATTTTGATTGAATAGTTAATCTTTAGAATCTGTATCTAAAGTTTAAAATAAAGTTTCTTCCTGCCTCATCTGCAAAGAATCTTAAACGGTTCATATATTCTCTGTAAGAAGTATTGAAAAGATTGTTTACGATAAGTCCTGCAGAAAGATTTTTGCTGATGTTGATTCCGGTTTGGATATTCCAAAGTGAATATCCGTTGGGTGGAGTACTGAAATCTATTTCCTTGTCCACCAATTCACCATTCACATACAGCTCTAATGTGGCATTTCTAATCGGGAATCTGGTTTGTTTTAAAAATGTTTGATTTTCAACAGTGAAATAGAAGTTGCTCCATTCCTGTTTTTTAAACTGCAATGCATTGGAAAAATTTGGAGGCATCATTAAAATTAATGGCTCATTATGGGTATCATCCTGACCATACACGTAGCTTCCTTTCCCTACATAGGTAAGGTTATCAGTAAGTCTCCAGTTGATATCCAGATCCACTCCATACATTTTTGCATCAATCTGCTGATAAGCCCATTCCGGAAATACACCTCTGATTGTTCCTTTAATTCCTACAGGAATTTCATTAATGAAATTTTTAGTAATGAAAAAATATGGATTCACAGAGACATTTAACCCTTTCAGAACATTAAACTTTGAGTCAACATTCAAATTAAACTGATGTCCCTGTTCATTTTTCAATCCCATATACCCGGTTTCAATAATTCCTGCAGAATGGTGCAGTCCATCTGAAAATAATTCAGCGACATTAGGAGATCTTCCCACTTTTGCGTAATTAAATTTCAGATCAAAATTAGCATTGGGACGGTATTCCAAACCTGCATTGAAAGAAACGTTATTATAATTTAGCTGAGGGCGTGTTAAAACTCTGTTTTGATCTGTTTTCACATAAAATTGTGGATAAGCATCTGCATATAATTTTTCCCAGTCACTTTTATCATACCATTTGGTTACATCATAACGGGTAAAGTCATATCTTGCTCCTGCTTCAAAATTGAATTCAGGTGAAATTTTATATTTGAAAACAGAATATGCTCCCGCAGAATATTTATCGTAATTGGGTATCAGACGTCTTGCTTTGGTTGCCGGATCTGAATAATTGTTTTGAAAACTTGCATCAATTCCGGTTTCTAAAGACCATTTTTCCCTTTCTAATAAATCATTAATGTTAAATTGATGCGTCATGAGCTCCATATCAAGTGAGGGAGTTTCGTTTAGATTTCCTCTTCTGATATCATATTCCTGTCTGTGATTATACTGATAGCTATACGTTGCAGATAGTTTTCCTATATTTTCAAATCTTTTGAAAGCTGAAACTTTTGCGATATGATGCTCAATAACCTGTCTCGGATTATCAATATCATAAGTGAATTTGCCTGAATATATTGGCGGATTGGCATTCATGGCTCTGTCATAATCTTCAGAAGTTGAGACGTGTGAATCTCTTAATATCCCTATGTTCTGATTCGTCAGATAATAATCAAAGGAAATTCCTCTTTCATAAGTATTATTTTGAACAGTGAAATTGAAGGAAGAAAAATCCATTCCCGTATTTTTCAGATTATAATTGGGAGCACTCTGATCCCCCAGTTTCTTAATGCTTCCTCCAGATTTTACAGCCCATCCGTTTTTCCACACTCTGGCAACATCTGCATCTAATCCAAGCCCCCTTCCATTGGAGATTCCGGTAAGTCCGATTGAACCTTTTATGGTATCTTTTTTAGGAAAAATTTCCGGTTCCATTACCACAACTCCACCAATAGCATCGCTTCCATATTTCAAAGCAGATGCTCCTTTTATCACGTCGATATGTTGAAAATTATTAATATCAACATTCGGAGCATGTTCTACTCCCCATTCCTGCTCAGCAAGACGTACCCCATTGTTCAGAATACTGATACGGCTTCCATACAACCCGTGAATAACAGGTTTTGAAATATTATTCCCGGTCTTCAAAGCAGTTACCCCTGAAATTCTAGATAATAAATTCCCAAGATTGTCTGTAGAATTTTTCTCTATATCAGATTTATTGAGTGTTTTAACTACCAGTGAACCATTATTTTTATGACTTCCATGAATAGTCACAGTTTCGATATCTTTAATATGGTGTTCCAGTGTAATCACCAGCTGAACATCCTTATCAACTCCTATATTTTCAGTATAATCATTGCAATCAGGATGTTGAGCAATGAGTGTATACTTTCCTGCAGGAATTTTGTCAAAAGAAAACTGACCTTTCTTATTGGTTTTAGCTGTAAAGTTCCCGATTTTAATCACTGCATTTTCCAGCCATGTTTTATCATGGAAATCCTGAACGGTTCCCTCTACAGTATAAGTTTTTTGTGCACTTGTAAATACTGATCCACAAAAGACCAGCAGCAGGCAATATATCAATTTCATTGTAAATAGATTGATTGCGCACCCTTTTCAACAGGGTACATTTTCGTTAAAATTTGTGAGAAGGGCTAGTTTTAAATGTACAATGTAAAAGTCTAATGTCTGATGAGAGGTTAGAGGTTAGAAGCTAGAAATTAGTAATTGAACATTATTTAAATACCAATTACAAATTAACAGTTGTTTTTCCAGCAACTTTAAACCTTAAACATTGAACTTTAAAGTACAGAACTTTAAACCCTATAGAATCTATGAATTATGCAAATGCGGGCGGTCCCCGAAGCTGGAAGGTGAATTTGGTCTGTGACCAGATTTTCTCCTGAATGGCGATGATTTGTTTTACTTCATGGCTGTAATGCTCAAAAGTAAAGTTGAATTCTTCAGGAGCTAATGTATGTCCGGTAACCAAAAAGTGGCAGGCCAGACAGTCGCCAGCTTTCTCTTTAGTAACGGCTTTCGTCATTGTATTCTCTGCTTTTTTAAAATGAAAAGCCTTAAAATAGTCTACAGAATCATGATGGTGAAAGCTTTGAGAAAGCAGCGCAAGGAAATACACTCCAAACAACAGTTTGGAGATAAAACTCTTTAGGTTTCTGCTTTCTTTAAAAATCATGGTTCAAAATTATGAAAATAATTTAATTGTTTCCTTAAACTTTTATTAAATTACTTAATAACTGTTGACAATAGGTAGAAGTAAATACGGTTTTGTTACAAAAAAAATGCTTCATCATTTTTGGTTGATAAAGCATTTATATTGTAGTTTAATCCAGTTGGGTTCCAAGATATTCCCACTCCTGTAAAGCTGTATCCAGCTCCTCCTTAGCTTTGTTGTATTCTTCTAAGGTTTCATCTGAAGGATTTTCTTTGGCAAAAGATGCTTCCATCTGCTCTACTTTTGTTTCAAGCTCAGAAATTTTCTCTTCTACTTTCTTTATTTTATTCTGAATATTTTTCTGTTCTTTCGTCACAATATTTGAAGACTGGCTGCTGCTTACAACAGGTTTTTCCTCTACTTTCTTGGGTTCAACCTTTACTTCCGTATGAAGTTTGGCTTTTTCTGCAGAAATCTCTCTGATGGTTTCTTTCTGTCTGTACTCAAGATATTCATTGATATCACCAAGGAATTCTTTCATTTTCCCATCACGGAATTCGTAGATTTTATCACAAAGTCCCTGAAGGAATTCCCTGTCGTGAGAGATGACAATTAAAGTTCCTTCAAAATTCTGCAGTGCCAGCTTGATAATTTCCTTAGACTGGATATCAAGGTGGTTGGTAGGTTCGTCCATGATCAGCGTGTTGAAAGGACGAAGCAACAGTTTACAAAGTGCCAGACGGTTTCTCTCTCCTCCGGAAAGTACTTTTGTTTTCTTAGTAACGGCATCTCCCTGGAAAAGGAAAGATCCTAATAAGTCTCTTACTCTTGGTCTTGTTTCTTCTGTTGCTGCATCTTCAGCTTCTTCCAGAACCGTTTTATTAGGTGTTAAAACCTCTTCCTGATTCTGAGCGAAATATCCAATGTTGACATTATGTCCAAGATTCCAGGTTCCTGAATAGTCTTTGATATCTCCTGCCAGGATTTTAGCCAGCGTAGTTTTTCCCTGACCGTTCTGCCCCAGAAGGGCAATTCTGTCTCCTCTCTGAACGATGAAGTCTACATCATCAAAAATTTGCTTCTGTCCGTAGGCTTTTCCAAGATTGATCGCTTCGAAGATCACTTTTCCCGGAACCATAGACTGTACGAAACGGATATTGAATTTTGAAACGTCTTCGTTATCCACTTCAATACGTTCAATCTTATCTAATTTTTTAATAAGTGACTGCGCGAAAGAAGCTTTGGTAGCACTTGCACGGAACTTATTAATATTATCTTCCATCTGCTTGATCTCCGCATCCTGATTCTTTTTAGCCTGAATCAGTTTTTCACGGCGGTCTTCTCTCATGATCAGATATTTGGAATAGTTGGCTTTGTAATCGTCAACTTTTTTATTGTTGATATCAAAAGTACGGTTACAAACCGCTGTCATAAACTGTTTATCGTGACTTACCAGAACAATAGCTCCGGGATAATCCTTAAGGAAGTTCTCCAACCAGATGATGGATTCCATATCCAGGTGGTTGGTAGGCTCATCGAGAAGCATGATATCGTTCTTCTGAAGAAGTAATTTTGCCAATTCGATTCTCATTCTCCATCCTCCGGAAAATTCATCGGTGATTTTCTGGAAATCATCTGCTTTAAATCCTAAACCGAATAACACTTTTTCCATGTCACCCTCAAGATTGTAGGCATCATGGTTCATCAAAAGGTCATTCAGCTCGGTCATTTTATTAATCAGATCCGTATAGGAATCACTTTCGTAATCTGTTCTTACAGTCATCTGGTGATTCACTTCTTCAAGCTCATTCTTCCAGGCATTGATCTGTTCAAAAGCCTGCATGGTTTCTGCCCAGACCGTTCTTCCTTTTACGAAATCAAGATCCTGCTTCAGGAAACCAATGGTAACACTTCCTTCAGTGACAACTTCTCCCTCGTAGAAATTAATTTCTCCGGAAAGCATTTTCAATAAAGTGGATTTTCCTGCTCCGTTTTTACCAACGAGACCCACTTTATCATCCTTTTTAATGGTGAAATTGACATTTTGAAATAAATAATTTCCTGAATGATGTAATCCTAAACTTTGAACCGAAAGCATCTTAATTAATAATTAGTAATGAATAATGAATTTTCGGGTGCAAAAATACGGAAAAAGAAATGAATAGCCGAGAAATAAAAAAACAGGCCAGAATTTGGCAATTTTTCTCTGTAGGTAAAACATTAAACCGCAAAAAAGGAGACACCATGAGATGTCCCCTAACCTAAATTTAAAACTGAGAAGTATTTTCACGAATGCTTCTATTCATTTACTCTAACAGCTGCCGGTGTTTTTACAATAGAGCGAAGCCAGATATCATTATTGGGAACGTTTGTTCCATAAAGAAAATCTGCAACAAAGCTGTCTTCCGGCAGATGAAGTTCTACGGAAAGTCTTTTTGTCCGGCTTGTTTCATCAACGGAGGTACTGCTTGATACATTTAATCCGTTATTGATCAGCTCAATATTAATTTCACGCTGGGTTCTGTACCGGAAACTGTTACTGTACAATCCGAAGTTTGATGAAATATGCGTATACTCTGCAAATTTTCCGAAATCATATATTGGCTTTTTGTTTCCGGAAAGATCCTTCAGATATTCTTTCATTTTACTATAATACCTGTTAAGAAAAGAATGTTTATTATAATCTGTTCCGAAATAGGCTTCATTTTCTGTACTAAACACTGACAATATGATATTGGTCTCATCCATCATCAGTTTTCCATATACTTTTGAGAGGTCGTTATATACTTTATCCCTGCATACAAATGCCTGCGAAAGTCCATTCACTGTTTCCACTTTATATTCTGAGAGCAATGCATCCCAGATTTTATTTCCATCAGCACTGGTTTTTGCATTTCTGATATCTGAAACATAGCTATGCAGATCATCAACATTTGCGAAATCTGTAGAAATATAAACAGATTGCGGTCCTTCAAGATAGCCGCCTCCAATATCGGCATGATCTCCGGGAACGAATACTTCTTTCCAAACTGATGATTTTTTTTCTGATTTCTGATCCTTCATTGTTTTTGAATTCTCAAATAAGCCGGTAAGCGGAAAGAAAAACCTGCCCTCATTAACTGCACAAAAATGCAGAGCATTCTCTATCTGTACAGACATATTCATATTATAGGTATTAAAAGGTTTGGACTCTACCGTATCAAAAAGCCCCAGAAATTTTATTCTGCAATTTCCCACAGCATAATGAGTCAGAAGCTGATTACATAAGGTTCTTGCCAACATACCTCCCCGGCCGAATCCGTATACATAAAAATGGTATTCTTTGGTGTCATCATAGGCTATTTTTTGCACAAATTCCCCTGCTTTCTGAAGTTTATCATCAGATGAATAACCACTTCCATAGGGTGGGTTTGCACATGTTGCCATAGCAAAATTATTATCTTCATGCCCCGTTACAGTACCAATTCCTTCAATATATATCTTTTCATCTCCAACGAACAGACTGTATAATTTATAGATATTGCTGAAAGTCCCGTAATAGCTTTCATTATTATTCAGCGGTTTATCCGGTGAAAGGATATTGACTCCATTGTTTCCTGTGCCGTCAAAGAAAATCCCGACGGAAATCACTCTGTTACCATTCATGTTTCTACTTTAATTTTTTATTACAGATCCTGTTGTGTTTTTTTCAACTGACATCCCTTAAAGAGACATTCCAAAATAACAGAAGAAAAACAAGGTTAGCTAGAGTGAAAAGTACCAAATAAAAAATTCCGTATTTCTACGGAATCAATTTATATTTTTTCAAGGGAGTAAATATTGTTGACAATAGCATAGATGACGATTCCTACTGTATTTCTGGCTCCGATTTTTTCGAGAATACGCTGTCTGTGACTTTCTACAGTTCTTGGGCTGATAAAGAGTTTTTCTCCGATTTCGTTGTTAGTCAGTTCCTGACAGATCAGCTTTACCACATCTTTTTCTCTTTCGGATAATTCATCTTCTGTTTCAAAAAGAGAATTTTTCTTAGCAGAACTGTTCATATAAGTAAACAGCATCTGATGATCTTCAGCCGTAAAAAAAACTCCGTTTTTGTCTACCATTGTAATGGCATCAATAAAGGTTTTCTTATTCGAATTTTTCGGCAGAAACGCAGATACTCCCAGTTTGACCATATATCCGAGAATTGAGGTTTTATAATGGGATGACAGGATAATAATTTTAAGATCAGGATATTTTTCCTTGAGGATTTCTACCAGTTCAAAACCGTTCATGGGTTTCATCTGAACATCTACAAGAGCAATATCAGGAAATTCATCTTTTGAAAGTTTTCCGAGGTCTTCTATAAAATCGGGGCCATTATCTGCGGTAAGGGTTACCGATATATTTTTTTCATTGGACAGCAGCATTTTTACCCCTTCGAGGATCAGCTGTTCATCATCAATCAGTGCTAGTTTGATTTGGGAACTCATGATATTTTGGAATTTTTATGATTAGACGACTTCCTTTGTTTGAAAATGTTTTTTTCCATTTGTGTGTGGCATTCATAGATTTGATGCGGGATTCGATATTTTTTATTCCCATTCCTTTTTTCACATCTTCATATTCAAAGCCCTGCCCGTTATCCGAAATCACTACAGCCATATTGTCAGGATAATCTTTCATGTAAATCCAGATATCCGTTGCGTCCGAATGTTTGATCACATTGGTAGTAAACTCCTGAATAATTCTGTACAGCTGTACTTCCACAAAAAGATCTTTCTTTTCATATCCCTGCATTACCTGCAAAGAGATATTGATTTTGTGGGAAAGGTTGGCTATTAATTCTTCAACATATAAAACCAGCCCTACCGACTCCAGGTTTACAGGGTATAATGAATGGGAAATACTTCTGGCAGCATCAATCAGGGAAGACATCTGACCGTAGATATTTTTTTTGATCAGCTCATCGCCCTGAGTATCCAGATTATTTAACCATAAGGAAAGAATATTGAGACGGTTTCCGATATCATCATGAATCATGACCGCAATTCTTTTTCTTTCTTCTTCCTGGGCTTTGATATTTTCCAGCACCAATTTCTTCTGATGGAGAACTTCCGCCTCATGCTGTACATTTTTCTCCTTAATGATTCTGGTTATAAAAGCCCTGTACGCTAACAGAATAAAGGATACTATAACTGTTATGGTAACAATTATAAGGATCAGCAGATTGATATTTAAAGTTACTTCTTTAATCTGATAAAAGTGTATAAAAATGAACAGTACAAAATACCCGAAAGAATATTATTGGCACTGAGAATTGTATAGTAATCATTTTCCGACAGATTGGCAATCTGATGCTGGATGATAAAAATAAATACCGAAACGGAATAGTAGAAAAAAATACTGGCATCTACGAGAAGAAAACGGTTCTGTAGAGAGGTATTCTTAATCTCACGGATCAATGTAAACCCGGAAAGACAGATGATGATGATATTGGAAACTACTTTCGCAATATCGGCATTGGCAGGATAATCAAATCCATATTTCGAGATCATAAAGCCAGCTGCCAATGCACCTGTAATCCACAGAACAGGTTTTGGCCAGTCCAGTTTTCTGACAAATAAACCCGTCAGAAGGAAAAATTCTCCTGCGATATATAAAGGATAGAGGAATGAAGTATCATTCAGTCTGAAGATATAAGGCAGCGCCAGATTCAGCAGCTCAATAAAAAAAAGAAAAGCAATACAATGAAAATATTGCTTTTCTTTATGATTTAATATGCGGTATTTTGCTGCTCCCAGCAGTATAACAGATAGAAGCAGTGCATAATTCAGGAATAAAATTGCCTTATAAAGTCCAGCCATTCCTCAGTATATCATTTTAAAATTCACTTCCTACATCTACATCCGGAATACGGCAGATAGGAGGACACGGCTTTGCCCAGTCATAAGTATTGGAAATCACTTCTGCTCCCAGTTCTGCATTCCTTAGATTTTCACGGAAAGAGATAAAAATAAGGGTTACCAGCATTTTTCCATAGATATCATTGTATCTGATACCAAAAGAACAGGTAATACCAGCCAACCCTTCATCTGAAAGGCAAAGGTCTGCTACAGGAACATAGAATTTTCTGAAAATTCCGCTGCCTTCATTTTCTCTGCTCTCTTTATAAAACCAGTCCATCCCCTGGTTTCTCCAGCGTTCAATAGCATCTACAGCTTTGTCCTGCTC
Organism: Chryseobacterium cupriresistens; assembly: GCF_046614675.1. Lineage (NCBI taxonomy): Bacteria > Pseudomonadati > Bacteroidota > Flavobacteriia > Flavobacteriales > Weeksellaceae > Chryseobacterium > Chryseobacterium cupriresistens. The sequence continues at coordinate 558,859 of NZ_JBKKJT010000002.1, read as the reverse complement.
AAGAACCGGTGTATTGGAAACCGGGAATCCCATATTGGCATTCTTCTCCATACTCTCAAGATCTCTGGAAAGAACCGCATTTCTGATGACGGTATATTCCTGGATTTCCTGCAGCCTCAGATCTTTATCAAGTTCGGTAAGGAAACTGTATGGATATTCTTTTACATCTATTTTTTCCCCGTCGTTATTCATAGGATAAAAAATAAGAATCAACCGGTCTCTGTAAATTCCTACTGCAGCACAGAAGTCTTTATAATCACTGAACCCTTTCATCCATTCAAGGTGTTCTCTGGAAATATTAAAAACATAGTTGGTAGGGATAAGCTTTTGAATTCTGGAAAAGTCTGAAAGAGATGCTTTCCATTCATTTGATGCTGTCCTGCATTCTTCTACAGGCAGCATATAGTCTACAATGTTTAATGTTGACATAAGCATAGTTTTTAGTCCTATAAAAATATAGAAACTAAATATGCTACGCAAGAGGATTTTAATTAATAATTTTTCACAGTAATATGATAACAGCTCTGTTGTTTCTCTTTGATGAAATATATTCTACCAGCTTTCTCATAGTACTTTAAAACTTTCTCCAATGCCAATTCCATTTTCGGATTGTACTTTAAAACGTTGTTGAATCTTACATAAGAAATGTCAAAAGAATTACCATAATTGTGTGAACTAATCCCTAGTGAGGCGTTGGAATTTACTCTTCTAAGCCTGCATTGGTCTTCAAGAGTTCTGGTAATGGATGAAACAGTAAAGGTACCGCCTTTTGTATCCTTGCTGAACTTAGAACCTATTTTTTCCAATGTAGTTTTTGCCTTTGATACCATATAAGCCCTGCTGTAATCAAGTTTTTGAACGCGATATCCTTTACCCGATTTTTTTATTTTGTGGAATTTGCCGCTATTGATGTATCGCTGCACTGTTTTGGAATCTTTCAGCAGCTGTACCCCAAAACTTTTTGAGGCATCAAGATGAGATTTATAAAGCGGCGTAGGCTCAACCTTTAATACAGTGGCAAGATCATAGCAGGGAAAAGCTTTTTTAGCTGCCTGCGAATAATGTAAACTATAAATAAAAGGTACAAAGACCACACAAAAAAACTTTCTCATTCACCATCCTTTTAAATTACAAATGAAAGATAAAACATTTATGTTATATCTTTCAAAACCGACTATTATACTCTCTAAACAAATCCCAAACAAACTTTACACCAAATTACAGATTTTGTAATTTTTGTTCTCTCTTTTTTGAAATATTTTTCAGATTTATCTTTTTACTTTAAGATTTAAATTTTACATTTGAGATACTTTAAACAATAAACAACATGATAAAAAAACTTTTCGCTGAATTTTTCGGCACATTTTGGCTTGTTTTCGGAGGATGTGGAAGCGCTGTTTTCGCAGCTGGTGTTCCAGATATTGGCATCGGACTTTTAGGAGTTGCTTTAGCCTTCGGTCTTACTGTTCTTACCATGGCTTACGCTGTAGGCCATATCTCAGGAGGGCATTTTAATCCGGCAGTTTCTTTTGGACTTTTAGCAGGAGGAAGATTTTCTGCAAAAGACCTTATCCCGTACATTGTGGCACAGTGTCTGGGTGCAATTGTAGCAGCAGGATGCCTGTATACGATTCTTAACGGAGCCGGAGCGGTAGAATTCTCAAAACCCGGAGATTTCGCCACCAACTTCTACGGTGAAGCCGTTTATAACGGAAAAGCTTTCAGTATGGGAGCTGCATTTCTTGCTGAGTTTTTATTAACCGCCTTTTTCCTTATTGTAATCATGGGAGCCACGGATAAGTGGGCTAACGGTAAGTTTGCCGGTCTTGCCATCGGTCTTGCTCTTACGTTGATCCACCTGATCTCAATCCCGATTACAAATACTTCTGTAAACCCTGCGAGATCACTTTCTCAGGCAGTGTTTATGGGAGGAATTGCAATGTCACAGCTTTGGCTGTTCTGGGTTGCCCCTATTTTGGGAGGAGTTGTAGGAGGTTTAATCTACAAGTTCTTACTTCAGAGAGATACTGCTGAAATTGCAGATTAATTTAAAATACTATTCAATGATAAAATCCTGTCAGGCGGCAGGATTTTTTTATTTTCTGATTTTGAATAATTGTTTTGAAATTCTTTGTAAACGCAAAGTTTTTATAAAGATGAATTTTTATTTAATGGAGCAAAGTGGCTGCGACTACGTCGTTGATAAAGTGATAGGTTTTACGATCGCTTAATAAAAATCAATGAAATTGTGATTCCTTCTTTGCTTTCTTAAACTTTCAATATAGAAAATAAGTCTTTGCGTTAGAATAAGAAACCTCCTTAATTTTATTTCAGTTTTTTGATTTCAAAAGGATTTTTAAAAATCAGTTCCTCGTGCTTTCCTTTAATTTCCATTTTACGCTGGAGAAGATTCAAAGCTATCTTCCTGATAAAAAAATCTTTGTCATTCAGTTTCCAGTAGGAATCTTCATGGAGTTTTTTAGGCTGGCGGATCAGATAAAATTCGGTATCCCAGGTATCCGCATTGTGATAGAATTCAATGATTCCGCAATGTTCCGGAATTAAAGCAGCATCTACCATTCCCATCGGGAGCAAAAAACTGAAAGAATTACACATATAATCTCCACAGGAAATTTTATCGTGTTTCAGAAATTTTTCTCCGGTGTCTTTATTCAGGTATGATTTTTTGAAATCATTTTTAAAATCACTTTTTGAAAGTTTAATTTCAATTTCATGACTTCCACCCTCCGAATCTATGATTAATATGTCCGCTTCCCAATCTGCCTGAAAATAATTCGTCAGTACGATTTCTTTTTCAAAATCGCAATGGGAATGGATGTAGGCGTGTATGAGTTCTTCTATTTTGATCATTTTTTATGATACAAAAATTAATAAGTGGAGCGAATTGACAATTAACAATTGCTTTCTTCGGTTTAAATCATCAGCTAACCAGTAAACTACATCCTCTGATATCTGAATGGTCTATTCTTCCTAACACCTGAAATTTATCACCGATTATTTTTCCTAAATCCTGTGTGGCAATAAATGAGCAGGAATGGGTATTGGCAAGATCAATAATATTAATAGCTCCTGTGCGGCCTTCTTTTTGGTACGTTAAGGGATCTTCTGCATTGCGAACCATAATTCTCATCCAGTTGGGACACTCATATTCATTATTTCCAAGGGAGTAAGCCTGTGAAAGTAACTCTGTCATAGAATATTCTGAATAGATTTTCTCCGTTTTAAGGCCTTCCTGCAATATTTTAAGCAATTCATCCTTGGTCATTTCTTCCTTCCGCCCCTTCATACCGCCGGTTTCAATCACTATTAAATTTTCAGGGAAATTCAGGGATTCTTCGCTTTGCTCAGAATGACAGTAATCAAGAAAGTCTAATAAAGCAAAAGAAACTCCGAAAAGAATCACTTTTTTATCCTGCAAGGTGTTCAATAGTTCAAAGAGTTCAGCATGATTATAAAGGAAATATCCGTTTTCCGGCTTGGCAGATTTTTTCATCAGATAATCTACCATATAGATGAGTGATGAATTCTGTCTCTCAAGATAACTTGGAAGCAGCCCCAGAAAAATAAAATCTTCCGGTTTTCCGATGAACTGTTCAAAGCTTTTATAAATACTCTCCTCATAAAGTTCCGGATCTGCGATGAAATGTTTGGAAAGGTTCATCTGGGTGGTTCCTGAACTTTGAAAGAAAAGATCCGTATCCACATTTTTATCCAGAATCTGATGATTTTTAAACATTTCAATAGGAAGAAACGGAATCTTCACCAGACTATCTACCTCATCGGGACTAACCTTCAGAAAATCAACAAATTTCCTGTATATTTCAACATTTTCATATTGATAACGAAATGTTTTCAATGAGGCATTCAGGAAATCCTGTTCAGTCTGTATGTTGAATATATTTTTCAGTTCCATAATTTTTGAGTTTCTTAATCCCCGGCTGCAGGGCAATTATAGAGATAGAATATTTTTTTAATAATTTTTTAATGCATAAAACCTATTTTGGTAGACTTATTGCAATGACTTATCCGGAATATGGATTAAAAACAAGAGTGGGTTTTCCACCCGTTCGAAAGTTACCTCTTTTTAGAGGTAATTTTTTTTGCTTTATTTTTCAAAAGTTTCCAGTTCAAAATCTTTTTCAAAAACCCCGTAAGTGAAATAGGAAATCCAGTCTCCAAGGTTGATATATTTTGCATTCTGTTCCAGATCCAGTACCATAGGCAGATGTCTGTGTCCATAGATAAAATAATCAATCTTCTGGGTTTTCAGCTTTTCTTTGGAATAAATGATGAGAAACTCTTTATCTTCTCCCAGAAAAGCCTTGTCCTCTTCTCCTGAGATCATTTTATTTTTTTGGGAAAGATACAATGCTACTTTCATCGCAATATCGGGATGAAGCCATTTGAAAAACCATTGTGCCACAGGGTTTGTGAATAATTTTTTCATTCTTTTATAGCCTTTATCTCCAGGTCCCAAACCATCTCCATGGGCCAGCAGAAACTGCTTCCCTCCCATTTCAAAATATTGTTTCTGATAGAATACGGTACACCCGATTTCTTCTTCCAGATAATCTTTCATCCAAAGATCATGATTTCCGACAAAGAAATAAATATGAATTCCTCTGTCTTTCAATTCTGCAATTTTCCCGAGCACCCGGACATATCCTTTGGGAATGACATGCTTCCATTCGTGCCAGAAGTCAAAAAGATCACCCATTAAAAACAAAACCTGCGCATCTTCCTTGATCTCATCCATCCAGCGTATAAATCTCTCTTCCCGCACCTTGCTTTCCTTTGGTGTAGGGGCACCAAAATGCTGATCCGAAGCGAAATATACTTTTTTTCCAGGTTCTAAATTAATTGTTGTTTTTAACACCTTCTGAGTTTTGTGAAAAATTATTGATTATCTTCTGCAACCCATTCTCCATAAGAGTTTTCTGTCTCATGAAGTTTAAGATAGGCTAAAGAAATTCCTTCGGGAAGTCTCGATTTGATTTTAGCAGCAATGGCATACAACATGTTTTCACAGGTTGGCTGGAAGCTGCAATAGATTACTTTATGTCCTTTCTGTTCAAGGTCATCTCCCAGTTCTTTGTGTGGAGACAGCGCATTGACAAGAACCGCATGGTCCCATACATCTACGATTTCAGATTTTACGATACTTTTGATATCTCCGAAATCTACCACCATTCCATTTTTAGGATTTTCAATATCATTAATCGGTTTTCCTTTCACTGTTACAAACAGTTTATAGGAGTGCCCATGCATATTTTTACACTTCCCATCGTAGTTGTAAAGCACGTGAGCCGTTTCGAATGTAAAAATTTTTGTAATACGTATCATAGTACAAAGATAGGATAAAACAGCTTAATAGAGAAAAGACTGTTTCTATTACAACGATTTTAAAATATTCTTTTTAGAAAAAACCTGAAAATAATATTGTTGAAATAGAAAGTTTCATGGAGATGTTTGTTTGATGTTTCCCTAGTAAAAACAGCGGTCGTTTTATTCTATTACATTACAGGAAAAATTATTCATTATATTCTGGTTTTAATTGACCGGTTTGAAAGCCTAATTCTCTCAAATAATCAAGTCCGTTTTGTATTTCCATTGAATTGAAACCGGACCATCCTTTTTTTAACCCCATTACAATTAACTGCCTGATGTATTTAGGCTTATTGAGATTTATCTCATCTTCTGAACCTGTGATTTTATTCATCAGTTTCACACCTGATTTTAAAGGCTGCCCCATTACATAATCCTCGACAGTCATAAATTTGATGATTAGAGGGGTTTGCTTTTGTCCGTTTAAAAATACTTTTACAGTCAAAGTATTAGTTTTAGTTTCAGAGTGATATTGATCAGAAACCAAATACAAGTATTCTATAGTATTGACAGTTATTTTTCTTAACTTATTTTTCATTACCTCGTTCTTCTACCCAGATATTTCAGACATTATCTTATCGTTTTTTCAAACTTGTTAATAATGGTATACGCTTTATCTTTTACAACAATATCATAATTTCCTTTATCCAGGATTAAAAAACGACTGTCTTGGGAAGTATTGAGTTCAATGATATCCGCAGGAACACCTTCCTTTTCAAATTCACCTTTTCTGTAAGCTAAAACCAGGGCCGGATAATTTGAAATTTTAGAAGAAGGAATTTTGTAAAACTTCCTGTTTTTACTCAACATCCAATGCGGCCTTCCGTTGATGTATTTAGTAACAGGATGAATGATTTTAATATCAGTATACAACTCCTTGTCTTCTCCATTGTATATTCCCTTATTTTCATCTTTCAAAACAACAGGGATGGTATTATTTATCAATCTTAAAAGCGGTTCATTATACTTCAGGCTACTTTTTTCTGAAAACTGAGTCTGGTCAATCGTAAAAGGATTGATCCCCGTCAGGTCGGAAAGTCGCCCCGCCATTGTTTTCTCCCAGGATTTATGAACCCCTTCATAAGCATGCTGATAGCCACAATAGATCAGATATTTGCCTTCTTTATTTTTCTGCATAAAATCGAAGATATTGTTTGCCTCTCCTATTTCCCTTTGTTTATTATTTCCTTCTGCTTCATATGAGAAAAGCTTGAACCCAATTTTCAAGGCATTGTAAATAAAGTTTCCGAATTCCGGTTCTTTGGAATAATATCCACTGTTAAGAGCAGCAAATTTTGTGGTGTTTACAGAGTCACCCGCTAATGTTTCAAGTCCCAAATATCTGTAACCTTTGTCATATAATCCCTGCAGTAAGGAAGATGCGAAAGTTCGGTGACTGGCATTGTGATGGGCTTCATTAATGATGATAATCTGTTCACTAACGGATCTTTCTAAGATATAATCTTTTGCGTTGACGGGGATTAATTTCGTAAACTTCAAACTATCTGCAGTGCTCAGCTTTTTCACTCTTCCAAAAGTCATATCCCAACTTTCCAATGCAGATTTATATTGTCCGCTTATCGAGTAAAATGTTGCAGCCATCTGGCTTCTCCAGGATTGACTTTGGGTGGAGTCTGCCACCTTTTTTTTAATATCATCTGTAAACCAGTAAGGATTTTCCTGGCCATAGCCCGCCATGCTTAACAAGAGTAAAGTCAGTGAATAAGAGAATTTCATATGTATCTAGTTTTTGATTGATAATTGTCATCCGATAAGCTACAAATTCAGAGCCAACAGTACAAGAGGCCTGGCTCAAATCATTTCTTTATAAGTTATTTGCAAATTTTGATTTATTTACAGTTACTTTATTCTTAAAAGCTTTATAAATATAGTATTGGTTGATATTATTCTGAGTAATCAAAATAGGTTCAGCATTATCCTCAATTACAATTTTAGAATATCCCAGATCTGATGAAAAGGCATTTGAATTCCATGAATAATACAATTCAACGGCTTTAATTTTATCAAAATCTATTTTTCTCTCTTTTTGGCTCTGTTTATCCAATACTATGATTTGCTTTTCTAAAGGATCAATTTTAGCTTCTTCCCTTAAATTTCGCAAATAATATTTTTTTCTGATTATTGCTGTTCCCAAAAAGAGATAAGTAAGAAAAGAAAACAGTAAAACCGGAACAGCAAATGAAAATATCTTTGATAATGAAAGTTCATTCCAGTTCAGAATCATTTTACGTACAATGGCACCAGAAATAAAAACAGTAAAACACAGATAAAAATACCCCAATATCAAATTGCCTACAATTTTATTCTTTTTATACTCAAATTCCATTTTAACAAGTTAAAATTGTTTTACTCTACACCTTGTTCTAATTAAAAAACTTCTCCAGCCAGTCGTTTTCCAGACGTTTTATTTTTTTGGTTTCAGGATCAAACAGAATCCAAAGCGTACTTGAGTCTACCACAAGTTCTTCATTGCAATAGAACTCAACTTTTCTTGGCTGTTTGGCTCCTTCGGGAGTCAGAGGATAAGTTCTTACCGTAATGATATCATCCAGATAAACCTGTTTTTTATATCGGATATGATGATCCAGAAGCATCCAGGCGTCGTTTACATATTCTGTTTGCTGTTTCAGAAGATCCCAGTGCTCTGCTGCCACTTCTTCCACCCAGTGTACATATTGTACATTATTCACATGGTTGTTCTGATCAATATGCTCTTCTGTTACTTTGATCTGTTTTTCGTACATCAAATTCATTCTCCTGAAAGTTTACTCAAATTTATCATTTTAAAATAAAACTTTCTTCATCCAGCCACTCACTTTTGTCCATAAAAAAACGGAATCATCGTTCTGATTCCGTTACAATATTCAGTATATTGAAAATTCTTATTTAGATTTCCCGGCTGGCTTGGCAGTTGTTGCCGTAGCCCCTAATTTGGTTTTCACAGTAGCAGTGATATCTTCGCTTCCGTCTGTGTAAAGAAGGTTATTAGATTCCTGTGATGCTACATCAAATACAAAATTCAGGTTTCTTTCTTTTGCTACAGCATAAATAGCATCTTTCACTTTCTTCTGTAAAGGACTAAACAATTCGTTTTGTTTGGCAGAAATATCTTTAGCAGCCTGTGTTCTGGTTTCCTCTATCTTCTTACCTAAAGCCTGTAATTCTGTTTGTGCTGCAATCAGTTCTTTAGTCACAGCTTCTTTATTGGCTTCGCTTAACGTTTTTTCTTTATCCTGTGCCGCTTTCAATTTAGTCTGATAATCACCGATAAGCTTCTCAATTTCAGTCTGCCTGGTCTTAGTCAGGTTATCAATAGTAGTTCCTATAGTTTTTACTTCAGATAAACTTGCAAAAATGTCCTCTGTATTTACACTTCCAATCTTCTGTTGAGCATGTACAATATTTGCAGTAAGTGTTAATCCTAACGCAATAAAAATTGTCTTAATTAAATTCATTTGTAATAATATTTTTTTTCGCTCCCAAATATAACTCAAATTTCAATTACTTATCATGTAATTATTAATTTGAAATTACATGGTGTAAAAAACAGGTTTAAACAACTTCAGACAAAGAAAAACCTCCTCAAAGAGAAGGTTTAACATCAAAAAATATGGAAAAATGACTAATGGAACTGTGCTGTTTCTGTAGAATCTTTCATTGCTACAGTAGCTGAGGAACCGTTGGTAACAATATTCTGCACTTCATCAAAATATCCTGTTCCTACAAAAGATTGATGCTTCACCGCTCTGAATCCTTTCTGCTGTAGTGCAAATTCACGCTCCTGAAGTTCAGAATATCCTGCCATTCCTCTTTCTTTATAAGCCAGTGCCAGCTCAAACATGGCTGTATTCAAAGCATGGAATCCTGCAAGGGTAATAAACTGGAATTTGTACCCCATTTTAGCCAGCTCTTCTCTGAAAGTAGACATTTCTTCCACACTCAGTTTTGCAGCCCAGTTGAATGAAGGTGAACAGTTATAAGCAAGCATTTTTCCAGGGAATTTTGCATGAATTCCATCTGCAAATCTTCTGGCCTGCTCCAGGTCAGGATTGGAGGTTTCCATCCAGATCAGATCAGCATATGGCGCATAAGACAGTCCTCTATCGATTCCCTGCTCAACTCCGTTTCTTACCACGTAAAAACCTTCAGAAGTTCTTTCTCCGGTTACGAATTTCTTATCTCTGTCATCAATATCAGAAGTCAGTAAATCTGCTGCATCCGCATCCGTTCTTGCAATGATAAGACTTGGAACGCCCAATACATCGGCAGCCAGACGCGCTGCTATCAACTTATTGACCGCTTCCTGAGTAGGCACCAATACTTTCCCGCCCAAGTGGCCACATTTTTTAGCGGAAGAAAGCTGATCTTCAAAATGTACGGTAGCCGCTCCGGCTTCAATCATTTGTTTCATCAGTTCAAAAGCATTCAGATTACCTCCAAAACCTGCTTCTGCATCGGCAATAATAGGCACCAGATATTCTTTATTTCCTGTTCCGCTTACAGACTGCACCTGATCCGCTCTTAGTAAGGCATTATTAATTTTCTTTACCACAGAAGGCACTGAATTGGCCGGATACAATGACTGATCCGGATACATCTCCCCTGACAGGTTAGCATCTGCAGCCACCTGCCATCCTGAAAGATAAATTGCTTCCAGGCCGGCATCCACTTCCTGCACCGCCTGATTACCTGTCAATGCACCCAGTCCCGCCACATAATCCTGGGTATTTAATTTATCCCAGAATTTTTTGGACATTTCTGTCGCAATAGTGTATTCAATGGTATAAGAACCGCGAAGTTTAAGAACTTCTTCTGCCGTATAAGGTCTTTTTACACCGTGCCAACGTGGATTTGTCAGCCAATCTTGCTCAATAGCCTGGATTTGTTCTTGTCTTGTTTTCATAATATTTGGATTTTGTTTGATTAGATTTTTGGGGTTCGGGTTACGAGGTTCGGAGGTACGAGATATAATTCTCAAACTTTCGGACACTTCTACTCTCTCACTCTCCAATTAGATAAAAGGGTATGCTTTAAGGGTTAGAAATTCTTCAAAATTTTCGCAGAAAATCAATTCATTGAAAAGTTCTTTGGCGAGGTTGAATTTTCCGCTTTTGAATCGGGTTTCACCTACATATTTTTCAATATGATCCATTTCTTCTTTTTCCCACTGCAGTACCATGCTTCGGGTTAATGTTCTGTCATCACTCAGAACCGCTTCATTTTTCAGCCATTGCCAGATTTGTGTTCTTGAAATCTCAGCAGTAGCGGCATCTTCCATCAGATTATAAATAGCGGCAGCACCGGTTCCCATCAGCCAGCTTTCAAGATAAAGAATTCCTACATTGATATTTTTACGGACTCCTTTTTCTGTGATTTCTCCTTTGGGAATTTCCAGCAGCTGGCTTTCTGTTATATGGTATTCAAATTTTTTATCGATCTGATTTTGGGAAGGCATAAACTGGTCAAAAACTTGTTTTGCTACAGATACCAATGCCGGATGTGCAACCCACGTTCCATCGTGGCCATTTTTCACTTCCCTTTCTTTATCATTTCTTACTTTTTCAAAAGCAATAGTATTGGCTTCGTCATCATCTTTTACCGGAATTTGAGCGGCCATTCCGCCTATAGCATGTACATTTCTTTTATGGCAGATTTCAATCACCCTCTTTGAATAAGCACTCATAAAAGGAGACGTCATGGTTACCTGATCTCTGTCCGGAACAATAAATTCGGTAAGGTTTCTGAATTTTTTAATGTATGAGAAAATATAATCCCATCTTCCGCAATTCAATCCTGCGCTGTGTTCTTTTAATTCAAATAAAATTTCATCAATCTGAAACGAAGCGGTAATCGTTTCTATTAAAACAGTCGCTTTAATGGTTCCCTCCGGAATTCCGAGATAGTTTTGCGCAAAAACAAAAACTTCATTCCACCAGCGTGCTTCTTTATAATGTTCCAGTTTTGGAAGATAGAAGTAAGGACCGCTGCCATTTTCCAAAAGCTGTTTTGCATTTCTGAAGAAATATATTCCAAAATCAGTCAGTGATCCGGAAGCTTTTTCTCCATTGATTTCAATATGTTTTTCAGGAAGGTGCAGGCCGCGTGGACGAACCTGTAAAACAGCCGTTTTTTCATTAAGTGTGTATGCCTTTCCTTTTTCGTTCACAAAATCAATAGTCCGGTTAATGGCATCAGAAAGATTAATCTGTCCCTGAATACAGTTTTCCCACACCGGCGAGCTGCTGTCTTCAAAGTCGGCCATAAATGTAGAAGCACCGGAATTCAAGGCATTGATAATCATCTTGCGGTCAACAGGACCGGTAATTTCTACTCTTCTATCCAGCATATCGTCAGGAAGCGGAGCACATACCCAATTTCCATTCCGGATGTCTGCTGTTTCTTTCAAGAACTCAGGAAGATTTCCTTTATCAAAATTTTGCTGAGTAATTTTTCTTTCTTCTAAAAGTTCAAGTCTTTTATGATTAAAGTTCTGATGAAGCGAAATCAGAAAATCTGCCAAATCGGGAGTAAATACTTCCTCAAACCGCTTCTGTGCCTTTATTTCTAATTGAGTCTTTGTTTCCATAACCTATTGATTTTGTGATTTGATATTACAAACATAAATAAAAATTTTCACAAATAGCGAACGTTCGCTAAATTTATTTAAAAATTATTATGCGAATAATCGCATCTAATTATTTATATTTGAAGTAATGAATTCAGAAAGCGACTTTATCAAAACAGTTTTCGGGCTAAAACTGAAACAGCAGAGACAAAAGAAAAACTGGTCTCTGCAGGACCTTGCTGTAAAGACAGGATTATCAAAATCTTACCTCAACGAAATTGAGAATGGGAAAAAGTATCCCAAACACGATAAAATTATTCAGCTTTCTGAAGCACTCAGCTGCACTTTCGATGATCTTGTTTCTACCAAGCTAGATAAAAGTCTGGCCCCATTCAACGAAATTCTTCAGTCTGATTTCTTTAAAGAAGTTCCGCTGGAGTTATTCGGAATTAATAAAAACAACCTCATCAGCATTATCAGCGATGCACCGAAAAAAGTAACGGCTTTTATTAATGCCCTGATCGAAATTTCTCAGAATTATAATCTTGGTAAGGAAAGATTTTATTTTGCCGTCTTAAGGTCATTTCAGGAATTATATGATAACTATTTTCCTGAAATTGAAGAAAAGGTTGATCTGTTTACCCGGGAAAATCAGTTACAACCCGGAAAAGATCTAAAGTCTGACATACTGGAGGCAATTCTTGCAGAAAAATTCAGTTACACCATTCAGTCTGAAGATTTTGAAAAATATGGGACTCTGGATAATCTTCGTTCTCTTTTCATTCCTGAAAAAAAACTATTGCTGCTAAATCAAAAACTGGAAAAGGATCAGAAAACATTCATTCTGGCTAAAGAAATCGGCTTCAATGTACTGGAATTAAAAAACCGTCCCAATACCTATTCGTGGCTTGATTTCGGAAGTTTTGAAGAAATTCTGAATAACTTTTACGCGTCTTATTTCGCAGGAGCATTGCTCATTTCAAAAGAACCTGTCATTGAAAAGACCGCAGAATTTTTCCAGCAAAATACATGGGAACCTAAAAGTTTTGAGAGCCTTATCAGCAGTTTTACCCACTCGCCTGAAACATTTTATTACCGGCTGACCAACATCCTCTCGGCAGAAATGGGAATCAAAGATCTTTTTTATTTATGTCTGGTAAAAAAGAAAAATTCGGATAAAATACAGATTTTAAAGGAGCTTCACCTTAATCATCAGCAGGCTCCTCATGCCAATGCAATGAACGAGCATTACTGCAGAAGATGGATTGCGGTAAAAAATCTTGGTGATTTAAAAGAAAATGAAACCCTGACGGATGCTCAGGTTTCTCATTATAAAGATCAGGGAATAAGTTATCTGGTAATTTCTACTTCACAAAAAAATCCTTTCTCAGATGGAAGCAACAGAAGTTATTGTTTGGGGATTTTACTGAATTCCCAAACAATTAAAAAAATAGGTTTTATCAAGTCTCCTTCCTTAAAAACCATTAATGTAGGCGTTACGTGTGAATCCTGCAGTATTCCTGACTGTGAAGTAAGACAAGCACCACCGGTAAGACTGGAAAAGGAACATTTTAATATGAGTATGAAGAATGCTGTTGAGAAGATCAGGAAGACGTTTGATGATATTTAAAAAGTGAATGGTGAATTGTCAATACGCTTCGCTTGTGAATTTTTATGTGAGGTTCGGGATGCGGGATTCGGGTTTGTGAATAATCGAATTCGCGAACAATAATAATTCACTATTGACATTGCGAAGCAAAAATTGACAATTATTTTCATATCTTAGTAAAAACACACTATGATATTAGATATATTGTTTCCTAACCGCTGCATCCACTGCAGCAGAATCATTGATCCTGAACTTTTGGTTTGTGATCTTTGTTTCAGTCAGATTCACTTTACCCATTACAATTATTTTGAAAATAATCCGATTAAGGAAAAATGCAGTTTATTTTTTCCGGTTGAAAACGCATTCGCTTTAATACAGTTTGAAAAGGAAGGTTTAAGCCGTCAGATTATTCACGATCTGAAATATAGAAGCAGGGAAAAAGCAGGAAAAATCCTAGCTGATTGGACAGCAGAACGACTTGATTTCAAAGATAATTTCCCTGACCTTTTAGTAAGTGTACCACTTCATCCAAAGAAACTGAAGAAAAGGGGATATAACCAGCTGCATTTATTTACTGAAACTTTATCTTCGTTTTATAACATTCCTTTTGATCATAATTTAATTAAACGAAATCATTATTCTAAAGCACAGGCCTTAAAAGACAAGAAACACAGACTGGAAACTGTCAATACATTCTCCACAATCAAGCCTGTTACCGGAAAACATATTCTTTTGATTGATGATGTTTTCACGACAGGAAATACGGTTTCATCAGTGGCGTGGGAGATTTTAAATGCAGGAGATAATAAAGTAAGTGTTTTAGTGATGGCTGAGGATGTTTGATATGGGAACGGATGCGAGTTTCGGGGTGCGGGTTTCGGGATTCGGGATTCGGGATTCGGGATTTTCTGTACGGAGAAATAATCAAAATATTTTTAAATCCGAAAACTCTCAGACACTCTTACACTTCCGCTTCATCCATTTTCACGATTCAATTCTTTTTCCTAATTTTCAGAAAACTATACAACTATGCCCAATCTGATTTTACTGCACGGAGCTTTAGGTCACAGCGACATTTTCAAACCTTACCTGAATGTCCTGTCATCCTATTTTACAGTTCATACTCCTCTTTTTTCAGGACATGGAGACCTGAAACTTCCTGAAGACGGCCTCAATATTAAAAAGTATGTCGAGGAATTATCCGAGTATTGTAAAGTGAACCATCTGACAGACGTATCTATTTTCGGGCACAGCATGGGTGGTTATGTCGCACTTTGCTACGCAATGGAAAATCCTGACAATGTAAATTCTGTTATAACACTGGGCACAAAGTTCGACTGGACTGAAGAACAGGCTTTAAAAGAAAGTAAGATGCTTAATCCGGATGTTATTCTTGAAAAAATTCCGCAGTATGCCCAGCTTTTAGAATCACAGCACGGAACAAAGTGGAAACAGCTTCTTCCTGGTATTGCTGATTTAATGATTGATTTAGGTAAAAATCCTCCTCTGGAAAATAATTTTGCTACGATTACCACTCCCGTTCAAATCATGGTGGGTGATAAAGATAATATGGTAACGCTGGAAGAGAGTTCAAGGGTTTACAGAAGCCTTCCAAATGCAAAACTGGCCGTACTTCCGGATACAAAGCATCCTATGGATAAAGTACGACCTGATTTATTATTGAACTTAATAAAAGATTTCTGGAATCTTTCTTAATTATCGCTGAAGTTTTTCTCCGTAGCTCAAATCTCCGGCATCTCCCAATCCTGGTGTGATATACCCTTTTGAAGTTAAGTGTTCATCAATTGCTCCTACCCAGATATGAGCTTCAGGATATGCATTCTGAACAGTTTCAACTCCCTGTTTCGATGCAATGGCTGCAACAATATGAAGCTGGGTTGGATTTCCGTTGGTCAGCAAATCTTTGATGGCTTCAATAAGAGAAGCACCAGTTGCAAGCATAGGATCAGCTACAATAAGGGGTCTGCCTTCAATGCTTGGGCACGTAAGATAATCCTGTTTGATTGAGAAATAATCGTTGGCATCATGTTTTCTGTAAGCTGCCACAAAACCGCAGTCTGCTCTGTCTAAATAGTTCAGGATTCCTTCGAATAACGGAACACCTGCTCTTAAGATGGTTGTAATAACCGGCTGCACGGCTATTTCCCTGCTTTTTATTGTATCTAAAGGAGTTTGAATTTCAACTTCTCTGTACTCCAGTCCTTTACTGATTTCAAAAGCGGCAATCTCCCCGATTCTTTCCATATTCCTTCTGAATCTCATTCGGTCATGCTGGATCGTAACGTTTCTAAGTTCGTTAATCCATTCGTTGACAAGAGAAAAGTGTTGCGATAAAATAGTAAGCATGAAAATTTTATTTTTAATTTCAGTTAATTGATATTAATTGCCGCAAAATTACAACTAAAAAACGAATTGAAAGATCGGTCTGAAAGAGAAAGTCTGGTTGGGTGATATAAAAAACTCCGGCAAGCTTCGCTTGCCGGAGTTTTCCGATGAACATTTGTTCTATTATTTTTGTCTGAAATACACTTCAATCGGAACTCCGGTAAATCCGAATTCTTTTCTCAGCTGATTTTCAGTAAATCTCTTATACGGTTCTTTCACATACTGTGGAAGGTTACAGAAGAATACAAACTGTGGTGACGGCGTAGGAAGCTGAACACAATATTTGATTTTGATATATTTTCCTTTCAATGCCGGCGGTGGTGTATTTTCGAAGATCGGAAGCATTACTTCATTCAGTTTTGAAGTTTTAATTTTCTTCTTACGGTCTTCATAAACCTGCATAGCTACTTCTACAGCTTTTAAAATTCTTTGTTTCGTTAACGCTGAAACGAATAAGATTGGAATATCCTGGAACTGACCGATTTTATCTTTGATTGATTTTTCAAAATCACGCATCGTATTGGTCTGCTTATCCTCGATCAAATCCCACTTATTCACTAGGATTACGATTCCTTTTCTGTTTTTCTGAGCCAGTCCGAAGATATTCATATCCTGAGATTCCCATCCTTGTGTAGCATCCACCATGATGATCACGACGTCAGAATATTCGATAGAACGGATCGATCTCATTACAGAGTAGAATTCAAGGTCTTCGTTTACCTTAGACTTTCTTCTCATCCCTGCAGTATCTACCAACACAAATTCGTGTCCGAATTTGTTATATAAAGTCTGGATACTATCTCTCGTAGTTCCTGCGATATCGGTTACAATATTTCTTTCAACATCCAATAAAGCATTAGTCATGGTAGACTTTCCTACGTTTGGACGGCCTGCAATCGTAATTTTAGGCAATCCTTCAAAAGGATCTTTATATTCTGTAGTAGGGAAATCTTTAACGATATCATCTAACAAATCCCCTGTTCCTGAACCTGTAGCAGAGGAAAGTGTGTAATATTTATCAATTCCTAACTGATAGAATTCTGTTGCAGGAAGTTCTTCCTTGGAAGAATCTACTTTATTAATAACAATATAAATAGGCTTGTTGGATCTTCTGAGAAGTCTGTAAATTTCGTGGTCTGTGTCAGTAAGCCCTTCTTCCACGTTCATCATAAAGATAATAGAAGTAGCTTCATCCACCGCTAATTGTACCTGCTTACGGATTTCTTCTTCGAAGATATCATCTGTACCTACATCATAACCTCCGGTATCAATTACCGTAAAGTCTACTCCATTCCAGTCTGATTTTCCGTAGTGACGGTCTCTGGTAACACCAGCTGTAGAATCTACAATAGCTTCTCTTCTTTCTAATAAACGATTAAAAAGCGTGGATTTTCCTACGTTGGGACGTCCAACGATTGCGACAATATTTGACATAAAAAATGTTTAATAATCCTTTTGCTTTGCTCAGGATATGTTATTAATGGGTTACTCCAACTTTTGGAGCCCAATTTTTTTTGCAAAGATAAGGTTTTATTATTTAACAGATTGAAGCTGGGAGAAGGAGGCAGGATGTTATTATCCATCGGATAAATTAATGTAAGCCCTACTCTTTCAATCTAACAATATATCCACAAATCTACTGTTTATGGGTAGAAGAAGATTTTTTTAAAATTTTATTGAAAAATAATTCTTTGGATATCAATACATAAAGCTATCTTCTTACTAATTATGTTAATTAATCTTTACTTTAGATTTTCATATTTAAAATAATTTCTATAATTTCGCGGCATAGAAACAGACCCATGGTGTAGCGGTAACACTACTGATTTTGGTTCAGTCATCTGGGGTTCGAATCCCTGTGGGTCTACAAACCATCCTTTTTCAAGGGTGGTTTTTTGTTTTTTCTTTTACAATCCCATTAAGCGTTAAACCTTATTCTCGGGTTGCCGGCTTTATTTGAACCTGTTTATAAACAAAAAAACCACCGCAAAAATAGCAGTGGTTATTATTACTTCACCACACGAAAGGGTTCGTGCGGTAACTTGAGTTCGATTAATAATTCCGATAACTTTTAAAAATTCATATTTCACGATCTTTTTCATTACAGGATCAACAGCGGAAAAAGGTTCACATTATAAATACAGGCAGATATAGTGTTATAAATTAATATTCTTCTATCAATTTTTAATGATAATTTTATTCTTTATCCATATTCAATTCCTGTTTTTAATACGTAATTGCATGACAAAACAGCACACCTAAAGGTGACAAAAATCATATTAATTCACTTAACAAAAGCCACTAAACCTTGCTAAAAACCGTTAATTTCGTGCAGGTTTAAAAAAACTAATACTAACTCAAAAAATTACACGGGAGTGAAAAAACTCTATCTCAGTGCACTTATTTTGTGCACTTTTCCGAGCGTATCTGCTCAGGAAGTGGTGTGGCAGAAAGATATCAAATCCTCCACCCAGGATTTTTTAAGCCAGATCACCACAACAATCGATCAACAGTATCTTATCACAGGAAGCAGCATTCAGGCCAAAAGCCAATTGCAAGCCGCTAGCAGCCAAAAGCAAAACAGCGGTTACGATTTTCACCTGGTAAAGCTTAATCAACAGGGACAAGAGGTCTGGGAAAAATATTTTTCAGGCCAGAGCCATGATTATTTATCAGCAACAGTTACCACGCAAGATGGTGGATTTCTTCTGGCAGGAACTTCTTATTCAGGAAAAGGGTTGGATAAAAAAGATGATTCCAAAGGGGGATCTGACATCTGGCTGATCAGAATCAATGAATTTGGAGATGAACTATGGCAGAAAACCTTGGGAAGTTCTTCCGACGAAGAAGCAAAGGCAGTGATTCAAACTACAGATTTGGGATTCTTTGTGGCCGGAAATGTACAAAGTTCTTCAAAAGGTTATGGTTCCAAAGACATCTGGATTACCAAACTGGATAAAAACGGAAAAGAACTTTCCCAATTACTCCTAGGTGGAAAAGGTTTAGACGAAGTAGAAAAGATGATTCCAACAAAAGATGGTGGAGCATTACTGGGAATTTATTCAAGAAGCTTCGAGGTTCGTGTTTCTGAACCTAAAGCAGGTAATCGTTCAGTCGGCAAACAGCAGCCTGCCACTTCAACTGCCATTAGCCAGACGCCTAAAACCACCAGCAATTATGGTGAGGGAGATTACTGGATTGTCAAATTAGACAAAAACGGAAAAGTAGAATGGGAGAAAAATTTCGGAGGTAAAGGTGACGATCATATCAGAACATTGGCTTTAACTTCAACAGGCTTCATGATTGGTGGAGAATCAAGATCAGAAAGATCAGGGAACAAAACCGTTGGATTGCAAGATGGAACAGATCTTTGGGTGATTGCTATAAATGAAAGAGGTGATGAACAATGGCAAAAATCTTACAATTTCAAAAATCGTGATATTCTAATGGGAATGAGCGTTCTTCATTCAGCAGATGATAAGTCTTCCAAAGGAATTTTATTGGGAGGTTATACACAGGCTGAAGGAAGAATAGAAACGGATGATGAAACTTTCTGGATGCTTTATCTTGACCAGAACGGAAATGAACAATGGAGAAAATACGTAAAAGGAGAATCCAGAAAGAAGGAAGAAAGGCTTTCAGACTTGAAATTAAATAGAGACGGTTCCATAGTTGTTGCCGGAACCAGTGCGGAAGAGCTGGGTAAAGAGAACTGGAAGATTGTTAAGCTGGAAGACAAGCAGGTTGACCAGTTAATTGAAAAATATGATATTAAAATCTATCCAAACCCTGTTTCAGATTATGCTTACGTAGAAATCGGCTTTGATTTCAAGGAAGCAGATATTCTGTTGTATGATATGAGTGGAAGACAGATCCAGAGTATAAAAACCAAGAACAGAGTGACTAAGATTAATACCCAGGTTTTAATACAGGGAGCTTATCTGATCACCATAAAAACAGATACGAATAAAACAGCAAACGCTAAACTGATAAAAAAATAATAACCAGTAATGAATAAATTTAGATTTTATTTGACAGGTATCTTTATGATATTATGTCAAATAATACATGCGCAGGGTAAAACTTTGGAAGATTATAGCCTCGGTAAAAAAGTGAATGTTTCCAATAATTACAATGTAGGAAAACTTAATCTTTCTATTCCTTTATATAATATTGATCTGGATAATCTCTCTCTTAGAGGGAGTGTAGATTATCTTCAGGAAATTCCTAAAACAGAGTCTGGAATGGTGGGATATAATTGGAACTACAATATGTTCGGTAAAATCACTGTAGCTTATAAAAAGCCTGGTGATCTTCATGAGCCAAGATTTTTAGGAGCCAATATGAGTTCCGGATTTTACCCGGCTTCTCAAAATAACTGTCTTATTTCAGGGCCTGGGACTGTATCAAAAAAACAGCTTCTTATCAATCCGAATACAAATACATCCTTCTACACCTATGAGCCAAATACATTCTACTTTGATTTTATGGGGTATTCCGGTTACATGGTTTTTGATAATGTAGGAAAATTTCTTGTATATTCTGAAAATGGAAATTTAACAGCTTCTTATAATGGTGAAAAGTGTCATAATATTCTTCAGCCAATCAATAGCTTTCCTGAAATTGTAATGAAAGATGATAAGGGTAATGAGTTTTATTTCGGAGGCGACTATAATTCAACCGATGTGTATTATGCCAAATCAAAATATACTTATAACTCTTGGAGAGATGATGGGAACTTCACATATGTAACTGATTTTTACACCAATAGACAGGTTAATTATATTTCAGCAGTATATTTAAAGAAAGTTAAGCTACCCAATGGAAGAATTATAGAGGCTTTTTATAAAAACAGTAATAAAAGTATTTTGGATCCGTTTACAAATGGAGGTGAATATTTAAACGGAGATTATCCATCCGGAATTCCTTCCAATTCTATTCTATTAAATAATAATATATTTCTGGGAAGTGGAAACGGAAGCGATTTTAGCAACCATAGCAGCTCTTCTACCAACAATGGCCCTAATGATACATCTTCAACAATCTCTTTTACCAATGTAAACATTTATCAAAAACTTGCTATTCTGGATTCAATCCGAGTGTCTGATTATGGTTCTCTAACATTTGACTACATTCAGGTGGGTAATCAATTTACAAAACCTTTTCTGAAAAATATAGGATTAAAAAGTTTTAAGAAAAACATAAAAAAAATTGATTTCAACTACACGGGAAAATCTCTTGAATCAATCAATAACAACAACGAAATTTATAGTTTCAATTATTATAGCGGAGGAAACGGATACCAGACAGATCCATCCGGAATTCAGTATTATGCAGGGTTTGGAGGAATGCTTAAAAGCGTAGTTTATCCTACAAGAGGAAAGGAAGAATTTGTATATGAGCAAAACGATGTTTCTAAAATAAACTATTTCTCACGCTCCAGCTTTGGTTTTGAATCAAATTCTTTGGTGGATAAAGAATCCCGTATAGATGGACAAAGATTACAGACAGTCACTACATATGACAATATGAACCAGCCTATCAGCACAAAAAAATACAGTTATTTAAATGATACTGGCAAATCTTCAGGTATATTAACCTATAAGGATGAGACAAGTGCATTTGTGGATAATTATAATTGGTTTGGTGAAGGATCTCCTACACTTGTAAGTAAAAGCCGTGGATATTATGATGACCATGTCAGATATAGCCAGGTTACAGAAGAAATCACAGGGAAGGAAAAAAATATATTTTATTTTACTGATCTTGTTTCCAACCCGGATTCTCTGGCCAATAAAGTATACAGCAGTAATGGACTTCCTAATGCGGCTCAGATTGCCCAGTCAAAACTACCTTTAAAAGTTAATAAAAATAATGAAAGAGGAAAACTTTACAAGATGGTTAAACATGATGCCAATATGTTTGCAGTATCAACACAGACCATTAAGTATACCAATTTCCTGAATAATGTAAATCCTGTCAACGAAACATCCAGCACATGTACCACCTGTAAAATATCTGACGATAAATATTATGTGGAAGCTAAAGCCAGTTTATGGGCACTCAATTCTTCAAATCCTCCACAGTTGGAATATATAGGATACTATCAGTATCAACCGGTACTTCCATACCTGCCAATCTCAATAAAAACTACAGAACAGATTGCTCCACAAACCATCAATGGAAATTTTGTTGGCAATAAACTGATAGACACGCAGAAATATATTAAATACACAAACTCATATTTGTATTGGCATCCCAATGCAATAGAGACTATTGACTATCTTCCATATGAATGGCCTTTACCATGGAACCAGCCGGTTTACAATGGGAAAATCATTAGCCGAACTTTTTATCCGCAGGATTTGGTAAGAAACAATTCTTCCTGTATTTCCGGAAATTGTCCCACAGATAATGATCAGGTAGGGGGAAAATTTTCTATCTATAAATATATGGCAGATAATGGTATTATCTCCCCTGTCATTATAAGTAAGATGAATAACAATAATAAAGTTTCACTTACTGAAAATGTATACTCCAAGGATATTACTACAAACAACAATTTAAAAATCAGTAAACAACGGCAGTCATTACTGGATTCTAATTTTACTTTAGATACACCTTCATCAGCTGCTGTGGAGGAAACAGTAAACTATCAATTATATGATAATTTAGGAAACTTAATACAATTCAAAAACGCCAACGGCATACCTACAACTATAATTTACGGATACAAGCAATCCCTGCCAATAGCAGAAATTGTTGGAGCTACCTATTCACAGGTAATGCAGGCTTACAATCTGGATCCTGCCAGCAGTACTTCATACCTGCAATTAGACGTTGTAAAAAAATCTGATTTAGATACCAATGAATCTGCGGAATCTGATTTAGCTTTAGTTCTTGATAATTTCAGACTAAAACCCGAATTTAAAGATTTCCAAGTTTCAACATATGTTTATGATCCTCTCATTGGAATTAAGACATCTACCACTCCTAATGGCAAAAAGGACTTCTACAAATATGATGCACTAAATCGTCCTAAAAAAGTGCTTGATACTGACGGAAACCCTTTGAAGGTATATAATTATAATCTTTCTCCCAAGAGATATTATAATGCCTCGTTTTTAAAAACATTCTACAGAACAAATTGTGGGGCCAACTTTGAAGGAGGACCACACATGTATATAGTACCAGAGAATAAGTTCTTTTCAACCATAAGTCAGGCTGATGCAGATCAAAAAGCTCTTGATGATGCCAATGCTAATGGGCAAAATGAAGCTAATATGTATGCTACTTGTTTTCCTAAGGAAAGCTGCCCATTCACAATGGCCAATAACTTCGTGGCCTTATCTACAGATGTCTACACCTATTATGGAAATATTGCGGTAAAAGTTACTTTCAGAAATTACCCTATTAACGCCAGCTACTGGAATGATGAAATTAAAATCGGGCAAATGGGAGGAAATTGTAAACCATCTGTACAAAGAACTATTAATAACTATGTAGAGCCACCGGGAGGCTCTTTCGGAGATACACCAGCGAACAGAACATGGTCAATAAGAATTGATACGGCAGGTAATATCTATGTAAAATTATTATCAGGATCTGTTGGAAACAATTCTGCTAATCCGTTAAAATTTGATTTTGTATTTTAAAATGAGAAATTATAAACTATTATTTTTAATAACTATCATTTTGAGTAATTTTTATTATACTCAAAATACAGGGCCCACACAGACTGAAAATTATATATCTACCAAAAGTTATATTTCAAAAGGTTCTGACACTTTAGTTAAACCCCCAATGCAAACCATCAGATATTTTGATGGAATTGGTAGAATTAAACAAACCATTGGAGTAAAATCTACTTCTAAAGGCAGGGATATAGTTACTCATGTAGAATATGACCAGTTTGGAAGACAGGTGAAAGAATATTTACCTGTGCCCCAGAAAGTAACACAAAATGGGGCTATGTATACCAATCCCCTTGAAAATGCAACTGATCCTAGTATATATGGCACTGAAAAAATCTATTCTGAGAAAATCCTCGAAAATTCTCCTCTGGATAAGATTCAACAACAAATACAGGTAGGCACAGCCTGGAGTGGTAAACCCGTACAATTCGGGTATGACAGAAATATCGATGGTGAAGTAAGAAAATATACTACTACTACAACATGGGTAAACGGATCAACAACTTCTGTACTAAGTATATCAGGAAATTATGGAAATAATCAACTATATAAGAATATCAAGCTTGATGAAGATAATATTGAGGTTATTGATTTTGTAGATGGAGAAGGAAGAACAATTTTAAACAGGAAGGCTATTAGTGCAACACAAAATGCAGACACCTATTATGTATATAATGAATATGGTCAACTTGCTTTTGTAATTCCACCCTTGGCCTCAGTTTCGGGAAATACAGACACAACAACACTCAATGCGCTTTGTTATCAATATCGTTATGATAATAAAAGCAGAATGACAGAAAAAAGGCTGCCGGGAAAAGATGAATGGGAATTTATAGTTTATGATAAACAAAACAGGGTCGTGCTTACCCAAGACCCAATGCAGGCAAGTCTGAATAACAATTTTAATAAAAAAGGCTGGATGTTTACCAAATATGACCAGTTTGGAAGAATTGTTTATACCGGTTTTTTTGCCAATACAGCAACAAGAGCTGCAATGCAAACAGCTGTTAACAATATGTCTGCTAATCCAGGGAATAACGAAGCTAGGAGTATAACTCCATTCAACCTCAATGGGATTGACATTT
Organism: Chryseobacterium cupriresistens; assembly: GCF_046614675.1. Lineage (NCBI taxonomy): Bacteria > Pseudomonadati > Bacteroidota > Flavobacteriia > Flavobacteriales > Weeksellaceae > Chryseobacterium > Chryseobacterium cupriresistens. The sequence continues at coordinate 534,073 of NZ_JBKKJT010000002.1, read as the reverse complement.
TTTATACAAAAAGTGCTTTCCCAACAGGAAGTATGACCATACTGAGTGTGAACTATTATGACGGATATCCATTAGGAGCCCCTGTTCTACCCGGACAAATTCTCGGACAAAATGTTCTGCAGGATAATCCTAATTCTTCGCTCAGCACGAAGAGCCTGCCTGTGGCAACTTTTATCAAAAATATTGATGATGATAATTGGACTAAAAATTTCAACAGATATGATACCAATGGGAGATTAATCGGAACATATTCTATAAATCATCTTGGAGGTTATACCCGCAATGAATCCCTACTTGATTTCAGCGGGCTGATCAAAGAAACCCACACCTATCATAAACGTACCACTAATGATACGGAAACTCACATAAAAAAAACCTTTGAGTATGATAGTCAAAACAGACTTTTGGCTCACAAACATCAGGTAAACAATAAACCGGAAGAACCAATTTTCTTAAATACTTACAATGAAATAGGACAGGTTAGCAATAAAAAAATAGGAAAGGATGATGATGGCAACCCTCTTCAATCCATCAATTATACCTATAATATTCATGGTTGGCTGACTTCTATCAATGATCCTTCTAATATGGCACCTGAAAATGTATTTGCCATGAAAATCAAATATCAAAACCCAGAAGACAGCAATTATGGACAGGCCCGTTACAATGGAAATATCTCGGAAATTGACTGGAAAACAGGTTTAGGCGACGGAATTTACCGCAGATATGCATATCAGTATGATAAGCTGAATCGTTTAACACAAGGAATTTATCTTACTCCCAATCTAACGTCTAATAGTCAGAATCATTATTATGATGAGACAATGACTTATGATATCAATGGTAATATTAAGACCTTAAGCCGTTATAAAAATCCTCCGGCTGGGCAGACAACTCCTATGCAGATTGATGAGCTGATATATGACTATGATCTTGGAGGAAATTCTAATCGTCTGACTAAAATTACAGATCAGAAGATGAACTCTTCTGGTTATCCGTTAGGTGGCAACCTCATCAGCTATGATGCTAATGGTAATATGTCTAATCATATGGACAAGCAGATAAAAATGATTAAGTATAATTATCTTAATCTGCCAACTTCAGTAAATGCAATAATAAATGGTATCACTCCAGGAATGAATGAAGGTCCTCTTCACACCTATAAATACAGATCTGACGGTTCAAAATATGCTAAAAGGGTAGATAATCTAAATCCTTACAGTACAGAATACTCAGAAACTGAATATCTAGATGGATTCCAGTATGAAAGAACCTACGCCAAAATAAATACAGCACAGAATGGTTTTGACAGTGGTTATATGCTTAAATTTGTTCCTACTGCTGAAGGCTTTTATAGTATTGACAGAGAAATGTATATTTATAACCTTAAGGATCATCTTGGGAATGTAAGATATAATATTGCCAGATCAGATGGTGGAGGACGCATGATGATGGAAGAAACTAACTATTATCCTTTTGGGTTAAAACATGAAGGATATAATGATGGTTTTCATATGTACGACTATGGAATTAAGAATAATTATAAATATAATGGTAAAGAACTTCAGGAAACGGGAATGTATGATTATGGTGCAAGAAGTTATATGCCGGATCTGGGAAGATGGGGAGTAATAGATCCGTTCGCAGAAAAGATGAGAAGATATTCTCCTTATAACTATGCATTTAATAATCCTCTGAGATTTGTTGATCCGGACGGAAGAGCACCTTACGGTTGGGGATTAAAAGGTACCCAATGGGAATGGCATGACAAAGTGACGAAAGATAACTATAAATCTATGGGATATAGTGATTTCTCTGACGGATACACAAATAATGTATATCCGACTGCCAATGGTTCAAAAGTAACTTTAGGACCTGCAGGACCTAGTGATTGGTCTGAAACTAAGATCTATAATGAAGGTAAAACTTATACAAACAATATGTATTATGGACAATGGTTTTCCCAATTGAATGGAAATGTCTCCTCATTTACATCTTCATCATTTGACTTTGCTGCAGTTGATTACAACGCAGGATTGAAAAATTTTAATTTTGAAGGCTTAGATACAAATCTTAACATCAAACTAATAAATGTAAAAGGAGGACTTTCTGTGCCAACTCTAATCGGCAGCAATTCAAATATTCAGGCTTACTTAGAAGGTACAGTTGCTGAAGCAAAATTGAGTTTCACAACAAGCACTCTATCTACTTCTTTATCCGCAAAAGGATTAACAGGTTTTGTAGGAGCGAATATTCAGAGTAACAAATATGGATGGTCTGTTGATGCTGGAGCCATTGGTGCATTAGCCGAATTTGAAGGAAACTGGACTGCTACAGCACCAAATGGACGATGGGGGCTGAATGTAACAGGTTCTATCCCGGTTGGTGCAGCAGGTGCAAAAGGTGGTGCATCCTATCTTTACAACCCTAAAAATGATAGTTTTTCCGTAGGCGTTTCAGGAGCCGTAGCAGACGGACTAGGAGTGGGCGCAGACATAAAGCTCACATTTCCCAATCCTTTTTCATATTAATTTTTAATATTTAATATCATGAATACAATCTTACAAATACTACTTCTTATTATCATATTTTTAAATTCAATTTTTTTAATTTTGGGAAAGGATATATTGTCCCTAAAAATATTTAGAATAAGCTGGATTGTTGCATTAATAGATATTTTATTGATTTTATTCTTTTTTAAACTCAACCAATCAATAATTCTTTATATTATATTCACATCAATTACTGTTCTATTTATTCTAGGATTAAGAAGTTTTGTAAATAATTATAGTGCTAATACACTAAAAAATCATGATATCAGAAAACGGTTTGTCAATTTTATTGCTTATTTTTTACTCTTATTTTTAACTATACTAACCGTTGGTGTTATGAAAAGTATCTTATTGGGCTCTCCTTTATAAGGATCCAATTATATATACAATGTTAAATAACAGGAATTATCAGAAAACAGGTATGTATTTACAATTATAAAATTGTTTATTCTTTAAACAAATTATAATTACCACCGCAAAATGCGGTGGTTTTTTATTTATAGTTATGTCACCTTACAATTTGAAATCATCAAGGTAGTACTTACTTTTAAGCAGTAATCATAACCTGCAAATTAGTATTGTACCGATATTGAAAAAATATTCAAAGGAGACAGGCTGCCTTTTCCAAGGCAGCCTGTTAATTATTTTGATTTAAGGAAAATCAGATCAGACCAGATCAAACCTATCCAGATTCATCACCTTCGTCCACGCCGCCACAAAATCTTTCACAAACTTACCTTGTGCATCAGCACTTCCATATACCTCAGCCACGGCTCTCAATTCAGAATTGGAGCCGAAAACAAGATCCGCACGCGTAGCGGTCCATTTTGGCTGGCCGGTTTTCCGATCAGTTCCGATATACAATTCTCTGTCATCTGACATTGCTTTCCACTGAGTTCCCATATCCAGAAGATTTACAAAGAAATCATTGGTAAGAACGCCCGGACGGCTGGTGAATACACCATGTTTTGAACCGTCAAAGTTCGTATCCAAAGCACGCATTCCTCCTATCAGTACAGTCAGTTCCGGAGCGGTAAGGGTTAATAATTGTGCTTTATCAATCAGTAAAGATTCTGTAGACACCGTATATTTTCTTTTCAGATAATTTCGGAATCCATCAGCAGCAGGCTCAAGGTAACCCATAGATTCTACATCCGTCTGTTCCTGAGAAGCATCCATTCTTCCCGGGGCAAAAGGAACTTTTACGTCCTGACCCGCATTTCTGGCAGCCACTTCAACAGCAGCATTTCCTGCTAGTACAATTAAGTCTGCCAATGATATTTTTTTACCTCCGTTTTGAGAATCGTTGAATTCTTTCTGAATTCCTTCCAGAACATTTAATACTTTATTCAATTGAGAAGGATTGTTGACTTCCCAGTTCCTTTGAGGCTCCAGTCTGATTCTTGCTCCGTTGGCACCACCACGTTTATCACTTCCTCTGAAAGTAGAAGCGGAAGCCCAGGCTGTAGATATCAGTTCTGTATTGCTTAGTCCTGAATTTAAAACTTTTGATTTCAATGCCTCCACATCATTTTCATCAACCAGTTCGTGGTTGACTTCCGGAATAGGATCCTGCCAGATCAGTTCTTCCTGCGGTACATCCGGTCCCAGATAACGGGCGCGTGGTCCCATATCTCTGTGTGTTAATTTAAACCATGCTCTGGCAAACGCATCGGCAAACGCATCAGGATTTTCGTAGAAGTGTCTTGAAATTTTTTCGTATACAGGATCCATTCTTAACGAAAGGTCTGTGGTAAGCATGGTTGGTTTATGCTTTTTGTCAGCATCAAATGCATCAGGAATGATTTCAGCACCGTCTTTGGCTACCCATTGGTGAGCTCCTGCAGGGCTTTTTGTTAATTCCCACTCATTTTCAAAAAGATTTTTAAAGAAGTAATTACTCCATTGGGTAGGAGTTTCTGTCCAGGTTACTTCCAGTCCGCTGGAAATCGCGTCTCTTCCGCTACCAGACTTATACGTGCTTGCCCATCCTAATCCCTGCTGTTCAATTCCGGCTCCTTCAGGTTCTTTTCCTACATGATCTGCCGGACCTGCTCCATGGGTTTTACCGAAAGTATGTCCTCCGGCAATCAAAGCAACGGTTTCTTCATCGTTCATCGCCATACGTCCGAAAGTATCACGGATGTCTTTAGCAGCAGCAATAGGGTCAGGATTTCCGTCCGGACCTTCAGGGTTTACATAAATAAGCCCCATTTGTACAGCAGCCAACGGATTTTCAAGGTTTCTTGAATGAATATCTCCGTCTGCATTATCATCAGTAGGAAGAACCGCCGAATGTCCTTCTGCTACTCCCTCCGAACCGTGAGCATACCGTAAATCACCTCCAAGCCATGTCTTCTCAGATCCCCAATAGACATCGGAATCCGGTTCCCAGACATCTGCACGTCCTCCCGCAAACCCAAATGTTTTAAAGCCCATGGATTCAAGAGCGATATTCCCCGTAAGGATCAGAAGGTCTGCCCATGAGATGTTTCTTCCATATTTTTGTTTGATGGGCCACAATAATCTTCGTGCTTTATCAAGACTTACGTTATCAGGCCAGCTGTTCAACGGTGCGAAACGCTGTTGCCCAGCTCCTGCTCCACCTCTTCCGTCACCTACACGATACGTTCCGGCGCTGTGCCATGCCATACGGATAAACAGAGGGCCATAATGACCAAAGTCGGCCGGCCACCAATCCTGAGAATCTGTCATCAATGCATGAAGGTCTTTTTTTACAGCCTCCAGATCAAGGCTTTCAAATGCTTTGGCATAGTCAAAATCCTTATCCATAGGATCTGAAAGTGAAGAATGCTGGCGCAGAAGATCTACTCTAAGCTGATCAGGCCACCAGTCAGAATTCTGAGTTCCTCCTCCTGCTACATTCTTCTTCATTGTTCCGTTGTGAAACGGGCATTTACTGATGTCATTCAAATCTTTTTCCATTGTCGTTTATTTATTTTTTATGTTGATTAATACAGTTTCCAATTGTGTTCTAAGAACATCACAAACCTACAACGTTTGCTCAATAAATACAATCTATTAATTTTTATCTCAATGATAGTTAAAAACTATAAATAAATATTTTCAACGGCACAATATCTGGTCAGAATTGTGGTATTAAGTTAGTCATTTTTAAGATTAACTTAAATAAAAACAACAGTATACCTTCCAATTTAGAATTACTCAACGTAAGAATGTAAAGGGAGAAGGAAGTTGAAAGGAGGATGTTTGGCGTCACCATGAAAATAACATATTAATTGCTAAAAAATACACTATTACAACATTTTCTGGAAGCTGTTCCTTCTTCCAGCTTCTAACTTTCTTTCACTAAAAATAAATTAACTATCTTTATATTTATAAAACATGAACATCCGCTATGAAAAAAATAATTGTTGTCGTTCTCGTTGTATTTATCATCATACAATTTTTTCCTATCGATAAAACGAATCCGCCGCCAACTCCCGGTATGGATTTTCTGAAAATTAAAAATACTCCTGAAAAGATAGCGCATACAATCAGAACATCATGTTATGATTGTCATTCCAATGAAACAAAGTATCCATGGTACAGCAATATCTCCCCGATGTCATGGTGGGTAAAAAATCATATTGACGAGGGCAGGAATCATCTTAATTTTTCTACCTTTGCAGTGTATGAACCTAAAAGACAGCTTCATAAACTTGAGGAATGTATAGAAATGGTTGAAAAAAAAGAGATGCCGCTTGAATCCTATTATTTAGGCCATCAGAATGCTAAACTTTCTGATGAGCAGCGTGCAGATCTTATCCATTATTTCAAAAAAGTAAAAGAAGACACGGAAAGGGGAATCCTATTTAATAAATAACGTCATGGAAAATTGGGAAAATAAGCATATTGTATTTTTTGACGGAGATTGCGGAGTCTGCAATTTCTGGGTACAGTGGATTTTGGAACGGGACAATAAAGACCAGTTCATGTTTGCTTCTCTTCAATCTGATTTCGGACAGCAGTTTTTATCTGAAAGAGGGCTGGAAACCAATGTATTCAATACTATGTATCTGTGGAAACCCGGACGGTTTTATCTGATCAAGTCAAGGGCAGTACTGGAAATAGCTAACTTGTTGGGAGGCATATATAAACTTTCGTTTATCGGAAAAATCGTTCCGGCATTTTTAAGGGACAAGGCCTATGATCTTATTTCCAGAAACAGGATGAAGCTGGCCAACCAGAAATGTTATTTACCGGACCTTCATCAGAAGAAAAAATTTATTCAGGTGTAATTAATGATTCTTACACCGTTTCATTTAACTTATAAAAAGATCATTCCGTAAGAATTTCCTACAATATTAATGCTTTGTATAGATATTCCTACGGAATGACAACTAAGACGTATAGTTTTGCTAGTTTAATGTTTAATGTTTAATGTTTAATGTTTAATAGAAATTAAACCGAAGAACAGTCTCTTACCAGCTTAATCAATTATCAATTATCAATTATCAATTATCAATTATCAATTATCAATTATCAATAATTACCCATTGCTCATTACTCATAAATTCAGCGACCACACAGAATAAGAATTCGGCGGACACTGGATTTTCACCCATTTATCTCCCTGAGTTGTTGGGTACCAGCTTGAGTTCCCTGTAAAATCTTTGATCTGCTGGCTGCTCCAGTTGGTTTCTATCCATCTTTCCTGCCAGTTTGAAGACGTATTGATGTAAACTACAAGTCCCGGATTACCATTATAACCGTTACGTCTTGCAATATATTCATCATTATCGGTGTAGAGAATGGAAGTTGTTCCGGTGGCTTTGTTATTGTGAATCCAGATCAGATTGTTCAGTCGTTCCTTATTTAACCATTCTTCATAATCTCTGTAAAAAATGGTAGGATAACCTTCATGGGTTAAGATATAGGCATATGCCGGCATTTTATTGTAGATGATATCGGTATCATGATTGGCAACAAAGGTGACTGCTTTGTATGGATTTCTTTTCCACATCATATCATCATTCAAAGCATTTAAATTACCATTATCAAAGGCTTCATCCATTTTATAATAGGCCGCAAAATCAAATACGGAACTGTTGGCATTATTGGCCCACCATTCCAATGTGTTGACATTTGAATCCCATAATTCCCCGACAGAAAATCCACCTACGTTAGAATTCCAGGTGTTAACAACCCATGGTCCGAACCCCTTAACGTAATCAAACCTCCAGCCATCAAATTTCATCACATTTTTATAATATTTTGCTAAGGAATCATCTCTTCCCCAAAGCCAGTCCTGCACATGAGGATTCGCGTGGCACAAATCCGGAAAGCCACCAAAAGCCCCTTCATCATTATTCCCGTAAGCATTTTTGTAAAAGTCATTATAGTTTCTCTGGAATTTTCCGGAAGCCACACCAGAAAAATTGGTCCAGGTATTAGTTCCTGTAAAAGGATTGGCTTCAGACTGCCCGCCACTGTTGTGATTGATTACAATGTCTGCATACACCTGCATGTTTTCAGCATGCGCTTTCGTAATCAATGCTTCCAGTTCGGCTCTGGATCCGAAACGGGTTTCTGTGCTTCCATTCTGATTAAAATTTCCAAAATCATAATAATCTGTAGGATCGTATCCCATAGAATATGCACCGTTCTGTGCTTTTGATGCCGGCGGCAGCCATACCGCACCAATTCCGGCATTGGACCACGCTGTTATTTTGTCTTTAACGGTATTCCACCAGTTACCACCTTCCGGAACATCCCAGTAAAAGCCCTGCATAAGAACTCCGCCACCCGGTCCGGCTACGAATTTACTTTGTGTGGAACCTGAACCGCTTCCTGTACTGAAAGGCCGGCCATCATGATGGGTCACATTCACTGTTTTGTTATGAACCTCTTCCTGCTTGGTAGGTTCTGTCATTAATTCATCACTTGTACGGCATGAGCTTATTAATGCTAAAGCCAGTAGTGAAAGGAAAAAGTTTGTTTTTTTCATCGCTGTAATTAATTATCAATCTATTAAACAAGATACAATTTTATTAAAAACAAAATCAAATAAACGGGAAATATTTTCATTTCACCTAATAAATCAAGATGAAAGGCATTCAATTTTTTTCATTAAAAAATCATAAATTTTTCAGATTCCCGAGACAATTTTTCTTTTAATGCATATATTTGCATACTATGGAATACAACACCCAAAAAACTCAGCTTCATATGCCGGAATATGGCAGAATTATACAACAGTTGGTTGAGCGCTGCAAAGAACTTCCTTCCAAAGACGAAAGGAATGAAATGGCTATGGCAATCATCGATTTTATGGGTCAGAGAAACCCACAACTTCGCGACGAGGAAAATTATAAACATAAACTTTGGGACCATCTTTTTATTCTTGCCAACTATGATCTGGATGTAGATTCTCCTTATCCGTTCCCAACGATGGAACAGCTGGCGGAAAAGCCTAAAAGAATGGAATACCCAAAACTTCAAGGTGACTTTAAGTTCTACGGAAAAAGTATTCTTCAATTGATAGAAAAGGCAATCGAACTGGAAACAGGTGATGAAAAAGAAGCCCTTATTGAGGTGATTGCCAACAATATGAAGAAGTCTTATAATGTCTATAATAAGGAACATGTGACGGATGATGTTATTTTCCGCCACCTGAAAGAACTGTCTGAAAACAGGCTGGATCTTACCGGAATAGATTCTCTTGAAAAGAGTAAAATTTATTACACCAGCAATAACAACAACAGGAATAACAATAACAACAACAGGAACAACAGCAATAATAAAAATAATAACCAGCCCAACAAAAGAAGGCATAATAACAATCATAAAAACAGAAAATAATGAGTGGAACATTTCAAATAAGAGGAGGAAAAAGACTGCAGGGTGAAATAACTCCACAAGGAGCCAAAAATGAGGCTCTACAAATTTTATGTGCGGTTCTTCTGACGGACGAAGAGGTAAGAATTAAAAATATTCCTGATATCCATGATGTGAACAGACTGATTGAAATTCTTGGAGATTTTGGAGTAAAAATTACCAAAAACGGACAGGGAGATTATACTTTCAAAGCGGATCAGGTCAATTTTGATTATATAAAATCTAACGAGTTTAAAAAAGACGGAGCCAAACTACGCGGATCCATTATGCTGATGGGACCAATGCTTGCCCGTTATGGAGAGGCTTATATGCCTACTCCCGGAGGTGACAAAATCGGGAGAAGAAGATTGGATACTCACTTTCAGGGACTTGTTGAATTAGGTGCTGAATTCAATTATGATGAGGAGGAATATTTCTACTCTTTAAAAGCTAAGGAACTGAGAGGAAAATTCATCTTATTGGAAGAAGCTTCTGTAACCGGAACTGCCAATATTGTAATGGCAGCCGCTTTGGCTAAAGGAAAAACAAGAATCTACAATGCTGCCTGTGAACCTTATCTTCAGCAATTATGTAAAATGCTGAACAGAATGGGAGCCAATATCTCAGGAATCGGGTCCAACCTTCTTACTATTGAAGGGGTTGAATATCTGAGAGGTACTGAGCATACCATGCTTCCGGACATGGTAGAGATCGGCTCATGGATTGGTCTTGCAGCCATGACAAAATCTGAAATCACCATCAAAAATGTAAACTGGAACCAGCTTGGGGTAATTCCGAATACCTTCAGAAAACTGGGAATTCAGCTTGAACAAAGCGGTGATGATATCTATATTCCGGCACAGGAGCATTATAAAATCCAGAAATTTATTGACGGTTCTATCCTTACGATTTCGGATGCGCCATGGCCTGGATTTACGCCTGATTTATTATCTATTATTTTAGTAGTGGCTACTCAGGCCAAAGGAAGTATTCTGGTTCATCAGAAAATGTTTGAATCCAGATTATTCTTTGTGGATAAATTAATTGATATGGGTGCTCAGATCATTTTATGTGATCCGCACAGAGCTACGGTAATCGGATTGAACCAGGAAGCTCCGTTAAGAGGGACAACAATGGTTTCCCCGGATATCAGAGCCGGAAATGCCCTTCTTATTGCAGCACTTTCTGCGGAAGGAAAATCTATTATCCACAATATTGAGCAGATCGACAGAGGATATGAAAATATTGATGGAAGGCTAAGAGCTATTGGTGCTGACATTGAAAGAATCTAAAATTATTTTATTGAGCTAATCCTTTAAATAATGGCTTCGACAGGCTCAGCCTGACAACGCTTAAAAATTTCGGTTGGTATTAGGGCTGTCACCCTGAGCTTGTCGAAGGGTTATCAATAAGAAAACCTTTGTTAATTATTAATCCCGAGTTATTAATATTAACTAAAGGGATAAGCCAAGAATTTTATTTAAAAACGTTCAGAATATTCTGAGCGTTTTTTTGCTTTACTTCTGTCATTGACTACGTCGAATCTTTGATTTCTGGCGAAGGAAGAATCTTATTGCCAATCAAATATATGAGATTCTTCACTACATTTCATTTCGCTCAGAATGACACCCTTGAGGCACCTCTGTTCTGCAGCAATTTGATTCGTCATTTAAATCTGTTATAGTGGCAAATAAAAAGCGCCCGGTAAAACCGGACGCTTTGAGTAATTAAAACTATATGAATCTCACTTAAAAATATGTTCTGCAGGTATATTCTACCGTCGTATTGATAAGTTTATTTTTATTCAGATACACTTCAAGCTGCTGAAAATCTTCTGAATTGACATTAATATATAACTGTACTGAACCGAAACTATACCCGTTCACATACTCTACGTTAGCAGATAACACTCTATGACAAATGCCAAATTGATTGTAGATCGTATTCATCAAATGTTCAAATTTCATTTTACCATTCAACTCTATTTCCAATAACAATTCTTTTTTAGGCAGGTTAATTTTATTTTGTAAAACCTGCAGGCCTGGATTAGGTGTAATCATTGCTAAACATTTTTGGGTTAAACTCTGTCAGATCATATGACACTTTTGTTTTTAAATCTGTGACAAAAATATAAAAAAATATTAGTCCACCAAATTAGTAGACTAATATTTTTAAAAATTTAACATAAAAAAAAGAAGCCTGTTGAGCTTCTCTTATGTTTTAATAGTTCCCTATTCTTTCTAATTTACCAGAACCGGCCAATCCGTTTGGGTTGCAACCAGGCTCACCTTCAGGGACTTTGAGATTTTTCTTAGTATAAAATTCTTCCCAGAATGTGTTTGTTTTTCCTGTTTTCGGATCAATAAATGTCATGGGCTCCAGTTTGAAAATATGTTCGTCCCGAAAAGCTCTTTCCACAAAATCTGAACAGTAATAGGAATTTTCATCAAGGATATAATTGAAATTGTAAGGTTTTCCCAGCATGGAATGCGCTTTTTTAACCGCTTCAGGAATTGCTTTCTGATATTCCGGTTTTAACCGGTAAACAATCACCTCCTGACCTTCTTCTTTCTGATCTTTAATAAAGTCTTTTAAATCTTGTCTCTGAGAACCGCCTTTTGGTGCAGCATGCAGAACAAACATTTTGCGGCCCTCTTTTTCCAGAATTCCTATATGATCAAATGAAGCTGTTTTTTGTTGTTGAGTTACATTATTAATCGCTCCGGAAAGCCCTGTTTCTTTTGCAGTTACAAAAAGCAAGTCTCCGTTTCTGATATCTACAGTACTTACAGAAACATTATTATGACACTGTACCAATAATAACATCAGACCGCATAAAAATCCAGCCACAGACCTCTTTTTTAATCTAAATTCAGACATTCGATTCTATTTTCGGAACCAAAATTACAAAATAGAATTCATTACATTTGTGAGAATATTGATCTATTCTTCACCCCAACCCAAACACTTCAGGAATTTTATGCCCCATATTTTATTAATTGAAGACGACGACAGACTTTCAAAATTGATTGCAAAGGGATTTCAGGAAGCAGAGTTTGAGGTCACTGCAGCTTACGATGGAAATACCGGTCTGAAGCTGGCTTTACAGACCCATTTTGATCTGGTAGTGACAGATATTGTATTGCCCAAAAAAGATGGTCTTGAATTCTGTAATGAAATCAAAGCTTTAAAACCCAATCTTCCTGTTATTATGCTTACTGCACTGGGAACTACGGATGATAAGCTGGAAGGATTTGATGCAGGAGCTGATGATTATCTCACCAAACCTTTTGAAATGCGTGAACTGGTGGCAAGGATCAAAGTACTTCTGAAAAGATTTTCACAACAGCCCCACCAAAAGATTTCTGTTCTTACATATGAAGGTATTGAAATGAATCTGGAACAAAAAACCGTGAGCCGTGATCATACGCCTATAAAATTGACCCCGAAAGAATTTAATCTCTTAAAATTCATGATGGAAAATTCAGAAAGAGTGCTTTCCAGAAGTGAAATTGCGGAAAAAGTGTGGGAAACCCATTTTGATACGGGGACCAACTTTATTGATGTCTATATCAATTATCTACGAAAAAAAATAGATAAAGATTTTGAAACCAAACTGATCCATACCAAAGCCGGTATGGGATTTATTCTGAAAAAAGACTACGAAACAGGCACTGTACAGTAAGCATTAAGATAAACTAAAAATATCCGGATGAAAATAAGAACCCGACTAACGCTGCTTTTCACCTTAATCACTGCAATGCTTTTAGGTATTTACAGCATTTCGATCTATTATTCATCCAAAGAAGCCAGAGAGCAATCTTTTTACAGCGAACTTCAAAATGAAGCGATTGCCAAGGCCGATTTATTTTTCCGAAGCTCACTCCCCGAGCAGGAAATGCACAAGCTTTATAAAAACAATACCAGAACGCTTAACGAAGTTCAGGTAGCGATTTATGACAATAATAAAGAGCTGGTTTATCATGATGACGCCAAAGTAGATTATGTAAAGGAAACTTCGGAAATGCTTTCCAAGATATTTCAAAAAAAGAAAATCAATTTCTTTCTCAATGATCTGCAGGTCATTGGAATCGTGTATCATTATGAAGGAAAAACGTATGCGGTAACTGCGGCAGCCTATGATCAATACGGATATGATTATCTTACACATCTTCTTACCATCAGTCTCATCTCGTTTTTCATTATTCTGATTTTGATTTATCTGGCCGGAATATTTCTTTCTAAAAAAGCATTGAGTCCGCTGACTGAAATGGTTATTCAGATAAAAAAAATAACCGCCGGGAAATTACAGTTACGCCTGAAAACAACCAAAGAAAAAGACGAACTAAATGAGCTTGCTGAAAACTTCAATGGAATGCTGGAACGGCTTGAAAATTCTTTTGATTCGCAAAAGCATTTTGTATCCAATATTTCTCACGAACTGAGAACACCTTTAGCAGCCATCATCACCGAGCTGGAACTCGCTTCTGAAAAAGATAAAACCAAAGAAGAGTATCAGGAAACCATTCACTTCGCGCTGGATGATGCCCGGAATATGGTAAAACTGTCAAATAGTTTAATGAATCTTGCCAAAGCAAGCTATGATCCCGATGAGATCAGTTTTTCGGAAGTACGTCTTGATGAAGTTCTTCTGGAATCTTATACCAAAATCACGAAAGATAATCCGGGATATAAAGTTTCAATGAACATTGAAGATTTGGTAGAAGAACACCAGCTTACCATCCTGGGAAATGAGTATCTTCTTCAAGTTGCCTTCAACAATCTTATTGACAATGCCTGTAAATATTCTCCGGAACATACTTGTCTGATTGATGTAAGTACGGATTCAAAAATCCTTACCATCAGTTTTACCAATACCGGAAATAGCATTAATAAAGAAGATTTACAGCATATTTTTGAGCCTTTTTACAGGAGCGAAAACTCCAAACATGAAAAAGGTCATGGAATAGGATTATTTCTCACCGAGAAAATTATTCTGCTCCACAATGCAAAAGTCAAAGTTGTATCGGAAAAGAATAAAACTATTTTTACGGTAGAGTTTATTACCCAGTAATTGATCAAAAGCTTCATTCAAATGTATTTGAATCTTAACTTCCCTTAAAACCTTAATTAGCTTAATGGTTTTTAAAATTTCTTATTTAATCATGAGAAAGAGATTTTTTATTGAAAACTGTCGTTCCTATACTCGCTGTAATCACACAGGCAATAGAAATCCATTGTAAAAAAGATAATTCTTCAGCAAGAAAAACCAATCCTGAAAGTGCTGCAAATGCAGGTTCCAGGCTCATCAGAATACTGAATGTCTTTGCCGGAAGTTTTTTGAGAGCCATCATCTCCAGTGAAAAAGGCAAAGCACTCGAAAGAACAGCCACGCCAAGTCCTTTTATGAAAATAGAAGGAGTAAGATTGAAAACGGCTCCATCCCAGATGGTAAAGGGAATAATGACAAGACTGGCAAATATCATCCCGGTGGTAACCGCATCTTTTCCATCCATTATTTGGGAGACCTTTCCACCCATTACAATATACAGGGCCCAGAACATCCCTGCCAGAAAGGCCAATCCAAGTCCTAACAAATCGACATGATCATTTTTCCACGGAACAATTAACAAAATTCCCACACAGGCCAGTAATGCCCACACGACATCCAACAGCTTACGTGACAATGCCAATGCGAGAAATAATGGCCCGGCAAATTCCACAGTAACAGCCAATCCCAGCGGAATCCTTTGAATCGCCATATAGAAAATAAGATTCATTGCAGCCAATCCAACTCCATAGATTGCACAGTATTTCCATTTCTGACTGTTAAATTGTAAAAACTTAGGTCGGTTAAGCAAAGTAAGCAAAACAGCAGAAAGTACAATTCTTAAAGTAACCGTACCAATCGCTCCGATTACAGGAAAAAGCTGTTTTGCAATGGAGGCTCCTCCCTGCACACAGATAATCGCTAAAAGCGTAGCCGGTATTGCTAAGTTTGATTTTTTCATTTCTAAAATATATAATTCAAAAGATATTGGAAGGAAGTCTCCGGGATTTAACAAGCTTTTATTTCATATGACAGATTGTAAAATTCATCATACAAAAATCAGCCTCCAAATGTATTGAAATTTTATCGCTTATCATGGGTACAGTTTACACATATTAAAAGGATATAATAAACAACTATTTCCTGCAGAATCATCAAAAAAACAGGAAGGAACTTTCTCTAATGATTTTCTAATCACATTCTAAAGCTTTTCTAACGGCAAAAAAGGGCAGTCAGTTTTACTTTTGCACAGTAAAAAATAAAGCAATATGGACTCAGATCCTTACAGTAATTATCAATCTTAAAAGCTTTAGTTGTACTCACTTTTCCCGTACAGCTGAAAAGCTTATAAAAACAGGAAAAGTTATGAATACATTCGAATTTACCCTTCGTCTCCTTACCGCATTTTGTCTGGGAGCCGGTATTGGCTTCGAAAGACAGTGGCGCAAAAAAAATGCAGGTCTCCGCACCAACACTCTGGTATGTATCGGTTCTGCTGCATTTGTACTGATTGCTATCAGAATTGGTGGCGATGCAGCCGGCCGAATCACCTCTTATATCGTCAGTGGAATAGGTTTCCTTGGCGGTGGTGTTATCATGAAAGACGGCCTTACCGTAAGAGGATTAAATACAGCAGCGACATTATGGTGTTCAGCAGCCATAGGCGCATTATGCGCTTTGGGATATCCTCTGGAAGCCTTTATCACAGTTCTCTTCATTGTATCTACCAATATATTCCTGAGACCTACTCTATCCTCTCAGAAAGAAGCCAGAAGCAAAAAATGGTTCAGTACCAGGAAAAATAACAAAGAAAAAGTAAAAATCAGCAACAGCACTCAATTGTATTAAGATCATGAAAAAAATAATCTTAAGTAGTATTATTCTCTTTGCAGTCTCTTGTAAAGACAATGCACCTCAGCAAAACAAAGATCCGGAAATCATAACAAAAGGTAATCAGATCACCATTCCGGAAAGCCATCCGGTTTTCAAAAAAATTAAAACACAGATGGTAACCAAACAGGAACACAGTGATGGTGTAATTTCAGCGGGAACAATCCAGGCAATTCCCAATCACTACGCGGAAATTGCCAGTCCTTTTTCCGGAAGAATTACAAAATCTTTTATTCAGCTTGGACAGAATGTTTCTGCCGGAAATCCACTTTTTGAAATCCTTTCCTCAGATTATTTTTCGGTTCAAAAAGATTACACGGATGCTCTGAATGATGTACAGCTTGCAGAAAAAAATTACAGACGCCAGCAGGACCTAGTAAAACATGGAGTCGGTATCCAGAAAGAGCTGGACGAAGCGGAAACTGATTTTAAAAATAAAAAAACATCCCTTTCCAATGCCTCTTCTGCCTTGAAGGTTTATAACAGCAAAGGAGGAGGCATAGGAAATCCGCTTGTTGTAAGGGCTCCCATTGGCGGAGAAATTATTTCCAACAAAATTGTCAACGGGCAATACCTGAAGGGAGATGCAGATCCTGTAGTAATCATTGCAGAATTATCAAAAGTCTGGATTTCCGGTGATGTAAAGGAAAAAGACATCCGCTTTGTCAATATTGGCAACCAGGTTTCTGTAAAAGTGAGTGCCTATCCCGACAGAAATATTACCGGAAAAGTATACCACATCAATGAAATGGTGGATGAAGATACCCGAAGCATTAAAGTTCTTATTGAATGCGATAATCCGGACAGAAAATTAAAGCCGGGAATGTACGCCACCGTAAACTTCTCAACAACTCCTGAAAAGACAGTAATGATTCCTGTAACAGCTTTAATGCAGGAGGACAGTTCACAATATGTATGGATAAAAACAGGAAAAAGCCAATTTACCAGACGTTCTGTGACAACGGGAGAAACCGATGAAAAAACTGTAAGAATCATATCAGGATTAAAACCCGGAGAAACCATCATGACCGAAGGCGGAATTTATATGCCTGATACAAAATAATGTAAATGAAAAACTATGAAGAAATTATTGACAATCTCTATACAGAAGAGATGGCTGATGCTTGCCCTCTTCCTTTTACTGGGATTCTTCGGATACTATTCCTGGACCAGATTATCCATAGAAGCCTATCCTGATATTGCCGATGTCACTTCCCAGGTGGTAACGCAGGTTCCGGGCCTGGCCGCCGAAGAAGTAGAACAGCAAATTACCATTCCTTTGGAAAGATCTTTGAACGGACTTCCCGGAATGCATGTGATGCGAAGCAAAAGTACCTTTGGGCTTTCCATTATTACGATAGTATTTGATGATGGTATAGATGATTACTGGGCAAGGCAGCGTATTCAGGAAAGACTGACGGATGTGGAGCTTCCTTATGGGGCACAGCCCGGATTAGATCCCCTTACCTCTCCCATCGGCGAAGTGTATCGTTACATTATTGAAAGTAAAAGCCACAGTCTGCGGGAATTGACAGATTTACAGAAATTTGTCATTATTCCCCGAATCAAACAGGTTTCAGGAATTGCTGATGTCACCAATTTCGGAGGAATGACCACCCAGTTCCAGATTGAGCTGAATCCGCATAAGCTTGAACAGTACGGTTTATCCCTGTCAGAAGTTACCGAAACAATATCCAAAAACAATGTCAGTGCTGGAGGAAGTATGCTTCCCCGTGGAAACCTTGCGTATGTAATCCGCGGAATTGGTTTGGTAAAAGACCTGGATGATCTGGGAAAAATTGTAGTGAAAACCCAGAATGGGGTTCCTGTTTTCCTGAATGATGTTGGAACACTGAAATACGGAAACCTTGAAAGAAAAGGAGTTCTTGGCTACACAGACAGAAACCGTAATTATTCTGAAAGTGTAGAAGGAATTGTACTATTGCTAAGGGGACAAAACCCTTCCCAGGTACTGGAAGGAGTACATGAAGCGATTGAAGAACTTAATAATGAAACACTTCCACCCGGAGTAAAGATCCATCCTTTTCTGGACAGAACAGATCTTGTAAAAACAACGCTTACCACAGTTTCTCATACCCTTACCGAAGGAATTGTACTGGTGATTATTGTACTGATTGTATTTCTGGGAAGCTGGCGCGGAGCATTACTGGTAGCGATTACCATTCCGCTTTCTTTATTATTTGCTTTTATACTAATGCATTTTACCAATATTCCGGCCAATCTTCTTTCACTGGGAGCTATTGATTTCGGAATCATTGTAGACGGAGCCATCGTTATGCTGGAAACCATCCTCAAGAAAAGAGAAGAAAACTCAGAAGAAACACTGGAAGAAAAGACAATTAAGCAAAGAGTGATTGAAGTGGCAAAACCGATTTTCTTTTCCACCATCATTATCATTACGGCCTACCTTCCATTATTTGCTTTTGAAAGAGTGGAAAAAAAATTATTTACCCCCATGGCTTTTACTGTTGGATATGCTCTGTTGGGAGCCCTTGCTGTAGCATTACTTCTTATTCCGGGATTAGCCTATGTAATTTATCGGAAACCACAGAAGATTTATCACAATAAATGGCTGGAGAAACTCAGCACAGCCTATGGAAAAAGCATTGAAAAAATAATGCAGACTCCTAAAAGAGTTCTCATTCCCATTATGATTGTTTTAGTATCTGCCGGAATTCTCTCCTGGCATGTGGGAAAAGATTTCTTACCTGAACTGGATGAAGGCTCTATATGGCTGCAGGTACAGCTTCCACCCGGAATTTCTTTAGCCAAATCAAAAGAAATGAGTGATACCTTACGTGCCCGCACGCTGAAACATCCTGAAATTACCTATATGATGGTTCAGGCAGGACGTAACGATGATGGTACCGACCCGTGGACTGCTTCCCACTTTGAAGTTTCTGTCGGAATAAAACCTTACAGCGAATGGCCTTCGGGAAAAACAAAAGCAGATCTCATCAAAGAACTTGCTGCAGATTATAAGGACATGCCGGGATTCACCGTCGGATTTTCACAACCAATGATTGATGGAGTTATGGACAAAATCTCCGGAGCGCACAGTGAGCTGGTGGTAAAAGTATATGGAGAAGATTTTAAAGAAACCAGAAGAATTGCAGAAAATGTATTGTCTACTTTAAATAAAATTCCAGGTTCGGCAGACCTTGCCATTGATCAGGAGCCACCGTTACCTCAACTGCAGATTATTGCCAACAGAGATAAAATTGCTCAGTACGGATTGAATGTTGCCGATGTGGCCGATCTTATTGAAGTCGCATTGGGAGGAAAAGCCATTTCCCAGATCTTTATCGGCAATAAAGTGTATGATATTTCATGCCGTTACACAGAAGACAGCCGCGATACTCCGGATAAAATCGGAAATCTGATGCTGACTTCAGCTTCCGGAGCCAAAATACCTTTATCACAGGTTGCAGAAGTGAAATTAAGTACCGGAGAAAGCACCATTACCCGAGAAATGAATAAACGACATCTTACGGTAAAGCTGAATTTAAGAGGAACCGATCTTTCTTCCTTCCTGAAAAATGCACAAAATACAATTGAAAAAGAGATCCAATATGATCATGAGAAATACCAGATCAAATGGGGCGGACAGTTTGAAAATCAAAACAGGGCATATTCCAGGCTGGCATTTATTGTTCCGCTGGCATTAGCTATTATGTTTCTTCTGCTGTACGGTGCCTTTGGAGATTTCAGGCAGGCTTTGGTACTGATGTCTATCGTTCCGTTGGCTCTATTTGGGGGAATGCTGGCACTCAATATCCGCGGAATGTCTCTGAATGTATCTTCAGCAGTAGGATTTATCGCTCTATTTGGAGTGGCCATCCAGAATGGAGTGATCATGATCTCTCATATCAATGATCTGCGGAAGAAAGGATATGAACTGAAAGAGGCTGCCATCAAAGGTGCAAAAGACCGTTTCAGACCTGTACTGATGACCGCGACGGTTGCTGTCATCGGATTATTTCCGGCATCACTGGCTACAGGAATCGGTTCTGATGTACAGCGTCCACTGGCAACAGTAATTGTTTACGGGTTGATGTTCTCTACTATTTTAACCTTATTCGTGCTTCCGGCTATTTATTTTATGGCTGAATGCCGAAACAAAAAACAAAATTTAGAATCAGATGAAAATTAGAGTTCGTTTTATCATATTATCTGTCGTATTGCTCAGCATCACCGGGATGAAAGCACAGGAAAAAGAGCTTTTAACCTTTGAAGAATACCTGAGTCTTGTAGGAAATAAAAATTTAGGCTATGCTTCTCAAAAATACAATGTAAGCATGTCCGAAGCAGCTATTCAGACTGCTAATATGTTCCCTGATCCTGAGCTGGAAATGGAAACCACCAATAACGGAGTAAGACAAAGTATGGGATATGTGTATGGTGCCTCACTTGGCTGGACACTTGAATTGGGTGGTAAAAGAAAGGCCAGGGTAAATCTGGCAAGAAATCAATCGGAGCTGAGCAAAATACAATTGCAGGATTTTTTCAGGAATCTTCGTGCAGATGCCAGTTTAGGATATATTGAGGCTTTAAAATCCAAGGCTTTGCTTGAAGTGCAGCAGGATTCTTATCAAAACATGCAGCAACTCGCAAAATCCGACAGTATCCGGTACAAATTGGGAACGATAACATGGGTCACTTCCAAACAGAGTAAGCTGGAAGCAACTTCTTTACTCAATGAAGTATATCAGGCTGAAAGTGCAGAGCAGCAGGCTCTCACCGGTTTATCTGTATTTATGGGAGACGGCAAAATTACAGGCAGAGATGTTGCCGGAGACTTTAATGCTTTCAACCGAGATTTTAATATTGATGATCTGATTCTTCAGGCTTTAAATGAAAGAGCAGATTTATTGGCTGCGAAACAAAATACAGAAGTAACCAAAAGCCAGATCAGCCTTGAAAAAGCTAATCGCATCATAGATTTGGGCATTAGTGCCGGAGCAGAACGGCATACCGAAGCAACGAATGAAATTGCCCCTTCTCCCTCTGTAAATGCTGTCAAAATGGGTATTAGTATTCCTTTAAAATTTTCCAACAGAAGAAATGCCGGATTGAAAATAGCAGAAATGGCCCATTCGCAGGCAGAAGTTGAGTATAAACAGATCGAACAGGAAATAAAAGCTGAGGTAATGCAGGCTTATCAACAGTACACTGCCACTCAGAAACAGCTCAGACAATTTCATAACGGAATGCTTTCTGAGGCGAAAAGTATTCTTGAAGGAATCACTTACAGCTACAAAAGAGGAGAAAGCTCTATCCTTGAAGTATTGAATGCGCAGAGAACCTATAACAGTGTTCGAAAAGATTATTATGAAGCTCTAGCAGATAATGCTGCCGCTTTGATTGAGCTGGAACGTAAAGCGGGAATCTGGGATATTCATTTTTAGCTGGAAGAGGGAAGCTGGAGGATGGAAGTTTCTGGATGTCGATGAATAAATACACATCATTTAATTAACTTTTTAATATTCAGATTGCTCATCAAGGAATCACAATTGGTGGTTTGCCACACAAATATATCTTCCAGCTTCAAACTTTACCATCCAGAATTTACGATAAGTGATTCTAAAGCACGAATAGTACTTCCAGCTTCAAACTTCCAGCTTCCCTCACAAAAGAGCCCTGAAATCAAATAGATTTCAGGGCTTTTTTTATTTCTTATACTGTGATTCATAAATTCCGATCCAGTCATCAGGTGTCATTTTCTGACTCAGCTCGGCAATCAGTTCAAAAGGAATATCTTCTGTTTTTTTGAAGCGGACACAGGATTTACCCATATCCAGCTTTTTCTTCGAATGTTTGGGATATTCTCCTACGAACCAATCCAGAAGTTCCGGTTTCGAATACAGTCCCATATGATAGAGTGCTATAAAATTCTTCTGGGAAGCAATATTGATAAAAGGCAGCGGTGTCCCGGGTGCACAGTGATATCCGGCAGGATAGGTTGTCAAAGGAACTACCCAGCCTATCATCCCGTAATTGGCAGCGTCTTCAAAACCTTTCGGAAGGTTGTCGTTCACCGTATCAAAAAGTTTTTTAAAAGCTTCCTGTCTCTCTTCAGGAATTTTTGAGATATAATCTTCTATAGAAACCGACTGAATCTGCATGTGATAATTTTTTCTAAAATACGATTATTTTATAAAATTGTATACACTGAACATCTGAACCTCTTTGCTGCTCTTTTGAAGGAACATCATTTTATTGACATTCGGAACGTACTGAATCATATTTCCATCTGCAAAACCGTAGTTCTGGAAGAAGTTTCTGCCTTTATAATCAAGGCTTACTTCCTGAGGTTTCAGATTGGCAAAATCAAAAACTTTCATAGAAAATCCTGTATTACCAAATGCTCCTTTAGGATAGAAAGCAGAAATATAAAGTTTGTCTCCGGCTTCAACTACATGAATTCTTTTTCCGGTAGAAGTTCCTGCTGCTACGAATTGCTTTACTTCACCTTCTTTGTTAAACTTCATCAGCATTCCCGCATCCAGAGAATATACAGGATCAGGGAAACGGTTCATTGCTGTAGGCATAGGTCTTGTCACCGTCTCCTGCTGAACAGCCATTAAAGTTTCATCCCCTTTCACAATCGTTTTAATGACTTTCACATCGCTCATGTCTTTGCTTCCAGCCAGATTGGTATTGCTGATAACTGCTTTTCCTGATTTCATATCATAAAACATTACCGTTCCGAAAGTACTTGCTCCAATGGTAACTGCTGCATTTTTTCTTCCAAAAGTTACCAGATAATCATTATCATTTTTACTGAAAGCATATAATTTTTCAGGAATATATTTATCATCGAACGGAAGGTCTTTATCTTCAGTATTGGAAACCAGTTCAAGCTTATACGATTCTTTCCAGCCTGCGGCTTTACGTAATAGGACGATTTTCGCTGAGTTGGTTAATGTCAAAGACTTTTCAACATAATCATTGCTCAATGTGATTTCTTTGTTCCAGACCGGAGAAAGTGTTCTTAAATCCATTACCAGCACATCATTGACATTATCTGTCTTTTTATTCGCATATCTGTCATTGAATATGGCTGCATATTTCCCGTTTTCTGAGAAAAGGACATAAGTAGTTCCTGATTTGTTGGTAGACTCGATGCTGTATTTTGCAATACTCTTTGTTGTAAAAGTCCCTTCCTTTCTGCTGAAAACATGCAGGAATACTTCCTTTCTGTTTTCTTTTCCGAAATACTCTTCCGTAAATGCTATAAATTTATCATCATCGATCTGTTGTGACCCCAGATAATTGTGAAGAACACCATTCGTTTTGTTGGCATAATCTTTCACATAAGTATCCACAAGACTTCCGTTCTGATCCAGTTTTCTCATCAGTAATTTTTTGTGAGGGAAAACATTTCTCATCAATCCGTCAATATTAATAGCACTGAACATATAAGAATTGTAATCATCTGCCAGTACCAGTTTATCATCCGTTTCAAGATTGGCATCCACTGTGAATTTTGTTCCTTCTGTTACTTTCGTCTGTGCAAAAGAGTACACAGAAGCGGTAATTAATGCCGAAGCAATAATCTGTTTAATCATATCGTTTTCTTTAGTTATTATAAATTTTTTCTTCTAATCTTTTCAGTTCAAGATTGGCATCATAGGATAATTTAATATCTACTAAATGCTCCTGTAACTCATTTAAATATTTCTCTGCTTCCTGATAGTTTCCTAAAGCAATATTCAATCTGATCAGGTTAAAATAAAGGTATTCTCCGATCTTCTGATTGTAAACTGCTTTCTTATCGTTGTAATTTACTTTTGTTAAAGCTGTTTTCCAGAGATCAATTCCTTTCTGCATATTCTCCATAGCAACTTTATTCGGAGCGTAATCCGATTTTGCCTGAAGTTTCTTCAGATTGGTCGTCACATAGATATATGCTTTTTCCAGATCATCATACTCTCCTTTGTTCTTCACAGTTGCCAAGGTCACGGTAGAATTGATGGTCTGATACCCAAAATTTTCATTGATAATATTTCTTGTACGGTCAATCGTTCTTTGCAGGAATCTTTTTTCCTGAGCATTCAGATTAATTTCATTAGTCGGAACGCTTGCTATTTCTGCAAAATCTGAGAAGTAGGTTTTATCGAGCTTTACTGTACCGCCTTGCTTCGCTGTGATTTTTGTAGGCTGGTTGGCAAAAGTTTTCCCCTGATTGTCCTGAAAATTTGTTCTTTCCATTTCAATGACAATATCAAGATAATTTCCACCTTTTGAAAAACCGGTCACATCAATTTGAGAAGCCAGAATTTTGTTATCTACAATTAAAGCATCCCTCAGATCAGGCTGCTGGTACACCGGCATTGGAGGAATATTAAGGATAGGTCTTGAAGGAAGCCTCAGTACAGGAGCTCCATTGGTTGCTGCAATTTTTTCAACAGCTGACAATTTGCTGTATTCTGCAGATTCAAGTTTGTATTTTTCCTGAAGTTTTTTTACTTCAGCATCATAGTCTTTTAATCTTTCCTGATGCTCATACCTGGCATTTTCAACATTAGTCTGGTAATTGTCTACCTTTTTCTGGTGGTCTTCTTTTGAAATTCTGATGACATCATCTTTTGTAATGTTGTAGGGAGACTTTACCGTAATCGTATAATTTCTGTTGGAAAGTTCCGTAAGAAAAACCGGCTCTTTTAAAAGCTGGAAACTGATTATTTCTTTATCAATTCGCTGAGCCTGGGAAAATTCGGAATAAAATAATGGTATTAAAAAAAGTAGTTTAAATTTATTCATGGATATTATAGTTTTCGGTGCAAATGTATAATAATTTTATGGACATTTTCTGATAATATTTTGTCCAGTTATTATCAAAACTGGTCACAAAAAAGGCAACCGCACGAGTGCAGCTGCCTACAGAAATTATCGACTCAAAAATTATTATTTTTTTAAGGCTTTTACTGTTGATTTTGAACCATCTTTAAAGTCTATCGTCAGCAAGTATAAACCGGCATTCAATTCTCCTAACTGAAGTTCATTAGTTGGATTGTCAATAGTTTTTACTACTCTTCCTGCCACATTTGTAACCGTTATAGTTTTAACACCTTTTATATCACTAATATGAAAAACATCTTTAAAAGGATTCGGGTAAATATCTCTTGTTTTAAGACCATTTGCTTCAGCGGTACTGAGTTGTGTATTCTTTTCTGCAGAAAAGGCAAAAAGATTGACAATACCATCACCTCCGCTTTTTGTCAGGGTTACACTTTTTACAGATTTAGATTGGTTGGCGGTATCTATATTCAATGCAAACTGATATATTCTGGGATTAGAACTATCAGGTTCTAGATCATCATTACCCACAACAACCCTTCCCAGCCCCTGAACCGCATAATTGGCTCCACCATACCAGTCAGAAATACTTATATTGGAAAATATCTGAGAAGTATTATCGGTGAATGTCACAGTAGCCGTTACAATAGCCTCGCCACTTCCACATGTTGCAAGCATATATAATTTTAAAGCTGTTGATGGAGTCATAAATTCAAGTGTTCCATATTCCCCGGTATTTTCCAGCCTCAGCGAATTATTGGAATTCAGATTTCCCAGCTGATAACTTAATCCGGGAGTCGAGGATACCGCAGAATTGAGGATACCATTAGTAGGTATACCAAAAGTTAGTGGCGGATCAGAACTCACAGCTTGAAAATCTGTTGCAACAAAAGCATAACCTTGACCATCAATGTCATTGGTAGTAGAATCATAAGCAGATCCGATGCCATTAGCTATTACATCAGCGGTAAAACCTGAGGAAACCGGCATGGTTTGATAATTCTGAGCCTGCATGGCAACGGTAGAAAATAAAGCAATACATGAAAGCTTTTCTAAAAATAGTTTTTTTTTCATAATAAGATGTTTTTTATGTTGAATCTAATCCAAAAATAAAAAACCAATACTTAAAAAGCTATTTCCCAAAACAATAAATAACATATCGACTTAAATTCTAAAAAATAGCTGCAAAAAAACTAAAATTATTAACACTCAAAAAGCACACAATGAATATTATTTACTTATTCTCAATAATAGATTTTGGAAGTCAGAAAATTATCCGCCTCATAAAAACAAAAAAGGCAGCCGCACGAATGCAGCTGCCTACAGAAATTATTAACTCAAAAAATTTTATTTTTTAATGGCTTTTACCGTTGATTTTGAACCATCCTTAAAGTTCATCGTCACTAAGTATAAACCGGCATTCAATTCCCCTAACTGAAGTTCATTAGTTGGATTGTCAATAGTTTTCACTACTCTTCCCGCTACATCTGTAACTGTTACAGATTTTACATTTTTGATATCTGCAACATGAAGCACATCTTTAAAAGGATTAGGATATACATTCACTTCTTTTTTCTTCAGATTCGTTTCTGAAGTGGATAAAGAGGTAGCCACTTCAAAGGTAAAATCAATAAATTCTCCTCTTGAAATAGCAGAACAAGGGTTTGAAGGGGCTGTACTGTTATAATCAGTCACCACTCTCATTCTATAAGATCCAAGAGGTGTTCCTGCAGGGACTGTGATAGATCCCGACGTACTTGTAACATAAGTATTGGTCACAAACATTCTTTCTGAAGCTTCAAAAGTTAAATTATTATTCCAGTCTACCCAAACCCCAATTCCACATGTAGGACCACCGGCCGTAAAAGATACGGAAGTACTGGAGCCAGGAGCATTGATTATTTTGTTACTGGTTGTTGTTAAATTCTGATATCCGCCTGCAACACTTGAACCGGATGAATAAGCCATATCTACAAGTCCTCCTGTAGAACTGAAGTCAGAAAGCCATGAATTCTGAGAAGTAGATGAAGGTAAGCAATACCCTGTTCTGAATGTAAGCACCTCACTCCAGATACTTTTATCAGCAGCACTGCATACAGATCTTACCCATACATAATAATTGGTATCAGAAGATAATGAACTTAATGGTGCAGAAGTCGTAGCAGAAGTTACAGAATTGGAAGCGTTCAAGACAGTAGATGCATCAGGTGCAGTATTCGTTGTACTGTAGTATACTTCGTATCCATTTGAAGGAACCGAAAGAGGAGCAGTCCAGCCAATTGTTGCAGAGTTCACTGTAAGATTGGATACCGCAACTGCAGTCGGCTCAAGGCAGGAAGGAATATCCTGAACGGTAATATTATCAATATAAATAGAACGTGAAGAACCTCCTAAACCGTGTTTAAATGCCAGTTGCAAATCAGAACCCGCAGGAATATTCACTGTATATTGTGCATGCGTAGTTGTAAGGGAAATAGGAGCTCCTATCTGTGTAAAGGATGCAGGATCCGCAGGGTTCGATAGTGTTCCCACCAATAAAGTATAATTACTACCTCCGGCTTTTGCATAGAATCTCACACGTTTGGTCCCGTCTGAAAGGTTTACCGCTGGAGGTGCAACCAACATCTGACTGCCTGTAGTCCCACTCGAGTTATTCATGTAGTAAGAATTAGGTGCTGAATAACTATTGGAGGTTGATACATAGCCATAACCCGAAAATGAAGGAGTTTCCAAATATGCCCAGCAGCTTGGAGCATTGGTATTGGTGCTTGAACCTGTACTTGTCGTATCAAAGTTTTCTGTATAAGGAACCGTGAAAGTAGAACATGCCGTTTTAAATGTTCCTGCAAAAGACCATACACTCTGTCCCGTTACAGTATTACAGTTGGATCTCACCCAATAATAATAGGTTGTATTGGAATTAAGACTTCCTATTGTTGTACTTGTTCCTGTTACTCCCTGATAAGTAGGTGTTACCGTACTTGCCGGTATTGTGCTGGAAGTACTGTGGTACACATCATAACTGGCAGCACTGCCTGTCCATGAGACTAAAGCAGAATTGGCTGTGATTCCGGAAACGGCCTGCAATACAGGAGGCATACAATCCGAATAGGCATCTGCCGAAAAAGCAAAAATATTCGGTATACCTGAACCGCTTGCTTTGGTTACCGTTACGCTCTGTATTAGTTTTGCCTGGTTCGCAGCATCTATTGCCAGTTCAGCCTGATATAATCTTGGATTGGTTCCGCCCTCAGGAGAGGGGATATCATCACCGGCACCGGGAGTAGCCCCGGGCTTTTTAATCCTTCCTATTCCCTGGATGGCAAAACTAGGTCCATTATACCAGTCAGCAAGACTGATACCTGAAAACGTCTGCGAACTGCCATCGGTAAAATTCACCACTACATTTACCGTAGAAGTACCACTTCCACTTACAGCAAGCATGTACAATTTGGTTGCAGCTTTCGGTGATGTAAATGCCAGGGTTCCGTTATCATTAATTGCAGCCAGTCTTAAAGAGTTGTTCGCACTCAGACCGGCCAGTTGAAAACTCAGCCCCGGAGTAGTTCCCACTACAGAATTAATAACCCCATCAACAGGAATACCATAGGTAATAGCTGCACTTGTGGAGGTTAACTGAAAATCTTTAGCTACAAAAGCATAAGAAACTCCATCTACGTCATTGTTTGTAGTAATTGTGGAAGAACCGATGCCATTAGCAATCACATCAGCTGTAAAGCCTGAGGAAATGGGCATGGTTTGATAATTCTGAGCCATCATAGCCGTGGCCGAAAACAGAGCAATAGCAGGTATTACTCTAGAAAATAAATTTATTACCATTTTAATCACATTTGAGGCGAAATTTAAGAAAAATAATAACACGAAAATATTATTTTTAACATAATCATAAAGTTTATTTTAAATACATGAAAATTTAATATTAAACAATCAAATTTTAAAGACAACATAAAACGTATGAAACATCTTCTTATTGATTCTTAATTTTATTATTGAGAAATTAAATCCTATTTTTGTCATACAAATTTTTTGAACAATGCCGAATATTTCAAACAGAGCACTGCATATGCCGCCATCGCCGGTAAGAAAACTGGTTCCTTTTGCGTTACAAGCAAAACAAAAAGGAATAAAAGTATACCACCTTAATATCGGACAGCCTGATATTGAAACTCCGGAAACAGCTTTAAATGCTTTAAAGAACATCGATTTAAAAGTATTGGAATATGCTCTTTCTGAAGGTAATATAGAATACAGAAAGGCCCTTACTGAATATTATCATTCATTAGGCTTCTCAGATCTTACTCCTGATAACTTCATTGTTACCAACGGAGGTTCTGAAGCACTTAACTTTGCGATCTCTACTCTATGTGATGAAGGTGATGAAGTCATTATCCCAGAACCTTACTATGCCAACTACAATGGGTTCACCAGCACATTTGATGTGAATGTAGTAGCTGTACCTTCTACAATTGATACTGGTTTTGCTTTGCCGCCTGTTGAAGAATTTGAGAAAAAAATTACAGAAAAAACAAGAGCGATCATCATCTGTAACCCTGGTAACCCTACCGGATATCTTTATACCCGTGAGGAACTTCAGAAACTGGCAGAAATCGCTTTGAAATATGATATCGTCATCATTTCTGATGAAGTATACAGAGAATACGTATACGATGGAAAGCAGCAGATCTCAATGCTCGATTTCCCTGAATTAGCTGAAAACTGTATCATTATTGACTCTGAATCCAAGCGTTACTCTATGTGTGGAGTAAGAATCGGATGTATGGTGACACGTTCCAACAAGATCCGTAATGCGGCGATGCTTTTTGCACAGGCAAGATTAAGCCCGGTTCTTTTAGGACAGATTGCAGCAACGGCAGCACACCAGAACGACGGCCCCTACATCAGAGCAGTAAGAGAAGAATATACCCACAGAAGAAATGTACTGGTAGATCTTTTAAACGCTATTCCTGGTGTGATCTGCCCTAAACCAAGAGGAGCTTTCTACTGTGTTGCAGAACTTCCGGTAGACGATACTGAAAAATTTGCCCAGTGGCTACTTGAAAAATATTCTCTTAATAACGAAACCATCATGGTGGCGCCTGCAGGAGGATTCTACAGCGATCCTGAATTAGGTAAGAAACAGGTAAGAATTGCCTACGTACTGAAAGAAGAAGATTTAAAAAGAAGTGCTGAAATTCTTAAAGAAGCTTTAAAGAAGTACAGAGAAGAATTCAGTCTGTAAAAATATATTGATGCCGACAACAAAAAAACTCCATCTGAAAATCCTGTTTTCGATCCTTTTGCTGTCGGCATTTTTTTCCTGTGATTCCAAAAAGACAGAGCCATCTGTTTCTCAAAAAAATCCACATGAGATTACATTCATCAGCGTATCCGACATCGGAGGACATCTGGGAAACTACAGAATTGTGAAGGCCACAAAAGATTCTGTTTTTGCAGAACAAGGGATGACAGCCAATCAAACCCATAAATCATGGGTATCTGCTATGAATTCCGAAACCTGGAAAAAGCTGGTATCAACAATCAATATTGTAGATCTTGATCATATCAAAAGTTCTCCAAGCCAACAGTCTGTAGACGGAACAGATGAAACCTTCCAGATCCGGACTCCCAAAAAATCACATATCTATGTGAATGCTTATGCAGATACTTTACATTACAAGCAATTACAGCAACTTAAAGAACAACTAAACAAAATTCTCCCCAAAGAATACCAATAAAAACATGCAGGAAAATTTTTCACTACGACCTTACAACACATTTGGTGTTGAAGCCAAAGCCCGTTATTTTACGGAAGTTAATACTATTGATGAATTAAAAGAGGCACTTATTTTCGCGAAAAACCAAAATCTTCAGCTTCTGTTCCTGGGAGGCGGAAGCAATATTCTTCTTACCAAAGATTTCGATGGTCTTGCTATCAGACTTAATTTAAGAGGTATTTTCGAAGAAATCATCAATGAAAATGAGGTATGGGTAACCGCAAAAGCAGGTGAAAACTGGCATGAATTTGTAATGTACTGCCTGCAAAAAAATTATGGAGGACTTGAAAATCTTTCTTTAATTCCGGGAAATGTTGGAACTTCTCCGATGCAGAATATCGGAGCTTACGGAACAGAAATTAAAGATATTTTTGTAAGCTGTGATGTATTGGACCTGGAGAATCTTGAATTGAGAACTTTCAATCTCGAACAATGCAGGTTCGGATACAGGGATTCTATTTTCAAACAGGAAGGAAAAGGCAGATATG
Organism: Chryseobacterium cupriresistens; assembly: GCF_046614675.1. Taxonomy (NCBI): domain Bacteria; kingdom Pseudomonadati; phylum Bacteroidota; class Flavobacteriia; order Flavobacteriales; family Weeksellaceae; genus Chryseobacterium; species Chryseobacterium cupriresistens. The sequence goes on along the minus strand of NZ_JBKKJT010000002.1, from coordinate 502,635 downwards.
TTATTCTGGAAGTTACTTTTAAACTGACTCAAAAAGATCACCATATCAAAACCGAATATGGAGCAATTCAATCTGAACTCGAAAATCTTGGCATTGAAAATCCAACCATTCAGGATGTTTCAAAAGCAGTGATCAATATCCGTCAAAGCAAATTACCGGATCCTAAAGAAATTGGAAATGCCGGAAGTTTTTTCAAGAACCCAACCATTCCTTTAGCTCAGTTTGAAGCATTAAAACAAAAATTTGAAAATATTCAGGGTTACCCGAATGGAGATGGGGTAAAAGTTCCTGCCGGATGGCTGATTGAACAATGCGGATGGAAAGGAAAACAAATCGGAAATGCAGCTTCACACAAACTGCAATCTCTGGTGATCATCAATGCAACCGGGAGTGCTACAGGAAAAGAAATTTTTGATTTTTCTACAGAGATCATTAATTCTGTAAAGGAAAAGTTTGGGATAGAACTTGAACGGGAAGTGAATATTATTTAATCTAAAAATATATAAAGGCTGATTTGTATGAATTTAGTCTTTTTTTATTACTTATTATCTGTAACTGTTGGATGAACGCAAAGTCGCAAGGATCTTTTATTTTTCTTTGTTATTATTTTAAGGCGCAAGGATTTTATCTTCGATAACATTTAATGCTGTACGATCTTTGTGCTACAAAAAGATTAACCTTATTTCATTCTCACCCTTGCTGAAAATCTCGATTTTCTCGCGTCTTAAAAACGGCATATTATTCAAAATCTTTAAGCCTTTGCGCTCACCCAACAAAAATTAATTCAGAATCATTTCATATCTAGTCTCCGGAAAATCATTATTTTAGCTTAAAAATTACTAGTTGTGATGAAAATAGCTATTCTTGGTGCCGGAAATATGGGGCTTTCTTTTTCGAAATCATTCTTAAAATACGAACTGATCAAACCTGAACATCTGCATCTTATTATCAGAAGCCAGGAAAAAATCTCCAAAATAGCTGACGAATTTCCCAAATCCAAAATCTCCACTTTCGAAGAGGTAAAAGATATTGATGCTGATTTAATCATCATTGCAGTAAAGCCTCAGGATTTTCAGGCGGTTGCCCACAACATTCAATTTACTTTCAAGGAAAACCAGATGGTCTTATCCATCATGGCAGGGATTAATATTGAAAAAATCCAAAAATTGCTAAATCATCCGCTTGTGGTAAGAGCAATGCCGAACTCTCCTACCCTTCTGGGAATGGGAATCACAGGGTATACTGCTGCCAACGGAATTTCTTTCAGCCAGTTAATCAATATTGAAAGATTATTAAACAGCACAGGAAGATCGGTTTATCTGGAGGATGAGGAACTTCTGGATGGTGTCACTGCCCTTTCAGGAAGCGGCCCTGCCTATTTTTATTATATTATTGATGCTATGATTAAAGCCGGCATTGAAATGGGAATTGAAGAAAACCTTTCCAAACTTTTTGTAAAACAGACGATGCTGGGAGCTTATCATCTGATCAATAATTCGGAAAAAAATCTTGAGGAACTGATTAAAGATGTTGCATCCAAAGGAGGAACTACTGAAGCTGCTTTAAAAACATTTGAAGAAAACAGTTTCAAAGAAATTCTGAAGCAGGGAATTCTGAACGCTGAAAAGCGTGCAAAGGAACTTAATAATTAAGTTTCCTATCCAAAAATCTGCGTAGCAACCAACCAATATATACCCCGAAAGTATTCAGGAGGATATCATCTACCTCAAATATTCCCATTCTGGTAAAATATTGAAGCGCTTCCACAATAACAATACATGAAATAAAACCAAATATCAGGGGTTTCAGCTTTTTCAGTCCGGGAATTACCCAGCCCATAAACCCAAAAGGAATAAACATCATAATATTACCCAAGACAATTGTTACTATATCTATGGTCTTAGTGGGACCCTGGATAAATTTGAAGGTAGAAAAAACTGGTTCTACGGTGATGAGATTTTCCTCATACTGAAATCTGCCCATTCCCAAAAACATCAGATAGAACAGAAACAGAGTATACGGAACAATTATGATTGTATAAATTTTCTTTAACATCGAACTGCTAATATATTCATTTCAAAAACATTAAATTTGTGTATTAAAATAATTTAATGAAATACGTTCTGCTTACACTTATTTCAGCAATGCTGCTGTCGGTTTCATGGCCAACTTATGGGGTTCCGTTTTTTATATTTTTTGCTCTTGTTCCTCTTCTGATGATGGAACATGGCATTTCAAAATTTTCTGATTATAAAAGGAAAAGCTGGGTGGTCTTCGGATTATCTTACCTATGCTTTGTCATCTGGAACGTAGTCACTACAGGATGGCTGTATGGTTCAAAGAATCCGGATGGAAGCCACTCACTGATGGCTGTTTTATTCCCTGTATTAGTCAATTCTCTTTTATATTCTCTGGTATTCCAATGTTATCACTGGTACAAAAATGCTCAGGGAACGTATTGGGGATTAGGCTTTTTAATTGCCATCTGGATGAGTTTTGAAAAATTTCATTTAGGATGGGAACTGACATGGCCGTGGCTGAACCTGGGGAATGTATTTTCAGACTATCCCAAACTGATCCAGTGGTATGATACTTTGGGAGCAACCGGAGGAAGCTTCTGGATTCTGGTCATCAATGTTCTGATTTTTTATACTGTAAGAACATGGGAAGCCGGAAGAAAGAGAAAAGACCTGATCAAAAACTCCGCTATTGTTGCTGCTTTAATTGTTCTGCCGATGATTATTTCAATAATCAGATACAACAATTTTGATGAAAAGCCAATCGGACAGGTTAATGTTCTGATGCTTCAGCCGGATCTTGATCCTTATGCTGAAAAATACTCCAAAGATAGCCTGACTATAGAACAGGATTTATTAGCGCTTGCTGAAAAAAACTCAACCGGTAAGATTGATTATTATATCGCCCCGGAAACCGCTCTTCCGGGAAGAGGATCTATTTCCGAAACAGGTTTTGAAAAGAGTTTACTTCTTAATAATATCAAAGGATTTTTATCCGGTCACCCGGAATCTGTTTTTGCTACAGGAATTTCTTCACACCGATTCTTTTATAATCCTACCGACTTACCTAAAGAAGCTTACCAGATTAACAGCGGTGTTTGGGTGAGCAGTTATAATACTGCCATTCAACTGGTGCCTAACCAAAAAGTACAAGCTTATCACAAAGGAAAACTGGTGCCAGGTGTTGAAATATTCCCTTATATGAATGTTTTGAAACCATTATTGGGAGATGCCATGCTGAATCTTGGAGGTACTGTAGCTTCTCTGGGAACAGACAAAGAACGAGTTGCCTTTGCAAATCCTTACAACAAAGGAAAACTAGCGCCTATCATTTGCTATGAAAGTATTTATGGTGAATTTGTAACAGACTATGTAAAAAAAGGAGCTAACTTTTTAGGTATTATGACCAATGACTCATGGTGGGGCGTTACCGAAGGGCACAAACAGCTTTTATCTTATGCTAAACTGAGGGCTATTGAAACAAGAAGAGAAATCGCCCGTGCAGCGAACAGCGGAATTTCAGCGCATATCAATGCTAAAGGAGAGATAACAGCCGATACTTTCTATGGTGACCAGACAGCCTTATTCGCAAAGGTAAACCTGTATGATACAATGACATTTTATACAAGAGCAGGAGACCTTCTTTCAAGGTTTTCCATATTTGCGTTAGGATTCCTATTGTTCTACTATCTGATTGAATGGTTCAAAAAGAAAACAAAGAAAGCGTAATCCGAAGATTAAGTAAATTTATTAGATAGAGATAAAATGAAAGAAAAAATATTCAGATACAGATATTCTCTCATTTTTCTGGTGTATTGTCTTGCAGTATACTTTTTAAGTAAAAATGCCAGTCTTGTATTTGAATGGAAGGTAATCATGGAAGATTTTTCCGTCTATCATGATTATTATTACCTAGGCAAACCTTCGGCTTATATGCCGCCTTTATATCCTTATTATTTACTTTTAATAGAAAGTATTGTTAAGACACCAAAGTGGGTTATGATTTCATGTGTTCTGCAGTCTGTCATTTTATTTTTCTCGGTTTTATTACTTGTTGTGTCTTTTGAAGAAAATGCGATAAAAAAAAACAGGTATTTCTTTGCTTTTGTGGGTGTTATTTTTTTTCCGCCTATTCTTTTAGGCGCTACAAAAATCAGTTCATTTGCTCTTACACTATCTGTATTCAGCATTTTCTTTGCGTTAGTATTGAAATTATCACAGAAGGTCAATGTAAAAAATATAATATTAACTTCAATATTTTCAATAGCCGGGCTGTATCTCCGGTTTGAATTTCTGTTTTTAATGATCAGCTCAGCAATTATGCTGATCGGATATAAAAAAATAAAATATTACAACCTTCTGCTTGTGTTTGTATTTATTTTCATTACCTATCTTCCATGGTGTATAAGAAACTATGAAAAAACAGGAGTATTCCATTATTCAACTTCTCTCAATTATAATTTCGCAAAGGGGAATAATGAAAAATATGATATTTTCTCAAGTGAAAACCTGCCGTATGATCCGGCAAAAAAAATGATATTAACCGATGAATATCTCCGTCAGAATTTCACAGATGAGAAACAAATAGATCAATATCTGCAACAGCTCAACAAAAATTTCATTTCGGAGCATCCGGAACTGTTTATTAAAAACAGTTTTAAAAAAATAGGAATCAATTTTTTAAATTATTATCCAGGAAACTATAATTTCCCAAGCGTTTACATAATGTATCTGTACTCTGTTATTTTACTCGTTTTTAATTTGCTTTTAATTTACACAATTATTCAAAAGCTAAGATTAAGATTCACATTTGATGCTGCATTTCCCGGAGTTATTTTCATTTTCTATTTATTGTTTTATTCTGTAGCACCGTTACCAAGATATTTCCTGTTATATTTACCGCTATTTTTCCTTTTTGTATTTCAGAATTTGAATGATAAACTCTATTTATATTTGTTGAAACTCAAAAAGACAAATGGATAAAAAAGAGAAAAGCCAGCTGGACGTCTGGCTTTTCTCATTGATAGAAGATAGAATTGATTCAATTACTTAATCGTAAGTTTCCTGGTGGTTATTTCGTTTTTTATCTTCAGTTTTAATACATAGATTCCTTTTGGTAAATGAGCAACATCAATAGACTGATCTCCATTGATACTGATATTCAGTTTTCTTCCGTCCATCGAATACATTTCAACTTCTGAAACTTTTTCTCCTTTTATATAGACTTTATCTGACACAGGGTTCGGATAGATAACAAGCTGCTTTTCAGATTTGATTTCCGCTGTTCTCAAAACACTTTGGGCAGAAGCGTCAGAATATACTTTTGCAGCATCAATTGATTTCACACTCCAGTATACATTCTGAACAGCCTGATCAAGCTCAAGGAACCATGATGGTGTCGTTACCACATATTTGGCAATATCATGAGCTCCCTGCGTAGTTCCTACCGAGATCTCATAACGTAATGCACTCATCGGAGTTTTATCATCAGAAGCACCACTCCATGTAAAATTGAAACGGTTTCCGTTTTTAGTCAGATTCAGTTGCGTTGGTGCTGTAGGTTTGGCATTTGCTTCTGCAGCATTATTTTTAAATACTTTAGTCAGTGAAGGCAGATCTGAAGCAGACCAGTCGAATCCACCCAATAAGATGTCCGGATGATGATCATTATTAAAATCAAAAAGCTGCACCAGCCCTGGCCCTCCAAGGGCAGTAATACCATTTAGAGTTCCTTCATTGAATTTATGATTGGAAACATCATAGATATAGGTTTTCACTACAGCATTATAATTTTCATTTCCTGAAATAATAAAGTCGTAATAGCCGTCATTATTTAAATCTCCGACACTTAATGCAACATCAGAAATATCGCCTGCTTGAATTATATTCGGAGTTAATGCTCCGGTACCATCATTCATTAAAACAGCAGAATAGGCATCATCATTTATATCTCTTCCAATTACTACGATATCCTGAAAGCCATCAGCATTAAAATCTGCAAAATCTATTTTTCCCACTGCAACAGGCGCAAGATCCTGTATAGGAGTCAGAACTCCAGCCTGGTTCATATATACTTTGGATACCGCATCTCCGTTGATGTCTGATCCGATAATCACAAGATCCAGCAGGTTGTCGTTATTAAGGTCTACTACTTTAAAACTTCCACTCTGAGTTCCATCTATCCAATTTTCCGTAAGATCAAAACCAGTCCCTGTATTTTTATAATAATCCAGACTGTTTCCGAAGCCTCCTCCATGAGCATATTGAGTTCCATTAAGAGCATAATCAGGCTTTCCGTCATGATTAAAATCAAAAACTTCCAGGGATCCGTAAATTTTTCCCGGCAGTTCTGCTTCTTTTATAAATCCTGTCCCGGTATTTTTGAATCGGTATTGTTTATAATTAACAACATCCATATAGCTGAGCCCTGTAGAAACAATATCCATTAGGCCGTCATTATTATAATCAATGAATTTAATATCTCCAAGATGGGTTACATCAGCTCCCAACCCTGCAAACGGTAACAATGTTGTTCCATTGTTCTGATATACTTCATTATACGTACTGTCCACATTTCCATCGCCATCAGTATCTATTGCTCCGTTAAGTACGATATCCAGCGTACCGTTGTTATCTATATCTGCAATATCAGCTGCAGAATAATAAAAATTATTCATGCCGGTCTGAATCTCAGTAAAGTTCTGAGCCATGATACTGACAGGCAGCATAGAGCATAAAATATAAATCCTTTTCATAATTGTTTTTATTTAGATTAATTAAAAACAAAGATAGAATATTAAATTTCCCGGGTGAAAAAAAGGCTGTATGAAATATATCAGCACTGATTATCTGCTGCATCCCAAGGATTCTGCTATTTTAAAAATTCAATATTATTAATCAGCCACTTATTTGCAAATATTTTCCAAAAGATTTGTCTATCTAAAAAATTCTTCGTTATTTTGCACTCTCAAATATTATACAAATAAGAACATCGAGATATGTCAAGAATTTGCCAAATAACAGGAAAGCGTGCAATGGTTGGTAACAACGTTTCTCACGCTAATAACAAAACGAAGCGTCGTTTTGAAATTAACTTATTAGAGAAGAAGTTTTACCTTCCGGAGCAAGATAAGCACGTTACACTGAAAGTATCAGCTCATGGATTGAGAGTGATTAACAAGATTGGAATCGAGGAAGCTATTGAAAGAGCTACTAGAAACGGATTGATTAAAAAGAATTAATAAATCATGGCAAAAAAAGGAAACAGAGTTCAAGTAATCCTTGAATGTACAGAGCACAAAGAAAGTGGTATGCCAGGAATGTCAAGATACATTTCTACAAAAAATAAAAAGAACACTACAGAAAGATTGGAATTGAAAAAATACAATCCTGTTCTTAAGAGATCTACCATTCACAAAGAAATTAAGTAATTTATAAATAATAACTTACCATGGCAAAGAAAGTAGTAGCAACCCTACAAAGCGGTCAGTCTAAGAAGATGACTAAAGTGGTGAAAATGGTTAAGTCTTCTAAATCAGGAGCTTACGTTTTCGAAGAAAAAGTAATGAATGCTGATGAAGTAGATGGTTATTTAAAAAAATAATCAGTACTTTGTTTACAATATAAAAAACTACTCATTTTTTGAGTAGTTTTTTTGTTATATTCGTTTCATAAAAAACACATTATGAAGCAATTCTTTATTTTATTTTCAGTCCTACTATTCACAGAGTCTTCCTATCATTCTCAAACCCTTCAAAATAAAAGAAGCGCTACAGATAATGTGAAAATTATTATTCTGGGGAATGTACAGGATGCCGGCTCTCCTCAGATCGGATGCCGTAAAGAATGCTGTGTGGATCTCTGGAAACATCCCCAGCCCGACAGAAAAGTATCTTCTCTGGGAGTCATCGACGACGAACTGCAGAAAAATTATATCTTCGATGCCACCCCGGATTTCACTCAGCAGCTGCAATTCCTGATGGAGCATTCAGCTGATCCAAAGAAAGCCGTGCCTGATGGTATTTTTATTACCCATGCCCACATCGGACATTATACAGGTCTTATGTTTTTGGGGAAAGAAGGTATGAATTCCAAGGATGTCCCCGTCTATACCATGCCCCGTTTAAAAGAGTTCTTTGAAAACAATGGCCCATGGTCCCAGCTGGTCCGTTTAAATAATATTATTCCCTATGAGATGCAAAATGAAACACCAATAAAGGTGAACTCTCATTTAGAGGTTACTCCTATACAGGTTCCTCACCGTGATGAATATTCGGAAACAGTAGGTTTCATCATTAAAGGTCCTCATAAAAAGGCATTATTCATTCCGGATATAGATAAATGGAATAAGTGGAAATACCATATTACAGATCTCATAAAAACAGTAGATTATGCATTTCTGGACGGTACATTTTATGATTCGGAAGAAATAGGCTACAGAAATATTGAAGATATCCCGCACCCCTTTGTAGTGGAGAGTATGGAACTGTTTAAAAGCCTGCCGCCTGAATATAAAAAAAGAATTTTCTTTATCCATTTTAACCATACCAATAAAATTTTAAATCCTGATAGCAGACAGAGTAAACAGGTTATTGAAAAAGGTTTTAATATAGCACGCCTGGGAGACGAATTTGACTTATAATTGCAATCAGTTTCTTTATCAGACTGTAATAAAAACCCTGCTGCTGAATATCAGGAAATAAAAATAATAAAGACTTTGTTTACATATAAAAAAACAACTCCTGTTTTGGGTAGTTTTTTTGCTATCTTTGCTCACCAGATTATTAATCAGTAAAGTATGAAAAAGATACTTGTTCTGGCCTGCACAGCAACTTTTCTATTTTCATTCAGTCAGAAAACAATGAATTTAGAATATAAAAGTTCGCCGAAAGTTTTCAGCATAAAAGGATTATCTCAATCGGTAAGTATTGATTGCGGAAATTCCAGAATGATTTTGCTATCCGGACAGGTTCCTCTGGACACGGAAGGCAATCTTGTGGGAAATACGATTGAAGAGCAGACCCAGCAGGTTTTCAAAAATATTGAAAACATCCTGAAAGAATATGAAGGTACAGGAAAAGATATTATCAAACTGGTCATCTACACCACAGACATCAAAAAAACACCTGATTTCAGAAAAGTAAGGGATTTGTATGTCAATCTTCAGAATCCTCCCGTAAGCAGCCTTGTAGAAGTGAGCAGGCTTTTCAGAGATGATGTGTTGATAGAAGTAGAAGCCACAGCAGTGATTAAAAATAAATAAGAATAAACTAAAACTATGAGTTGGTTTAAAAATATTTTCAAAAAGGAAGAAAAGGAAACCTTAGATAAAGGATTGGAAAAATCCAGCCAGGGATTCTTTGAAAAAATGACGAAAGCCGTAGTCGGTAAAAGCAAAGTAGATGATGAAGTTCTGGATGATCTGGAGGAAGTACTGATTGCTTCCGATGTAGGTGCCTCTACCACTATCAAAATTATTGAAAGAATTGAAGAACGTGTTGCCAGAGATAAATATGTAGGCGTCAACGAACTTGACAAAATTCTCCGTGAAGAAATTTCGGGATTATTGCTTGAAAATCCACATGCCGGTACGGGAAATATAGACACTTCAAAAAAACCATATGTCATTATGGTAGTAGGAGTAAATGGAGTGGGAAAAACAACAACCATCGGAAAACTGGCTCATCAGTTCAAATCGGAAGGTAAAAAAGTAGTTCTTGGAGCGGCTGATACCTTTAGAGCGGCTGCCGTTGACCAGCTTGTTATCTGGAGCGAAAGAGTGGGTGTTCCCATTATAAAACAGGAAATGGGATCGGATCCTGCGTCTGTAGCTTTTGATACGGTACAAAGTGCTGTAGCTCAAAATGCAGATGTTGTCATCATCGATACTGCAGGAAGACTTCACAACAAGATCAACCTGATGAACGAGCTTTCCAAGATCAAAAGAGTGATGCAGAAAGTAATTCCTGATGCACCTCATGAAATTTTATTGGTGCTTGACGGCTCTACAGGGCAGAATGCTTTCGAACAGGCAAAACAATTTACAGCAGCAACGGAAGTAAACGCGTTGGCAGTAACAAAACTGGACGGAACAGCCAAAGGAGGTGTTGTTATCGGTATCTCCGATCAGTTCCAGATTCCGGTGAAGTATATCGGTGTAGGCGAAAAAATGCAGGATTTACAACTTTTTAATGGTACGGAATTTGTAGACTCATTCTTCAAGAAAAGATGATTTATATCATGTTTTCCCTTATATTAGTAACAAATCATTTTTAAAATATTAACAATAAAAAAATTTGCAACTATGGGAATTATTACATGGATCTTATTCGGTCTTATTGCAGGTGCTATCGCTAAAATGATCATGCCTGGAACTCAGGGAGGAGGATGGCTTATCACTATCATCCTGGGAATTCTGGGAGCATTTGTAGGAGGAGCTATAGGAGTTTACGTTTTACACTGGGGTGATGTCACTTCATTCTGGAATCCGAGAAGCTGGATTCTCTCAATCGGAGGCGCTTTAATCATTCTCTGGATTTATGGAATGGCCACAAAGAAAAGCTGATAGTAACGCTGATAAAAAATAAAATCCCGGATCTGAAATTTCAGGTCCGGGATTTTTGTATACAATATAAAATTTAGTTAGTTGTTGATTCTGATCTGATAAGGCATTTCCATTTTCACCTCAGACTGTAGTTTTTTGTTTGTGATCTGCTGTAAAATCTCATAGTTGGACTTCCCTATCTTATTTTTAATAATTCTTGCCGAAACATCTTCCTCATTCAGGTCTTTAAAGATTTGTTCGAACGGGGTCATTCTCTTAGGGAAAGCCTCTACGTGGTAAGATTTCATTCCTGCTTTCTGAGCGGCAAATTCCACAGCATCAGCTAAAGTACCCAATTCATCCACCAATCCAATTTGCTTGGCACGAACACCACTCCATACTCTACCGCCTCCTACATTATCAATCTGCTCAAAAGTTTTCTTTCTGTTCTGAGTTACAAAATGTACAAATCTCTTATAGGTACCTTCCACACTTCTTGTCATCATATTGACTCCATAAGGGGTCACTCCGTTTAATCCTGAATAATACATAGAGTTGGCATTGGTAGAAACAATATCCGCACGAATCCCGTTTTTAGCAGCAATATCTTTATAGTAAGGCATCACCCCGAACACTCCGATAGAACCGGTAAGTGTATTAGGCTCTGAATAAATTTTATCTGCAGCCATTGCTACATAATATCCTCCTGATGCTGCATAGTCTCCAAAAGAAACGATCAGTGGCTTTTTCTTTTTCAGCTGCTGTAATTCAAATAAAATTTCATCTGAAGCATTGGCACTTCCTCCCGGAGAGTTGATTCTGAACACAACCGCTTTCACTTTATCATCCTCCTGAAGTTTTTTGATGTACTTCACATATTTCTCGGAATGAATATCATTGTATTCATCTCCGTTATTAATAGATCCCGAAGCATAAAGTACAGCGATCTTTTCACCGGATTTATCTTCATCCGCATAAGAATTGATATAGCTTGTCAAAGAAATCTTGTTCAGCTTTTCTTTATCTTTTACATTAAGCTTCGCTTTCAGAAGATCTTCATATTCGGATTTCTGGATCAGCTTATCCGCAAGTTTATACTGTAAACTCTGCTCAGGAATCATTCCGTATAAGCTGTCTGTAATTGTTCTGAACTGAGCAGTATCAATTTTTCTTGAAGCAGCCATTTTATTGGATGTATTTTTCCAAAGATCATTCAAAAGAGTACTTAACTGTTCTTTATTTTCAGGAGAAATATCATTTCTTAAAAAGGGTTCTACCGCAGACTTGAATTTACCGTGACGGATTACTTCGATTCCGATTCCGTATTTATCTGCAAAATCTTTGAAGAAAGTAACCTCAGTAGAAAGACCTTTTAATTCGATCATTCCTGCCGGATGCAGGTAATATTGATCAGCAACAGATCCTAAATAATAAGCAGACTGTGATACTCCGTTTCCATAAGCGTATACAAACTTTCCGCTTTTCTTGAAATCCTCAATAGCATTTCTAAGATCATCAATCTGCGTAAGGCCTGCAGACAAGTCATCAGCTTCTATACTGATTCCTTTAATATTATCATCAGTTTTTGCTTTGTTGATAGCCTCTAATGCATCATATATAAGAATACTTTTATTTTGGGCGCCTATCCCGAATAATCCCATCTCTTCTTCGGTAGGACTATCGATGATACTGGTCTTTAAATTAATCGTAAGAACTGAGTTCTTTTTCACCGCCACCGACTTATCATTCCCCATTGCACTGAACACAAGCATCATGATGAAAAAGATGAAAAATAGAGCGCAAAGTATGATAATTGCGACTATATTTGCCAAAACATTTTTGAAGAAACTTCTCATAAATCAATCAATTTTCTAATATGTCGCAGCATAAGGTCGTTTTGTTACTGGGAAGTAACTTAGGAGAGCAAAAAAAAAATGTAGAGCTTGCATTAAAAAAAATCAGTGAAGCCGGAAATTACATTTCACAAACCAGCGAATTTTTAATGTCTGAGCCTGTAGAGTTTGCCAGTTCCAATATTTTTTGTAATATTGCAGCAATAATATTCACACATCTTTCACCCATTCAACTGCTTGATTGTATTAAGAATATAGAAGTTGAGATGGGAAGAATTAATGATTCAAAAGTATCCGGTGGTTACACAGACAGGATAATTGATATTGATATCATTAAGTATAATGAGTTGAATTTTAAATCAGAAAGATTAGAAATCCCTCATAAAAAACATCTTTTTGAAAGGGATTTTTCCAGGATATTATTAAAAGATTTTATTTAAAACATAAAACATATTGTATGAAATTAGGTTTATTATTATTGGCTACGTCATTGCCAATTGCAGCTTTCGCACAGAACAGCGGCACAACAGTAAACTCTTCCACAGAGTACCCTAATACATTCTCCTCAGGTTCCGCTAATGTAAAACCCTTTGACAACAAATCCAGACGTTTCAGAGACTGGTCTATTTCTGTTGGAGGAGGTCCTGCATTTATGGTACACTCCGATTTAAAATCTATCCGCAAGGATAAGACTAATTGGGGATACAATGCTTACGTAAGCGTGGACAAACAAATCACACATGCATTCGGGCTAAGCCTTATGTATATGAGAGGAGAAACAAAACAGACAGCCCAGCTTCCTGGTGCTGAAGGTGTAAAATCAGGAATAGCTACTGCAACAACACAGTTTGACAACATCTCTTTATTGGGGGATATCAACTTCTCGAACTTATTCAGAAGAGTAGACAACCACTCTCCATACAGATGGGCTTTCCACGGATATATGGGTATCGGTCTTCAGGGATTCAGAACATCACTGCATGATAATGACGAATTCAGATGGAGCAATTCTCCAAGAAGAACTCCTTTATTCATTAAACAGGACATTGATATCAACTCTATCTTCTATCAGGGAGGTGTGGGAATCAAGTACAATGTTTCAAAACTTATTGACGTTGAGGCAAGAACCATGTACATTATCAGTGGTGATGATGAATTCGATGGCGGCGGATGGGCAGATCCTAATGATTATGATCCTTCCACTCCAGGTTCAAAATATAACATGTTAAATTCCAGAAGATCTGATAACGCCTGGACAGTAAGTTTAGGAGTATCTTTCAAACTAGGAAAGCACGAATCTCATCTGGCATGGCATGATCCGCTTCAGGAAGCTTATTACAGAACCAGCGTTCTCGAAAATGCAAGTACTGACCTTGTTGTCTGCGAAAAAGGAGATGCAGACAATGACGGAGTATGCGATGACTGGGACAGACAACTTGATACTCCTGCAGGAGCAAGAGTAGATGGAGCCGGAGTTGCTTTGGATATGGATCTTGATGGAGTTATTGACCTTTACGATAAGTGCGTAACTGTACCAGGACCTGTTGAAAATAACGGATGCCCGATTAAATAATTAAAACAGTCTTACAATTCTTTTACAAAAAGAAATCAAATAATAATACACGATGAAATTAAGTTTAGCAATTGTTGCATTAGCTTTGGCAATTCCTTCTGCCGCTTATGCACAAGACTCAACAGCAGTTTCGAATGGAAAATATCCCAATACATTTTCCTCAGGATCTGCCAATGTTACACCATTTACCAACCAATCCAAGAGATTTAATGATTGGTCTGTTTCAGTAGGAGCAGGTGTTCCGCTTCTGCAGTCAGCAGATTTAACCTCTATCAAAAATGGTAATGGTAAAAACCTTTTTGGCTATTCAGCGTATGTAAGTATTGATAAAGCGATTACCCATGCTTTTGGGATCAATTTACAGTATGACAGAGGTGAAACCAGACAAGGATGGTTCAATACTAAAAATGCAGCACCGGATGCAACAGCAGTAGGGGCAAGAACTCAGTATGACGCGATCTCTATCTTAGGAGATATCAACTTCTCAAACCTGTTAAGAAGAGTTGACAACCATTCTCCTTACAGATGGGCACTTCACGGATATGCAGGTATCGGTACTATTGCATACAGAGCATATCAGAAAGACGGAAGCAACAGACAGAGATTGATGACAGAAATCAAACCTTTCGAATTAGGTTCTATGTTCTTTCAGGCTGGTACAGGTCTGAAGTTCAAAGTGAACAGAAGAATCGATATTGAAGGTAGATTAATGTATGTGGTAACCGGTGATGATGAATTTGACGGTGGAGGTGATGCTTACAGCACTATCAACAAGCGTTCTGAGCAGGTTTCAGACAACTTCTTCAACGCTACTTTAGGTCTTTCTTTCAAACTAGGTAAGCACGAGTCTCACGTAATGTGGCATGACCCGCTTCAGGAAATCTATTATAAACTTGATGTACTGGCTAACAAAAACCAGGATATTGAAGTATGTAAAAAAGGAGATGCTGATAATGATGGTGTATGCGACGATTGGGACAGACAGCTTGATACTCCTGCAGGAGCAAGAGTAGATGGTGCCGGAGTTGCGCTTGACACTGACTTAGACGGTGTAATTGACCTTTACGATAAGTGTGTAACGGTTCCAGGACCTGTTGAAAACAACGGATGTCCTGTTGTTAAAGATAATAAGCAAACTGCTGTAGAAGTAGAGAAAACCCTTAAAGATATTTATTTCAACTTTAATAAAGCAACCATCAGACCTGAATCTAATGAGAAACTGGATCTGGCTGCTTCAATTATCAAAGAAAACGGAGGTAATTACCTGTTAACAGGACATACCGATATCAAAGGAAATGCAGCATACAACCTTAGATTGTCTAAAGAAAGAGCAGCAGCTGTAGTTGGAGCTCTGGAAAACAGAGGCATCAATGAAAATGTGCTGAAATCAAGAGGAGTAGGTTCTGCTGAAGCTACTATCCCTGCATCAGCTTCAGATGCTGAAAGAATGGCGGACAGAAAAGTTACTGTAAGATTTATAGAAAGTTCAGAATGGGATTCTATCAAAAAGAAAGACTATGAAGATGCTCCTGTAAAAAAAACAGTCAAAAAAGCTCCCGCTAAGAAAAAGAAGAAATAATTTCAAATACTTCATAAACCGAAAAGAATTGTTCTTTTCGGTTTATTTTTTTTCTACTACGAATTTTTTTACATACCTTTATCATTATTTTCAGGACAATTGTACAAACACATTAGTAATCAGTACGTTTGTTTTGAAAAAAATTAACACAATATCACTTTTTAGCGTAAAAAATCATTTAAAATAACTTAACTTAAAAAAATAACACTATGAAATTAAGTTTAGCAATTGTTGCATTAGCTTTGGCAATTCCTTCTGCCACGTATGCACAAGACTCAACGGCAGTTTCAAAAGGAGAATATCCTAATACATTTTCTTCGGGATCTGCTAATGTTTCCCCATTCACCAATCAATCTAAAAGATTTAACGATTGGTCTATTTCTGCCGGGGTGGGTGTTCCACTTCTTCAGTCTGCGGATTTAACCTCTATCAAAAATGGTAACGGTAAAAACCTTTTTGGATATTCAGCGTATGTAAGTATTGATAAAGCGATTACCCATGCTTTTGGGATCAATTTACAGTATGACAGAGGTGAAACCAGACAAGGATGGTTCAATACTAAAAATTCAGCACCGGATGCAACAGCAGTAGGAGCAAGAACTCAGTATGATGCGATCTCTATCTTAGGAGATATTAACTTCTCAAACCTGTTAAGAAGAGTTGACAACCATTCTCCTTACAGATGGGCACTTCACGGATATGCTGGTATCGGTACTATTGCGTACAGAGCATATCAGAAAGACGGAAGCAACAGACAGAGATTGATGACTGAAATCAAACCTTTCGAATTAGGTTCTATGTTTATGCAGGCTGGTACAGGTCTGAAGTTCAAAGTGAACAGAAGAATCGATATTGAAGGTAGATTAATGTATGTGGTAACCGGTGATGATGAATTTGATGGAGGAGGTGATAAATACAGCGCTATCAACAAGCGTTCAGAGCAGGTTTCAGACAACTTCTTCAATGCTACTTTAGGTCTTTCTGTTAAACTTGGAAAACATGAATCTCACTTAATGTGGCATGACCCGCTTCAGGAAATCTATTATAAACTTGATGTGCTGGCTAACAAAAACCAGGATATTGAAGTATGTAAAAAAGGAGATGCTGATAACGACGGGGTATGCGACGATTGGGACAGACAGCTTGATACTCCTGCAGGAGCAAGAGTGGATGGTGCCGGAGTTGCGCTTGACACTGACTTAGACGGTGTAATTGACCTTTACGATAAGTGTGTAACTGTTCCGGGACCTGTTGAAAACAACGGATGCCCTGTAGCAACAACAGGACCTGTAGTAGAAACAGAAACTAAATTGGAAGGAATTGAGTTTGATTTGAATTCTGACAGAATTTTACCTTCAAATACTCCAATTTTAAATAATGCAGTAAACTATATTAATTCTTCAAATGGTTCTTACAATGTAATCGGAGCTACAGATACAAGAGGTACTGATGCTTACAACCAGAAACTATCTGAAAGAAGAGCAAACAACGTTAAGAACTATCTGATCAAAAATGGTGTTCAGACAGGTAAACTACAGGCTATAGGAAAAGGTGAAAAAGACCTTAAATATCCTGAATGTGAACCGGCAACGAAGTGCCCTGAATGGAAAAACAGAGCCAACAGAAGAGTATACTTCGAAGCTAAATAATAAACATATTGATACATTATATGAAAGTCACGCCCTGCGTGACTTTTTTTGTCCTAATTCTTTCCTTATTTTTACAACATGATTTCTCCGCAGGATTTTCAAAAGCTAAAATATGATACTCTTAAGTATTTCTGGGGTTATACCGACTTCAGAGATTCTCAGGAAGAAATTATCAATGCTGTAATCAATGAAAAAGACACCCTGGTTCTCTTACCTACAGGAGCAGGAAAGTCTTTATGTTATCAATTACCAGCCTTACTGAAAGAAGGAACCTGCCTTGTTGTTTCTCCTTTGCTGGCATTGATGAAAGACCAGGTTAATCAGCTTAAAGCGCGTGGTATAGAAGCAGAATATCTTTCCTCCGAATTGGATGAATATGATGCTGAAGCCATTTATGACCGCTGTAAAGAAGGACTTACCAAGCTGCTCTATGTTTCTCCTGAAAGGCTTACCAATACTCAGTTTATTCAAAATATGGAAGAAATACAGCTATCCTTCATTGCCGTTGATGAAGCACACTGTATTTCAGAATGGGGACAGGATTTCAGGCCCAGCTACCAGAATATAAAAGGATTCAGAAATAATAACCCAGAGATTCCCTGCCTTGCCTTGACTGCAACTGCAACTCCGAAAGTGCTGGAAGAAATTAAAAATAAACTGGAACTGAAAAATCCTTTTGTTTTTCAAAAGAGTTTCAAAAGAGAGAATATTAAAATCTTTACAGATGAAGTATCTGATAAATTTCAACGTGTTTTTGATATTCTAAAATACAGCAATGATTCCGGAATTGTTTACGTAAGAACAAGAAAAGAAGCTGAACTGCTGGCAGAATTTCTAAAGAAAAATCAACTGAAAAATGTAGATTATTTTCATGCCGGTCTCACAACCAAAGAAAAGAATGCAAGACAGAATCTTTGGAATAACAGTGACAATCACGTTCTTATTTCTACCAATGCCTTTGGAATGGGTATTGACAAAGATAATGTCCGTTTTGTCATTCATTATTCTCCCGCTGCATCCCTTGAAAACTATTATCAGGAAATCGGAAGAGCCGGAAGAGATGGCAAAGACAGTTTTGCCTTCATGCTCTGGAACAAACAGGAACTATTGAATTTTGATCAGGTTTTAAAAAACCAGACTCCCAACAAAGCTGAGTTTTTGAAAATAGTTAGTTATCTCTACTCTATTTTTCAGGTAGCTGAATTTGAACTTCCGGAAAAGACATTTCAACTGAATCATCTCAGTATACAGAATTTTACAAAACTATCGAAGGCCAAGATCAACAATGTACTCAATTTTCTGCACAATCAGGAAATTGTTTACTACAATGATAACAAAAGTCTGTCTTCGCTCGAACTTTTTATTAAAGCTGATGAGATTGACCAGTTGCCACAAAAAGATGGCCATTTCATAGAACTCCTTTTCCGTACCATATCAGGAATTACTACGCACAAAGTTATGTTCAGCGAACAGCAGGTCAGCAACAAAATCAATATCAGTGTTCCTTTAATCAAGGAACGTCTGAAAGAGCTGCAGCAAAAGAATTACCTTGAATATATTGACGGAGCATTAGCCAGTATTAAATTCCTCAAACCCCGTGATGAAAGAGCTGTGAACAGCGCTTACTGGAAATTATTTGAACATATTCAGAGGAATAAAATCCAGAAATGGGAAGAGATGAAGTTTTACGTAGAAAATAACGACTACTGTAAAATGAAACTAATTCTTGCTTACTTTGGTGAAAAAAATTCAAAAAACTGTGGACAGTGCTCTGTCTGCGAAAAAAATAAGCAGTCTATCTTTGGGAAAAATATTTCCCAGCAGATCATTAATTTATTAGCTAAAAAATCGGCTACTATTGAAGAACTGTCTATCCAGCTCAGCTATCATTCCAAAGAAAATATACTGGAGAATCTGATTTTTCTTTTGGATTCAGGAAAGGTAAGAATGCTGAATTTCAGAACGTATGCGCTGAATCATGAGTAATGAGTAATATGCAATGAGCAATGAGCAATGATTGATAAATATTATGACCCTCAACCTGCCTAAATCTCAAAGCTCATACTCTAAAACTCTCCTACCTTCAAACCCTGATATTTTCCGACTCTCAGATCAAAAACTTATCTTTGCATTATGAAATCATTGAAAGTCGTTTTTTTAGGAACTCCTGAGTTTGCAAAAACCTCTTTGGAGGCCATCCACCAATCTCACCATCAGGTAGTAGGTGTTGTAACTGTAGCTGATAAGGCAAGCGGACGCGGACAGAAAATTCACCAGTCACCGGTAAAAATCTATGCAGAAGAAAATAATATTCCTGTTTTTCAGCCAGAAAAGTTGAGAAACCCTGAATTCCTGGAAGAACTTAGGAAACTGGATGCTGATGTTTTTGTAGTGGTTGCCTTCAGAATGATGCCTAAAGTGCTTTTTGAGATGCCTAAAATGGGAACTTTCAATCTTCATGCTTCACTGCTTCCTGATTACAGAGGTGCTGCACCCATCAATTATGCTGTAATCAACGGAGAAGAAAAAACCGGAGCAACTACATTCTTTATTAATGAAAAAATTGACGAAGGAAATATTCTTCTTCAGCAGGAAATGGAAATTTTACCGGATGAAAATGCAGGAAGCCTTCATGACCGACTCATGGAAATGGGCTCAGGCCTTGTGGTTAAGACATTGGATGGTCTTGCCGAAAATGCTATTGAAGAAAAACCTCAGCCCCATGTAGAACATCCTAAAAATGCTTATAAAATTTTCAAGGAAGATACGAGGATTAATTGGGAACAGCCTTCAAAAACTATTCATCAGTTTATTCTGGGAATGTCTCCTTATCCTGCAGCCTTCACTACTTTAAAGATTGACAACGAAGAAAAAGGATTAAAAATATTCGGGGGTAAATTTGAACTTTCTGATCACGGAAAACCAGCCGGAACGCTGGATATTTCAAAAAATGAATTTAAAATTTACACTCAGGACGGGATCTACTACCCTCTTGAACTTCAACTGGAAGGTAAAAAAAGAATGATGGTAAAAGATTTTCTGAATGGCTTCCGAAACTTTGACGGAATTACATTAAGCTAAAATAGACTATTATCAAACATAGAAAAAGTCCCGAAAACATGTACCAATAAACTTTCGGGACTTTTTATTTTTTTCGGTCATCAGCTTTTACTGACAATTTTCTTTCGGATTCTGCTTATAAATTCCGGAGTTACTCCCAGATATGCTGCAATCTGAATATTCGTTAAACGGTTGGCTGTCTGTGGATAATCTTTTAAAAACTCAACATAACGTTCATCAGAAGGCTTGCTTAGATTATCAATAATTCTACGCTGTAGTGCAATAATTGATTTTTGAAATTTAAGCCTCATTAATCTTTCAATCTCCGGCATTTCAGTATACAGTTTTTCTTTGTCTTTTTTGGGAATAAGAAGGATTTCACTATCCTCAAGCGCCTGAATATTGAGTTTAGAGGGAATACGGTTCACAAAACTATCAATATCGGAGATCCACCAGTTTTCAATTCCAAAATACAATATCTGTTCGGCTGCATTATGATGGGTATGAAAAACTTTAAAACATCCGCTTACTACAAACCCTTCAAATTCGCAAATTTCACCTTCTTTTAAGAGGAATTCTTTTTTCTTGATTTTCCTTAAACTGAAAGCACTGCAGTATTTCTCCAGCTTTTCATCTGAAATTTCAATATAGCCCCGGATATGTTTTTTTAAAGATTCAGTCATGGTTTAAAAAATAAAAAAGGTTTAGAAAAATCCTAAACCTTATATTTTATATTACAAACAGTCAATTAATGTGAAAACAATTCACTATTGACCATTCATTTTTTATAGTTGTACCATCTCCGTAACCTCTACATCATATCCTCCAACCTGAGGTTTGATATTAGGGTTTTGAGTGATTACTTTAAACTTGTTGATTCCTAAATTCTTAAGGATCTGCGTTCCGATTCCATAATCTCTGTAGTTGTACGCCAGTGTAGGATGCTGCTCCTGACCGTCCTGATAGTTCAGGAACTGCTGAAGTTTTCTCAATGTATTTTCAGAGTTGGAAACATTGTTGATGAAAATAATAGCTCCTTTTCCAGCCTCATTAACCATATTGGTTACTTTTTCCAACAGAGGTTTCTCCCCATTATTTAATCTTGTCAATACATCGAAATAAGAATCTGAAGATTGTACTCTTACCAAAACAGGCTCATCTACTGTCCATGTTCCTTTTGTCAATGCAAAGTGGATCTGGTCATTGGAAGTTTCTCTGAAAGCATAAAAATCAAAATCACCATAATGGGTTTTTACTTTTTTCTCTTCAAGTCTTTCTACAAGATTTCCTTTTTTAAGCTGATAATGGATCAGGTCTTCGATAGAAACGATCTTCATATCGTGTTTTTGGGCAAAAGCATGAAGTTCAGGCAGACGGGACATTGTACCGTCTTCGTTCATGATCTCGCAGATCACACCTCCTTCTTTTAACCCTGCTAAGTTCGTAAGATCGATGGCCGCTTCAGTATGTCCGGCTCTTTTCAATACACCTCCTTTTCTTGCACGAAGCGGGAAAATGTGGCCAGGTCTCATAAAGTCCGTAGGCTTGGATTTTTCATCCATCAGCGCTAAAATTGTTTTTGCTCTGTCACTTGCAGAAATTCCGGTAGATGTTCCGTTACCCAGAAGGTCAACTGATACGGTGAAAGCAGTTTCCTTAGGATCGCTGCTTCTGCTTACCATCACTTCAAGTCCAAGCTCATCACATCTTTTTTCAGGAAGCGGCATACAGATCAGCCCTCTTCCGTGAAGAGCCATAAAATTGATAATTTCCGGCGTTGTCAGTTCTGCCGCGCAAAGAAAATCACCTTCATTTTCTCTGTCTTCATCATCTACTACTATGATTATTTTACCATTTCTAAGGTCTTCAATAGCCTCTGGAATAGTATTTAATTTAATATCTGACATTTTTACTTTTTATTTGTGCAAAGATACTCATAAAAATAAGCATCTGCCAATTAATTATGGATGGTTTATTACGCTTTGGATAAAGAGTCTGCAGCCGCTCTGAAAATCTCGTAAGATCTCAATCTTTTCTGATGGTCGTAGATATGTGAATTGATCATCAGCTCATCTACCTGGAACCTTTCCTGGAAATCTTTAAGTTTTTCCTGAATTTCAGCCTGATCTCCGATAAAAGTATATCTCAGTTTCTGCAATACCATAGATTTTTCCATTGGGGACCAGATGTCATCCATATCATCCACGGGTGGAGCAAAAGGTTTTCTGTCGTTTCTTACAATATTGATGAATGCCTGGAATAAAGTGGTGGAAATTTTATGAGCTTCCTCAGAAGTTTCAGCCGCTACCCCATTAACACAGGCAATGATATAAGGTTTATCCAGATATTTTGACGGTTCGAAATGTTCTCTGTATATTTTAAAAGCCATTTCCATCTGCTCAGGTGCAAAATGTCCCGCAAATGCATAAGGCAGCCCTAGTTCTGCAGCCAGCCATGCACTGTCTGTACTTGACCCCAGAATATATAGCGGAATATCCAATCCTTCTCCCGGAATGGCACGAACCATCGCCTCTGAATTTTCTTTTGAAAAATATCTTTGAAGTTCGAGGATCTGTCTTGGAAACTGTTCATTGATGATGGCTGGATTCCTTCCCAACGCTTGTGCTGTCAAGCCATCTGTTCCCGGAGCTCTTCCTAATCCAAGGTCAATCCTTCCCGGAAACAGAGATTCCAGTGTTCCGAACTGTTCTGCAATGATCAGAGAACTGTGGTTAGGAAGCATAATTCCTCCTGAACCTACTCTGATTGTTTTCGTTCCATTGGCAATGAAACCAATTAAAACAGAAGTTGCAGAGCTTGCAATACTTTCCATATTGTGGTGTTCTGCCAGCCAGAATCTTTTATAATTTAAATTTTCAGCGTGATTAGCTAGTGATAAGCTGTCCTGAAAAGTATCATGAATGCTTTTACCTTGCTTTACCGGGGCAAGATCTAAAACAGAAATTTCAAAATTTTTCATGTTATGATGTTAATTTTTCTTTAATCTGAAAAACAAGGCAAATTTAAAACATAAAAACTGCATTAGTTACTTTTTGTAATTAATAAAAACAATTGATCAGTTCAGGGAAAAACTATTGGAATAAAATTTTTGTTTACTTGATTTTATCTATGAGATTTTAAAATTTAAATAACTCTATTAAAAACATATTTTAACGAAAACAATTCAACAAAAAGAGATATATTGATTATATTCGTATACCAAATTTTTAAAAACATTAATATGATCAAAAAACAAAACAGCCTGTTTTATAAACAGATGCTGACAGGAAAAACAGTCTTGATGAGTATTCTTATGACTGCCACAATTTCATCATGTAGTAAAAACAATGAAGAAATTGTTTCCGAAGCACAAACCAATGCCCTCAACGCAGACAATGTAGAAAAAGGACAATTGAACGGCCAGGAAATTACCTATGAAAGAAAAAACGGAATGAATTTTTTCCAGGGAGATATTGTTCTTACCGACAAACAACTATCAGAAGGTAATGAAGTTAATAAAGGCGGTGCCAGTTATTCAAGATGGCCGAATGGGAAAATCTATTATACCATTGCCGGGAATATGGGTTCCATTAATGTTAACAAAATCAACTCCGCAATCAGCGAGTATAATAATAAAACCAATACTCAGTGGATCTACCGCACCAATCAGTCTAATTATGTGGAATTTATTTTCGGAAGTTCATCAGGATCTGATGGCTGGGCGCATATCGGATACCAGGGTGGAAAACAAACTATTTCTTTGGATCAGTATATTTCTGTAGGATCAGTTATCCATGAAATGGGGCATACGGTAGGACTTTATCATGAACATACGCGTAAAGACAGAGATCAATACGTAAAAATTCTGTGGAATAATATTCAAAACGGACAGTCTTATAATTTCAATATCTATAATTCCGGAACAGATATAGGCCCGTTTAATATTAATTCGGTGATGATGTATTGGCCGACCTCATATTCCAGAAACGGGCTGCCTACGATTACCAGAGCTGACAACAGCAATTTTACTTATACCAGAACCGGATTTACCACCGGAGATATCAATACCATCAATGCGATGTATCCTTAAATTTTTAAGAATCGTCTCTCCATAAAAAAAGAACTCTTACGAGTTCTTTTCTTTTTTATAATTATAATGATTAATTAAAATCCTGATTTCGTTAAATTCAAAATGGCTTGGCAATGCATTCTTCCACTCGGTTAATGTTTCATGTGGATTTTTATAGAATTCATCTTCAAAAGCTTTGATTTTATCTGAAGTAATGACTCTGGCGATGTCCAGCAATCCCTGCTCGGCAAATTTGGCAAGATGCCCAATAACTGTTTCTTTCACCAGCCCTCTTTCCAAGGCAATTTCACCGATCGTTTTTCCTTGCTCAAACAACTGGAAGGTTAAAACCTGGGACGGAACTTTAGCAATTTTCAGATTGATTTCCTTATCATTCTTTTCATCTAAAAGTTTCGTTTCAAGCAGGTGAATATCTCTCAGGCTGTTCAGATATTCTTCAATGTCTTCCAGCCAGCTTTTAAATTCTTCGTTGTATTGTTTCAATCCTTTTGCACCTTTTATCTCAGCATAAAACTCTTTCAAAGGATCGAATATTTTATTTCTGGTTTCTGTAAAAAAGAAATTAACCGCACCTTTTGATTTGCTTTCAATCTCGGACCATTCTTCTTTCTGTTCAATAAAATTATTGACTTTCTGGAAAATGATTCGTTCTAATTTTTCAAAAATTTTCCCCAGGTTGACCGCTTCATGTTTCAACTGAAGATAAAGCTGTTTGGTTTTAACGTGGTCTATATTTTTGGTGACAATGGAAAGGTTATTCCACTCCTCCACTTCTTTCAAAAACCATGTACAGTCTAACGTTCGCAATACTTTACTGATGCTGTAATCATATTTTTCCTGATTCAGGATCGCCTCCACATGATCATTGGCAATAGTATCGGTATGGAAATGAAGAATCCTGTTATCCTTGAAAATAACTTCGGGAGTAATTTTTGATTTTAAAACAATGCCCTCCAGAGTTCTGCAGCGGGATAAAGCCACATACACCTGACCGGCAGTAAAACTTTTCCCGGCATCAATAATCACTTTATCAAACGTTAATCCCTGGCTTTTGTGAATCGTAACCGCCCATGCTAATTTGATCGGAAACTGCTCGAAACTTCCCAACACTTCCTCTTTGATATTTTTATCCGTATCAAGGAAATATTTTTTCTGTTCCCAGGTTTCCCTTTTTACCACAATTTCTCTTTCACTTTCATCCAGAACAACACGGATTTCATTCTCATCCAACCCGATAATCTCACCCAGTTTTCCGTTAAAATATTTCTTTTCTCCGGAAATATCATTTCGGATAAACATGATCTGAGCTCCAATTTTCAGTTCCAGAAACTGGTCATTTGGAAATTGATTTTCTTTAAAGTCTCCTACCAGTTTAGCTTCATAAATCTGAGGATCTACTTTAATTTCTGCCAGTTTTTCCTGATTGATCTCGTCTGCCATTTTGTTGTGAGAACAAAGATATACATAAGACTCTTTTCCCATATCAAAGTCAGGATCATACCTTTCATTGAGATGATCAAAATCTATATTATCCACATCGCCGTCACGGATCGCATTCAGAATTTCCAGAAACTCTTCGTCAGATTGTCTGTATACCTTTGTCAGCTCAATGGTGACGATTGGAATTTCCTTAATGGCATGGCTGTCAAAAAAGAAAGGTGAGTTGTAATACATTTTGAGTATATGCTCATCCCTTACCACCGGAGGAAGTTGATACAAATCTCCGATAAAGAGCATCTGTACCCCTCCGAATCTCTGATTATTCCTTCTGATGAATCTCAAAGAAAAATCCATCATATCCAGAACATCAGCCCTCAGCATCGAAACCTCATCGATAATGATGATCTCAACCTCTCTCAGAAGTTTGAGTTTATCTTTACGGTATTTGAAATGAGGCATCAGATCGGCAATATTATTGGCCAAACTGGTATCTATCCTTTCTGTAGTAGGAAGAAAGGTTCTCAACGGCAGCCCAAACATGGAATGGATGGTTACTCCTCCAGCATTAATGGCAGCAATTCCCGTGGGAGCCACTACAATATGCTTTTTCTTGGTACGCCTTACAAAATCATTAAGAAATGTTGTCTTTCCTGTTCCGGCTTTCCCCGTTAAAAAAACACTTCTGTTCGTATACTCTATTAAGTCAAAAAAATGATTATTCATCTTCGTCAAAAATACGGAAATGAATTTGAATTTCTTACCTTGGCATAAGTTTTGAAAATTCTTAAAAAGAAAAAAGTTTATTGTGAAAAAATTATTCTTTCATATCCCGGCAATAGTATTGTGTACTACATTAACTTTAGTTTCGTGTAATACATCAAAGAATGCCAATACCAATCTTCCTGTTGATATTGCAGACAGACCTGCTGACGAAGACAGTCAGAAATATGAACAGGCACAGCTGGATAGATTAAAAGCTTCTATTGAATCTGAAGTATCAGGAGAAAAATGTACGGATGCCAGCGAATGGGCATTTGCTCCCATGGGATCAAAAGCCTGCGGCGGACCTCAGCAATACATTGCCTATCCTAAGAAAAAAGAAGAAGCTTTCTTACAAAGAGTGAATGAGTATACGGATAAAGTGAAAGCTTTTAATGAAAAGTATAATATTACGTCTGACTGTATGATGATCGAGCCACCTACATCACTCAAATGTATCAATGGTAAGATCAGACTTATCACGCCGGACAATAATTAACAATAAAGCAAAGGTTCTATATCAAATCGAAAAAGCTCTGTTTCAGAACAGAGCTTTTATATTTATTTTTAAATAGTTCAATGGTGAATTTTGCTTTGCAAGTGAATGGTGAATTTTTGCAGTACAAAATAATTGACAAGCGCAGCGGATTGACTATTCACTATTCACCTGACATCCTAAAATTGATGATCCTTCACATTCTCCTTATACCATGATGAATATTTCACATAGTTATCTGCAATTCTGTTCACTTCTCCTTCCAGTAACTGAGCATTGATATCTTTTATTTTTCTTGCAGGAACTCCTCCCCAGACTTCTCCGGATTTAATGTGCGTTCCCTGGGTCACTACAGAACCTGCTCCTACAATGGAGTTTTCTTCTACCAGACAATCATCCATCACAATAGCTCCCATTCCGATCAATACATTATCTTTAATGGTACATCCATGAACAATCGCGTTATGTCCGATGGAAACATTGTTCCCGATATTCAAAGGATATTTCTGATACGTACAGTGCAGCATTGCATTATCCTGAACATTTACCTTGTCTCCCATTTTGATGTAATGAACATCTCCTCTGATTACTGCATTATACCAGACACTACAGTCTTTTCCCATTGTGACATCGCCAATAATAGTTGCCGTTTCTGCTAAAAAAGTATTCTCTCCGATCTGTGGTGCTTTTCCTAAAAGCTGTTTTATTAGTGCCATAATATTAATTTGAAAATGTGAAAATGTGCCCAATTGGGAATTAAAATATACTATCATTTCTGATATCTAACTTCTAAATTATAGTGATAGCAAAAATCTAACTCTCAATTTTCAGCTTCTAACTTCTAATGCGTATTTTTGTATCTCAAATTTAACGAAAAAATGCGTACCGTACTTATAGAACCAACTGAAAACCCAAAAGTGATGAAATTTGTAGCAGATTACAATCTCATCCCGGGGTCTTTGGAACTGGACAGAAATTCAGATATTTCGGAAATTCCTCTGGCACAGGAACTTTTCAATTATCCGTTTGTGGAAAGAGTTTTCATTACCGCTAATTTTGTAGCTGTGGCAAAACAGGATACCATAGAATGGGAACATGTTGCTGAAAGTCTGAAAAATGTAATTGAGGATGAATTACTGGCCAACCCGAGAATTTATCTTCAGAAGAAAAAAGAAATGTATCAGATCTATGCTGAAATGACTCCGAATCCCAACGTAATGAAGTTTGTTTCAAGCAAACTGCTGATGGATGGTTTCGTGGAAGTAAAATCGAAAGAAGCGGCTGAAGAAGTTCCTTTAGCACAGGCTATCTTTAAAGAGTTTGATTTTGCAACGGAAGTTTTCATTTCAGACAACTTTGTAGCTGTTACGAGAGATAATTCTGTAGAATGGCACCAGGTGATGATGACTGTTCGTGCACTTATTGCCGAATATCTTCAGAACGGAGGTGAAATTTCAAAAATCGAACCTCAGAAACACGAAAACCCAGTTGAGAAAATTATCAACAGAGATTATACTGAAGATGAGCAGAAAATTTCTGACATTTTAAATGAATATGTAGCTCCTGCCGTAGAAAATGATGGTGGAAAAATTTCTCTGATGGAATATGATCAGGAAAGCAAAACAGCAAAAATGCTTCTACAGGGTGCATGCTCCGGTTGCCCAAGCTCTACTGCTACTTTGAAAAACGGAATTGAAAATATCTTAAAACAATTCGTTCCGGACCTGGTAGAAAGAGTGGAAGCCGTGAACGGATAAAACTGCCGAAATGCCTCCCGGAAAAAAAATTGTCGTGATTATTGGAAGTGCTTCGGCAAATTCCAGCAATCAGAAACTGATGGAACAGGTGCTGGAAAAAACAGACAACGCAAATACAGATTTTCAGTTGTATGCTGACCTTTCTGTTCTTCCGCATTTTGATACCGCATTAACTGATGATCATACTCCTGAAGAAGTTCTGAAGATCAGAGAGGATATTAACCGTTCAGCAGGGGTGATATTTTCTACACCGGAATATATTTTCAGTATTCCCGGAAGATTAAAAAATCTATTGGAGTGGTGTGTTTCCACAACGGTATTTTCTGAAAAACCTGTTGCTGTGATCACGGCTTCCGCCAGCGGAGAAAAAGGACACGAAGAGTTGTTGCTGATCTTAAAAACTCTTGGAGCCGCAACAGATGATAAACATCAGGTATTAATAAAAGGGATAAAAGGCAAATTTGAAAGCAATGGCTTACTGGAAAGTAATACCTTTGCCAAAGTATCAAAATTAGTAACAGATTTTATAAGTTCTGTTTCATAATTAAAATTTAGAATATTGAATAAGAAAGGAATTTTACTAGTCAACCTCGGATCACCGAGATCAACTTCTGTAAACGACGTAAAGGAATATCTTGATGAATTTCTGATGGATGAAAGGGTGATTGATTACCGTTGGATCTTTCGTGCACTTCTCGTACAGGGAATCATTCTGAAAACAAGACCTGCAAAATCTGCTGAAGCCTATAAAACAGTTTGGACAGATGAAGGTTCTCCACTGATTGTCATTACTGAACAGATTCAGAAAAAGCTTCAGAAAGTAGTAGACGTTCCTGTGGAAATCGGAATGAGATATGCACAACCAAGCATTGAAACCGGAATTCAGAAACTGGTTGATCAGGGAATCACTGAAATTGTTCTTTTTCCACTATATCCTCAATATGCGATGAGCACCACGGAAACGGTTATTGAAAAGGCCGAAGAGGTAAGAAAAAAGAAGTTTCCCGGTATAAAAATTAATTATATTCAGCCTTTTTATAACAGAGATATTTATATCAATTGTCTTGCAGAAAGTATTAAAGAGAAGCTTCCTGAAAATTTCGATGCATTGCAGTTTTCTTACCATGGTGTTCCGGAAAGACATATTTATAAAACAGATCCTACAAAGACCTGTAACCTTAATGACTGTTGTTCCAGAGATGATAATCCAAGTCATCAGTTCTGCTACCGTCACCAATGTTATAAAACAACGCAGCTTGTTATTGACAAACTGAATTTACCTAAAGAAAAAACGATTGTTTCTTTCCAGTCAAGATTAGGAAAAGATAAATGGATTGAGCCATATACCGACGAAACATTGGAAACAATTGGTAAAAAAGGGATCAAAAACCTGGCCATTGTATGTCCGGCTTTCGTTTCTGACTGTCTTGAAACCCTGGAAGAAATTTCTGTGGAAGGAAAAGAACAGTTCATGCATGGTGGTGGAGAAAATTTCCATTATATCCCATGTCTGAATGATGAAGACCGATGGATTGAAGTGGTAAAAACACTTTGTGAAGAAAAACTTAATGATTTCTATTTAGTATAATTTTTTTTGCTAAAAATATACAAAAGGCCACAAGAATTAACTTGCGGCCTTTTCATTGAATATATTAAAGATTTGATTTGGTTATTTTTTAATCAGGTTTCCTGCTTTTTCTCCGTTGACCAATACAATGTATACTCCCGGAAGAATATTAGAAGGAAGCTGAATGTTCAGTTTATTTGTCCCATCAGTAATTTCAACTTTTTCTGAAATTTCTTTTTTACCTGTAAGGCTTACCAGTTCTACAATTCCTTTTCCTGATTTTCCTTCAAAGTTGATGGTAAATCTGTCTGTTGCAGGATTCGGGCTTATCGTGTACAGTGCTGTATCTGCTGTTGCCATTTTTCCTGCCGGAGAAGTTCCACCTCCTACACCTACAGCATTCCATGCATTTTTAACCTGAGTCACTTCATTGCTGGTTGCTCCGTATAAATCAGTAGCTGCCTGAATAGAATAGGTTCTTGCATTGGCATATGTTGAAGAAGAGGTCAGATAAGTTGTCAATGTTCTGTATGCAATGGCTCCAGCCTTATCAAGTCCTATTGCGGAAACATTGTAAGCAAAACCTTTGTCATTCGTACCGGAACCTCCTGTTACTAACAGATAATACCAGAAGTTAAGTACACCTGAATTGGTATGAACCCCACAATAATCATTAGACTGGCTTGGAGTAACGCAACCTGAAGTGGTGGTAGTTTTCCAGTAGGTTCCCATATAGGTATCCGGCTGGCTGTATGCGTTAGGGTTAGCCATATTCCTGATTACATAATTGAAATCTTCTCCCAGTGTCCAGCTTGCCTGTGTAGGTCTTGCCCAACGTTCAATGGTGTTTCCAAATATATCTGAGAAGCCTTCATTTAATGCTCCTGATTCTCTTTGATACGCAAGGTTAGCTGTTTTGGATGTTAATCCATGCGTAATTTCATGGCCGCAAACATCAAGTGCTGTTAATGGTTTTCCTCCGTTTGTAGTGGAACTACCATCTCCATAGGTCATTCTGGAACCATCCCAAAATGCATTAAAATAGTTGGTAGAATAGTGAACATAGGATTTAATAGCAAAGTTATTATTATCAATACTCTTACGTCCGTATTTTGTATAGAAGTAATCCACTGTCATTTCTGCTCCCCAATGGGCATCTGTAGCATATTGATCTTTATTGGTATTGACATTATTCCAGTTGTTGTCCGTATCTGTAAAGTCTACTGCAGAAGCATAGCTTGTTCCTTTTTTCAGGTTATAAGTTTCTACTGAAGTTCCTCCGTTTCTTCCTGTTTCTCTTAATCTGTAGCTTCCGTTATAAGAGTCTGTAGTGATGCTGCGGGTTCCGCTATATCCTGTAACGGCTGTTCCCGGTGTGTTTACTTCGTGAATAATGGCATCTACTCCCAGCACTTTTCCATTTTTAGCATCTACAAAAACATATTGTCTGCTTAATGGTTTTTCTGCATAGATATCGAATTTATAGGCTAGCCTTAAATCATTCAGCTTGTCATCATCAGGATTTGAATAATAAACCAATTCACCTTTTGGAGCATAGCTTGCATTGGGATCACCGGTTTCTTTTTTAAGAAAATCTTCTTCTTCTTTATTTTTCCATTTATAGGATTCTGCTCCTACAAATGACAAAGCGCTCTGTAAAGCAGCATTTTCAGCAAGACTGGCTGTTTTATCAAGTCCTTTCGGAACTTTAATAACCCATTTTCCTGATTGTCCTACAATTTTACCGTCTTTTGTCTGTACCGCCATCATTCCGTATTCTACAGGAATATCATTAACGGTCTGTTGAAATCTTTGAGTTTCAAAACCTAATGCATCTTTTTCTAACCCTAGTTTACGAGCATGCCCCGGAGAAAGCCTCTGAGAAGCTTCGTCAAATAAAACAGGGGCTCCCTGATAGGAAGGGGCATTTTTTTCAAATCTCATAAATTCAGCATGTAATCCGCTTTTTCCCGGAACTAATTTTGATGGTGTGTTTTGCCCAAAGACAAAAGAGCATGCAGCAACGCTTGCTACTAAGATAAATTTCGTTTTCATATTAATATTGGTTGATTGTGGTGACGAATTTATAAACTTTTCACAATAAAACAACAAAAACAATGAATAAAATTCAATTGATATTATAAATCAATAAATAAAACATAATAATGATTTTAAAACAAAGAAAATTATTTAAATATATTTTTTTTGCAATATGAATTTTATGTTAAAAAATTTAACTAAAATCAAATTTTTGTGAATTATTATTTTTCACTATGCAGTGCATTATAATGTAAAAAATTAATCCTAATCTACGGTCTGGAGGATAAATTCTATTCAATAGAATCAAAAAAAAGGAACCATCTTAACAGACAGTCCCATTTTATATGATATTTTTATCGTATTACTACCTACCTCTTGTTGGCAATTGGTGTTCTGAATTCTCCATATCCCATTAACCCATCATAATTTCTTCCAAATGGTGCATAATAAAGAAATGCCTGATAGAGATTTTCTGTCTGCCAGAAGTTACCGTTTATTTCTCCAAAGTTCAGAGAGCCATTCCCTTCTTTTGTTGCCAATACATAGTTATAAAAACCTTGTTTCAGGAATATTTTCGCGACATACTGTTTGGTGGACGCGTCATATTGCATCTGATTTTCCTTGCTGGGTTTAAAATTATTAAATCCTCCCAGTACATAAATTTCTTTATCCACAGGATCGGAATCCAGGTAGAAATGTACCCATGAATAATCAGCTTCTCTTTCTGCATCTCTCTCTCTTCCCAAGTCGTTCCTTCTGTAGTACCAGGCTCCATTCACATCCGGCTGATACTGATAATTTAAAGGGAACGCCCATACCGGATGAAGATACGTCTGGTTCACATCATCTTTTATTTCGGTAGCACGCACCATATCTGCGGCCATATTCATATTTTTATTATCAAAATAATAAAACTCATTATCCCCAGGAAAAACAAGATTCATCTGCTGGAACAAAACCTGATTTCCTAAAACACTGCTCGGTTTAAGATTGGATATCACCATATTCGGGTTGTTATTCTGCATCACATTCATCGTGATTGAATTGACGTTGGAAGAAATATCTCCGCCTTTCGGAGAAACATTCACTTCTACCCTCTGGTTAACGTTGGGATTTTTCGCATCTGCAAATCTTGAAATATTTAACCCCACAGACGTTACATCTTCTACCAGATAAAATCTCTTTTTGAACAGAGGCTGGTCTGCCGAATCTTTGTAGACAATCAGTTCATAATTCCCTGAGACTTTCAGCTGGATTTTATCATTCGGGAAAACAAGTTTATAGTGGGTATAAGCCTGTAATGTATTGAAAGAATACTGAAACTGATCCAGCAGTGCATTCATACTTCCGGTAGCAAATTCTGTAAAAAACAGATTATCTTCATTCCAGTTTCTGTCGTAATGTTTGAAGGTATACCTATAGATCTGACTGCCGTTTGTAAGATCATCAAAGCCTAAAACCAATTGTTCACCAATTTTAATGACAGGGGTTTCATCATTGGTCTGAGGGTTGAACAGCTGAATACTTTGGATATTTTGTCCAAAAACCAGTCCGCCCAAAGAAAGTAAGAGTATTCGCAAAGTTTTCATTATGACGAAGATAACGAAAAATAGCCATTTTCTTAATAATATCGTATTTTTGAATAAAAAATATTCAGATATGCTTCAGATTCAAGGTTTCGTATTCAACTTTGCGAGTGAAAATACTTACATCGTCTATAACGAAAATAAAAATGCCTGGTTAATCGATCCGGGAAATATGAATGCTCAGGAGACTCAGGCTATAGATAATTTTATTACTGAAAAAGGACTGAAGATTCAGAAAATTCTTTTAACCCATGCTCATATTGATCATGTTTTGGGCCTTCAGTGGGCTTTTGACAAATTCAATGTTCCTGTGAATATGCATCAGGAAGACCAGGAAGTTCTGGATATGCTTCAGGCGAGCGGGATGAGATTCGGAATGCAGATCAATCCGGTAAAAGTGGATGTAGAATATATAAAGGAAGGTGATGAACTTGATCTGGATGGAGAAAAATTCAAAATATATCATGTTCCGGGACATTCTCCAGGAAGTGTTGTCTATCATAACGAAGCACAAAAATTCATGATTTCCGGTGATGTTCTTTTTGAAGGAAGTATCGGAAGAACAGATCTGTATAAAGGAAATTATGATCAGCTGATTGAAGGAATTAAATCAAAACTTTTCATTCTGGATAATGATACCCAGGTTTTCTCAGGACATGGAAATCCTACATCTATTGGTTTTGAGAAACAGTATAATCCTTTTTTGAAGTAAACAATCTATTTAAACCTCATGCAGATAATGCAGATTCCTTCGAGATGAAATGATTTAAGTTTATTAAAAAATACTCATATAGCTAATCATTAAGAAGGATTTAAGTAATAAAGAATAGTTAAGATGAATCATTCTGATTTTTAAGCATAAAGCGCTGCTTATCTTAATACTCTCAAATGCTTAATGATAAACCTTTTTGTTTCAAAAAATAAAATTTAATCTTCATTAACAGGTCGCTCCTACGGAGCTTTATTTTACGGTGATCTTATTATTTTTCTATTAACAGTTGATCACGATGGGATCAAATCCAGCTCCAGTAGGAGCTAACTGTTAATAGACGTATATGTTTTAACATTAGAGCTCCGGAGGAGCGACCTGTTAATCCATGCCATAAATATTGATATTTCCAATGTATTTAGACTTTTTATCGGACAGTAATGATAAAAAATACAAAACCGTCAGAAATTCTGACGGTTTTGCTGTTATAAAGAAATAGAATTTAGAAATCCAATGTGATTGATGCTCTGGCAGCAGCTCCCATAATAGGTCTGGCCATGATGATTCCGTCTCCATTAGGCGATCCTGCTCTTGGATCTCCTTCTGTAATCCCGATGGTGTTAAAGATATTGGTACCGTCAACGGCAAAGCGTATTCTTCCTAACTGGTAAGACATTCCCGCTCCAAATTCTGTGAAAGAAGGCAAAGTTTGTACATTCTTCTCATCCTGGAAGCGTTTTCCATAATAATTCATACTTACATAGGCTCTCCATAATTTGGTAATATTCACAGCCGGTGAAATATTGAAGAAAAATTTAGGCATCCTTCTTACTACATTTCCTTCAAGAACACTTCCGGCCTCAAGGTTTTTATATTTTGGACTCTGAATGGTTCCGTTGAATGTTACTTCTACAATATTATTGAATAAACGGGCGAAACCTTCCACTTCAACTCCATAGTTTTGTGTATTGGCAAAGGTATTTTCGGATTTTCCATCAGAGAAAACATCCGTAAATGACAGGTTCTTCAAGGTAGAATAGAACGGAATCACTGCTATATCAAAAGTACGCGAGTAATATTT
Source organism: Chryseobacterium cupriresistens (assembly GCF_046614675.1). NCBI lineage: Bacteria > Pseudomonadati > Bacteroidota > Flavobacteriia > Flavobacteriales > Weeksellaceae > Chryseobacterium > Chryseobacterium cupriresistens. Next base: position 466,836 of record NZ_JBKKJT010000002.1, on the reverse strand, counting down.
ATACCCAACCTCCAATTGGTTTGTGGTCACTGATTTTAAAGGTTTATCAGGAGTTGGATTGGAGAAATAATTGTAGTACGCTTCTTCATTCGGAGATCTGAAACCATTGGAGAAACGGGCGTATACTGCATTTTCTCTATTGATTTTATAATTCGCTGCTAATGTAAAAGATACTTTATCCACATTATAGTTCCAGTAGGTATATTTATTTCCCAATACACTCATATTATCATCAGCAGTAGTCGTGCTGAAACCATGAGTTCCATCAATGGTTAACCCTGAATTATTTAAATTCGCACTTGTTGTATTGGCAAAATTTCCTTTGTAATAATCGTGGCTGTAACGAAGACCTCCGTTTACACTTAAGGCATCGGTAATATTATAATCCAGGTTTATATACAGATCATTCAAACTTCCCTGAGTCTGAGTTCTTCTTTGTAAAAATGTCATATCCATAACACCATTGTAGGTTTTAGAATATCCATCATCAGACGGACTCATAGACGGGTTTACCAGATTTAAAAGTTCAGGTCTGTCTGTAGCAGTTGCCAGAACATTACTCCAGTTCCAGTATTGCTGAGATTTCCAGTTGGATTTATAAAAACCAGCCGTAACATTTCCTTTGTCAAATTTATAACTGAATTGTAAATCATTCACAAAATTATTCATCTGTTTGTCGATTGCCCAGAATCCTAATTTTTGTACATACTCAGGATTAACAACAGCTCCGTTGCTTACGAGAGAATACTGATAATTGCTCATACCAAGCCCACCATCTTTCACGGCATCAGTAGCATATTTAGAAGCTAGCTTTGGACCTCCTGCCGGAAAAATCCCGGTATAATTCATATTGATATTGGTGTATCTCGTTTTGTTTAAAACACTGAAATTATTTCCAAGATCATATTTAAACTCTGCACCCAATGCATCTACTTTCGGATGGATCCCATCTTCAAGATTTCTGTTGAAAAATCCACCTCCGGCCTGTGGAATATTCAGCTGGCTGATGGCTCTGTAACTATATGTTCCGTAATTAGGATCAAATCCCTGGAATCCTTTCAGTTTATTTCCGTTCTGGATTAAAGGAATCGGAAGGAAGAATGTATTTCTGTCATCCAGTTTTTTGTAATATACTTTTACATAGCCTTTATCAAAGACATATTTCAGATTCATTCTGATTTGCCCCCCATTATTGGCTTTGAAACCTGTTTTTCTGATTCCGTCATCTGTTCTGTAAAAACCACCGACATTAAAAAACAATTTATCCTGAACCAAAGCGCCTCCTACATTCACATCGGTACGCATCAATCCGTAGGTACTGGTTTCAAGTTTCGCCGTACCTCTGAAATCATTGGTTCCTTCTCTGGTAATAAAGTTGATCAGACCTCCAGGTGAATTGGTTGCAAAAATAGAACCTGAACCTCCTCTCAAAGCTTCCATGCGGTTGACAGAATTGTCTACACGGAAAAAATTATCTGCATTGGCAAACTGAAGCGCTCCATCTTCAAAAACGGGAAGACCGTCTTCCTGTACCTGTACAAATTCATAAGCTCCAGCAGAAGGAATCCCTCTTGCAAAAAGGTTGTTTCCTACCTCACCTCCTGAAGTTTCCACAGCAAATCCCGGAACTCGCTGTAGTAAAGCCGCAGCACTGATCGGGTTCTGTTTCTGAATTTCTTTGGAACTAAATGTGGAAATTGCTGTACTGGATTCTATTTTTTTCTTTGGATTTGAGTTTCCTGTGATGACAATCTGATCGATGGAAGAAACTTTTGCAGAATCCTGCGGTGTTTCCTGGGCATAAGCATTATTAAAGTATAACGTAGCTGTTGCGGCGATTAAAAAGATCGATTTTTTTTTCATAGCCTTATTTTTTATTGTTAGTTTCAGTTCTGTTGTAATTGCAAATACACTCCATTGGTCCAACCGAATCCGTCCTGATTAGGGTATTCCCCTCCGCCTGCTATTGTTTCTGTGTCTAATGCATTGTATTTTTCCATCAGCTTTCCGGTGTTTTTGTAGACCCTTTCTACATTGGAACACCAGTTGTTTTTAATTTTTTCTGCCAGCTCATCAAAGCCGTAATTTTTCATTGCTTTAAATCCTAACCATTGATAAGGAGCCCACGCATTGGGAAGATCCCACTGCTGACCCGAGTTTTTAGTTGTGGTAACAAGACCACCCTGGTAAAGAAACTTTTCAGCAACAGCTTTAGCAACAGCCTCAGCCTGCTCCTGATTTGCAATACCCAGAAATAAAGGGTAAAGAGCAGCAATATGTTCAGACGGTGTTTTTGTGTTTTTTTTTGTGTGATAATCTTTATAATTGTTAGTATTTCCATCCCAGAAATAGTTATTGATCATCTGTCTTCGGCTTGCTGCTCTTTCTGAAAAATAATTTTCTTTTTCACTCAGATTCTGAAGCGCTGAAGATTTTGCCAAAGTCATTTCCAAATGCCATAAAAGGCAGTTCAGATCAACCTGTGCAAGGTTCAGCGTTTCTATCGTCTGTATATTTTCTCCGTCTGCAAACCATCGGCTGGAAAAATCCCAACCCGATTCACAGGCGCTTCTTATATTTCTGTAAAATTCATCACCTGAAGCTTTCTCATGATCTTCAATATCGATCAGATAACTTTCGGGCCGCGGTGTATTTTCTGCATCGTAATAACGGTTCAGGATATCTCCCTCTATTGTTTTTACCACTCTTTTTACACTGGACCCGTTTTCAAGTCCTTCTTCCCCATTCATCCAGAAAGCATATTCTTTCTCCAGTGTTTCGTGGTATTTCACATAAATCTCCTTGTCTCCTGTCGTTTCGAAAAGAAGATCCAGCATTAATGAAAAGTAAGGAGGCTGCGATCTGCTCAGGAAGTGAGTTCTGCTTGCATTCGGAACAAATCCTATATTTTGGATCAGATAAGAACAGTTTTCAATAATGTTCTCCATCATTTCTACTCTTCCCGAAACCTGTAATCCTAGCATGATAAAATAACTGTCCCAATAGAAAAATTCATTGAAACGACCACCCGGAACTATATAAGGCTTTGGCAATTTTAAAAGGGTCCCTTTTTCTTCATACGCTGTACGGGTGAGTTCATCCCACAACTTTTCGATATGTTCACCAATTGGGAGCTGATCTTGTCTCTGAACAGAAACTCTTGCTCCTAAAAAGTCAAAATGAGTCATCACAAAATCTTTCAGATCAAAACCTTCCGTATTTTTGGATTGTTCATAATCCTCATTGATCTTTGCAATGGGAAAAAGAGGAACTGCATCCGTCATCATTTTCTGATCCTCAAAAATTTCAGATCTCTGTACATTATCAAACAGACTTTGAATTTCGTTTATATAAAGCTGATTACTCATTGTTATTTTTTAGGATTAATTTTTAATTTATTCATGAACACTGCCGAAGTTATCAGTAATGAAAGCGGAATCAGGGAAAGGTAAAATGCCCGCTGCCCGCTGAACTCCTGAAATACAAAACCGGTAATGATAGAACCTATCGTTCCCCCGATTGCTGAGAAAACAACGATCAATCCTGACATCGCACTGTGCAGATATTTAGGGATTGATGCCAGAATCACAGAATTAATACTTGGATAAATTGGTGCCAGCAAACCTCCCATCAAAGGAAATAAATACACGACCAAAGGAGCATTCAACCAGTTTGTATTTGTATCAATATGAATATTATGGGTCAAGGGCAAAACCAGCAATAAACTGATAGCAAAACCTACCACACAGAAAGAAACTACATAGATCCAGCTGAATTTTTTAGAGAAGAATCCCGATAAAAATCTTCCCAAAGCAAAAGCTCCCGCTAAAACCGCTCCCGCCTGAATACTCATAGAGGTAGGCACTTTTAAAATCTCTTTATAAAATGTGGGCGTCCACGTTTGAAAGCTCTGCTCTACCAATACAAAAAGGAAAGCGCATAATAAAAAACATAATACTTTTTTATAGCTGAATAAGCTTACACTATTTTTTAAATCTCCCAAGAGATCTGTTTTATCACTTTTAGCTTCCTGTTCGTTCAGTTTTGAAAAGAATAAAAATAAAAAAGACAAACTTGAAAGTCCTCCCAGCACCCAATACACATTCAGCCATTCAGTAGATTTCGGATTATGATCATCTATATATAAACTGAATAAAACATTTCCAGCCAGTACTCCGATCATGAAAAACCCTTCCAGAAATCCCATAAAACTGGAATGTTCTTTATCTGTTTCCGTTACCAACCCAATAGAAGTAAAAACCGATATTTTGATTAATGCAAATGAAACTCCTACGGTTGCAAATAATAATTTAAATACCCAGAAGTCATTGGTAAAAGGCATTACAAAACACATGCAGCTTACCAGCAATAAAGCAATCAGCATTGATTTTTTGATTCCTATCTTCGGAAGAAATGAAGCCAGAATGAAAGAACATATGGCGATTGGAAGATCTTTGAAGCCTTCCAGAACGCTTGCCGAAGATTTTGAAATCCCAAAATTCTGCTGTACCTGTAGAATGACTGTTCCTACAGAATTCAGAAGAATGGCGAAGACAAAATAGTTTAAAAATAAAACGGCCTTGATGTTAAGATTTTTCATTCAGGTGATTTCTTGTTGGCTAAGATAGAAGCATTTCTGTTAACGATAATTTAACACAGTAAATCAATATTTGAACTATATTAATATATTTAGTATTTTTAGTGAATAAATATGATTAATTAGATGAAAGTTACTTTTGAAAGGGTAATCCCTAATGAAAAGAGCTCATTCCGCACCATTCATAATAATTCTCCCATTTCAGAATTCAAATGGGAGTATCATTATCATCCCGAAATTGAGCTGGTATGTGTTATTTCCGGGAATGGAACCCGTCACGTGGGTTATCATAAAAGTAATTATACGAACGGAGATCTGGTATTAATCGGGTCCAATATTCCCCACTCCGGATTTGGTCTGAATTCTATTGATCCGCATGAAGAAATTGTACTTCAGTTCAAAGAAGAAATCCTTCAGTTTCCCGAGCAGGAAGTAGAATCGCGATCTATTAAAAACCTGTTGGAACTTTCAAAGTACGGGATTCATTTTCATCATAAAGTAAAAAAAATAATGCTTCCTAAACTGAAGCTGATGCTGGAATCAGAAGGCTATAAAAGATACTTATTGCTGTTGGAAATTCTTTTTGAACTTTCAAAATGTGAGGATTATGATCTTTTAAACAAGGAAATCATGCCCTACACCATTATTTCTAAAAATAAAACCCGTCTTGAGAATATATTTACCTATGTAGAACATCATTACGACAAGGAAATTGATATTGAAGAAGTAGCAAAACTAGCTAACCTGACTTTGCCAGCTTTCTGTAATTTCTTTAAAAAAGCGACTCAGATTACGTTTACAGAGTTTGTGAACCGTTATAGAATTAATAAAGCCTGTCTGCTGATGGCGCAGGACAGATCTATTTCAGAATGCAGCTACCAGTGTGGCTTTAATAATGTGACCTATTTTAACAGGATGTTTAAAAAATATACGGGGAAGACTCCTTCAGAATTTATCAGGAATTATTCTCATAGCAATGTTAATGTAGATATAAAGACTGAAAAGGAGACTAAAGCTAAAATAAGTTTTTAATAGAAAAACTACGCTGAGACTTCTACCGGAGTGACAGACTGTGTGGATAATAGGTGAACTATGTTGCAAGAAACAAAAAAGCCACTCCAAAAGAGCAGCTTTGTATTATTGAGTAAAAACCAGTAACTAAATAAACCAGCAATTATTTCCATTTAATATTGCAACCCATGCTAGGTCTCTGAATTTCTTCCTGAACTTCTCCAGCCAAAAGATTCTCAAAAGCAATAATCAAATCCTCACCTGTAACATCTTTATTATTTCCCGGTCTTGAATCATCCATCTGACCTCTGTATACAAGATCAAGCTTATCATCAAAGAAATAAAAATCTGGTGTGCAAGCTGCATCGTAAGCTTTTGCTACTGCCTGGCTTTCATCGAACAGATAAGGGAAATCAAATCTTCTTTCAATCTGGAATTCGATCATTTTTTCCGGAGAATCTGCCGGATATTTTTCAATATCATTCGCATTGATGGCGATGAATTCAATTCCGCGCTCGTTATAATCTTCGTATAGTTCATTGATCTTGTCAATCACATGAAGAACAAACGGACAGTGGTTGCACATAAAGATCACCAAAGTACCTTTTTCTCCTTTCAGCTCTTCCAAAGACTGAAGTTCATTCGTTTTTGACGGGTTAGGAAGTTCAAAAAACGGAGCTTTTGTTCCTAATGCCAGCATATTTGAGGGAGTATTCATATCCTTATTTCTTTACCGGCAAAGATAATTATTTCTTTTGTTAATTAGGAAGAAGACATTTTCATTTTTAATTAAGCAAGGAAGCTGGAAGCTGGAAGAGCGAAGATTGTTAACCCTCAAAAATAGTTATAGTCAAATTCTATTATTATATTATTTAACCTTAAAAATAACTTCCAACTCCCACTCTTCCAGCTTCCAGCCTTCAATTAAATTTCTTTAAAAAGTAGGCAAACCCATAAAACTCACAATATCCCTTGGAAGTTATATTAAAAAGTTTGTAGTTTTGCTAACGCTGTTAGTAAATAAAAATCATGGGTCTACATGAACGCCGTCAACGAGAAAAAGAATCCATCCGTGCAAATATCTTGCAGGCTGCTTTTACGTTGGCTAAAACTGAAGGCTGGGGTTCGCTTTCTATGCGTAAGATAGCAGATGCTATTGAGTATAGTGCTCCCGTTGTATATGATTATTTTGAAAATAAAGAAGCTATTCTATTTGAAATTTCTTTAGATGGCTTTCATAAGTTACATATAGAATTATTAAAAGCTCAGCAGAAACACGATACTCCGGAAGAGCAGCTTGTTGCCATTGTGGATGCGTACTGGAACTTTGCTTTTAAAAATAAGGAATATTACCAGCTGATGTTTGGTCTTGGAATGCAATGTTGTGGAAAAGGGCAGATGAAAAAAGAATTCTCATCATTTCAGGAACTTATTTATGAATGTACTTATGAGATTATAAAGAAAAACGGATCTAATCCAGACAATGCCTGTCATATGTCCCACGCTCTGTTTTCTGCCGTTCACGGTATGATCTCTATTATGATGATGCGTACAGCTGATATCCCTTCAACGATGAATAAAACGACTTTGGACGAAACTGTTTCGGCTTTTATTAAGTCTTTATAGATTTTTTTTGAATTAAAAATTAACACCGTTAGGAAAATTAACACTGAATTAATAGATTATTCTGTTATTCCTGATTAAAAAATGAAATCACTTATGAAGCAATATATAAGATTCAGCTGTTAAAAGTAATCATTTTTTGCTTACAAATTAACACTGTTAGTAAAATTAACACACCTTACACCAACATTATACACTTAAATACATTAAAAAAATTTCAATTATGGAAACAATCGACCTCATCGGACATTAAAAATTCTGTAATTTTTTTTGAACAAATTATTAACACTGTTAGGAAAAAATACAGCATTTATTAAAACATTTTTTACTTACCTCTAACACTTCATTAAAAAAATTAAACCAACAATGAAATTACCTGGAAAAACAAGGTTTATTGTACTTATTGCAAGTATAATTCTTTTACAGAGCTGCACAAAAGCCGCAGAAGGAACCAATGCCGCACCTCCAGCTCCAGAACTTCCGGTTTATACCGTTATCACTTCACCCGCTACTACATATCAGGAATTCCCAACTGCATTGGAAGGGAAAAACAACGTAGAAATCAGATCTCAGGTAGATGGATACCTGGACAGAATCTATGTAGAAGAAGGAGCTTATGTAAGAGCAGGACAACCGTTATTTAAAATAGATTCAAGAAGCTATGGCGAACAGATGAATATGGCTCAGGCTAATCTTCAGGCGGCCAATGCCAATATTCAAAAAGCAAGAGTGGAAGTAGACAGACTTCAGCCGCTGGTTGCTGCAAAAGTAGTTTCTGATGTACAGCTTAAAACCGCAAAAGCCAATTATGAAGCCGCTGTTGCTGCCGCTGCTCAGGCCAGAGCTTCTGTAGGAAGCGCCAGAATCAATGTAGGATTTACCACCATTACAGCTCCTGTAAGCGGCTATATAGGAAGAATTCCTTACAAAAAAGGAAGTCTGATTTCAAGAACAGATGTGAATCCATTGACATTATTATCTGATATCAGTGAAATCTATGCCTATTTCTCTTTAAGTGAGCTTGACTTCATTGCTTTCCAGAATAAATATCCGGGAGCAAGCTTAGAAGAAAAACTGAAAAATATGCCCATGGTAGATCTAGTGATTGCCGACAACAGTACTTACCCTGAAAAAGGAAGATTAAGCATTGTAGACGGCCAGTTTGACAAAACTACCGGAGCCATCAGTGTACGTGCCGTTTTTCCTAATGCCAACGGAACTTTAAGAACCGGAAATACAGGAAGAGTACGTATGCCACAGCTGATTTCTAATGCAGTCGTAATTCCTCAGGAATCAACCTTCGAAATTCAGGATAAAACCTATGTTTATGTAATGGGTAAAGACCAGAAGGTAACCGGGAGACCGATCAAAATATCAGGAAAAACGGATAGCTATTATTTTATTTCTGAAGGGCTTAAGCCTGGAGAAAAAATTGTATTCACGGGAATTGGAAACCTGAAAGACGGAGCTTCCATCAAGCCGAAAAATATTTCTTCGGACAGCTTGTTAAAAGCAAAACCTCTATAGTTCTTTCCGAATACAGAAGACTTAAAAAAATAAACTTCTTATGTTAAAACAATTTATAGAAAGACCGGTCCTTTCAACGGTCATCTCCATAATACTCTTATTATTGGGAGCTTTGTCTCTCTTTAATTTACCGATTGCCCTTTTCCCGGACATCGCTCCACCAAGCGTTCAGGTAACGGCATTCTATCCTGGAGCCAATGCTGAGGTCGTAGCCCGTTCGGTAGCTACTCCTATTGAGGAAGCGGTAAACGGAGTTGAGAACATGACTTATATGACCTCAAACTCCAGTAACGACGGTACCATGACCCTGAGTGTTTTCTTCAAACAGGGTGCCGATGCAGACAATGCAGCAGTAAACGTACAGAACCGTGTATCGAAAGCGATGAGCCAGCTGCCTCAGGAAGTGGTACAGGCCGGGATCTCAACCCAGAAGGTTCAGAACAGTATGATTATGTTCATGGGACTGACCAGTGAAGATGCAAAACAATATGATGAATTATTCCTTCAAAACTATCTGAAGATCAATGTTATTCCACAGATACAGCGTATTCCGGGGGTAGCACAGGCTCAGGTATTCGGGACAAGGGATTATTCCATGAGAATCTGGCTGAAACCGGATCGTCTGGCAGCCAATAATCTTTCGCCTCAGGAAGTTTTGGGAGCCATTAAAGACCACAACCTTGAAGCTGCTCCGGGCCGTCTTGGACAGGGAAGTAAGGAAACCTACGAGTATATCCTTAAATATAAAGGAAAACTGAATAAGGGTGAAGACTATGAAAACATCGCCATCAAAGCAAACAGTGATGGATCTTTCTTAAGATTAAAAGATGTTGCAAGAGTAGAATTCGGTTCTTATACGTATACTGCCACCAACAGGGTAGACGGAAAACCGGTTGCCGGATTTGCTATCCTGCAGACAGCCGGATCCAATGCCAACGAAATCCTTACGGAAATTGAAAAGCAGGTGAAAGTAATGGAAACCACTCTTCCAAAAGGAGTGAAGCCAATCATCATGTACAACTCTAAAGACTTCCTGGATGCTTCTATTCATCAGGTTGTGGAAACACTTGTTATCGCTTTCATCTTGGTATTTATTGTAGTATTTATTTTCCTTCAGGATTTCAGATCTACCTTAATTCCTGCTATTGCCGTGCCGGTTGCAATTATCGGAACCTTCTTCTTCCTGCAGTTATTTGGTTTCAGTATTAACATGCTTACCTTATTTGCATTGGTACTCGCCATTGGTATTGTAGTGGATGATGCCATTGTGGTGGTAGAAGCCGTCCATTCTAAAATGGAACAGACGGGAATGCCTGTAGAGCATGCTACCATGCACTCGATGAGTGAAATTTCAGGAGCCATTATTTCCATTACACTGGTAATGTGTGCCGTGTTTATTCCGGTTGGTTTCATGCAGGGACCTGCAGGAGTTTTCTACAGACAGTTTGCTTTCACATTGGCGATTGCGATTTTAATTTCAGCGGTTAATGCATTAACATTGAGCCCTGCATTATGTGCGATGTTCTTAAATGATCCTCAGGGAGAACATGGGGAGCACGGTCATAAAAAAGGTTTTGGAGCAAGGTTCTTCAATGCTTTCAATGCGAGCTTCAACAGCATGACCAGAAAATATATTTACAGCCTTAAGTTTTTAATTAAAAACAAATGGGTTGCGATAGGAGGTCTTGTTATCATCACAGCAGCAAGTGTATTTTTAATCAAGAAAGCGCCGTCAGGATTCATTCCTACGGAAGACCAGGGATTCGTATTATATGCAGTGAATACTCCTCCGGGAAGTTCACTGGAAAGAACCCACAGAGCTACGGCTCAAATTGATCAAATCATCAATGGTGAAAAAGCAACCAACCACCTTTGGGTAGCGGACGGGATGAACTTCATCAGTAATGCCAACGCATCTCCCTATTCTGCAGGTTTCATCAAGCTTAAAGATTATGACAAGCGTGGTGAAATGAAAGATCCCGATCAGATTGCAGCAACGTTGACAGGTAAGGTAAGCCAGGTGAAAGATGCCAACGCATTCTTCTTCAACTTCCCTACTGTACAAGGTTTCGGTAACGTTTCCGGATTTGAATTCATGCTTCAGGACAAAACGAATGGTTCTTTTGAACAGTTGGGAACAACCACACAGCAGTTTATCGGAGAGCTTATGAAAAGACCTGAAATTGCTTTCGCCTTTACAACATATGCGGCAGGAAACCCTCAGTATACTATTGATGTGGATACTGATAAAGCTAACCAGCTGGGCGTTTCTGTAACAGAACTGATGCAGACCATGCAGATTTATTTCGGAAGTAGCTTTGTATCGGATTTCAACAGATTCGGGAAGTATTACAGAGTAATGGCTCAGGCCGATATTCCTTACCGTACGGATGTTAATTCATTAGAAGGAATCTATGTTAAAAATAAATCAGGAGAAATGGTTCCTGCCAAAACTCTGGTAACGTTAAAAAGATCTTTCGGTCCTGAAACGGTAACAAGAAACAACCTTTTCAATGCTGTTACGATTAACGGAACCCCGAAACCTGGATACAGTACCGGAGATGCCATCAAAGCGGTAGAAGAAGTTGCCCAGCAGTCACTTCCGAGAGGATACGGATATGAGTGGACAGGGATTACCCGTGAAGAAATTAAAACAAGCGGACAAACTGCCTTTATTTTCTTCTTAAGTATTCTATTCGTTTACTTCTTACTGGCAGCTCAGTATGAAAGTTATATCCTTCCGTTTGCGATTATTCTTACCATTCCAACAGGGATTTTCGGAGTATTTGCCTTCACAGGACTAGCTGGAATTGATAACAATATTTACGTTCAGGTAGGATTGATCATGCTTGTAGGACTATTAGCGAAGAATGCCATCCTGATTGTGGAATTTGCCGTACAGAGAAGAAAGGCAGGTAAAACATTGATTGAATCTGCCCTTCAGGCATCGAGATTACGTTTAAGACCGATCTTAATGACCTCTTTTGCCTTCATCGTGGGAATGCTTCCATTGGTATGGACGCAAGGTGCTTCTTCAAAAGGAAACCACTCTATCGGTTACAGTACCGTAGGAGGAATGCTTACAGGGGTAATCTTCGGGATCTTTATCATTCCGGTAATGTATGTAGTGTTCCAGTACCTGCATGAAAAAATGCCAAGCAGAAAAAAGAAAAGACTTCTGAAAAAACAAATGGAGGAAGAACTTTTAGCTGCTAGTCACTAATAAAAAAATGAATGACAAAAACTTAGAGAAAATTTTAAGATCATAGGTTTACCTATTTACCTGCCTGTTCTTAATGGTTTAAAAAACTAACTATTTTCTCCTACTAAAGAAATTTTTGCATCAACAGAAACCTCTCTAAGTTTTGTCTTCAATTAAAAGTTTAAAAACTATGAAACGAGTAAAAAATATTATTCTAACATTTGTGCTGGCCATCGGCTCTGTTTCGTGTGTGTCTAAACTGGCCTACACGGAGCCTGAGCTTCCACTTCCGGAAAAGTTCCAGTACACGGCCACTGCAGACACAGCCAGTATAGCCAACCTGGAGTGGAAAGAGTTTTTCAGTGATCCTATTTTACAGGGACTGATTGAAAAAGGAATTAAAAATAATTATGATCTTCAGATTGCCTTAAAGCAGGTGGCTGCTTCACAGGAAAAACTAAAACAGGCAAAATATATGCAGTATCCGGATGTTGGGTTCGGAGTAAGCGGACAGATTTCAAAACCTTCCAAAAACAGCATGAACGGGCAAAGCTTAAATTTATTTTTAGGTTCAAGCCATGTTGAAGACTATAACGCGGCCTTCAACCTTTCATGGGAAGCAGATATCTGGGGAAAAATCAAAAACCAGCAGGAAGTTTCAAGAATGCAGTACCTTCAGACGTATGAAGGTTCAAAAGCAGTTCAGACTCAGGTCGTGGCAGCCATTGCACAGGGATATTATAATCTGCTGATGCTTGACAGACAACTGGCGATCGCAAAATCCAACCTGGAACTGACCAGCAATACCCTGTTAATGACCCAAAAAATGTGGGAAAGTGGCGATAATACTTCTCTGGGAGTACAACAGGCCGCAGCACAGAAACAGGCAACAGAACTTCTGATTGCCCAGCTGGAACAGAATATTGCCATCCAGGAAAATGCACTGAGTATTCTGGTTGGAGAACTTCCCAATAAAGTCGACAGAACCATTGAAATGTCTGATACTTCACTGCCTCAAAACATTACGGCAGGACTTCCGGCAGCTATGGTAAGCAGAAGACCAGACGTTCGTCAGCAGGAACTGGTTTTATTAGAATCCAATGCGATGGTAGGAATTGCTCAGGCAAATATGTATCCTGCATTGAAAATTACTGCGAATGGTGGAGTAAATTCATTCAAATTTGATAACTGGTTCCAGATTCCGGCTTCGTTATTCGGATCGGTTTTAGGGGGAATTACCCAGCCTATTTTCCAGAAAAGACAATTGAAAACAGATCTGGAAGTAGCAAAAATTCAAAGAGAAAAAAATGTTCTTGCATTCCGTCAATCGGTATTAAATGCTGTGGGAGAAATTTCTGATGCTTTGGTTTCCAATGAAAACTTAAAAGTTCAGGAACAAAAAGCGACAGAACAGGCAACTACATTAAAAGATGGAATTAAAAGTGCACAACTTCTTTACAAAGGAGGTTCAGCCAATTACCTGGAAGTAATTACAGCACAGGGAAATTCCCTACAAGCAGAGTTGAATCTGGCTTCCATTAAAAGACAGAGATTAAGCAGCATTGTAGATTTATACAGAGCTTTAGGCGGCGGTTGGAAGTAGTAAATTAAATTATATTTGTTGAAGTGCGGTTCTTTTCAGAGCCGCATTTTTTTGTATTGTTTCTGTTTATCTACAATATGAATTTAAACTTGGATTCCTAAGGAATGACACAGTGTATGGATAAATGAAGCGTCCGGTTTGTCATTCTGAATGGAACAAAGTGGAATGAAGAATCTTTAAAAACAATCGATGAGATTCTTCCTTCGTCAGAATGACAAACTCAGTGCTTAATTTATTCCTGAAATTGCTCAGCAATCCATTTTAACAGAGCCTCAAAGTCTTTCTGAGAATATCCCAACTGTAAATAATGAATATCGTCCGCCTTTCTGTACCATGTCAATTGGCGTTTTGCATATCTGCGGCTGTTCTTTTTAATTTCCGAAACCGCAAAATCAAGATCCCATTCTCCATCAAAATACTTGAACAGTTCAGCGTAACCTACAGTATTCAAAGCTGTCAACCCTTTGAATTTCTCAAGACTTTTCACCTCATCCAGCAGTCCGTTTTCCATCATAATATCCACTCTGCGGTTAATTCTGTCATATAATTCTTCCCTTGGAGCTTCTATCCCGATTCTGATGACATTAAAATCTCTTCCATTTTGAGAAACCGAAATATGTTCAGAATATTTTTTATCCGTCTGCCAGATAATATCAATAGCTCTCAACAGCCTGCGGTGATTGTGAATATCCACCACACTGAAATATTCAGGATCCAGTTCTTTTAAAATCCCCTGAAGTTTTTCTATTCCCTCCTGCTCCATCATATTTTGAAGCTTTTCCTGGTTTTCAGCATTGGCTTCCGGAAGATCATGCAGACCTTCTATCACCGCTTTTTCATACATCATGCTTCCTCCAACAAGAATTACCGTGTCATGAGCAGTAAAAAGTTCATTGAGTTTCTGAAGAGCATCTTCTTCATACTGTCCGATAGAATAATACTCTTCCACTGAAAGATTTCCGATAAAATGATGAGGTGCCTGCCCCAGTTCTTCTTCCGAAGGGGCGGCAGTCCCTATTTTCATTTCTTTAAAAAACTGGCGGGAATCACAGGAAATAATCTCCGTATTGAAATGTTTCGCCAAATCAATTGCCAATCTTGTCTTTCCTATTCCGGTGGGTCCTACTACAGAAATTAAATTTTTCTTTTTCACAGCGCTAATTTACGAAAACGAGCTCATTTGAATTTTTATTTTTAAACACAAAAAAGCTACGGATTGTTTTGAATCATTAAGAATATTTAAGTTGTTAAGTTTAATTAAGAAAAAATCAAATAGATTTCTTTTAAGCACTATTCTAAAAGCGAAGCTCATCTTAATATTCTTAACATCTTCATTAAAATTTTAATGGTTATTTAAAATTGAATGATCAGATTGTATACGTTGGAATTTCATTGTATCACATTATACACTTAATTGTTTATCTTTGTAGAACAATAAAAAACTATGATTTTATCAATGACCGGATTCGGTAGAGCCGAAGATGTTTTTGAAGGAAAAAAAATTACTATTGATATTAAATCTCTGAACAGCAAGAGCTTTGATTTAAATATTAAAATTCCTTTACGTTATAAAGAAAAAGAATTTGAAATCAGAAAAATTCTTAACGATAGAATTATCCGTGGAAAAGTAGACTGCTACGTTAATATTGAGAATCTTGAAGAGTCCAACGATGTAAAAATCAATAAAAACTTAATTGACTCTTATATTAACGAACTTAAAAACATAGCTTCTGACGGTCCCAATTTCGAATACCTTAAAATGGCAGTAAGACTTCCTGATGCCATCACTTCAAGACCTGACGAATTAACGGAAGGTGAATGGGAAGCTCTGGCTAAGATTGTCAATAATGCCGTAGACAGATTCGAAGAATTCAGAAGAACTGAGGGTGGTATCTTACACGAAGAACTCAACAGAAATATTCAGAATATCGACAAATATCTTAGCGAGGTGATTCCTTTTGAAGAAGAAAGAATTGTAAGCGTGAAAGAACGTTATCAGAAATCTTTGAAAGAATTCGAAAACGTTGATGAAACCCGTTTCTACCAGGAAATGGCCTATTTCACTGAAAAACTTGATATTTCTGAAGAAAAGGTAAGACTTGCCCAGCACCTGAAATATTATAAGGAAGTAATGGACAATGAGTCTTTCAACGGAAAAAAACTGGGATTTATTTCTCAGGAAATCGGAAGAGAAATCAATACACTGGGTTCTAAAGCCAATCACGCAGAAATCCAGAAACTGGTGGTGATGATGAAAGATGACCTTGAAAAAATAAAAGAACAAACGTTAAACGTATTGTAATGACAGATACGAGGTGCGAGTTGTGTGGTTGTTATTTCTAATAATGGAACACCAAACTCGAAACCCGTAACCCGAAACCCAAAAAAATGGATAAAGTAATTATATTTTCAGCACCATCAGGGAGCGGAAAAACTACATTGGTAAAGCATTCACTGGAAACATTTCCTGAGCTGGAATTTTCAATCTCATGTACAACGAGACAACCGAGAGGAAGCGAAGTTCATGCGGTAGATTATCATTTTCTGACACCGGATGAGTTCAGACAGAAAATTTCTGAAGATGCTTTTGTAGAATATGAAGAAGTTTATACTGACAAATATTACGGTACTTTAAAATCTGAAGTGGAGAAAATCTGGAATCAGGGAAAAGTAGTTATTTTTGATGTAGATGTAAAAGGAGGAATTTCGTTAAAAAAATATTTCGGTGATAAAGCGCTGTCTATTTTTATAGAACCGCCTTCCATTGAAGAATTGGAACGAAGATTGATCTCAAGAAACACAGATGATGCAGAAACCATAAAAACCCGTGTCGCAAAGGCAGAAGAAGAAATGACCTACGCCAGCGGGTTTGACAAGATCGTGATTAATGAAGATCTTGATGCAGCTAAAAAAGAAATAGAAAGTTTAATAAAAAGTTTTATCAGTAATTAATGGCTGGAAGATGGAAGAAGGAGGATGGGAGTAAAATACTACACTCAAAATCTAACTTCTAATTTCTAACCTCTAGTTTCTGATCATAAAAAATTGAGGTGGATATGAGTACCGAAACATTAGAAAAAGCTAAATCTGCAATTCCTGTCAGAGGATTTCTGGATATAAAAGATATTGCTATTCCTCAGGGTGAAGAGCTTGTAAAAGCTATTCTGAAACTTAAAGAGGAAAAAAATGCTGTTATTCTTGCCCATTATTACCAACCGGGAGAAATCCAGGATATTGCTGATTTCCTTGGAGATTCCTTACAGCTGGCAAGACAGGCTAAAGATACCAATGCTGACATGATTGTATTCTGTGGAGTACATTTTATGGCAGAAGCCGCAAAAATTCTGAACCCAACTAAAAAAGTAGTTCTTCCTGATACCATGGCCGGATGCTCTCTGGCAGACGGTTGTTCCGGAGAAGGATTGAGAAAAATGCGAGAGCAGCACCCGAATGCTTTAATTGCCACTTACATCAACTGTAATGCAGAAACTAAAGCTGAAAGTGATATTATCGTTACAAGTTCAAATGCTGAAACAGTGATTGAAGCACTTCCGAAAGACAGACCGATCATTTTTGCACCCGACAAAAACCTGGGAAGATACCTTTCTAAGAAAACAGGCCGCGATATGATCCTTTGGGATGGAAGCTGTGTGGTACACGAAGCATTTTCAATGGAAAGAATTGCCCAGCAATTGGCAGACAACCCGGATGCAAAACTGATTGCACACCCTGAAAGCGAAGAAGCGGTATTGAAGTTAGCTCATTTCATCGGCTCTACTTCTGCTCTTTTAAATTATGTAGAAAAAGATGACTGCCAGAAATTCATCATCGCTACAGAAGAAGGAATTCTTCACGAAATGAAAAAACGTGCACCTCACAAAGAACTGATTCCTGCATTGGTTTTCGACGAAAGCTGTAACTGTTCAGAATGTTTTTATATGAAGCGTAATACAATGGAAAAATTGTATCTATGTATGAAATATGAACTTCCGGAAATTCTTATCGACGAAGAATTAAGATTAAAAGCATTAAAGCCTATTGAAGCGATGCTTGATCTTTCCAAAAGCATAAAATAATTTTTTTATCACGAATATTTATTATATTTAAAACTTAAACTAATAATAAATATGAAAAATCTAAAAAAATTAGACAGAAGAAGTCTTAAAAATGTAAACGGAGGAAGTAACATATGTAACTTAAACTGCGAAATACATGAAACCTGCGGAGCAGGATGCAATGGAGAATTGATCTGCGTACCCAGAGGAATGTATATTCCGGATAACTGTTAAAAAAATAAAGCACTGTAAAAACAGTGCTTTTTTATTGTTCTGAAACAGGTCTTGTGCTAAGAAACACCTCCGTCTACGCATTCCATACTTACCAGAACACACATCTTACAATAATCAGGCAGTCCCTGATAAGCAGAACATGGATACTGATATTCTGGACCATCTCCGAACGTAGCATTCTGAGGACACCCTGCACATCTGGACGGACCAGCTGCCCCATTTAATTTTTCAAGTTCTTTTCTGTTTAATTTCTTTAAATTTTTCATAGTTGTTTTAATTTTTAATACGTTTTAAGATTCTGAAATAAGACAACTTCCCGGAATTGACGGATCATAAGGGAAAAGATAAAGACAAACTTTACGCCCTTTAAGATCTGTGCATACTGCACACCCTTTTGGTCCGCAATCGAGGTCAACTGCACAGCTGTCTCCTGTACCTCCGATAATAGATCTTAAGCTTTCTCTGTTTAATTTTTTTGAATTTTTCATAGTATTTTAATTTTTAAATTGAGTTTAGTCTATTCAATACTAAAGCATTGGTGCATAGCAGGTTCCTCCCGGCTTCAGCCAGCATCCCCAATTCCCGCCTCCGCGGAAACAAACAAACTGCTCGCCTCCACAGGCTTCAATCTGAATATCAGTGAAACCACCTTTGATGTTCTTCTTGTCTTCTCTTGATAATTTTTTAATTGTTTTCATATGGTAATAATTTTGGTATTCTGTAACAATAAATTGATCATTTGAATCAGTAAGGTCCGAAGCATTCAAAGCTTACCAGAACTCTTCCTTTACAGCATTCCGGTAAAGCATGATAATCGGCACATGACCTTGGCTCGCCTGGTCCGTATGGGCCGGCAGGACAATTCTCAAAACAGTTATTCACATTTCCTCCACTGATTGACTTCAGATTCAAACGGTTTAATTTCTTTAAATTTTTCATAGTTATTTCGTTATTAGTTAATATCATAAATGTAACATTTTTAATCAATTACACCAAAATATATCTCATAAAAAGGAAATATATTTTATTATGTTAAAAACTTGTCTGTTTCAAAATAATTTGTACATTTGTTCCGTTACAATGAATTTTTTAAGAAACATATCTGATATTTCTGCTCTGAAGTCACTTATTTCAGGCGTATCTTCTGTTTCTACATTTGGCACTACAACAATTACCCCATAACGGGGTAGATTTTCACATATTATTCCCGGTACCCGTACTCTTTTTTTCAAAGAGTAACCACTTCTTTTTATCCAACTTCAAAAAAATAATTGATGAAAGTTTTAAAATTCGGCGGAACATCAGTCGCCCATTCTCAGAATATCTTACTGATGGAAAAAATCGTAAAAAGAGAATCTTTAAAAAGTAAAGTTGTTGTTATTGTATCAGCTCTTCACGGAGTTACAGATCAACTGATCAAAGCAGCAGAACAGGCTTCTGTAAAGGATGAAAATTACAGTCAGGCCGTTCAGAACCTTGAAGAAAAACATATCAGTCTGGTGAAAGAACTTTTCCCAATCACAGAACAAAGCTCATGGCTGAGTTTTGTAAAAAAACATTTCAACGATATCGAAGATCTCTGCAACGGAATTGCTGTTCTTGGGGAATTGACAGATAGAATTAAAGATAAAATTGCTTCTTACGGAGAATTCCTTTCCTCAAAAATTATAGCTGCAAGATTACAACATGAAGGATTAGACTGCGTCTGGATGAACTCTGCAGAACTGATCAGAACAGACAGTAATTTTACCCATGCAAAAGTAGATTTTAAATCCACCGATCATAATATTGCCCGTTTTCTGAATGAAAATCAGAACCACATTATCGTAGGACCAGGTTTTATAGCGAAGGACGAGAAAAATAACGCCACCACATTAGGGAGAGGCGGATCAGATTACACCGCATCTATTATTGCAGCGGCTATTGATGCAGAAGAACTCCAGATCTGGACCGATGTAAGTGGGATGATGACTGCTGACCCCCGCCTGGTCTCCAATGCTAAACCTATTTCAGAAATATCTTATCATGAAGCGATGGAACTGTCACATTTTGGGGCCAAAGTGCTCTACCCGCCTTCCATTCAGCCTGTCATGGTAAAAAATATAAACCTGCTTATCAAAAATACTTTTGATCCCGATGCAGAGGGAACTCTGATTTCTCATCAACTACAATCTTCAGAAGATGAAAAACAGATTGCAGTAGGAATCTCCAATATGAACAGTATTGCCCTGCTTACACTGGAAGGCAGCGGAATGGTAGGAATACCCGGAATTTCAGCTAAATTATTTCAGTGTTTAAGCCATGAAAAGATCAATGTAATCCTTATAACACAAGGTTCTTCAGAGCATTCCATCACTATTGCGATTGAAGAAAAAGAAGCTTTACGTGCCGAGCATGCAATCAACTCTTCTTTTGCGGATGATATTAATCTGAAAAGAGTGTACGCGGTGAAAATTGAGACCGGACTTTCTATTGTAGCTCTGGTTGGAGAAAGTATGAAAAGCAGAAGCGGTGTAAGTGCAAAAATGTTCGGATGTCTGGGAAATAACGGAGTTAATATTAGAGCCATAGCACAAGGGTCTTCGGAAAGAAATATCAGTATTGTGATTTCAGAAAAAGACAGTAAAAAAGCGGTAAATGTACTTCACGAAGATTTTTTCGAATCTGAAATAAAACAAATTCATCTTTACATCTGTGGAACAGGAAATGTAGGTTCAAAACTGATCCAGCAGATTTATGACCAAAATGATTATCTAAAAGAAAACTTTCTGATCAACCTGAGAATTGCAGGAATCTCCAACAGCCGGCATATGATGTTTTCAGATCAGGGAATATCACAGGAAAATTATTTTAACTGGAATCAGCAGGGTGAAAAAGCCTCTGCCAGGGAATTTGCTGATGAAATTATCCACAGAAACCTTAGAAATTCTGTTTTCGTTGATGTAACTGCAAGTCCTGAGGTTCCTGAAGTGTATGAAAGCTTATTAAAAAGAAGTGTGGATATTGTTGCCTGTAATAAAATTGCAGCTTCTTCTGATTTTAAAAAGTATAAAACCTTAAAAAATACCGCCAGAAACCACAACTGCAGTTTTTATTTTGAAACCAATGTAGGGGCAGGGCTTCCGGTAATAGGAACTATCAACGACCTCATTAAAAGCGGAGACCAGATTCAATCCATTAAAGCTGTACTGAGTGGAACATTGAATTTTGTATTTAATGAGTATGACGGAAACAGAACTTTTTCCGAAGTGGTAGCCCAGGCTCAGAAGGAAGGATACACAGAGCCGGATCCAAGGCTTGATCTTTCGGGAACAGATGTAGCAAGAAAAATTTTAATTCTGGCCAGAGAGGCAGGATATCTGCTTCAGTTTGAAGACATTGAAAATATAGGTTTTCTGCCTGAAGAATGCATGGAAGGAAGCGTTGAAAACTTTTATGAGAAACTCACAGTATATGAAGACCATTTTAAAAACTTATTAAACAATGCTAAAGACGAAGGCAAAATATTAAAATACGTAGCAGAATTTGAAGACGGAAAAGCCAGAGTAGGTTTACAGCATATTGCTCCGGACAGCGATCTGTTTCATCTGTATGGCAAAGACAATATTGTCATTTTTAAAACGCTGAGATATTCCGAACAGCCTTTGGTGGTAAAAGGAGCCGGTGCCGGAGCGGATGTAACAGCGAGTGGAGTTTTTGCAGATATTATCCGTTCTATTTAAAAATACAAATATGAAAAAAGTAAAATTAAAAGTACCTGCCACTGCTGCCAACCTGGTTTGCGGATTCGATATTTTAGGAATGGCAGTTCATGATCCTTATGATGAAATGGAATTCAGATTATTGGAAACTCCTGATATTATTATACAACATACAGACTCTTTCGGGCTGCCTGAAGAACCGTCCAAAAATGTTGCAGGCATCGTCTTGTTGAAAATTCAGGAACATTTTAATCTGAAAAATGGTTTTGAAGTGATTATTCATAAACATATAAAGCCTGGAAGCGGGCTCGGCTCCAGTGCGGCAAGTGCCGCCGGAGCCGCCTTCGGAGCCAATATATTATTAGGAAACAAATTGTCAAAAGAAGAAATGGTTCATTTTGCCATGTTTGGAGAAGAACTGGCTTCGGGAGTACGCCATGCAGACAATATCGCGCCATGCATCTATGGTGGGATTACACTGGTAAAATCTACTGATCCGATTGATATTATTCCGCTAAACAGCCCGGATTTGTTTGTAACAGCAGTACATCCGCAGGTAGAAGTTAAAACTTCGGATGCCAGACAGATTTTAAAGAAAAACATCAGTTTGAAAAGCGCTGTGGAGCAATGGGGAAATATCGCAGGGCTGGTAGCTGGAATTGAGAAAAATGATTTCCCGTTAATTGGAAGAAGTCTTAACGACGTCATTATAGAACCTGTCCGCAGTATTCTGATTCCGAAGTTTGACGAAATCAAAGAAAAAAGCTTACAGATAGGATCTTTGGGAGGAGGAATTTCCGGATCAGGACCTTCCATTTTCATGCTGTCAGAACAAAAAGAAACGGCAGAAAAAATTGCTCAGATGATGAAATCAGTCTATGATGAAATTGATATAAAAAGTTTTGTATACGTCTCAAAAATAAATCCGGCAGGAATTAAGATTGTTGAAGAAAATTAACCTTAAAAAACAGAAATGAAATATTATAATTTAAAAGACCATCTGGAAAAAATTGATTTCAGAGAAGCAACAATAAAAGGTCAGGGAAAAGAAAAAGGATTATTTTTTCCGGAAAACATTCCGCAATTTGATCAGGAATTTATTCAAAATCTTCATCAGTATTCCAATGAAGAAATTGCGTACCAGTGTATGAAAGATTTTGTGGGTGATGAAATTCCTTCTGAAATCTTAAAGGAAATTGTTACTGAAACAGTCAGTTTTGATATCCCTTTGGTTAAGATCAATGAACAAATCTCTATATTGGAATTATTTCATGGTCCCACCCTGGCTTTTAAAGATATCGGAGCCAGATTCATGAGCCGCTGCCTTTCCTACTTTTTGAAAGACCGGAATAAAAAAGTCACTGTTCTGGTGGCAACTTCTGGAGATACGGGAGGCGCTGTAGCCCATGGATTTTATAAAGTACCGCAAATTAATGTAGTCATTCTGTATCCTAAAAACAGAGTCAGTCCGGTTCAGGAAAAACAATTGACCGCATTAGGCGAAAATATTTCAGCGCTGGAAGTCAACGGAAGTTTTGATGATTGTCAGAATCTTGTTAAACAGGCTTTTTCAGATGAAGAAATCAATAGTCAGTTATTTTTGACCTCTGCCAATTCTATCAACGTTGCAAGATGGCTTCCTCAGCAGATTTATTATTTAATCGCTTTAAAACAATGGATACAGGAGCATAAGGAACAACCTGTAATCTGTGTACCCAGCGGAAATTTCGGAAATATCTGTGCCGGGCTTCTGGCTCATGTCAGAGGTTTGCCTGTCAGCCATTTTATTGCCGCCTGTAATGCCAACCAGGTAGTTCCTGATTATTTTAAAACTCAGAATTACCAGCCACAAAAAGCCATTACCACTCTATCCAATGCTATGGATGTGGGAAACCCAAGTAATTTTGTACGAATTCTGGAGCTTTTTGGGAATCAGTTTGAATTGGTAAAAAATAAAATTTCAGCTTATTCCATTGATGATGAGCAAACGATGAATACTATCTCGGAAGTTTATGAGAAATACGGATATGTTCTGGAGCCTCACAGCGCTGTTGCATTGGCCGCAATGGAACAATATCTGCAAGAAAATCCTGAACAGAAAGGATTTATTCTGGGGACTGCACATCCTGTAAAATTCCCTGATGCGGTGGAAAAAGCCATTCATACGCAGATTGAAATTCCTGAACCTTTGAAAGAACTTATGGAAAAGGATAAAAAAACTGTAGAAATAAATTCAGATTTTGAAGAATTAAGACGATTTTTGCTTCATAAAATCTAAGCAATGAGCAAAATATATCTTGAAGATGTAAGAATATATGCCTACCACGGTGTACTTCCCGAAGAAAATATCATCGGTACCTATTATATTCTGAACGTAGAACTTCATACCGATCTGTGGAAAGCTGCAGAATCTGATGATTTGCATGACACAATAAGCTATGCAGACATCAATGATATTCTTCATGGTGAGATGAAAATAAAATCCAGATTACTGGAACATGTTGCCGGGAGAATGATTACAAAAATTCACAACAGCTTTCCACAGATTGATTATATTAAATTAAAAATCACCAAAACAGCTCCTCCAATGCAGGGAGAAATGAAAGGCGCCAGCATTGAGCTTGAAAAAAGCTTTAAGCCGGAAAATTAAAATTCATATTTTCGTTGATAAAAAAACATTCAAATTGAAATTCGTTACAATATTATTTTTAGCAGCAGGAATCAGCGTTTTTGGCCAGACCACCGTTGATAATCAGCTGGCAGCCTATAACTTTCCGAAGATAAAATCCAGTATTACAATGCCTGTGACCATTCCTCTTTCGGAACTTAGCAATATGATCAATGCTTCTGTGAAAGATCTCGTTTATCAGGATGATTCTTATACAGACAATAATAATGACCAGTTCAAGGTAAAAGTTTGGAAAACAAGACCTATCCGCCTTGTAGGTGGAACCAGTCAGAACCTGCTGATTGAAGTTCCTTTAAAAATATGGGCAGAAAAAGGAATTGGTACATTGGGAGTTTATACCTATCAGAATACAACCTTCGAAACGGTAATGTCTTTCAATACCACCGTTACTTTTAAAAATAACTGGACCATCACAACGAACACCCGTCCGAACGGTTTCAGATGGGTTACAAAACCTGTTCTGGATTATGGAAGAATACAGATTCCTATTACCTCCTTTGTTGAAAAAAGCTTAAAAGAACAACAGGAAAAATTTTGTAAAACAATTGATCAGCAAATGGCTGCACAGTTGAATTTCCAGCAATATGCCTTAATGGCCTGGAATACTTTTCTGCAGCCCTTCAATATTTCTGAGGAATATAATACCTGGCTGAAAGTAAGTCCGGTGGGAGTTAATATCACTCCTTTGAAGTTCTATGGAAATCAGATCAACGCTACTCTTGGTGTTGATATCTTTTCGGAAACTTTCACAGGAAATAAACCTGCAGCTTCTTCACCGGTGACCAGCGTTGCCAATTTTAATACAACACCGGCAGTTGCAGATCGATTTATTTTGCAGACCACTGCTAATATTCCTTTTACTGAGGCAAGTAGTATGGCAAGAAAAACTTTCCTGAATAAGGAGTTTGATGTGCGTGATTCTAAAGTAAAAGTAACCGACATCAGAGTGTACGGTGTTGATGACAGAGTCGTTATTGAAGCGCAGACTGATGGTTATATAAAAGGGACTTCCATTATTTCAGGGGTTCCAGTATATGACGAAACGAAAAGGAAAATTGTTTTGTCACAAACCAAATTCAAGCTGAAAACGACCAATATTCTGCAGAAAACGGCTTCCCTTCTGTTCCAGGGAAAAATTGTAAAAATGATTGAGGAAGAATATGGTATCCCCACTCAGGAGCTGGAGGAAACTTCAAGGAAAAGTATTGAAGAAGCTTTTAATAAAGAGTATTATAAAGGATTAAAAATGAACGGAAGAGTTTTCAATCTTAAGCCCAGTAAAATTCTACTTAGCAGTACAGGAATTACCGCCGTTATTGATACAAATGCTTCGTTAAAATTGATTGTGAACGGATTCTAAAATTTTAAACTCAAAAACTAAACCAAAAACTAATAACCGACCATGAGAAAATATTTACTAGTTGTAGATCGAAACAAAGCTGAAAAGCTGACCAGATTTGCTAATTTTTTTATTGACAGACTTGTCATCTCAGTTTTTTTTCTTGCTTTGGGCTTTACTGCTTCCTTACTGTATAACCTAGCCAATATTGACTTTCTGCTCAAGATTGTTTATAAGATGTCAGAAATCAATAGGTTTCTTGATATACTGATAACCTCTCTTATCTACTTTATGTACACTTTTCTGATAGAATATTTTACCAAAGGAAGATCGATCGGCAAGTATATTACCGGAACAAAAGTCATTTGTATTGATGGAACAGAACCTACTTTCAATGATTATTTGGTTCGCAATATTTCGAGAATTGTTCCTTTTGATACATTTTCCTTCTTAGGTGAAAATGGCTGGCATGATAAATGGAGTGAAACAAGAGTAATAAACATCAAAAATTATCAGGCTGAAATTCAAGCAAAAAGCGAAATTGAGGATCTTGGAAAGAAAGAAATTGCTTAAAAACTTTTGTTCATAAAGAAATTTTACTATATTTGCACACCTCAAAAATGGTAAAAATGGTACTTTGGCCGAGCGGCTAGGCAGTGGTCTGCAACACCATCTACAGCGGTTCGAATCCGCTAGGTACCTCAGAAAAAACCTCTAAGTTATTTAGAGGTTTTTTTGTTTTTATATTTTTACGATTTTTAAATATTCCATTTTTTTTCAACAATATTATTATGAAAAAGTTGATCACTTTCTTTCTGATTTCTTTTGTCTTAGCAGTTTTAAACGGATATTTTTTTAATTATATTAATGACACCTACTTACATTTTGATGTCAATTACAATAAGTCTCAAAATATCTCAAAAAATGAATTAAACTTTATTGCGCTATTCGTTGCACCTTTTATTGAAACTTTTATATTTCAGTATCTCCCCTACCTGATTTTAAGCAAATGGATAAAGCTCAATAATAAAGCATTTTGCATCATCATTATGAGTATTATTTTTGCATCAATGCATTATTATAACTGGCTCTATATTGTGATGACATTTTTTGGAGGCATGATTTTAAATAACCTTTATATTTATTACCACAAGCAAATTCCTAACTACAGTTTTATTCTAACAGTACTCTTCCACATGTTGTTCAATCTTTATGGGTTTTTGTTTATCATGTAACTTTTCTTTATTTAAAAAACAAGCTCTTCCTGATCAAAGAAGAGCTTGGTAAATAATGCAAAAAGTAATGATGGATAAAAAATTATCTTTTTCAAAGATAAAGGGATACATCAACCTGAGTTTATGAGCAGCGTCATATCAGATCAAAAAAAAATCCCCGGAAATTCCGAGGATAAAAACTAATAACCATGAAAACTCAAATTAAACATGAGTTACATTTCTATATTGAAAAATCGTGCCAAGAATAACAATTTTGAGAAAAAAAGTTAATTTCTTACTGCAGCACCATTTTAATCAATTCAGCATTTTAAACCGATTTTACTGATACTTTAAAAACCACTTCATAATTACTTCTAATAATTTCAGATAAATATAACGGTCTGGCAAAAGTATTAAAAAAAAAGTAATTTACATTTTAATAAAATAAAATTTACATTCATGACATAAAAAAAATTAAAATAACTTAATCGGCCATAAAAATATTTTTTGTCACAAATTGGCATACTTTATTCTTTATATAAACCAACCCAGTAAAATTTAAATGTCATGTCACAAAAAAATTTTAATAAAGAAGATTTCACAAAAATCAAAGATGGGGAATATCAGTTGGAGTATACAATAAGTGAAATAGGTGAAGGGGCAGATCTTATCGTGGAAAGAATGACAGAAAATGGAAACTATGAAATGATTCAGCCTCAGTTACGAAAATCAAATGACAAAATATCAATCATTTGGGACAGTCCGTTCGACGGTAGAATTCTATTTAATGTATAAGGGCAATTCAGACATGTTCATCATATAGAAAAAGCCCCCAGAAATGGAGGCCTCAAAAAACACAAATGATGAAAAAAAATTTTATATCAGAGATAAAAATTATTTTATCTATTAATTCTTAGTCAAAGATATACCACTCTTTTTTTTTATTTTATGATTATACTCATAAAATTTTTAATTCTTTTAAGTAGGGATTTTTCCGAGCCTTTCAAATATTTCTCAAAAAGAGATAATAATTAAAATCTGTAATACTCTGTTTTCTTATAACTGGGAGAACAGCATTTCTTTAGATGAAAATGCATCATAAAAATATCATGTTTTGCACAATTATCATATTCGCTAAGTCATATAAAGCATAAAAAGAAACGGCCTCCGCAAGGAGGCCTAAAAAACACAAATGATGAAAAAAATCTATTTAGAAAAATCCAAACAGAATATTGTGGAATCATTCAAAAATGGTCATTATATTGTTACATTTTCTAAGCAGAAAACACTATACAATACTGGAACAGAAGAATGAATACTTTCTATAAGAATCAAACTGCATCTGAAGATCAATTAAACACCAAAACAGGGTGAAATTATTTAGTAAACTAAAAGATCTTCATCTGTGGAACGGGTAAATTTAGTTAAATATTTATTTGCTCACAAGACTATTCCTCCCAAATGATTGGAATATACACTGTAACATATCCATCAGCATCTACATGGGCATCAGAAACCGTTGCAACGACAGTTCCATAACCTACCCAGCCTCCCTGGCCCTGCGTAGCAGAAAAATTATAGGTTCCTGCAGGAAGGCCATCATAATATTGTGGAACAGATTGAAATCCGCCACCGTAATAGGTATCATACACTTCTCCTGTAGCTATATTCTCAGCAAGAAAACTTCCTACATCATAATTTCCAGAAAGAATTTTGGTTCCGTTTTTTGAGAGAAGACCGTACCGGATCTTATAGGTCTGATTTTTTGGCGTTTCACCGGTTATTCCTGAACTACCTTTATAGGGCTGGGCTATTTCTCTGGAGGAAAACGATGTGGCAACAGTAAGCAATGTAATCACTGCTGATACTGTAAAGATTGATTTTTTCATATTAAAACGAATTTGGTATTCAAAAATACTCAACTTATATGAATTTAATAAAAACTATTAATGAAATAAAATTTACAAATATTCCTGAAACCCTGCATTAACAATATAAAATTCATCATTATTCAAAATCATTTTCCTTTTAACTATTAATTTTAACACTCGTTAACTAAAATTTGGCTCTATAATTGAAAATACAACTAAAATTAAAAGTCAATTGACTTTATTGTATTAAAATTTGAATTATGAGAAAGATAGTATTAGCAGGTTTTTTATCCGTCTTTTTAATGACGGCCTGCAAGAAAGATGACCGTGTTGCAGAAAAGTCGCTGGAAGCACAGAAACTTGAGTTTCAGGCCAGACAACTTGAAATAGAAAAACAAAAACTGGCTATTGAAAAAGAAAAAATGGTGTACGAAGCCCAGAAAAAAGCAGACAGTATATCAGAAAGCAAAAAATCAAGAGCTGCTGCTGAAAATAATTCAAAACCACAGGTGATCAGAGAAACACGAACAGTATATAGAGACAGAAGCTCAAACTCTGGTTCAGGCAGCAACGGAAGCTATGCAGATAACGGAAGTGGTACTTCACAGGGAACCACACAGAAAAAAGGATGGAGTAAGGCTGCCAAAGGAACTGTTATTGGTACCGTAGGTGGAGCAGCTGTCGGAGCGATAGTGGCTAAGAAAAACAGAGGCCTTGGTGCTGTCATAGGTGGTGTTGTAGGAGGTGCTACAGGATATACTATTGGTAGATCACAGGATAGAAAAGACGGACGAGTACAACCACGTTAATAAATATTTTAATGATAAAATACAAAGATTGCTTACTTTTAAGCAATCTTTTTTTATGATACTGATTCTGTTTTCATCCATTTTCATCATTCCTGTCCTGATGGGCTGGGGAAAGATCATGGAAAATATATGGGGAGTTCTGTTTCAGGGAATTTCAGGGAAAATTTTATCCGGAATCCTGGGATTAAGTCTGATATGGACAGTTATCTCATTTTTCACTCCCTTGAATATCAATATAGAAATACCTTCCATATTCTCAGGGTTATTCTTTTTCTTTAAAAACAAACTTTATCAGAATTTCTATAAGCTTACAAAAAAAGATTTTAAAGTATTAAGTGTAAGTTCTCTGGTTATTATATTCGCAGGTTCTTTTTATCCTTATATATTGGATCATTTCGGATATTATATTCCTACGTTGAAATGGCTCACAGAATATGGTCTGGTAAAGGGAATTTCTAATGTAGATCTCACCTTAGGGCAAATGTCTGTCTGGCATACCTTTCAGGCTGGGTTTTCTAATTTCTCTGACCCTTTCTTAAGAATCAATACGGTGCTGCTTATCATCTACAGTATGTATAGTATTGAAAAGAAAAACTGGATCCATCTTTGTTTTCTACCCATCTTATTACTGTTTTCACAGTCTCCTAGCCCGGACCTTCCTGTGATTATCTTTTCTGTGATTATTTTAAATGAAATTATAGCTGGAAACAGAAATATCACGCTCCTCTTTGCATTTTCAGTTTTTGTCTTTACCATAAAACCTACGATGATATGGCTTCCTATTTTGGTTTTCTTAAACTTTGTTTTTATTTTTAAAAGCAACTTTAAACAATTTCTTTTAGGGAGTTCAATTCTTTTTTTATTCTTCGTTAAAAACATCTGGACATTCGGATATCCTGTCTTTCCTATAGCAATAGGAGATCTGGGGCTATCCTGGAAGCCCAATTCCGAAGTTTTAAAAATTTCTTCTCAGTTTGCGATCATGAAAACCTATGATATGCAGTATACCTATGAGGAAATCCAAAATTTTTCAACATGGGATTATATCAAAAACTGGTTTTCTCTGGAAGGAATAAAATCCAAAATCAATATTATCTTTATTCTGAGCTTAATTATTTTCATAGTATTCGCCTGGATAAAAAAGAAAAAACTTATCACCCTGATCTGCATTTCATTGTTGATAAAAAGTATAATAGTTCTTGCTTTTTCAGCCCAATACAGATTTTTCACAGATGTCTTTTTCGTGATATTCTTTGTTATTTTCCATGAATATTTTGATCAGAAAAAAGCTGTTATTGTTTTCTCAATTTTAAGCGTATTTTTTATTTCCATTTTATCTTTCCCGGAATTTATCCAGAGATATCTTCCAAGTTTCAGAGCCGGAAACTTCATGAGAGGATTTGAAAAAGAACAGATATACAAGCCTGCAACGTATGAATATCAGCAGTTTCATACATTTAAGGTAGGAAATTTTAAATTTAATATGGTTCACCATTATCCTTATAGTTTTGACACACCGCTTCCGGCCATCACTCCGGCTTATTTTTTCGATAACGTGAAGGCGGGTATTTTTCCACAGCTCTCGGATAAAAATGATATCAAAAAAGGATTTATCTGGAAAAAGATGACCTCAGAAGAAAAAGAGGAAGTCCAAAAGGTTATCAATACTATCAAAAACAATGATAAATAGAACAAATCCAGAAACTTTATTATCTGAAGAAAAAAAGGTAATTTTGTATCATGTTCAACACATTAGGTAATCTTCTTAGTCTTACAACATTTGGAGAAAGTCACGGAGTGGCTTATGGCGGTATCATTAATAATTTTCCGGCAGGTTTAACGGTAGATCTCGATAAAGTTCAGTATGAACTGAACCGAAGAAAACCTGGCCAGTCGGCAATCGTTACACAAAGAAAGGAAAGCGACACGGTAAAGTTTCTTTCAGGAATCTTTGATGGCAAAACAACAGGTACGCCCATCGGTTTTATCATTGAAAACGAAAATCAGAAATCGAAAGATTATGATCACATTGCTGGCGCATATCGTCCAAGCCATGCTGATTTTACTTATGACCAGAAATTTGGTTTCAGGGATCATCGTGGTGGCGGAAAATCTTCTGCAAGAGAAACAATGAATTGGGTAGTGGCAGGAGCCCTTGCCAAACAACTTTTACCCAACATTGAGATCAATGCTTACGTTTCTTCCGTAGGTGATATTTTCTGTGAAAAGCCTTATCAGGCTTTAGACTTCTCCCAAACAGAAAGCAATGATGTTCGTTGTCCGGATACTGAGACGGCAGAAAAGATGATTGCAAAAATCAAGGAGATCAAAAAAGAAGGAAACACAATCGGAGGAACCATCACCTGTGTGATTAAAAATGTTCCTGTAGGAATAGGTGAACCCATATTTTCAAAGCTTCAGGCTGAACTGGCAAAAGCAATGCTGAACATCAATGCCTGCAAAGGATTTGAATATGGAAGTGGTTTCTGTGGTGCTAAAATGACAGGAAAAGAACATAATGATGCCTTCAATACGGATTTCACCACAAAGTCTAACCTTTCCGGAGGTATTCAGGGTGGAATTTCCAACGGAATGGATATCTATTTCCGTGTGGCTTTCAAACCTGTAGCTACTATTCTGAGACCTCAGGACAGTATTGATAAAGACGGAAATCCAGTCATTGTAGAAGGAAAAGGACGTCACGATCCTTGTGTCGTTCCAAGAGCAGTTCCTGTAGTGGAAAGTCTCGCTGCATTTGTACTGGCAGACCTGTTTTTGATCAACAAAACAAGAAACATCAATAATTTTTAACATAAATATTTTTGGTAATGAAAAATTACTGGGATAAAGGAATTTCGTTTGAAGAATATCTTCAGATTGCAAAAGAAAGATTAGAAAATCCTGCCAACCAACAGGAGGCTGACTATAAACAATATTACGAGCTGGGTCTTCAGAGAATGGACAGAACGGTAAAAAAGTACGTTCCGGATGAAGATCAGCTGAAAGAACTGGCTGCCAAAAACTTTGACGGAAAGATTTTAATCATTTCTGAAGCATGGTGCGGAGATGCTAGTGCAACAGTACCTGCTCTTTTCAGATTTTTTGAAGGACACAATGAAGTAAGAGTTTTCCTGAGAGACAGTGATAAAAGCTTAATCAACCAATTTTTAACGAACGGTACAGAATCCATTCCGAAAGTCCTTATCCTTGATAAAGACCTGAATGTAAAAAATTCATGGGGACCGCGTCCCAAATATGGATATGAGCTTCTGATGAAATATAAAGCTGATCCTGAAGCGTATCCAAAAGATACTTTCTACAACGATCTGCAGATATATTATGCCAAAAACAGAGGTAAAGATGCTGTTCAGGAAATTTTAGATCTGCTATAAAAAAGAGATATGAAAAAAAATGTCATTTATCTTGTAATTATTGCCATCATAGGTGTGGTTGCCTTCGTACCCGGAATAAGAAACACCCTGAAAGATGCATTCTTTCCCGTAGCCACTATAGAAAATGCGGTTCATATCAGTGAAGAAGATTATGATATAGAGCTTAAAGGCATTAATGCGCCAAGCACCAATCTTAAGAATTTTAAAGATAAAGGGGTTTTTCTGAACTTCTGGGGAACATGGTGCCCGCCCTGCAGAAAAGAATGGCCTTCTATTCAGAAACTTTACGATACAAGAAAAGATCATGTTGATTTTGTTTTAATTGCCATGAATGATAAAGAAGAGGATGTAAGGAAATTTTTGAAAGAAAACAACTATACTGTTCCGGTATATATTGCTCAAAGTCCTATTTCTGAGAAAATTCTTCCAAAGGTATTTCCTACCACTTTTCTGCTGGATAAAAACGGAAGAATCCTTATTAAAGAGGATGCTACAAAAGACTGGAACACAGAGACTGTGCATCAGTTCATTGACAATATTATCAAATAATATTTTAACTAAATTTTATAATTTGTTGGTACAGGATTTGCGAATTTTATAGCGTTGAAAAATTTATTAATCCAAACACAAAATGAAATATTCAAAATTAAATCTTGCAAAAGAAGCCATCAATCATAAGGGCTTTATCAAAAAGATCCCTGATATTTTCAGAATGGTCAAAATGTGGAGAAAAGGAATTTATCCAATGAAATCCATAGACATTATTCTTCCTTTACTTGGAATTTTATATGTACTCTCTCCTATTGATCTGCTTCCTGAATTTGTAATACCGGTTCTTGGAGTCATGGATGACCTGGCAGTATTGTCGCTTACCATTCCTAAACTCATCAAAGAGGTTGACAAATTTTTGTTATGGGAAGCCCAGCAGAAATATAGCGGTACCCAAGTCATTGATGCTGAAATCGTAAAATAATAGTTTATTATATTTTTAACACCATCCCGGCCAATCCGGGATGGTTTTTTATTGACAAATGGGCGATAAATTTTTAAGCCTTATTTCAATTCCTTAAATTTGCAATATCTAATAAAAAATAATGGAAAGTAAAAAAGAATTCTTCTTAGAGTGTTACAAACTAGGCATCATCAAATTCGGCAGGTTTACCCTGAAAAGCGGTATTGAAAGTCCTTTTTATGTAGACCTGAGACCTTTGGCTTCAGATCCTAAAATTTTAAAAAATCTTGCTAATTATTTATTGGAAATGCTTCCGTTAGATAATTTTGATTTAATCTGTGGAGTTCCTTATGCTGCTCTTCCTATGGCTACAGCAATGTCTCTGGAAAGCTATATTCCATTAATTATTAAAAGAAAAGAAGCAAAAAGCTACGGTACCAAGAAGCTGATTGAGGGAATTTACCAGAAGGGGCAAAACTGCCTTTTGGTAGAGGATGTGATCACTTCAGGAAAATCTTTGCTGGAAACTATTCCTGAAATAGAACAGGAAGATCTTAAAGTTTCAGACATTGTGGTGGTACTTGACAGAGAGCAGGGAGGAAAACAATTATTGGAAAGCAAAGGATACAGAGTGCACACCCTTTTCAACATTTCGGAAGTATGCAATATCCTTCAGGAAACTGGTGAATTGTCTGATGAAGAAGTAAAAAGAATCCAAGACTTCCTTCAAGGGAACCATATTCAGTTTGAAGAGGAAATAAGATCTTCTTATGAACAAAAACTTCAGGTAACACAGCATTCCGTTTCAAAAAAATTACTGGAAACAGCTTTGGCAAAAAAATCAAACCTTATTGCCTCTGCAGATGTTACTACAACTCAGGAGCTGTTGGAGCTTGCTGAAAAAGTAGGTCCGCATATTATTGCTTTAAAAACGCATATCGATATTATTTCTGATTTTGAATACGAAAAAACAATTACTCCTTTAAAAGCTATTGCTGCAAAACACCAGTTTCTACTGATGGAAGACAGAAAATTTGCTGATATCGGAAATACACAGGAACTTCAGTTCACAAGCGGGGTTTTCAAAATTACGGATTGGGCAGATTTCGTAACTTCTCAGGTAATCGGAGGTTTTGAATCATTAGACTGTTTCAAAAATGTAGGAGTGGTAGCCATCGTTGGAATGTCTTCCAAAGGAGCTCTGACAACTGCAAGCTATCGTGAGGAAGCTTTAAAA
The DNA here is from genome assembly GCF_046614675.1 of Chryseobacterium cupriresistens. Taxonomy (NCBI): domain Bacteria; kingdom Pseudomonadati; phylum Bacteroidota; class Flavobacteriia; order Flavobacteriales; family Weeksellaceae; genus Chryseobacterium; species Chryseobacterium cupriresistens. The sequence goes on along the minus strand of NZ_JBKKJT010000002.1, from coordinate 431,780 downwards.
GTGGCTTTATCTCATCCTAATGTCATTGGTGGTGTATCTCAGAATAAAATTCCTGAGGATCTGCTATTGTTCACTCCTGGGGTAAACCTTGCGGATTCAGGAGATGGTAAAGGGCAGCAGTACAACACACCGGAACATGTTTTCAAAACACTGCACACAGATTTTATCATCGTAGGAAGAGGAATCTACAAATCCAACGATCCTGAAGCATCTGCCATCACTTATAAGACAGAGGGATGGAATGCTTATATTAATTCTTTGGAAAAAAAAGCAATTCAAGGTTAAAATGCTATAAAGTATATACAAAATAAGTTATATTTGGGCTTTATCACGAATATTTGAAAAAGATCAGCATTTGCCTTATTTTGTTATGGGGAGTTGTACAGGTTTCTGCACAGACAGACAGTATATACATTGAAACAAAACTGTCTCCTGACAAAAAAAACCTTGAGGTCCGCCAGGAAATTGTTTATTATAATCAATCCGGGAAAGACCTGCAGACCGTAAAACTCCTGAATTGGGTTGCCGCGTACAATAAACGGGGAACTTCTTTAGTCTACAGAAAACTGGAAGACCGGAATAATGATTTGCATTTTGCAAAAAAAGACCAATTGGGAAAACTTCTGGAACTGAACATTAAAAATTCTGAAAATGAAGTCCTTCCTGTCAATACCCTCTCAGATGAAAATCTTTTTATTCCTCTGAAAAATGTATTAAAACCCGGCGAAAGCGTCACTCTACAGTTGCAATACAGGATGCAGCTTCCCGATAAAACTTTTACGGGATACGGAACATCCGCCCAGAATACTGTATTAAAATATTTCTTTATTGTTCCGGATCATTTTGATCCGGACAATATTTCCAGAAGAAACTATCATGATATTGAGGAACAGGTAAGCTTTAATACTTTCTGGACCGTCAATTTTGATATCCCTGTGAACAGTTTTGTTGAAGGTAACCTTCCTCAGGTTCAGATGAACTCATTTAAGGGCTATCTCGATTCTGATCCTGAGTTTTTAATTTCTCCGACAGCATTTCAATCCATAAAAACCAATGTTGACGGAGAGGAGATCGAAATCAAATTTGGATATAATCTGAAACCGGATGAAAAACAAAACCTGGAGTTTTATCTTCCTTTACAATTAAAATTCATTAAAGAACGCATCGGGTATCTACCGAAAAGTATTTTTATCTCAGATAAATTCAGAGCCAAAGAAGACTTTTTCGGGAATAATGATATTACTTTCTGGAAATTCAGATTCCGCCTGTTTACTGAGACCGAAAAAACCGATATGGATTATTTCGGGATCATTGCCAAGAAAATCCTTGACGAAGGCGTTATTGCAGATAAAGAAAAAGACCACTGGTTTAAAAATGGTTTAAAATCTTATCTTGAAATTCAGTACCTCAAAAAATTCTACGCTGATACGAAACTTCTAGGGACACTTCCGGAGACCAGAATCTTTGGACTTAAACCTTTAAAGCTATTCCATGCATCCAAAGTAAAACTTCTGGACCGCTATGGACTTTCCTATCAGTATATCATGCTGCAGAACCTTGATCAGAAAATTGATGAACATTTCCCTGTTCTGAGTAATTTCAATGATATGGCCATCAGCAGCTTTGAAACAGGAAGCCTTTTCAACTACTCGGCCGACAAAATGGGATATGAACAATTCGATGGGATTGTAAAAAATTATATTTCTAAGAATTCCGGGAAAAAAATTAATCCTGATGAATTCCTGTCATCTCTTTCTGAAAACAATAAATCAACAGCCTACCTTTCCAACTTTTTCAAACAAAAGAACAGGGTTGATTTTAAATTGAAAAACATTAGAAAAGATAATGACTCCCTGCAAATAAAAATTGTAAGAAATACAGATATTTCTATTCCTGTAAAGCTGGAAACAGAAACCAGAGAAGGAGAAAAGAAAGCGTATTGGATAGACACTGAGGAAAATGAACGTACCACCAGCCTGTCGCTTCCTGCATCAGAGAATATTTACAAAACCACCTTAAACAGTGGCTATATCTTCCCTGAATCCAATTACAGGGACAACTTCCTTTATGCGAAAGGTTTATTTTCCAATGCAAAAAAAATTAAACTTAAATTAATAAAAGATATTCCCAACCCGGAATACAATGAGATTTACATCAGCCCAAGGGTGCGTTTCAACAATACGTATGATAAATTTCTTCTGGGAGCCAATTTTAAAAATCAGTCTTTCTTTGACCAGAAATTTTTGTATTCGGTGACTCCAACCTATAGTACCGGAACAGGGAAACTTACCGGTTCAGGAGCTGTCTCCTATTCTATTCTGCCTGCAGAAAGCATTATCAGAAGTCTTACATTCGGGGTTTCCGGTTCTTATTTTCATTATGATTATGATCTTGCCTACAGAAAGACTTCTATATCTTCTTCTATTAACTTCAGAAAAAACCCGAGAAGTACCGTTAGCAGAAGTCTCGGCGTATCCTATAATTATTTTGAAAGGGATCTGAGTCCTAAGATGATCGCCAATAATGATTACAGCAAATATAACCTCTGGAGTATCGGATATGGTTATAGTGACAGCCAGATGATCCATGAAAAAAGTTTCAGCCTGAGCACCCAGGGAATGGAAGATTTCAATAAAATAACGGCTGAAGGCTTTTACAGATGGGAATTTGCTCCAAAACAAAAGCTGAGCTTACGTTTATTTGCCGGATATTTCTTAAGAAACAACACCAGAAATAACCTCTTCGACTATGGAATTTCCAGGGTTTCCAACTATTCATTCTCTTATACGCTTTTGGGAGAAAGTGCCAGCAGCGGGCTTCTTTCCCAGCAGTTTATATTAGCTGATGGTGGTTTTAAATCTTTTCTTCCGGGAACAGTCAATCAATGGATCACTTCTGCCAACGTGGATTCAAGTGTATGGAAAATCTTCCATGTATATGCGGATGCGGGAGTGTATAAAAACAAAGATCTTCCCGCCAAATTCATCTGGGACACCGGAGTTAAAGTAAGAATCATCCCTGATTTTCTGGAAGTGTATTTCCCGATACAGTCGTCTTTAGGATTTGAACCTTCATTCAAAGATTATGGGAAGCGTATCAGATACACTTTAATTCTTAATCTCGGATCCATTATTAATGCAGCTAGAAGAGGTTGGTATTAAGATTCTGAAAAATAAAAAAATAAGGACAACCTGTTATCGGTTGTCCTTTCTTATTTAAAACTAATCTTTTATTATTTTCTGTGAGATCGGAATATTGTTAATGGTTCCCGTCACAATATAAGTTCCTTTTGGAAGCTCTGCAATATCAAGAGTTGAGGCCAGCTTAGTAGGTGATTTTTTAACGACCTGCCTGAATGTATCATACACTTTCACATCTTTCACCTCAGTTCCGAACACGACTTTACTGTCTTTTATAAATGGATTTTGTACAAAACCTGACTTCACACTGCCTTCGAGGGAGAAGTCTGCCATATTATCATTACTTCCTGCTAAATTTCTTCTGATAGCCGTGGTTGTAGTGGGAGATGGAGCCGGCCCGTCTCCTTTAAACTGATCTGCATTGGATCCGTACCCTACAAAATCCAGAACATTGGATGCAGAAGGCCCTGTGACCTGCACTATATTTCCCGCTAATGCAATTTTTCCTGATACGTTGGAAATTTTTAATCCGGAAGATTTATTGGGAGTTCCATCAAAATTTACGATTGTAGTTGCAATAAAATCCGGTGTTGGCAGATTTTCGACACCTCCTTCAATCGCTGATTCCTGAATTAAATAGGTTTCTTCAGGTCCTAATGTCAAATCCGGAAGCGTATGATATTCTGTAAAAGCACCTATCGCCGGAGCATATTGAATACTTGCTCCCGTCAAAGAAACCAAAGAAGTTCCGATATTTTTAAGGACGATATAATTATTCTTTAATACAGCTCCCGAATTGGCATTCCCGCCATAGATCTCATTGATCACAATCTGAGCATTTGAAAAAGAAGTTAATAATGTAAGTCCGGCAAGAGTAAAGATTTTTTTCATCGTATTAATTTTAGAAATGGATTGATCATAAAACATCAAAAATAATACCACCAAATTATGAAATATATAAGATACAAAAAGCTAAACATCAGGAAATAATCACAAAAACAGCCGCTTCATTGAAGTGGCTGTTTATATTTTTATTTAACAGGGATTAGTCTTTAAGAACTTTCTGAGAAACCGGCTGGTTGTTTACTGTACCTGTAACGATATAGCTTCCTTTTGCTAATTCAGCAACGCTTACCGTTTCATTTTGTCTTACAGAAGCTTCTTTTACAAGCTGTCCGAAGCTATTGAAAATCTTTACATCTTTTACATCAGATCCGAAAACAATTTCATTATTTTTAACGAAAGAGTTTTTTACAAAGTTTCCTGACTTTATGTTTTTAGAATCGATAACAGCTAAAGTGGCACTGGATGCAGTAACCGTTAAAGAAATATCATCTATTCTCCAATTGGCAGTACCCAAAGATGGAGTTCCTGTACCAGGGCTGTCGCTTCCATAGATTCTTAGTGTAACCGGAGCTGATTCTGCACCTACTAAATTACTCCCTGAAAAAGTAATATTATTCAAGGTCCATGTACTGTTATTGTTAACGTTTACAGTTCCTATCGCTGTTGCATAATTATCGATGCTTGAATATACTGTAATCTTTCCGGGACCGGTAGATGTCCCTCTCGACCCGAAATTTAGAGAATTCAAAGTTACTTTGTTACCCGCAACAGGAGTAACAGTAACACTAAAATAGGTGCTTGTTGCAGTTGAAAGTGGTTCTTTAAAAGCAGCAGCACCAAAATTACTGGATCCGCTTGCTCCTGCATATCCTGTAGATACAGATGAAGCAGTTATTAAATTGGTAGTACCATTATTATTTCCCTGAGTTGCTGCAAAAGCCACATTTGAAATAGTAGCATTGGTACCGGAAATAGGATTTACAGAACTACCATCCCAAAGGTAAGTTGTTTGCGCAAAAACCACTGCGCTCAGTGCAACTGTTGCAAAAAGAGAATAAAGTTTTTTCATGATTTATTTTTTGTTGTTAATAATTTTCTTTCTCTAACAAAACTACATTCTATTTTTTTTTCAGGGACAATAAAGAGGTTAAGTTTTTGTTAATAATAGTTGACCTCTTAATGTTAACATTTTTTAATTATTTTTACGAATTATTTTTAAAAGTTGCGGAATTTTGTCATTCTATTCGTTTTGTTCTTCGTAGGCATATTTTCAGGAAATGCTCAGGTATTTTCATGGAAAAATCCCAACGTGCCTGAAGACAGCATAAAAAGGGACAGTATTCTTGCGGCAAAGCTGGAGCAGGACATCTTTGCAAAGGACACTCTGGATTTTATAAGAACGCACAATAAGATCATTATTGATGAAGCCGTACTGGCAAAAAATGATAAAAAGAGATTTTTAGGAGAGCTTAACTCAAAAGGATCTATTATCCGTGGGATTACTTTTGGTAACAACCAGGGGCAGTCTGTACAAAGTTCCATGGATCTTCAGATATCTGGGCGGTTATCCAAAGATGTTACTATTTTAGCAAGTATTTCAGATCACAACCTGCCGATTCAGGCTGATGGTTATACCCAGACTTTGGAGGAGTTTGACAAAATCTATATGCAGCTTAATATCAAGGATAAATCTATCCTCAGAGCAGGGCATCTTGACCTTGTGGAAGCTAAAAATTATTTTGCCAAATACCAGAGGAGAAGTATGGGACTTCAATTCCAGACAGAATTCGGGAAGGAAAACAAGACATTCCTAGATATCTCTGCAGGGGTTGCACGAAGTGAATTCCACAGAATCCGTTTTCAGGGGGTTGAAGGTAACCAGGGACCTTACCGTCTGACAGGCAAGAACGGTGAACAGTTTATTACACTGATCTCCGGTTCTGAACAGGTTTTTATTGATGGAATTCTGATGAAGCGTGGTGAAAACCAGGATTATATCATCAATTACAACACCGGTGAAGTTACCTTTACCAGTTTCCGTCCTATTTTTCAGCAGAATTTCATCACGATTTCTTATAACTATGCCAACAGGAACTATTCAAGGTATTTGTTTACAGGAAAGCTTGAGCATCAGAGAGAAAAATTCAAGGTGGGATTCAACTGGTTCATGGAAAATGACAATAAGAACGCACCTCTTTCTTTAAACCTTTCTAAAGAAGATGAGCAGATTCTGGCTGATGCCGGAAATAATCCTGACCTGATGTATGCCCCTTCAGGAGTTGTAACCGAATATGATGTCAATAAGATTTTATACAAATTAAATCCTGCCGGAAATTTCTATGAATATTCTACGGATTCGAGTTTAACACTTTATCAGGTTTCTTTTACTTATTTCGGAGCTAATCAGGGAGATTATAAAATTGCACAGACAACCAACAACGGGCGTGTTTTTGAATATGTAGGTCCTAATGGTGGAGATTACAGAGCGGTAAGAAAACTTCCTTCTCCCCAGAAATCACAGGTATACTCTCTGAACTCTGAATATTTGCTGAATGAAGGAAAAATTGGTGCAGATATCTCTTTGAGTAACTATGATGTCAATTTATTTTCATCAAAAGATTCTGATCAGAATATCGGCTACGCATGGCGTATTTTTGGAAATAAAAGCTTTACAAAAAACGCATGGAAAGGAACGCCAAGCTTTGAATATCAATATATAGACAGACAGTTTCATATCCTTGACCGTATCAACGATGTAGAATTCTCCAGAGATTTCAACCTTACCCAGGAATTCAATAAAAAGACCCAAAACAGATTCATCTTCAGCTTCCTGAATAAATGGAATAATAAGTCTACGTTGAATTACCGCATCAATTATCTGGACGAACAGGATTCTTACAAAGGGATTAAAAACGACCTTGACTTTGGCTGGCTAACGGGAAAATTCTTTACTAAAGGTAACTTATCTTATCTGAGTACCAATGCTACTCTTCAGGATACAAAATTCATCCGTGGCGGAGTTTCAACAGAGTTTACGGGTAAAAAAGGAAGCTGGGCTGTTGGTGGAAGCATGGAACACAACGAGAAGAAGTACAACGATACCCAGCTTATGGATGTCACAAGTTTCAGCTGGAAAGAAATCTTTTTACAGAAGAAAATCGGTGACAGCACAAGAACCAAATTGCTGGCAAAAGTATATATGAGGGATAACGACTCAGTACGTGATAATAGGCTTCAGAATATGAACAATATTCTGGGGATTATGGCTGAAAGTCAGATTATCAAAACCGAAAGAACCAGTTTAAATGCTCTAATTCACTACAGAAAATTCTTCTACGCAGGGGCAGAAGGTGAAGTAACCCGTAATAATGATTTTGTTGTCGGAAACATCTTATACAACCAGCAGCTTTTCAGAAACGGGATGCGTCTTCAGGCTTTCTATGAGCTGGGGAACGGGCAGGAAGCCCAGAGGGAATTCCAGTACATCAAAGTAACAGATGGACAAGGTGTTTATAAATGGACGGATTATAACGGAGACGGCGTTCAGCAGCTGGATGAATTTGAAATTGCCGAATATTCCGATCTGGCGCAATACATCCGTGTCTATACAAATTCTGTACGCTATATTCCTTCCAATAAAAATAAATTACAGTTGGCCTTATTTGTCAATCCGGCCATTGTTTTCAACTCTGAAAATGGATTTTTAAAACGTTGGAATTTTAATATTTCATTAAATTCTCAAAACTCATTCTACAAAAAGGAAAAAGTACTTGTGCTGAACCCTTTTGAAAAGAACAGTGACCAGATCCTTAAAAATCAGAATATTCTGGCTTCCGTACAGTTTAATCCAACCGATAAATCAGGCTGGAACGGAAATTACCGTTTTATCACCAATGACAATCTCATCAATGCCAATTTCAGTAATGAAGAACGTGAGCAGACTTCCCATTTCCTGAACATAGGATATTGGTTCAATAAAGAATTCAGAGTGGATTGGGAAAACTCGGTTCATGATATCCAAAACTCTTCACAGTTATTTAAAACAAGAGATTATCGTCTGAATAATTTTGAAACCAAGCCTAAAGCAACGTATAAATTCACCGATGCTATTCAGGCTGAATTATCTTCTGCTTTCCGTCAGAAACAAAGATTGGATGGCGAAGAACTTCTTAAGGCTTTTGATGTTACAGGAACCATCCAGTGGGAGCGAAGAAAAACGTCTATCCGTGGAAACTTCTCATTTATCAATAACGATTTTACAGGAAACAATTTCAGTATTGTAGGAAACCAGATGCTGGATGGGCTTAAACCCGGAAAAAACCAGGTGTGGAGTGTATTTATCCAGCAGGCTATCAACTCATTCATCCAGCTGAACCTTAATTACGAAGGAAGAAATTCAGGCGACCGTACCATTCATATCGGAAGTATGCAGGTAAAAGCAAGCTTCTAACTATGGACAACTGGAAGTGAGCAGCCAATCAACTCTTATATTCACTATTTAAAGTCTTTTTCTATCCTCCAATTTCCAAACAAAACAATCATTTATGCTGATAGATAATATCATATTTATGAATGTTCAGAATTTTGTAAATTTGCACCATGATAAAAATAGGCAACATAGAACTGCCGGAATTTCCGCTTTTGCTGGCTCCGATGGAAGACGTAAGTGATCCTCCGTTCAGACGTTTGTGTAAAATGCATGGTGCAGATTTAATGTATTCGGAATTTATTTCTTCCGAAGGGTTGATTCGTGACGCTATCAAGAGCCGTAAAAAGCTGGATATTTTCGATTATGAAAGACCCGTTGGGATACAGATTTTTGGTGGAGACGAAGAAGCGATGGCCATGTCTGCAAGAATTGTTGAAACGGTAAATCCGGATCTGGTAGACATTAATTTCGGATGTCCGGTAAAAAAAGTTGTCTGCAAGGGAGCAGGAGCTGGTGTTTTGAAAGATATCGACCTTATGGTGCGTCTTACAAAAGCTGTTGTAAGCTCTACTCATCTTCCTGTTACTGTAAAAACCCGATTAGGATGGGACAGTACCAGCATTAATATTGATGAAGTAGCAGAACGTCTGCAGGAAACAGGAATTAAAGCCCTTACGATACATGCAAGAACCCGTGCTCAAATGTACAAGGGTGAAGCAGACTGGGAACATATTTCAAGGATTAAACAAAATCCAAATATTGAGATCCCGATTTTTGGAAATGGTGATATAGATTCTGCTGAAAAAGCATTAGAATATAAGCAAAAGTATGCCTGTGACGGTATTATGATCGGGCGTGCTGCTATTGGATATCCATGGATTTTTAATGAAATCAAGCATTTCTTTAAAACAGGAGAGCATTTACCTGAGCCAACCATTTCAGACCGTTTACTGGCGGTACGTCAGCACGCAGAATGGAGTGCTGAATGGAAAGGAGAAAGACTAGGCCTGGTTGAAATGAGACAGCATTACAGCAACTATTTCAGAGGAATTCCTCATTTCAAGGAGTTCAGAAAAAAATTCCTGGAAGTTTTCACTATGGAAGAAATGGACAGCCTGATCAAAGAAACCCAACAGTTCTACGAAGAATATCAGGCACAGCTATAAAATAAAAACCATCAGCAAAACTGATGGTTTTTTTTATATTAAGAATCTGATATTAATATCCTTCTGATGAAGATTCGTTTTTAATTAATCCCAGAGCTGAAGAAGTTCCAATTCTTTTAACTCCCATTCTGATCATTTTCTCAGCATCTTCGGGAGTTCTTACTCCTCCTGCTGCTTTTACGGGAAGTTTGCCGGCGTTGCTCAGCATAATTGTTATTCCTTCAAAGGTTGCTCCGTTAGGCTTTCCTTCGGCAGTCTGATAAAATCCTGTTGATGACTTGACAAAAATTTTCGGCAACTCATTTTCAGAAAAATTCTCTTCTGCCCAGGTAGAAATCTTTTTAGTAAGATCGGCAATTTGTTCATCAGTTAATGCAGCAATTTCAATAATCCATTTTGCAATTTTATGATGCTCGAGAGACAATGTTGTACATTTTACAAATTCTTCTCTTACCAGTTCTATATTTCCCTGTAGATAAGCGGTATAATTAATAACAAAATCCAGTTCATCTGCTCCGTCTTCTATTGCCTTTGAAGCTTCTGCAAGCTTTTCATCAATGGAATACGTTCCTTCGTGGAAACCTATTACAGTTCCTACTACAACATTTGAATTTCTTTCCTGAATATATTTCTTCACCTCCGATACATAATCCGGACGAATCATCACGGCAAAAATACCATTATCTATTGCTTCCTGAGCAAGTTCTTTATCTTTTTGAAGTGTTTCTTCGTGGGAAATACCTGATTGTTCTGGGGTTTTCAGGTAAGTTGAATCCAAATATTGGGCTATGTTCATGTCGTTATACTTTCAATTGTCTGTAAATACCTTGTTCCAAAGATATAAAAGTTTCTGTTCTGGTTACACCTTTCAGCTTTTGAAGCTTGCTAAGGATCTGCATTAAGTGATCATTGTCTTTACAAAGAACTTTCAGAAAAATAGTATAATTTCCTGTCGTATAGTGGGCTTCCACTACTTCGTTGATATCATGCAAAGACTTTACCACTTCCGGATAATGGCTTGGCTGATCTAAAAATACACCAATGTAGGAAATTACTTTGTATCCAATTTTCTTAGGATTAAGAAATGATATTGAATTTTCAATAACTCCTGCATGTTCGAGTTTTTTGATTCTTTGATGCACTGCAGTAGTGGAAATTCCGACATTTTTTGAAATGTGGGCTAAAGAAGTTTTAGCATTATCCATCAACATGTAGATGATTTCTTTGTCAATAGAATCTAAATGGTAGCTTGTGTTGCTCGAATTTTTCATTTTCTACTTTTTTATTATTTATGTTTTTTAATGTAAATTTTTAAATTTTACAAAAACCGGAAAGTGATCGCTATATCCTCCTAAATACCGCGTACCAGCATAAGTTCGGAAAGGCCGTCCTTCAAAATTTCTGGTTCTGCTGCGGATTTTTTCAGAATTAAAAATATGGGCATCCTGAAAAGCCAGCGTCTTATTATCAAGTAAAGATCTTGACATAATGATCTGATCATACAGCAATCCAGATTTATAATGAAAAGTAGAATAATTTCTTGTAGAAAACAATTGTTGAAAAGGGTTCATTAAAACCTTCTCACGGTCATTGTCATAGAGAATCTGTACTAAATTTTCATCATCCGGGTTTTCGTTAAAATCACCACACAAGATAACATGCTCTTTGTCAGCATTTACAATTTTCATAATCCGTTCCCGGACTTCATTCAATATAAAGGTTCTTTTTGGTTTATTGATATCTTTTTCGCGTTTAGAGGGAAGATGCGCGATAAAGACATTAATAATTTCCCCTTTATATCTGACTTTTGAAAAAAGTACGTCTCTGGTTGTGTCGTAATTTTCTGTGTTTTTATTTACTATTTCAAAAAAGAAAGTAATGGTTTCTGAATCGATTACCTCTACTTTATTTTTATCATATAACATGGCTACATCCACTTTTCTTTCATCCATGGAATTATAATGTACAATTCCATATTCTGAATTAAAGGGTTCCATCTCCACAAGATTTTCCAAGACTTTCCTTCCGGAAACTTCTGATAATCCTATTAAAAATGGTAATACATCATTCTCCTCCTTCATCAGCTGAAATACGTGCGAGATTTTAAAAAGCTTGTTTCTATATCTCTTTTCATCCCAATTCCTTAATCCTGACCGGGTAGGATCTAATTTGTGGACAGGTTTCGGATCGGGCAAAAATAAATTTTCAACATTATAAAAAGAGAACAGCTCCATCTACACTAATTTCTATACTTTTAATTTATTATGTTCTTTTTACTTTAAGATGTAAATTTATTATTTTTTTTCAAATTTTCGTGATTTACCTCCAAAACTGTAAATCAATTTCCAATAAAAAACAATTCAAATATAGTAAAAAATACTAACGAAATAAACCATTATAAATTAATTTTTTAATCATTCGACAGTTTCGATATATTAATCAAAATTGAGACAATATAAAAAATACGGAATAATCGGAATAAATTTTCAATTTAAAATCGCTATCATTAATATTTTTCACGCTTTTTTAAATAACAACAAATATTATTCCATTTACCTATAATAAATGGAATAAAAGTGAAAGCAAGAATTATATTCGTTTGGCAATTCTTGTTTACAGTAAATCGGGACGTTTTTCTTTTGTGATTCTTACTGCTTCATCGTGACGCCATTCTTCAATCTTTCCGAAGTTTCCGCTCAATAGGATTTTGGGAACATCTAAACCTTTATAACTTTCAGGCCTTGTATAGATGGGTGGTGAAAGAAGATCATCCTGAAAACTATCTGTTAAAGCGCTTTGCTCATCATTCAAAACTCCGGGAAGCAATCTGATAATTGAGTCTGCCAAAACACAGGCTGCGAGTTCTCCTCCTGTAAGGACGTAGTCTCCAATTGAAATTTCTTTTGTAATATGAAGGTCTCTTACTCTTTGGTCTATTCCTTTGTAGTGCCCGCAGAGAAAGATCAGATTTTCTTTGATAGACAATGAATTGGCAATTTTCTGATTCAAAGTAACTCCATCCGGTGTCAGGTAGATCACCTCATCATAGTTTCTTTGAGATTTAAGCTCTGAAATGCATTTATCCAGCGGCTCAACCATCATTACCATTCCTGCTCCGCCTCCATAAGGCTCATCATCAATTTGTCTGTGCTTATTGACTGCCCAGTCTCTTAAATGGTGAAAATGTACTTCTACCAGTCCTTTATCCATTGCTCTTTTCAAAATAGAAGTTTTGAAAGGACTTTCCATCAATTCCGGAAGGACGCTTATTATGTCAATTCTCATTGTAATGTTCCGTTTTTCTTAGTAGGTATAATAATTAATCTTAAAGAAGAATCTTTGTTGATATAGCTCCACATCCAGTTGAAGAATATGGCCAGCTTATTACGAACGCTCAAAATTAGCATTAAATGGAGAAACATCCAGAAATACCATGCCAGAAATCCCTGGAATTTTATAAACGGCAGATCAACAACTGCCCTGTGCTTCCCAATGGTCGCTAATGAGCCTTTGTCATCATATTCGTATTCTTTCCATTCTTCCTGACTTTTCTTTAAAAGATTTTTACCTAAATTTTTGGCCTGATTAATGGCTACGTTGGCTACCTGAGGATGTCCCTGCGGATACTTCGGTGTTTCCATATAGGCGATATCCCCGATGGCATAAATATTATCGTAACCCTTTATTTTATTATGTCGATCTACAATATATCTGTTTCTTACTAATTTTTCTTCCGGAAACCCTCCTACTACATTTCCTGTAACTCCGGCAGCCCAGATCACATTATTGGATGGTATTTCTTTTCCGCTTCTGAGATGTACTTTGTCCCCATCATAATCTGTTACCACTTCCCCGCTCAAAAAAGTAACACCAAGATCTTTCAGGTATTTCTCAGATTTTTCCTGAGCTTCACTGCTCATGACAGCAAGGGGTTTTTCTGTGGAACTTACCAGAATAATTTTCAGATGGTCGAAATTCATGTAAGGGTAATCTCTTGGAAGGATGTCTTTTTTCATTTCAGCAAAAGCTCCGGCCAGTTCTACTCCGGTAGGTCCGCTTCCAACGATCACAATATTCCAGTTTCCGTCATCGCTCCTGCTTTTTTCAATAATCAGCTTTTCAAAGGTCATCAGAACATGATTCCTGATACTAATGGCTTCCTGGGTATTTTTCATCCCGAAAGCTTTTCCTTCCAGTTCTTTGTTCCCGAAAAAATTAGTTTTACAGCCCGTTGCTATGATGAGTTTATCATAAGTAAATTCTGCCTCGTCGGTAATGACTTTATGGTTGGCAGGATCTATTTCTTTCACCTCAGTCATACGGAACTGCGTGTTTCTGGATTGCTGAAAAATCTTTCTGAAGGGAAAAGAAATGTTGGAAGGTTCTATCCTTCCCGAGGCTACCTGATAAAAAAGCGGCTGAAACATATGGTGGTTCATCCGGTCGAGAACAATAACCTTTTTGTTCTTGTTATTCAATGTTTTTGCAAGCTGCAGCCCCGCAAATCCTCCTCCAATAATGATGATTTTTTCGCGTGTTTCCATAATACACAAATTTACTGATTTTATTTTAGCATTTCGCAGTGAAAAAAGTTAGTTTTGCAAAACTTTATGACACCAAAAAAGTACACCAAAAAAACTGCCAAAAAAGTCCATAAGTCGAGACGGAAGAAGTATTTTTTCCGAAGATGGGTCATACTGGCAATTTTAATAATGGCATTAGTAGGAACAGGACTTTACTTAAAGCAGTCCGTCAGCTATTACTATGCGTTGTACTTTAATAAATTTAAGCATAAAAAGCTTCATAACAGTGAAAAGGAGGCAGCAAGAATTCAGAGAATATTAGCCAGCAACCTTGATAAAACCTATGGTTTTGATGTTTCCCATTATCAAAACCGGGAAGATATCAGATGGGATAGCCTCAGCATCGGAAATAAAACGATTCCGCTGGAATTTGTAGTGATGCGTGCAACGATGGGAAACCGTAGTGCCGACAAGCATTTTGATGAATTTTGGGAAAGTGCCCAAAAACATGAGCTTATCCGTGGCGCCTATCATTTTTACAGAGCCGATGAAGATCCCGTGATCCAGGCCAATAATTTTTTAGACAACGTGAAACTTGAAAGCGGAGATCTTCCTCCGATTCTTGATATTGAAAAAATTCCAAAGCGTAAAACCAACAAAAAACTGGTTGAAGACCTGAAAGTATGGTGTAAAATTGTAGAAGAAGCCTATGGTGAAAAACCTATCATCTACACGTACTACCATTACTATAAAGATTTTCTGAAAGGCGAGTTTGAAGGCTACCCTTTATGGCTTGCCAATTACAACGATGTTCCCTCACCTTCTCCCGATGACGAGTGGGATTTCTGGCAGTTCACAGAAAACGGTATTGTTCACGGCATCAATACAAAAGTGGATCTTGATGTCTACAATGGTAATTCGTGGTCGTTAAAAAGGCTGACACTGGATTAGAAAGAAAAAGGAGCGGTGATAAATTTTCCAGCTGATCAAACTACATATGTATTAATCATCTTCATTCATATTATTGCTTCCGTTTTTATCCATTTTCACATCAATATTAATGGCTGGTGCGGCAATGGTCATTTTCTGCCAATCACCATAAAACTCCCTTATAAACCCTGTTCTGAACAAAGCAGCACTGATTTTAATCCTGCCGTCAAAATCTTTTAAAAACTGTATGCCGATAAAAAATTTTCCCTGCAGCCAGATGTTACGGTCGCTTACATCCAGTGTATACGTTCCATCTTTGATCATATCTTCAGTGAGCTTTACGGTAATCTCCTCTTCCAGGATATTTTTATCCGGGAAGCCATTTTTTTCACTGTAAATGCTATATCTCATTAAAACCGGCTCGGTAGAAACATAGCTGGCTATATTCAGATTGATATTTTTAAGCTTTGATCTTTTCTTTGCGTTGAATTCTAAAGCTGTTTCTCCAAGAAAACTCTTTTTGTCAAATTCCGGGTTAACAGAATAAATAACACTTTTTGTTTTGGTATTGACCCCCCAGTTTTTATCTACCAGCTTTTTAGGCTTAATTGTAATCTCTTTAATATTTTTAGTTTTCTCTGTTAAAAATATTTTTTGCTGGTCATATTTTTTAAAATCCTGTATTGTTTCCTGATAAAGATCGTATCCCGGAACTTCTATTTTTATTTTCTGCAGGGGATCTGTATTGGAAAGATCAATTGAAAATTTTCCTTTTTCATCTGAAATTGTGCCTGTCGATTTCTTCTCAATCCCGATTTTCACATAAGGAATAGGCTGATTTTCGTTTTTAGAAACAATAGTTCCGGAAACAACCTGCGCATGGAAGGCTGAGGCTGCCACAAGGAAGAATAAAGTAGAATATATTTTCATGTTAAAAGTTTGATGCAAACATATCTATTTTCAATATGCCGGCCTCCCAACATTTTATTAAATTTATTCTCCCTTTAGTTAAAATTATTTAAAAAATTTCCGGAATTCTCTCATAGCTCTATCAGGAATTAAAACTCAGAATTATAGGATATTCATAACCTCTTCCCAGGAATGAACTCTTTCATAGGTATCATTTTCTATCAGTTCATTATGAGGTTGGGTAAATATCAGTCTTTGTCCTGAAAAATGATCCAGATTTTTAGGATAATCATCAATCATGACATCTCCGGACACTACTCTTTTACTTCCGCAAAGAACAATCTGTTCCCATGTGATAAAAGGAAAATGTTCTGCCAGCCAGTCATATTTTTCCCGTAGACTGTTCGGAAATTCCATTCCGGCAGATACAATATAAAGTTCATATTTATTATTAAGGTATTCTATTGCCTCACGGCTTCCTTTCATTACCGGTAAGGTTCTGAAAAAGCCTACTTCATTCACATGCTTTTTTCCGTTGGGAAAAGACTCTATTTCAGGCTTACCTGCCAAATCACTGATTTCAATTTCTCTTCCTGTATCTCTTTTTTCAAATTGTGCCAGCTGATGATATACATCCGCCATTACTCCATCCATGTCGACGATAACTTTTTTCATTACTTCAATCAGATTTTGTATTATGTATTACTTTTACAATGTACATTTCATTGTAGTTGATCAAATTTACTGATTAGTTTTTGCAGGCAAGGGACACAGTCTATTAAAAAATTATAAATATTCATTTTTATAAAAGGGGTTCCGGGAAGTTTTAGGCTACATTTTCGTATTTTTGCCTTTCAATTCAAAATTAAAATCAAACTATTAATTCCCAATGAATTACGTTTCTGCAGAAAATCTTACCAAATCTTACGGCATCAAAGTTTTGTTTAAAAATATTTCTTTCCACATCAATGAAGGAGATAAAATAGCTATTGTTGCCAAAAACGGAAGTGGAAAATCTACGCTTCTGAAAATATTAATGGGTAAGGAAATTGCAGACAGCGGAACTGCGATCATCAATAAAGATATCCAGGTGGTATTATTTGATCAGGAAATTGACTATGATCCTAAGCTGAGCATTGAAGAATTTATGATGACCCTGGATTCCGAGCCTATCCTGGCGCTTAAAAACTATCATCGATCACTTCATTCTACAGATAATGATTTTATTGAGAAAGCACTGGCTGATATGGAAGTTCATAAAGCCTGGGATCTGGAAAATGAAATGAAGCAGATTCTTTCCCAGCTTAAAATTACAGATCTTGAGGCTAAAATGGGAACCCTTTCGGGAGGACAGATCAAACGTGTCGCTTTGGCGAAGCTTTTAACTGAAACAAGAGCTGAGCACAGACATACCCTTCTTATCATGGACGAACCTACCAACCACCTTGATGTGGATATGGTAGAATGGCTTGAAAATTATCTGAACAAGGCAAAAATTACTTTATTGCTTGTCACCCACGACCGATATTTCCTTGACAGTGTTTGTGATATCATATGGGAAATGGAGGATCAGAATCTGTATGTTCACAATGGTTCGTATGCAACTTATCTTGAGAACAAGATGATTCGTGAGGAGAATCTTAATGCTACAATTGATAAAGCCAATAACCTTTACAGAAAGGAACTGGAATGGATGAGAAGACAGCCAAAAGCCAGAACCACAAAATCAAAAAGCAGAATTGATGCTTTCTACGAAACGGAAAAAGTGGCCAAAACCGACACCAGAAAAGACGGACTGGAACTTGATTTTGAAATGAAACGTCTGGGAAATAAAATTCTTGAACTCAAACATATTGATAAAAGCTTTGGATCTAAAGTTTTATTGAAAGATTTCAGCTACCAGTTTCAACGTGGAGAAAAGGTTGGAATCATTGGAAAGAACGGCGCGGGAAAATCTACCCTGCTTAACATTATTCAAGGTTTTGAAAAAGCCGATAAAGGAGAAATTGAAACAGGAGAAACTATTTCCTTCGGTTATTTCTCACAAAAAGGCCTTACCTATAAAGAGGATGAACGTGTGATTGATTTCATTAAAGAAATTGCAGAATTTTATCCTTTAGCAAATGGTAAAAGTTTATCCGCATCACAGTTCTTAAGATTGTTCTTATTTGACGATCAGACACAGTATTCTCCTATTTCCAAACTTTCCGGAGGTGAAAAGAGAAGACTTCACCTGATGTATATTTTGTATCAGAATCCTAACTTCCTGATTTTTGATGAGCCTACAAATGACTTAGATCTTCCGACGCTAACGGTTCTTGAAAACTTTCTTCAGCAATTCCAGGGATCTTTGATTATCGTTTCCCACGACAGATATTTCATGGACAGAATTGTAGATCATGTTCTGGCTTTTGAAGGAAACGGAAAAATCAGAGATTTTGTAGGTAATTTCTCAGAATACAGAGAAGCCAGAAGCCGTGAAGAGGCATTGGAAAAAAATACTGTGGCAAAACCTGATCCTGTAAAAGAAGTAATTTCTTCCACAGAAGGTACTCAATCTTCCAATTCTAAAAGAAAACTGACCTTTAAAGAACAAAGGGAACTGGAAACGATTGAAAAAGAAATGCCTGAACTGGAGGAACAGCGTGCAAAAATTCTGGATAAGCTCAACAACGAAGCTGATTATGAAAAGATAGCCACTCTTTCTTCAGAGCTGGAAACTGTTTCAGAAAAACTGGAGAACCACGAAATGAGATGGCTTGAGCTTCAGGAGCTCCTTTAATAATAGGAATGAGTTCAAAGTGTCGCAGGGTTGGAATGTAGACGGGTTGGAGATTTCTAATCCCGACTGGTATCAACCTTGAACTTTAAACTTTGAACTCATTCATCATTTATAATTTTACTATTCTTTCTTCTTTTGCACTTTCAAGAGAAGCATCAATGATTTTCATATTCTGAATAATTTCTTTTCCCGGAGATGGTAAGGCATATCCAAAAACGATGTGTTCATAAATCTGCTGGTAATAATCCATATAGTTTCCGGCTTCGCTGGAGGTAAGAATTCGTTCTGTTTCGGAATGATCATTCAGGAAGTTTAAAATTCCGTCCGGTGCAGTCAAAGGCTGCGTCCATTCTTTACCATATTCAGGAACGGCACCTGCTACCAGTTCATTTTCCTGATTATCGGTTCTTTCCTGCAGGAAAGTTCCTCTGTCTCCATGAATTGTGTACGCATAATGCCCCTCTTTACTGAAAACAGATGATTTCAGTCTTACTCTCAGATTATCTTTATAGAATAAAAGAATTTCAAAATAATCGTTAGCGAATTCGGCTCCTTTCATAGAAAATACATCGGCAAAAAGTTTTTCCGGATACCCAAAGTACTGCACTGCCTGATCTACAAGATGTGCTCCCAGATCATGAAGTGATCCTGATCCCTGCTGATCAGGACTTTCTTTATGCTGCTTTCCACTGGCCGTGGTACGGAATCTGTCAAAACGTATTTCCACTTCTTTAATATTCCCTATTTTCTTATCATTCAGAATTTTTTGAACCTGCAGAAAGTCACGGTCAAATCTTCGGTTTTGGTATACACTCAGAAACAAACCTTTTTCTTGAGCAAGTTGCACCAGTTCTTCTGCTTCAGAAACATTTACTGTAAAAGGTTTTTCCACAATAATATTTTTTCCCGCTTCCAGTGCTTTTTTGGCGTACTCATAATGGGTCTGAACCGGAGTATTGATGATCACCAATTCTACATCAGCAAGCTGAAGCATTTCTTCCACGGAACGATAGATCGTTGCCTCAGGATATTTCACCTTCGATTCTTCCTTGCTTCTTTCCACCACAGCAGAGATAAAAAATCCCGGATGCTCCTTTAAAAAGGGAGCATGGAACACTTTTCCACTCATTCCAAAGGCACAAAGCCCTGCTTTTACCAATTGCATATTATAATTTTTAACAAATATATTCATAAAAAATTCTCTATCCCTTAGTCTAAAGGAGCTATAGAAATAATCCATCTCGTCCACTCATAAAAATATGATTTAAATCATAAAATTATTTTTATCTATTCTAAACAAATACTTACATTTGCGCCTTATTTAAAACTGTTCTACATAAAAATAAAATGAAAAAACAATTACTTTCTTTAGGTCTTCTATTCATCGCTGTTTCAGCGAGTTCTCAGATGAAAAATGCTGAAGCAGATACCATCAGAACACAGACCATTGAGGATATTAATCTTCACAAAACAGGAAATCCCAACCAGGCAAGACCATTATCAACAAAGTCAAATCTGACGGTAATGGAAACTCCCCAGCCCATTGCTATTGTTACTCACGAAATCATTGAGCAGCAGCAGGCAAAGCAACTGAGTGATGTTCTTCAGAACGTAAACGGATTGTATATCACTTCATCCAGAGGAAATTCTCAGGATAGTTTTGGTGGACGTGGTTTCATTTTAGGAAATGATAATATTTTTAAAAATGGTTCAAGAGTAAACAGTGGTGTTTTCCCTGAAGTAAGTGGTCTGGAAAGAGTAGAGGTTTTAAAGGGAGCCAATGCCATGCTTTTTGGAAATACAGCAGCTGGTGGTGTTATCAATATGATTACAAAAAAACCTAAATTCAATTTTGGCGGAAGTATCGGGCTAAACGGCGGAAGCTGGAATTCCTATAAACCAACAGTTGATATTTACGGTCCTTTATCTAAAAATATTGCTTTCAGAGTAAACGGAGCCTATGAGCATGCTGAAAGTTTCAGAGATGTTGTAGAATCAGAGAAATATTATTTCAATCCATCCTTCCTTTTCAATTTAAGCCCAAAGTCACAATTGATTGTGGAAGCAGATTATCTTAAAACTAATTTCACTCCTGATTTCGGGCTTGGTTCTATTACGGAAAAAGACCAAAGCTATAGATTGAATGATACTGTTTCCAGAAACACTTTCTTCGGAACTGACTGGCAATATCAAAATGTACAGCAAGCTTCTACGAATGTAACTTTTAATCATCAGTTCAACGAAAGATGGTCTTTAAATGCGATTGCTTCTTACCAGAACTATACAAAAGATTATTTTTCTTCTGAAAGAGTACAATGGATATATGATACTAAAGATGCCACTGTAGATCCTAACAGATTGTCATGGAAAAGACCTTTTGGCAGAACTTACAACGAACAAAATTATACTTCAGCACAGGTAAACATCAATGGTGAATTCAATACAGGAAAAATCAGCCACAAAGTTTTAATTGGGGCAGATGCTGATTACAGCCAGGCAGATGCTTATGCTTATACTGTTGCGGCTCCAAGAAATCTTCTATATTTAGATGATCCGTCAACGTGGGGAAGTATTGATATGCCGAATTCTACTCTTAGTACGAGAAACAGAATCAATACAAGAAGAATCGGGATCTATGCACAGGATTTTATCAGCTTAACAAAACAATTAAAAGTAATTGCAGGTTTAAGATGGTCTTATATAGAAAACATGCCTACGCTGACTACCCGCTTTACATTAAATGATAAAATTGAAGTCGCTAATTCGTCAACGTCTGACAATGCATTTTCTCCGAAAGTAGGTTTGGTATATGCTCCAAATGAAAACCTTTCAGTATTCGCAACTTATACGAATTCTTTTGCAGCAAATGCAGGGTATACTTCAGATCAATTTGGCACGGTAAATACCAATCAGCCTGTTACAGATGTTCAAAATCAATTAAATACTTTATCTAGACAAAGTATAAAACCTTCAACAGTTGATCAATATGAAATCGGTATTAAAAAGAATTTCTGGAACAATGCTTTAGCTGTTAACTTAACGGCTTACCAGATTATGTACAATAATTATTACCAAACCTACTGGTTTGCTTCTGCTTCAAACGGGGCACCGGTAAATTCCACAGACACCAATCTTAAAGAATTTGCAGGAAATATGAGAAGCCGTGGTGTGGAACTGGACATTACAGGAAATCCTACAGAAAACTTATCTATAATCGGAGGTTTTTCTTATAACAATTCGGTTTATACCGACACTCCTGAAAAAGGATATATTGAAAACCAAAGACTGGTAAGAACACCGGCAACAACAGCAAATGCTTCTGTTTTCTATAAATTTACAAACTACGTAAAAGGATTGAAAATCGGAGCTGGAATTTATTACATCGGGGACAGAATTGCCGGATGGAATGATACAAAATCTACAAACACAAGTAGAAATAACGTGAGCAGAATGTTTGACCTGAAAGATTATACGACTGTTTCCGTTTCAGTAGGCTACGAGTGGAAAAAATTCTCTATCCAGGGGAAAGTGGGCAACCTGTTTGATGTCGTAAATTATAATGTTCACGAGAATTATTCAGTGAATCCGATTATGCCTAGAAATTACTATTTCACATTGATTTACAGACTCTAGAATTCTTTATATAATAATTCTTTCACTAAAAGTGGAAATTGCATTTTTGCAGTTTCCACTTTTGAAATTTTAAACAAAAACAAAAAAATAAGATATGGATAAGATTAAAGACACAAGAAGTTTCATGAGAATC
Source organism: Chryseobacterium cupriresistens (assembly GCF_046614675.1). NCBI lineage: Bacteria > Pseudomonadati > Bacteroidota > Flavobacteriia > Flavobacteriales > Weeksellaceae > Chryseobacterium > Chryseobacterium cupriresistens. Next base: position 409,289 of record NZ_JBKKJT010000002.1, on the reverse strand, counting down.
ACGCACCGTTACCTGGGATATTTCCTTACCGGAATTATGGCTGTATATTCGTTAAGCGGAATTCTTCTGGTGTACAGAGACACAGATTTCCTGAAAAGTGAAAAGAAATACGAAAAGAATATCGCAGCCAATCTTTCAGAAAAAGAGCTGAAAAAAGAGCTTAAGATGAAAGGCCTGGAAGTGGAAAAAACAGAAGGAAGTGTTCTTTATTTTAAACAGGGAACTTATGACAGTGCAACCGGAAAAGCCAAATATTCCAAAAAGGAACTTCCTTTCGTATTGGACAAAATGGTTTCGCTTCACAAATCACAATCGAAAGATGCTATATCCCCTCTAAGCGTATTCTTCGGAGTTTCTCTTTTCTTTTTCGTCATCTCAAGTTTCTGGATGTTTAATCCTAAGACCAAAGCATTCAAACGTGGAATCAAATTTACAATTGCAGGTCTGATCATTTCGGTGATCCTTTTATTTATTTAAATTCCGAATGGGCAAAGAAAAATAAGTGTTTTATATAATTAATGATATATTATCTACTTTTATCATTTTTTTCTTAAAACAACCATTTTATTTTCTTTATTATCATAACATATAGAGCCGACAGGTGAAAAAAATAAACTATATCTCGTTGAAAATCTTAACGTTTGTTTAGAAAAATTACGTAAAATTAAGAGTCTGGCACATTTATTGTTTTTTCTATAATTCGTGAATAATAAACATTTAATTATTAAAATAATAAATTATGAAAAGACTTATTTTAACAGGGATATTAGCCATAGCAGGCTTAACAGCAACTGCCAACGCTCAGATTCAAAAAGGTAATTGGATGGTAGGGGGTAACCTTGTAGGTGCAAATTTTGGGTTAAATGAAGGAGCAGGATATAACTTTGCAATTCAGCCTAAAGGAGCCTATTTCATCGAAGATAATATCGCAGTTGGGGGATACGTAGATTTAGGCTTTAAAGGAGCTAAAGATGCACCCACTACTTTTACATATAATGTAGGAGCATTAGGACGTTACTATCTTAATCCGGGAGAGCAGGGAGTAAACAACTTACTACACCACGGAAGATGGTTCTTCGAAGGTAATGTAGGTGTTGGAGGAATGTCTATCTCTAAAGGAGGTTCTTCTTCTAACGGTCTTAACTTCGGATTCGGACCTGGTTATTCTTACTTCATCACACCAAACATCGGATTGGAAGGTTTAGTGAAATATGATGCAAATGCAGGATTCGGAAGCGGTGGATACACTAACAAAATTACTTTTGGTTTAGGATTCCAGATTTATCTTCCAACGTCTAAAGCGAAACAAATCATCAACGACGTTAAGTAATCACTGAAATACTTATAAAAAAAATGAAAGCGCCCCGAAATTTATTTCCGGGGCGCTTTTCGTACAAATTAAAACTAAACTATAAAAAATCAAATAAATCATGTATTAGGTTGAGGGGTGTATCTCAGATAGGGCTTTATTTCCGTTACCCCTTTCGGGAATATTTTCCGGGCATCTTCTGTAGAAATGGTTGGAGGTACAATAACATCTTCTCCAACTTCCCAATTCACAGGCGTAGCCACACGGTAATTGTCTACCAGCTGTAAAGAATCCAGCACTCTGAGGATCTCGTCAAAATTCCTTCCTGTAGAGGCCGGATAGGTAATAATCAGTCTTACTTTTTTGGAAGGATCAATAATCAGAAGAGAACGTACTGTAGCGGTAGCCGAAGCATTGGGATGAATAAAATCATACAGTTCTGAAACCTTTTTGTCTTTATCTGCGATAATAGGAAACTTTACATTGGTATTCTGAGTTTCATTAATATCTTTTACCCAATTTTGATGATCTTCTACCCCATCTACACTCAGGGCAATTACTTTTGTATCTCTGGCATCAAACTCAGACTGAAGTTTTGCGGTATATCCCAACTCCGTTGTGCATACCGGTGTATAATCTGCAGGATGCGAAAACAGAATTCCCCAGGAATCTCCCAGATAATTATAAAAATTGATATCGCCGACCGATGATTCTGCCTGAAAGTTGGGTGCTGTATCTCCTAGTTTGATTGACATAATATTCTTTCTTTATAGTCTACAAATTTAGTAGACTTTTTGGAACTGGCAAATTTTTTGATGAAAATTTATATCTTTAATTAAAATTTTATTCATGGAGAAAACCGGACTCAGGTATGTAGATCTTGTTTACAAGGTATTGGAAAATTGGTACATCACCTTCGCTGAACTTACCCCCAAGCTGATTGTTGGAATTTTAGTATTTACCTTTTTTCTGGTTACCAGCAAATATTTAAGCCAGGCAGCGGTAAAATTATTCCATAAATTTTTTCCTAAAAGTCGCAAAGAGAGTTCATTAGTCACCTTAATCAGTGTATTCAGATTTTTGATCATGCTGATGGGAACCTTTATTGCTCTTGAAATAATGGGTTTCAGCGGCTTTCTTTGGAAGTTTATCGGAAGCTTAGGAGTTGCCGGGGTTATTGCCGGGGTTGCTCTGAAAGACCTGGTATCCAGTATTTTCTCAGGAATGCTTATTGGAATTGACAAAGCTTACAAGGTAGGAGATTATATTACGATCGGAACCCACTCAGGAACAGTACAGGAAATCGGGTTTCTCACTACAAAAATTCTTACTGATGACGGAAAGAAAGCTTATATCCCTAATCAGGTTGTTTTCAATGCTCCGTTTTACAATATTACAGCCTCTCCACAGCGAAGGATAATTTTAAACTTTGAAATTCCGGCTGATGAAGATATCACTAAAGCTCAGAAAGGAATTCTTGATGTGGTTAAAAATCTTGATAATGTGGATAAGCTGGACACCGTAGAAGTAATTTTTACAGACTTGAAGCAAGGTGCATTTAATCTGCAGGTAAAATTCTGGATAAAAGTAGGGGCTAATCTTGCGCAGGTAAGAAGCCAGGCTTATTTAGGGATCAAAGAACGCTTTGATACGGATAAAATTCAGCTGGTAACGCCAACGAGCATCAGCATTACAAGTGGAGAGACTAACTTGCCGGAAAGTCATCAGGATAAGTAAAATTATTTATAAAATAAAAGACCATTTCGAGTATTGAAATGGTCTTTTTATGATGATTGATTGGAGATATTTAAACCTAACAGGTTTTAGAAACCTGTTAGGTTTACAGTAGTACATTTCCGCTGAAGTTATTACAAAACTGTGCCCTTCACGTTCCAACAAAAAAACCGTTCCAAAATTGGAACGGTTTTCTATTTTATTTAAAAATTTCAGCTTATGCTAAAACTTCTTTTACTTTGTTTGCAGCTTCTTCTAAAGTAATTGCAGAGTGTACCGGAAGACCAGACTCGTCAATTAATTTTTTAGCTTCTACAGCGTTAGTTCCCTGTAATCTTACGATCAATGGAACAGGAAGGCTACCCATAGCTTTGTAAGCATCTACAACACCCTGAGCAACTCTGTCACATCTTACGATACCTCCGAAGATGTTGATCAAAATAGCTTTTACGTTTGGATCTCTTAAGATGATTCCGAAAGCAGTCTGTACTCTCTGAGCATCTGCAGTACCACCTACGTCAAGGAAGTTTGCAGGGTTACCACCAGATAATTTGATGATATCCATAGTTGCCATTGCAAGACCAGCTCCGTTTACCATACAAGCAACGTTACCATCCAGTTTTACGAAGTTAAGACCAGCTTCACCAGCTTCTACATCCATTGGATCTTCTTCTCTTGTATCTCTAAGTTCTGCTAAGTCTTTGTGACGGAATAATGAGTTGTCATCTAAAGTTACTTTAGCATCTACAGCGATAATTTTGTTATCAGAAGTTTTCAACACCGGGTTGATTTCGAAAAGAGATGCATCAATACCTGTGTAAGCATTGTAAAGTGAACCGATGAATTTTACGAATTCTTTGAAAGCATTTCCTTCAAGACCTAAGTTGAAAGCAATTTTTCTAGCCTGGAACCCTTGAAGACCTAAAGCAGGATCAATGATTTCTTTGTGGATCAAGTGAGGAGTTACTTCAGCAACGTGCTCAATATCCATACCCCCTTCAGTAGAATATACGATTGTATTTTTTCCTTCAGCTCTGTCTAAAAGAATAGAAACATAAAATTCTTTAGTTTCTGTTTCACCTGGATAATATACATCCTCTGCAATCAAAACAGAATTTACTTTTTTACCTTCAGCAGAAGTTTGTGGAGTTACCAGCTGCATTCCGATGATGTTCTGAGCGTTTTCTTTAAGTTTATCCATGTTTGGAGAGAACTTTACACCACCACCTTTACCACGACCACCTGCGTGGATCTGAGCTTTTACTACCCACCCTTGAGCGCCAGTTTCAGCAGTTAGTTTTTCTGCAGCAGCTACAGCTTCTTCTACGTTGTTTGCAACGAAACCACGTTGGATAGCCACTCCGTACTTTGATAAAATCTCTTTTGATTGATACTCGTGAAGATTCATATTATTTTTATTATTTTATTTAAAAATTTAAAGGTTGACAAATTTACTAAAAAGACACGGAAGTTCAAGTTTATTGACTTAAAATTTAAAGACCGGCAGACTTGATTTTTAACATATCACTCGATTTTCCCTTATTCTTCCGCTAATTTCTCAGACTGAGACCCTATAAACGGAATTTTCGGAGCCAGAAAATATCCTGTAAGACTGGCAAACAATATCGGCACGAAATAAGTAAATCCGGTTAAGGTTCCCAGGATAATTGTTGTACTCATGGGTGTTCTAGTCACACATGCATTAATGGCAGCCATGCAACTTACAATCGACAGTGTGGTATCTACCGTGGGAAATAAATTGTGAATAATTAATCCCAATGTTGTTCCTACAAAGAACAAAGGAATGATAAAACCGCCTCTCCATCCGGAAGTTACTGTAATGGCAATAGCCAGTATTTTAAAAACCAGAACCAGGATTAAAAAATTCAGTCCGAAGTTTCCACTGATCAGTTGATTGATCTCATTGTGTCCAAAATATCTTGTGATGGGAAAATTATAAGCAATGATTCCTAAAATAATTCCTCCTGCTAATGTTTTAATGTAAATCGGGAATTTTCTGTACTCAAAAACTTTTTTGAAAAATTTAACTACAAAAATGAAGATCCATCCGAATAAGGTACCCACAATTCCGAACAAAACAGCATACAGAAAATCATATACACCTGTGTAATGATATGCTTTCAGATCCCATGTTGCCCCAATTCCCAAATGGATAATCAAAGCAAACATTAAGTAACTGAAACAGCTTGCTACTAACGCAGGAATAATGGCTTTATAATATTCTACCGCATGTTTGTGATGCAGAATTTCCAGAGAGAAAAGGCTTCCTCCAAGCGGTGCACCAAACAAAGCCGTAAAACCGGACGCCATCCCGGCAATACTTAATGACCTCAGCTCCTCACCTTTCAGTCTGAAAATTTTCCCCAACCAGGTTCCTGTAGATCCGGTGACCTGTACCAAGGGAGCTTCCGGTCCCAAACTTCCTCCCGATGCTACACAAAAAAGAGAAGAAAGAATCATGGATGGATTATTTTTCGGATCCAGTTTTCCTTTATTGAATCTGATATTATTAACAATCAGATGAATTTCTCCGGGATCGCCTATAAAGTGAATCACCAGACCTGCAAGCAATCCACAGATTGCCATGGTTGGAATAACTTCCCAACCTTGAAATTCCGCTAAAAATTCTGTAAAATATTCCAATACAATCCAATATCCGCCGGCAATGACACCGCCTACCAGGCCTGTAACAGCCCACATAAAAAAAGTACGGCTGAATACAAACGGATTGAATCTGATAGGTTGATCTAACAGATTGAATGTTCGTATTAATCGTCTTCTTCTATTAATTTTCATTCGCTAAATTCTGTTTTTAGCAAAATAAAAAATAAGCATTCCCCAGCTCAAGATCATCATCAGACCTCCAAGCGGAGTGATAGGGCCTAAGAATTTAAGATTCATTCCCCAATAATCCTGCATGCTTAAGAAATAGATGCTTACAGAGAATAAAAATGTTCCTGCAATCATTAAAATGGAAGTCCATTTTTCAGCAGAAGTTTCAAATTTTAAGATATACCCGATGATCAGCAGGAAAAAAGCTGCATACATCTGGTATCTTACTCCTGTTTCAAAACTTTCCAGTCTTTCCACAGCTAATATTTTCTTTAAAGCGTGTGCTCCGAAAGCACCCAGGATTACAGACACCATTCCGTAAACTGCTCCAAAAATTAATGTGATTGTTTTCATTTTATAACTCTTCTAATTCTAAGGTTAAATATTTTTTTGTTTTATCATCCTGCCAGGTTCCTGAAATTGTATTTCCATTCATATCTGCTTCCACAAAAGCTCTTGGAATCCATTTGCCGACAGCTTCATCATAATGATCATTCTCAGTAATGGAAATATGATTTCCTTTCATTTTACCGTCCCATGGGATCAGTTTTTTATTTTTATCATACCAATACAATGCAGTAAAGGAACTTGTATCATTTTCACTTTCTCCTTTATATAAGCGGCTGATAAAAACAGTGACAGGATATTTGCCATCTATTTTTCCTTTGTACAACTTATTTCTAAAACTGGTGGCACCTATTTTTTCAGAACCGGAAATTAAATTTCTTGCATAAGGACTCCAATATTTTTCCAGTTCTTTGTAGGAAAACTTTATTTCGTGACTGTCGAGGTCATCCAGAGCTCTCATAGCATGGTTGGAGCATCTTCCGGCAACAAAAGTCAGTTTATCTTTTCCGAAAAAATATCTGATGTCTTCTAAAGTATGTTCTGTAAAACAGTCCTCATACATAGCGATCTGATCTTCAGTTTCCTCAGATGGATTTTTTTCTGCTTTCAGCTTGACCAGAAAGTCGGCAATTCTTTTCTTTACTCTTTTCTGAATGATACTTTCAACCATTTTAACTGAATTGGGTTGAAATAAATCTTCAGCATTGATAAAATTTCCTGTTCTCAGATCAAAATTTTTCCAGATTAAAAACCCTTCTGGATAAGCACCTGAAGCTTCGCCGTCTATGGCAATGCTCAGGATATTTTCAGGAGTTTCAATTTTATCCCAACTATAAAAATAAAGATAGTTGGAATAGGAATTGGTTGCTGTAGAAGCCAGTTTAAAAGGGTTTCCGCCAGATCCGGGAACATATTCCAGCTGATCTACCTGCAGAAATGTATTGATTTTATTTTCGACCCGCGGATTTTCAGGATAAGAAACAACCGGAAAAACGGTATCTTCAGTTTTAGGCTGCAGATTAGTGATTTTCACTTTTTGCTGCTGTGAAAAACTTAACCCGGAAATCAGTAAGAAAAATACAATACCCTTTTTCACTATTTTGATTTTAAGTACATTAAAATGAACTTAGCAACCAGTGTAGAAATCCCCAGTATGATAAACATATTGGCGAATTTTTTGGAACTTCTGAAACCTTCATTGTTTGTTTTCTTCAGAAAGAATCCAAAAAGAAGGAATACGATAGGCAAAATGATCTGTAGCATTAGTTTCCTCTCATTCTGTTAAATTCATTGATCACCTCATGGTGGCTCACCGTCTTATCTTTAAAATACGTTACAAAGTGCTGTTTTTCTTCTTCAGTAGCGCCCAATTGGTTCAGAATATTCAATAAGTGCATCTTCATATGTCCTTTCTGGATTCCTGTGGTCACCAGAGAGCGTAAAGCCCCAAAGTTTTGTGCAAGTCCTGAAACTGCCATGATGCTCATCAGCTCTTGTGCGGAAGGTTTCCCAAGAAGTGCCAGTGAGAATTTTACCAAAGGGTGAAGATTGGTAAGTCCTCCCACAACTCCAACAGAAATAGGAAGATCAATCCAGAATCTGAAGATTCCGTTATCTGTTGTACAGTGTGTTAAAGATCTGTATTGGCCATCTCTTGCTGCATAGGCATGTGCACAGGCTTCCGTAGCTCTGAAATCATTTCCGGTAGCGATTACAACGGCATCTACTCCATTCATTACTCCTTTATTATGAGTAGTCGCACGGTAAGGTTCTATTTCTGCAATGGTAACGGCCTGTTTGAATTTAGAAGCAAATTCTTCAGGAGAAATTCCACTGTCATCTTTTAAATCTTCCATTTTACACGAAACCTCAGCTCTCACAATACAGTCAGGGGTAAAGTTGGAAAGAATATTCATCACAATCTGTAGTGAATTCTTTTCTTCCTGAGTAAAATCTTCGCTGGTAGCAACTTCCTGTCTCAAAGTCTTTCCGAACTGCTCAAGACATGAGTTGATAAAATTCGCTCCCATTGAATCTACGGTATCAAAGCTTGCTTTCAACTGGTAATAATTCGGCATTTCTGCTGTTTTATCCACCAGGCTGATGTTTAAAATACCTCCGCCACGTTTTCTCATATTCGCGGTGATATCTTCTGTAGCTTCAAATAATTTTTTCTTTAAACTGAAATTAAAGAAATGTAATAATTTGTGAGGTTCTACATTAAAAATAAAGTGGGTATGCCCCAGTTTTTCAGTATTGATAATCGTTGTTTTAAAACCTCCTTTATCGATCCAGAATTTGGCAGCTTTGGAAGCGGCAGCAACTACTGAACTTTCTTCAACAGCCATTGGAAGCGCCAACAGTTTTCCATCGATTAAAAAGTTCGGAGCAATTCCGTACGGCATATAAAAATTAGAGATGGTATTTTCAGAAAACTCTTCGTGAAGCTTCTGAAGATCTGCATCATCATTCCAGTATTGTTTTAATATATTTTGATATTCCTGGTTTCCTTCAAGATATTCGTTTACGAGCCATTCGATTTTCCCCTGCTTTGGAAGCTTGGAAAAACCTTCGATTGGTTTATGATTCATGATATAAACTTTAATGAGCCGTAAATATAATGATTTTGAGACTCTTTTTTGTTGATAACTTCTATGAAAAAAGGTTGACTTTTATCAATTTTGGAACTAAATTTGAACAATATTAAATTACAATTCAGATACAAAACATATCAAATCATTTTAAACATGAATTTTGACCGTCTTAAAGAAAAGCTTGAAATCCTTGCAGATGCAGCGAAATATGATGTTTCCTGTTCATCAAGCGGAGGTACAAGAAAAAATAAAAAAGGAGCATTGGGAGATAGTTCTGCAAGCGGGATCTGTCATACCTATACAGAAGACGGAAGATGTGTTTCCCTGCTTAAAGTTCTGTTGACCAACCATTGCATTTATGATTGTGCTTACTGCGTTTCCAGAAGTTCCAATGATATCAAAAGAGCTGCTTTTACGGTAGAAGAAGTGGTAGATCTTACCATCAATTTTTACCGCAGGAATTATATTGAAGGTTTGTTTCTAAGCTCAGGAATTTTTAAAAATGCTGATACCACAATGGAAAGACTGGTAAGAGTGGCCAAAAAGCTGCGCCTGGAAGAAAATTTTAACGGTTACATTCATTTGAAATCTATTCCGGGAGCAAGTGATGATCTGATGCAGGAAGCTGCGTTGTATGCAGACCGTTTATCCGTCAATATTGAAATTCCTACGGAAAGCGGATTAAAACTGCTGGCTCCTGAAAAAAACAGACAGGATATGATCAGCCCGATGCGGTATATTCAAAAAGGTATCATTCAATATAAAGATGAAAAGAAAATCCTTAAGAAGGTTCCGAAGTTTGCTCCGGCCGGACAGTCTACACAAATGATTGTGGGGGCAACCAATGAAAACGATTTACAGATCATCAAAGTGGCCGATCATTTTTATAAAAACTTTAATCTGAAAAGAGTTTATTATTCCGGGTATGTTCCGGTTCTGGAAGATCAAAGACTGCCCTCTTTAACCACAGAAGTCCCTATGCTTAGGGAAAACCGACTGTATCAGTCGGACTGGCTGATGAGATTTTATGGTTTTAAAGCGGAAGAAATTTTAGATCCGAATGTTCCTTTTCTTGACCTGGAAATGGATCCGAAATTAAGCTGGGCATTACGGAATCTGGATCAGTTCCCGGTGAATCTCCAGACTGCCGAATACCGGACGATTTTAAGAATTCCCGGAATCGGAGTGAAAACAGCTCAGAAAATTGTGAGTGCAAGACGTTTTCAGATTTTAACGATGGATCATTTGAAAAAACTCGGAGCAGCTGTTAACCGGGCAAAATATTTCATCGATTTTAATGCTGGGAATGCCTACCTGAAATACTTAACGGATAAAAACTTCAGAAAGCTGCTCATAGGCGGAAGCTCATCCAAATTTCATAACCAGTTTTCGCAACAGCTGACTTTGTTTTGATTTTAAACACAAATGACACCATATTTTCACAAATGGACACTAATTTATAATACAACACGACTGTCATTCTGACGAAGGAAGAATCTCTAGATTCTTCACTTCATTTTATTTCGTTCAGAATGACAAGCACACACAAATTTTAATTCAACACATGACAACCCTACTCTATGATGGAAGTTTTGACGGTCTTTTCACAGCCATATTTGAAGTTTTCGAATACCGTTATAAAGATGTGGAAATCACAAGCAGGGAAAGGTTTCATCAAGAAAATATTTTTGCAGAAATTCATGAAGTTATTACTCAGACAGAAAAGTCTGAGCGGGTTCTCAACAAATTGGAGCAGAATATTGGAAAACAGGGTATATATCAACTTTTAAAAGTTTTTTTATCTGAAGATCCGGATCTGGAAAACCTCATCTTATCCGCAGTAAGGCAGTCAGTGAAAAATCCCGAAAATAATATTCTTGAAAATTTTGCCGATAATGATGTTTTAAAAATTTCAAAAATCTGTAAATCAGTTAACCGCGAAAGACACAGAATGACGGCTTTTGTACGGTTTGAAAAAATGCGGGATGGTGTTTTTTTCTCTAAAATAGATCCCGATTTCAATGTTCTTCCTTTAATCAGAAAACATTTTCACGACCGATACCAGGATCAGAAATGGATGATCTACGATCTCCGGAGAAACTACGGACTTCTGTATGATCTGAACGATTGTGAGTTTTTCTATCCTGATGAAAAAATTATTCTCCATAATTATCAGCAGAAATTTCATGATGAAGAAAATAATTATCAGATACTCTGGCAGCGATATTTCACAAAAACCAATATTGTAGAAAGGAAAAATATGAAACTCCATATTCAGCATGTTCCCAAAAGATACTGGAAATATCTGACTGAAAAATGGTAGCCGGAATTCCATATTGTGGATAACTTTTTATTTCGACGATAAAAACTGCGGTTTCAAATTATTTTTTGATCCATATTTTATAACCTGTTCATTTTATGGGAGATAAAATCCGCATTAATGGAAAACTCATATTGTGGATAACTTTTTTGAGTTAACATACCGTTAACATTGAAAATAATTCAACATCAATTTTTTTATAAAAATAGAGTAAATAAAGCCAGTTCCAGAAAGTAAAGGAATATAAAATATATTATAAACCCATGTAAATCTGCAATCTAAAGATTCAAAAACCATATCAACATTCCTAGTTTGTGGATAACTCTCACTTTCTGATGGTCCGTAACGCTTTCTTTACAATATACTGCGTTTCTTTTGTCGGACTTTCCCGAAGCCATTCGTCACAGATTTCCACTACAAATTCGGGTTGTGATTTACTGGCATCATTCAGCCAGTTGCCGACACTGTCCTGTACATATCGGGATGAATCTGATCGTAAAGGTTCCAGAATTTCCAGTCCAAGTCCCGGATTTTGTTTTAAAGCATCAATATGTTCACACCACACACCTCTTGGCCTTGTGGATTCGCTGGCAAAACGTCTTACATTTTCATCGTCATGCATCGTCCATTCTGATAAAAGAGATAAGCTTTCCTCAAGGTTTCTGGCGATATCCGGACGCACCGTCATCCAGCAGATTTCCCTCACTCCAAAATGAGAGTCAGAAGCAAATGGCTGAATTTTGTTTAATTTTTCCTTAAGTTGTAAACCGTTATTTCTTCCAATCGTATAAGCTGCCCAGCAACGTACCAGATCTGCGGGATGAACTGATAATTTCAAAAGAAATTCGTTATCCTTATTTTTCACAGCCAGATTAAGTAATCCAATTCCTATTGTTTCATTAATGGTATTGACAGTTTGCTTTTTCAGCTGGTTTACATTTTCTAAAACGGGTGTCAAATATTCCTTACGATTATTCTGTAAAAGCAGATTTTCCAACAGCAATCTTTGATCTACAGCCAGCCATTCCGTAAGATTGGCGGTTTCAATTTCTCCTCTGTTCAGCTGATCCAGAATATCCGCTGGAATATCTTTGATGGAGCGGGCTCCTTTTCGTTTTTCTGTCATACTATTTAATGATTACCTTTACAAAAGTCTGAAAGTGGGCGGAGAAAAACAATACCGCACATTTTTACCACATAGGGATAAAAAAGTCAATTTTATGGAAACAAAGGGAAGAGCTGAAGAAAATAAAATATGTCCGTTGGAAGTTGCTGTCAATACTATCAGTGGAAAATGGAAAATTCCCATTGTCTGGCAGATTAATGAAGGCAAAAAACGTCCCAGTGAGTTTTTACGCGGGATTGCAAAAGTGGACCGCAGGGTTTTGAATCAGCAGCTGACTGAAATGGTAGATGATGGCATTTTAACAAAACAATCCTTTAATGAACTACCTCCAAGGGTTGAATATACCTTGACAGAACTTGGGGAAAAACTTGTGAAGATCCTCTGGCAGCTGAATGATTGGGGTAAATTGTTGATTCCTGGAAAAGAGGAGTCGTTGAACCGATAAATTTTCAAATAAGATATTGGCGGATAGGTGAAAAAAAATGATATTTGTGTTCACTAAAACGCATGAAAAAAGTTATCACAGGAATCATTGTTATTCTCATTTACATAGGCTGTACAAAAGAAAAAATATCAGACCGTTTATTACCTGAACCGGATCAAAATGAGCATTTAATTGCTGAAAATGCTTTAAAAATCAATAAAGGTAAAAATACCATCAGGCAAAGATTTTCACCTCCGGAAGGTTATGAGTGGATGGAAGAAAAACCTGGCTCTTTCGGGCATTTCATTGAGAATTTCAAACTCAAACCTTACGGCAGCCAGATTGTAAAATATGACGGGACACCTATTTCTACCCAGCATCTTCATGAAGCGGTTTTTGATATTGATACCGGAAATAAGGATCTTCAGCAATGTGCTGATGCAGTCATCCGAATGAGAGCTGAATATCTTTATAAGGCAAAAAAATTTAACGAAATTAAATTTCATTTTACAAGCGGTGATCTTTTCAGCTGGAATGATTATAAAAACGGAACGAGAGCTTTTGTCAGCGGAAATTCTGTCAACTTCAGAAGAGCTGCGTCTTTTGATGATTCTTATCAAAGTTTCAGAAATTATCTGGATGTCATTTTTAATTATTCAGGAACGATTTCATTAAATAAAGAAACAAAACCGGTCAATAAAAATTCAGATCTGAAAACAGGAGATATTTTAATCACACCGGGAAGTCCCGGACACATTGTTTTTATTTCCGGTGTCTGCCGGAATAAGGAAGGAAAAAGATTATTCTTATTAAGTGAAGGATTCACCCCGGCGCAATCAGTTCATGTACTTTCAAATCCGTTTAATCCCTATTTTACGCCCTGGTATGACCTTGACATCCATGCTGAGGAGACCAAAACTGCACGATATTTTTTTAAACCTACAAACTTCAGAAGCTTTTAATAATTTATATTCAAAACTATTGGAAACTTACTACGATAATCTGAACTTGTTTTTGTAAATTTGTTTTCGAAATTTTTTACTTGATGAAAGAGAGTGCTGTAAAAAAAATTGCAGTTCTTACTTCAGGAGGTGACTCTCCGGGTATGAATGCGGCGTTAAGAGCGGTAGTAAGAACCGCCAATTACTATAATATCGAATGCTACGGAGTGAGGGAAGGTTACAACGGCCTTATCAATAATGATTTCCTGAAAATGGGAGCCCGTTCCGTAAAAAATATAATCAACCAGGGTGGAACCATTCTAAAATCTGCCAGATCTGCTGAGTTCAGAACTAAAGAAGGCCGTCAGAAAGCTTACGACAACTGTATAAAGCTGGGAATTGACGGATTGGTATGTATCGGAGGTGACGGAACATTTACCGGTGCCAAAATCTTTAATGAAGAGTTCGGAATCAGAGTAATCGGTATCCCGGGAACGATCGACAACGATATTTTCGGAACTGATAATACGATCGGATACGACACTGCATTGAATACGGCAATGGATGCCATTGACAAAATCCGTGACACGGCAACTTCCCACAACAGGGTTTTCTTTGTGGAAGTAATGGGTCGTGATGCGGGTTTTATTGCTCTAAACAGTGGATTGGCAACAGGAGCTCTGGATATTTTAATTCCTGAGAAAAAAGACAGTATTGATGAGCTTTTCACGAAATTCAGGGATGCGGAAAAAACCGGAAAAGCATCAAGCATTGTGGTGGTTGCAGAAGGTGAAAAACTAGCCAATGTGTATGAACTTGCAGAAAAAACCAAACAGACCTTCCCTGATTATGACATTCGTGTAGCGATTTTGGGACATATGCAGAGAGGTGGTTCTCCAAGCTGTGCAGACAGAGTTTTGGCAAGCCGACTGGGCTATGGAGCCGTAACCGGATTAATGGAAGGACAAACCAATGTAATGGCAGGAATGCGTTCCAACGATCTGACGTATACGCCAATTGAAGAAGCCATTAAAAAACATAATGAAATCAATAAAGACCTTTTACTGATTTCAGAAATTTTAGCAATCTAATTATTTTTATAATCTAATAAAAACAAACTATTATGTCAACAATTAAAGTAGGTATCAACGGTTTTGGTAGAATTGGACGTCTTGTTTTCAGAGCAATGACTGAAAGAGACAACATTGAAGTTGTAGGAATCAATGACCTAATCAATGCAGAATACATGGCTTACATGTTAAAATATGACTCTGTACATGGTATTTTCCCAGGTGAAGTTTCTGTAGAAGGAAATGATCTTGTAGTAAACGGGAAAAAAATCAGAGTAACTGCTGAAAAAGATCCAAGTAACCTAAAATGGAACGAAATCGGTGCTGATTACGTAGTAGAATCTACCGGTTTATTCCTTGATAAAGACAGCGCTGCAAAACACCTTGCTGCAGGTGCTAAAAAAGTAATCCTTTCTGCTCCTTCTAAAGATGACACTCCAATGTTCGTAATGGGGGTAAACCACAAGGAGCTTACTGATGATATCAAAATCTTATCAAATGCTTCTTGTACTACAAACTGTTTAGCTCCTTTAGCTAAAGTAATCCACGATAACTTTGGAATCGTAGAAGGTTTGATGACTACTGTACACGCTACAACAGCTACTCAGAAAACGGTTGACGGTCCTTCAATGAAAGACTGGAGAGGTGGTAGAGCTGCTCTGAATAACATCATCCCTTCTTCTACTGGTGCTGCTAAAGCAGTAGGAAAAGTAATCCCTTCACTAAACGGAAAATTAACAGGTATGTCTTTCAGAGTACCAACTGTTGACGTTTCTGTAGTAGATTTAACAGTGAGAATTGAAAAGGCTGCTTCTTATGAAGAAATCTGTTCAGTAATCAAAGCTGCTTCTGAAGGTGAATTGAAAGGTATCCTAGGATATACTGAAGATGCAGTAGTATCTCAGGACTTCGTAGGAGATAAGAGAACTTCTATCTTCGACAAAGATGCTGGTATCATGCTTTCTCCTAACTTCGTAAAACTTGTTTCCTGGTATGACAACGAAATGGGTTACTCTAACAAGTTAGTTGATATGCTTGTACACGCGGCTTCTTTATAATCAATAATGAGCGATAAGCAATAAGTAATATAAAACCTTCCCGATGGGAAGGTTTTTTTGTTTTTATTTTTTAAATGGATTTTTATCTAATCGAAAAGAGATTCCAATAAAAGGGTTAATACGATATTGCGATTCATTTAAATTATCATTGGTTACGGAACTATCAATTGTTTGCCCTACAAAATAATTGGTATTGGGTAGAGTCTGTTTATGAACACCAACACCTCCTGTCAAAATAATATTCTGCCCAATTCCTAAAGACAGTCCTGCAAAAACAGCAATTTCTTCAAAATTAATTCCCAATCCTCCTGAAAATCCATAAGAAATAGTATTCTGATAATCCATAAAATTAAACATAACTGCAGGCATAAGTTCCATCGTTTTATTACTCTGAATCTCAGTCACTTTTTGTAATCCGTTGTCAGTCTGTGAAATAAATTGATTACGATTGGTATAAAAAATCGCATTGGCACCAAATGTAGTAGTCCACCTCCAATCAGTCTGAGTTTTTATCTTGTAAACTTTTTCTACGGGATCTTTATCAGTAGTAGTAATTGTAATTGTCAATTCAGTATTACGTTTAAAGGTAATCTCTCCGATTTTATCCTTATTAATCTTAGTTTCTTTCTCTGATTCTGCTTTATCAATTTGTAATACAGGTTGCATAGTAGCATTTTTTTTAAGTGAAATACTATAGCCTTTGGGATTGGGTGCAATAATATCATATTTATTTTTACCGGCATTATCCTTAACATATTCAATAACTGTTTCAAATGATTTTACATTCGAATCAACATCTATTATAATATCATTTCCTTTAATTGTTACTTGACCAAAAGCCAACCCTGAACAAAACACTGACAATAATAAAATTTTTGTTTTCATGATTATATATTTTTTAGATTAATCCTTTAGTTATTAATTTTATATAAAGCTACAATGGCTTATTATGATCTGAAATAACCCAAAAGGGTAATTTTTAAGCTTAAAAAATCGAAATCAAAAAGAATTTTAATTGATGCCGCTTCCTGACAAATCTCACCAAAACATTTCAGCATAAAACTTGTACTTTTATAGATAAAGGAATGAAACATGATACAACCCCGTTTTAAAGACGCTCCCCATTTCAGGAAATTTTGGGAACATGGCAATGGAAAGCAGCTTATAGAATTTTCCGGGGCAGAAGTGAGTTTTGAAAAATTTGAAAAATTTGCTCCCTATTTCCATCATACGGATGAGATCGGTGACGAGGTGGTAAAAGATGTTTATTTCACTAAAAAATTTCATGAGGCTTCCAGGGAAATTGAACATTACATCAGAAATGGAGCCTCAGAAACTGATGATGTTCCTGAAAGTGTAAAAAAAATGTTCAGCCAAACTCAAAAAGTTCCGGACTGGCTGGATTATAACCTGCTCAAAAGCGGAGCTGAACTCTGCATGAGAAGCAATCTTGATTCATTAATTTCATTAAGGGATTATTGTCTGATTGGTGGTTATGACTACGCCTACCTCAACAAACCATTAATTGTTACGGAAGCTTTGAAAAAAGGGGCCGTGAAACGCCTTTCTGAAACATTGGACTTTTGGGTGAATGCTACCCGGTACAACGCATTGGAAATCCATGCAAAAGGATATGAATTTGCCATAAAAACCCGTTTGATTCATTCTTACGCAAGGCTTTCCATTAAAAAACATTATAAAGACTGGAACACTGAAAATTGGGGAGAGCCTATCAATTCATGGGACATGATGGCAACGTATATCGGGTTTAGTCTGGTATTCCTTCATAGTCTTAAAAAGCTGGGAAATCGTTTTTCTGTTGAAGAAGAACAGGGAATTTTCCATCTTTGGAAATACGTGGGTTACCTTTTGGGAATTCCGGAACAGCTTCTTCCTGATGATAAGAAACAGGCAACGGAATATTTTTATTTATGGACTTCCGTTCAGCCCCCTTCGGATAAAGATTCTGTTCTTCTGGCTCATTCTCTTTTGGATGAATCATTGGAAAATCCTATTTTAAAATTTGAGTTCCAGAGAAAAAATTTAAGATATCTGCACATCTGCTGTACCTGGTTTCTTTTAGATGACGAAGTGTGTAAAAGATTACAAATTCCGGAAGTTCCTTACAGAAACCTGTTTCCAAAATCGAAAATACTTTTCAACACAATTTATGACAGCCTTATAAGCCGCAATGCCAGAATAAAAAGAGGAAACAAAGATCAGATGAAAGTACTGGAAGATTATCTTGCCATCACTAAAAATTCAAATTTTCATTAAAATCAATTGTTGGAACTCGCAAAGGCGCAAAAATTTCAAGACATTGCAAAAGTTTTTTAGGACGCAAGAAAATCGAAGATTTTCAGCACGGAATATATAATTTCAAGTAAAATTCTTGCAATCAACGATGATACAGGTTTTCATTAATATCTGCGTTATCTGCAAAATCAGCGTGGGGTAAAAAATACATATACTACTCAATTTTATCGGAGATAAAATCCTTGCGCCTTAAAGCATAATCTATATTAAAAGAATGGCGCCTTTGCAATTTCCAGCAAAAAAACTCATCTTAATAAAGTAATAAGCATAAAAAAAATACTTTAGATACAGCATTCCGCATCTGCTTCGTTATGAATGAGATCAGTAATAAAATTTTATCATTTTTTAACTCTTAAAACAGCTTTCAGAAACAAATAATATTAGCTTTTGATCTATAAATTATGTATTTTTGAGAAATTATTTTAATAGAGATGAGTAACATTGATGATAAGAAAAAAGCACTCGCTTTAGTGCTTGACAAGCTAGATAAAACATATGGGAAGGGAACGGTAATGACTTTAGGTGATGAATCTATAGACAATACCATAGAAGTAATTCCTTCCGGTTCTTTAGGTTTGGATATTGCCCTAGGTATAGGCGGATATCCAAAAGGAAGAATCATTGAAATATATGGTCCTGAATCTTCAGGTAAAACAACGTTGACCCTTCACGCTATTGCTGAGGCTCAAAAAGCAGGTGGTATTGCAGCATTCATTGATGCAGAGCACGCTTTCGACAGAACGTATGCTGCGAAATTAGGAATTGATCTTGAAAACCTGATCATTTCTCAGCCGGACAACGGTGAGCAGGCTTTAGAAATTGCAGATAATTTGATCCGTTCAGGAGCTATTGATATCGTTGTTATTGACTCTGTGGCAGCTCTTACTCCAAAAGCAGAAATCGAAGGTGAAATGGGAGATTCCAAAATGGGTCTTCATGCAAGATTAATGTCTCAGGCATTAAGAAAGCTTACCGCTACGATTTCAAGAACAAAATGTACCGTGATTTTCATCAACCAGTTGAGAGAAAAGATCGGTGTCATGTTCGGGAACCCTGAAACCACTACCGGAGGTAATGCACTGAAGTTTTACGCTTCTGTAAGAATTGATATCAGAAAAGCAAGTGCTCCTATCAAACAAGGTGATGAAGCAATCGGTAGCCGTGTGAAAGTGAAGATTGTGAAAAACAAAGTAGCACCTCCATTCAAGCAGGCAGAATTCGACATCATGTATGGTGAAGGTGTTTCTAAAGTAGGAGAAATTCTTGATACCGCTGTAGATATGGGAATTGTGAAGAAAAGCGGATCATGGTTCAGCTACGAAGAGACTAAATTGGGTCAGGGACGTGATGCTGTAAAAGATGTTTTAAGAGATAATCCGGATCTTGCTGAAGAATTGGAAGCTAAGATTAAGGAAGAAATGAAAAACAAATAATTTTTCAGAAAATATAGAAAAGGCAGTCTTCGGATTGCCTTTTTCTGTTTTTAAAGTAAAGATTTTTCTAACGCAAAGGTTTCATCTGTATGCTGTAATATTTTTAAGGGAGCAAAGAGCTGAATCAATTTCATTGATTCTTACTAAGCAAATGCATCATTTACCACAAAGCTCCATCAACGATGCGTTTAAATAAATGAAGGGTCAGAAAATAAAAAAGAGGTCATTCCGTAGAACAACCTCTTTGAGATTTTATATTTTTTAAAAATTATTCAGCAATTTTACCCTGCAGCTGAAGTGCTCCGGTCACTTTCATTCCTTTTGTAAGCGTTTCCATTCTCATGTTCTCTTTGTTCACAAAAGCATCAATGGTGAAGAAATCTTCATTCTCTTCATTCGTGATCAATTTCAACTTCAAAATATATCCTTTAACACTTCTATCTTCAAGCAATTCTGTTTCTTTAAAGTCTACTACCTGACCAATAAAATCGAAACATGCATAATTAGGCAGGTCCTGACTTGGTGCATAGGTAGTAAAATCCTCACTCATTTTGGTTCCATCCGGTAAATCAGTATTGGTTTGAACATCAAGGATGAAAACAATTCCGCTGACATTCACCTTCAGATGAGGCTGAGTCATGTAGGTATTTCTGTTTTCAGCATAATCTGTTGCAAAAAACCAAACACCAAAAGTATCTCTGGCAGGTCCTGCTACAATTGCCTGTAAATTCAATGCATTTTCCCATTCTCTGATTGATCTGGTTTCAAAATCCAGAGTATAATCCGTTTTTACTTCCGGAATTATAGTACTCAATTCATCTGTAACAATGGTTTTAAATCTTACATCCTCAAATTCAGTTTTATTTCTGGCCTCTCCTGTCGGATCAGAAACAGTGGACTGCATTAAAACTGCGCTAAGATACTGCCCGTAATCTTTAGTCTGAAAGTTCTGATGTCCAAAAACGCCACTCCATGTATTCACAAGATTATGAACATTGGATTTTCTGATAATTATCCCAGCTTCATTAGTGGTTTCAGGAGCCGCAATCCCTACTGTATTCTGGAAATAATTTTGTCCCTCAATCAACTGATGGTTCATAATCGCATTATTTTCTTCATGAGAAAACTCTGCAAAACCTTTATACGTAATATTCTGGTTTTCGAAAATATAAGGCAATCCTGTTTTCTTCTTTTCATCACCGGCAAAGTGATAAGCAAGTGAAATTCCCTTGAATTCTCCTTCCTGAATAGCCGGAGTGTGATTACCGTTATGATCAAACTGAGAATGATATAGTATCATATAAGATTTAATCTTCCCTTCCTGAAGCTCACTTTCAAACTTTTCTTCCATCTGTGCAATCGCCTGTTGTGGAGAAAGCGCATAAGCATCTTCAGTAACCATATATGCAAAGCCTTCTACCCCGCCATTTTCTTTTTCAAAAGCAGAAAGCGGTGTATACTCACCTCTTAGCTGAAGGGCTATAGAATACACGATATAATCATTATAAACCCTGATTTTTTCATATTCTTCATTTACTTTTGGTTCTTCTACCGGCTGTGAAGGGATTTCCGGTATTGTTTCCACAACTTCTTCCACCACTTCCTCTACTATTTTTTCTTCCGGCATTTCCATTTCCTGAACCGGAGTACTTACATTTTCCTGACTGTTATTTTTCTTCTTAAAAAAATCAAAGATTCCCATACTGTTATTTATAATTGGCGGTAAATATAATAAAAGTGCTCAACAGACCCATCATAAAAAAAATGCCATTGTGTCAGTGTGCTCTTTATTGCTTTTATAATGAAAAATTCCGGCGGAGCCTTTGGCTCCGCCGGAATTCTGTTAATTAGGTTTATCATCTGTCAGTTCAAATCCCCAATCCTTTCCTTTTTGGGTTGCCGGGATTCCTTTTGTCATCCAGACCGGAGCTTTAGCACCTTTAAGATAATAATCAAAAAACTGCTGTTCGCGGATTTGAATATCTTTTCTGTTCTGACGTTTCATAAGGTTATGATCATCTCCATTATAATTCAGAAGCCATACCGGTTTTCCAAGGCGGCGTAATGCTGTAAACATTTCAATCCCCTGATACCATGGCACAGCTCCATCTTTATCATTACTCATAATAACCACCGGAGTCTGTACTTTATCAATAGTAAAAAGCGGTGAATTTTTAATATAAAGATCCGGTGCTTCCCACAAGTTTTTCCCCAATCTGCTTTGTGATTTCTCATACTGAAACTGCCTGTTCATTCCTGAAGTCCATCGGATTCCTCCATAGGCAGACGTCATGTTGACAACGGGTGCCCCACTCCATGCAGCTGCATACATATTGGTATGAGCAATAAGATAAGCAACCTGATAACCTCCCCAGCTTTGTCCCTGAATTCCTATTTTTGCACCGTCTACCCATGCATTTTGCTTTAACTTTTCAACTCCGGAATTAATGTATTCCATCGCAGATTCTCCAGGGAAACCATCTGTATATGAAATATCAGGTGTGAAAACCAGATATCCGTTGCTCACAAAATAAGAAATATTTAATCTTGAAGGCGTTGGAGCTGGTGCAACATAACGGTTTAAATTGTCTGACAGTTTTTCATAGAAATAGACAATCATCGGATATTTTTTATTCGGATCAAAGTTTTCCGGTTTGTATAACACTCCTGTAGAAGTATTTCCTTTTGGTGTTGTCCAGTTTACCAATTCGTTTGTTCCCCAGTTATATTGATTTTGCTGAGGATTGGTATTGCTCAGTTTTTGTTGTTCTGAAAAATCTGATGTTGCAAAAATATTGGGAGAATCCGTGTATGATTCTTTTACCAGAATATATTCCTCAGCTTTTTTTGCTTTTTGAAGGGTTCTGTATCCCCATACATTTTCCATCTGAATCTTTACCGGATCAGCGTTTGACTGAACAGATGTTTTAAAAATTCCGTTGGCCTTGGATGTATTATCAAATGCGGATAAATAAATGACTGATTTTCTGTTTAAGCTTTTATTATCCTTATCCAGATCATAGGTATCAAATGTTATTTTATGCTTACGTCCGAATCCATTGGTCATATTTCTCGGCTTTTTTGAACTGTTCAGGAAAAATTCCCAAAGATCGTAACGGTCTCTGATAATTACAGATTCATCATTATCTGTCCAGGATGCAATACCATAAGAATTTGGAAAATCCGGCATATCAAATTCTTCATCAACGAAGGAAACAGGTAGACCTGTATTCAATGGCAGGGTTTGTTTTGTCTTCACATTATAGCTCAGCCATTTCCCTTTTTCTCTGTCAAAGATCACAACAAATTTTCCCAGCGGAGATACAGCCGCTGCTCCATTGAGGTTTTTAATAATTTCGGTTCTCTCTCCTGTTTTATTGTCAATCAGAAAATAGGTCTTCTTTGTTGCCCCTTCCCATTGTGAAGAAATCCGGTTATTGATACTGGTAATTCCCAGCGCAAATTCTGCATTTCCTTCGTTCACCAGTCGTAAAGTATCCAAATCTTCTCCGTCAATATTGGTGAAGAAATCCGGTTTTTCCGTTTGCATAACTGCAGCGTAGGATTTTTTCAGATCATTTTTCAATTCTTTTAGCTGTACCGTTTGCAGATAATCGTCCTTATAATTCCAGATATCCACAACGGCATGATCATTTGCAATCATGGCAGTATCTTTTGCAATTGGCTTCGGAGCAACACCGAAATACAACTGTTTCCCATTTTTACTGAACAGCGGCAACCGGTTTTCGGAAATTACCCAGTTTCTCTTCATCTGTGCATTCTCATTGGTAACAATTGCTTTTTTGTTTCCTTTAAAATTAAAGTAATATAGCTGATACAACTTCACCAGATCATTCTGTGCAGAAGAAGTTCCTACATAAGCCAGCTGATTTCCTTCTTCGTCAAAAGACAATTGTGAAAAGTCTCCCTCCATTTCAGAAATTGTATTGACGGTTCCTTTTTGCAGATCAACTACCTGCACAGTTTGCAATGCATATTTCTTGGGTTTTGACTTGTCTGTATCTTTTTTATCCGAAGATTTTTCATCTGTTGAATCCTTTCCTTCTTTTTTATCTTTCTTTTCATCCGGCTTCTTGGTTACAAAAACAAGCTGCTTCCCGTTTTTACTGAACTCGTAGCGTATGACATTATCATATGTTGTACTTTTTCCATCCAAAAGGTTTTTCACCACCAGCTGTAATGGTTTTACATTTTTTTCTTCCTCTTTATTTTCTTCCCCGTCTTCTTTGTCGGAAGCATCATCAGAAGATTTATCTTTTATATTTTCCAGAAGATAAGCAACGTAAGAACCTGCTTTTTCGGGAATTTTAAATGATTTTACATTCGGAATTTTCTCTGTTTTATCATTAAAAAAATCAACAATGGCAAGGCTGTCTTTTGTTAATTTATTTTTCTTCAGTTTTTTATCTTTTACCGCTTTTATATCTTTATACTGCGGTCGGATCTGAAAAACAGCAAACCTGGAATCATTGGTAAAATCCACTTTTGCCGCTCTTGCAAACTTCTTTGTTGTCTTATTTTTAACGGAATATAAAGAAAGGTCAGAATTTCCTTCCTGAGCATCTACCGAATAGGCAATCCACTTTCCATCATTTGAGATTTTTCTTGATCCGATATTTTGCCAGCTGTCGTAAACAGAATGGTCTAAAGGCTTCTTCTGCCCATATACCCAGAAGGTCATGATGAGCAGCATAAAAACTGTACATTTCAACTTCATTTTTAAAAATATTTTAAGATTTAAAAGTAAGGCATTTCTTTGACAAATCCATATAACAAGATCTTTTCAGTTTGAAAAAATGACATTCTGTCACTTTCTCCTGCATGGTATTTTTTTTGAGAAAGAATTTTAAATTAAAAATCTAAAATATGATGACTAAAGGAAATATTAATGTATCTGTGGAAAACATTTTCCCGCTTATTAAAAAATTTCTTTACAGTGACCACGAAATATTCTTGAGAGAATTGATCTCCAATGCAACGGATGCTACTTTAAAATTAAAACACCTGACAAGCATTGGTGAGGCAAAAGTGGAATATGGAAATCCAAAACTTGAAGTTAAAATTGATAAAGACCAGAAAACATTACGCATCATCGACCAGGGAATTGGTATGACCGGCGAAGAAGTTGAAAAATATATCAACCAGGTTGCTTTTTCAGGCGCTGAAGAGTTTTTGGAAAAATATAAGGATTCTGCAAAAGATTCCGGGATTATCGGACATTTCGGTCTTGGATTTTACTCTGCTTTCATGGTGGCTGAAAAGGTGGAAATCCTTACAAAATCTTATAAAGATGAGCCGGCAGTACGTTGGATCTGTGACGGAAGCCCGGAATTCACGCTTGAAGAAACTACTGATAAAACAGACAGAGGAACGGAAATCATCCTCCATATTGCTGAAGATTCCGTAGAGTTTCTGGAAGAAGGAAAAATCCGTGAACTGCTATTAAAGTATAACAAATTTATGCCTGTTCCGATTAAATTCGGGACAAAAACACATACACTTCCTTTACCGGAAGATGCTCCTGAGGATGCCGTAGCTGAAACAGAAGAGGTAGACAATATCATCAACAATCCGGTTCCGGCATGGACCATCGCTCCAAGTGAACTGACCAACGAGGATTATATGAAGTTCTATCATGAACTGTACCCAATGCAGTTTGAAGAACCGTTATTCAACATCCACCTGAATGTTGATTATCCTTTCAACCTTACCGGAATTTTATTTTTCCCGAAATTGAGCAATAATCTGAATATTGATAAAGATAAAATTCAGTTATATCAAAACCAGGTATTTGTAACGGATGAAGTAAAAGGGATTGTTCCTGACTTCCTGATGTTGCTAAGAGGTGTAATTGATTCTCCGGATATCCCATTGAACGTGTCCCGTTCTTATCTTCAGGCAGACGGTGCTGTAAAGAAAATTTCATCGTATATCACGAAAAAAGTTGCCGACAAAATGGCTTCTTTAATCAACGAAAACCGTGAAGATTATGAAAAAAAATGGAATGATATCAAGGTTGTAATCGAATACGGAATCATTACAGAAGAAAAATTTGCTGAAAAAGCAGACAAATTCACTTTATATCCTACAACAGACGGTAAATATTTCCTTTGGGATGAACTGGTAGAGAAAATCAAGCCAATACAAACTGATAAAGACAACAAACTGGTTATCCTGTATGCTACCAATGCTGATGAGCAGCACAGCTACATCCAGTCTGCAAAAGATAAAGGATATGAAGTTCTGCTATTGGATTCTCCTATCATTTCACACGTGATCCAGAAACTGGAAACTTCAAAAGAAAATATTTCATTTGCGAGAGTAGATGCCGATCATGTTAATAACCTTATCAAAAAAGATGAACCGGTAATTTCAAAACTGAATGAAACCGAAAAAGAATCTTTGAAAAAGAATGTAGAAGAGGCGATAAAGGATTCTAAATTTACGGTACAGCTTGAAGATCTTGACAGCAGTGATGCTCCGTTCACGATTACCCAGCCTGAATTCATGAGAAGAATGAAGGAAATGCAGGCTACAGGCGGAGGCGGTATGTTCGGAATGGGAGGTTTCCCGGAGATGTATAATCTTGTGGTGAACTCCAACAGTGAGCTTTCCAGCCAGATCTTAAAGACTGAGAATGCTGAAGAAAAAGAAAGCTTAATCAAATATGCTCTTGATCTTGCCAAGCTTTCACAAAACTTACTGAAAGGAAAAGACCTGACAGATTTTATACAGAGAAGCTATAAGCAGCTTGAAAAATAATTTACAAGAGACTGTTTCATTTTGAAGCAGTCTTTTTTGTTTAAAAAGTATAAATTGTAAATAGATAATCCAAACCTTACAGTTTTTAGAAACCTGTAAGGTTTAAATCTTTCTCTTATCAGAAGTTATTCTGAAAGAAAATTTTCAACAATTAAATCAGATAACCCTTCTGTTTTTAAATTTAGTTTCATTTTATCTTTAATTTTATTCTTTAGCACCTATTTTTTTCTACTTTTTATTGTATAGCTTCTCCTTTTTTGCCATTTTTGTATAAAATGTCGGTCATGCAAAAAGAAAAATTACGTCTCATCAGAAAGCAAAAAGGTTATACTCAACAACAGGTAGCTGATTTTATCGCAACAGATGTATCTAATTACAGCAGAAAAGAAAGCGGTGATGTGAGGATCGTAAAAGATGAGTGGGATAAACTTGCCCGTTTTCTGGATGTACCCATTGAGGACATTTATGAAGAAGAGGAAGCTACAGTAGTTGTTAATAATGATCATCCTGTATTTAATGATAGATCTGCAGGAGTTATCAGTAACCAAAATAATTATGATAATATCCCTGGCGACATCATTAAAAACCTTCAAAACTATATTGCTCTATTAAAAGAGGAGAACGAAAAGCTGAAAGAAGAACTAAAAGATCTCCCAAGAGGAAGAAAATAATACAGTTTCAAACTGTAGAAAATATTGATGTCACTTCATATTAATGTATGGAGTGACATTTTTTTACGGAGGTTTTTGAGGTGAGCGCTTTTTTAACGCCAAGGATTGATGATCCTTATGTTTTATTTCAGGAAGCGAAGAGTTGCGACTTTGTCACTGATGAAGCTTTATGATGAATGATACGTTTGCTTAGAAAGAATCAATGAAATTGATTTCTTCTTTGCTCCCTTAAAAATATTAGAGTTTATAAATAGAAACTTTGCATTAAAAGAATTCTTTGAAATTTACAATTCCTCCAACGGATCCCAGAACAGTTTTTTGAAATTCTTTATTCTGAGGTTTTCAACAATGATTCCTTCTGCTTCCAGCTTTGGCTGAAATTCGGGGACAGATAATACTCCTGAGCTTGAAATCACGCGGTGTGCAGGAACATCTTTCGGACATCCTCCCATCGCTTTTCCTACATGTCTGGAATGATTAGGATAACCAACAGCTTTTGCTATGGCGCCGTAAGTAGATACTCTTCCTTTGGGAATAAGTCTTGCCACTTCGTATACCTGTTGTTTGAAAATTTCGTCCATATCAAAATGATTATTTTAAGTCGGTTCTCTTTTTGCATCATTTTTGAACTCTTTTCATCTCAATGATGTTTCATTAAAAGATAAAGATATGAAAAAATCATTTTTCAGGCTGTTGAATGCCATTAATAAAAAAATACTTCCGAAGTTGAGTAAGAAAGATCCTAATCATCTTACTAAGATAGAAAAGGGAATTCTGGCGTATCGTTATTTTGTGCTGGTGAATTCTTTGGATTGATTTTTATTTTCCTGCAGATCGCGCAGATTTTCACAAATGTTTATGTATATTTTTGGGAAAACGCAAAGGCGCAAAATTATTTTAATACTATGTGTTGTAAGGCGCGAGGATTTTATCTCCGATAAAATTTCATACGACATAGTTTTATCTCCCGCAGATTTTGCAGATCGTAAAAATCTGTTCAATTCGTGTAATCTGTGGGAATACTTTATACTATTTTTTAGCCATTAAGAAAAATGAAGATGGGAAGAATAATTAGTTTCATCTTTGATGAAAAGTAAAGCATGCGGATAAATAAAATAGCTTTAGCTATTTCTCTTAATGCCCTTTAAAACTTAAATAATCTTAATGGTTCAAATTATTTTTAGTTTTCAAAACAATTCTATTTTTACATCCTAAAACAAAAAGCGCTTCAAATCAATTGAAGCGCTGATATTATAATCTCCAGTGAGATGTTTTTCTTAAGCGTTTTCCAAGATATAAGAGAACATCAATGGCGCACAGATAGTCGCATCACTTTCAACGATAAATTTCGGTGTAGTGATATCCAATTTACCCCAAGTGATCTTCTCATTTGGAACTGCTCCAGAATATGAACCGTAAGAGGTAGTAGAGTCAGAAATCTGGCAGAAATAAGACCAGAAAGGAATGTCATGCATTTCCATATCCTGATACAACATCGGAACTACACAAATTGGGAAATCACCTGCAATACCTCCACCAATCTGGAAGAATCCAACTCCTTTTCCTCCTGAGTTTTTAGTATACCAGTCAGCAAGGTAAGTCATATATTCGATCCCAGATTTCATTGTCGTAGGCTTAAGCTCTCCTTTGATGCAGTAAGAAGCGAAGATGTTACCCATTGTAGAATCTTCCCATCCCGGAACTACGATTGGTAAATTAGCTTCTGCAGCAGCAATCATCCATGAGTTTTCTCTAGGAATTTCATAATACTGCTCCAATACTCCTGAAAGGATCATTTTGTACATGAATTCGTGAGGGAAATATCTTTCTCCCTTAGCTTCAGCGTCTTTCCAGATCTCTACGATATGTTTTTGTAATCTTCTGAAAGCTTCTTCTTCAGGGATACAAGTATCTGTAACTCTGTTCAGACCTCTTTCCAAAAGATCCCACTCATCCTGAGCCGTTAAATCTCTATAATGAGGAACTCTTTCATAGTGAGAGTGTGCTACAAGGTTCATTAAATCTTCTTCAAGGTTAGCCCCTGTACAAGAGATAAAATCTACTTTTCCCTGACGGATCATTTCAGCAAGAATCTTCCCTAATTCAGCAGTAGACATTGCTCCTGCCAAAGTAATCATCATTTTTCCGCCATCTTTAAGATGTGCAACATATCCTTTAGAAGCATCCACCAATGCAGCTGCGTTGAAGTGCAGGTAATACTTTTCTATGAATTCAGTTATCGGTTTGCTCATTTTTTTAATTTTTGCAAAGATAAAACTTAAAAACGGAATGCAGCGAAAGCACTTGAAGAAAGTATAACAGAGGAGTCTTTTTTTATCATTTGTTAAATTGGGAAGGTATAGGTTGGAAAATGCAAGGGCAAAGGGTTTTAAAACTTTGTGAATATTTTAAGGCCCAAGAAAATCGAAGATTTTCAGCAAGGGAAAGCATCATTTTTGCACAAATTGCACAGATTTTTATTTTATATTATCCGAAAAATCAGCATGTGATAAAAAATAAATTGTACAGTATAAAATTTTATCGAAGATAAAATCCTTGCGCCCTTAAAGTAGGAGCCATGTCAAAAAATTTGCGACTTTGCGTTTTCCAACAATAAAAATTTATAAAAAAGCGCGACCCAAATGAGCCACGCTTTCATTAACAATCAACTTAATATTATTCATCAAAGATTTATCCTTCCCAGGTTTCCACTTTCAGAATTTCGATTTTTCTTTCTCCGTCTCTGAAAGGCCAGCTGATAACATCTCCTACCTTATACCCTACTACTGCAAGAGCAATATCAGACAGAATGGAGTGTTTGTTCTTTTTAAGCTTTTGTTTTGTGGAGGGTACGAAAATGTATTCATGTTCAAAACCAAGGGTATGGTCTTTTAATGTTACTTTTCTATCAACTGTGACAATATCAGCAGGAAGATCTCTTCTCAGGACCTGTTTTGCTTTTCTGAGCTCTTCGGTCAATCTTTTTTCTTCTTCGATGCTTACTTTTTTTCTTCTCAGTGTATCTTTTATGGCATCATAAATTCCGGTGGTTACAATAATATGATTAGACATTTTCTTCAATTTTTTAATTTAAAATACAGTTGTTCTCTGACGATCCAATGTAGAAGCCAGGCGTACAACAGCCTTCTTCTATAGAAAACTGCAAAAAACAATACATAAAGTTCTAAATGAGTCCCTGCCTTGGATCCTGACAGGGCTTAGATAATGAAGTCCTTGGAACTTTTCAGAAAAGAATCTGTATGAAGATAAAGTAAAGACAGCAGCAATCCTGACCGGCGGTGTTCTGCAGATAAAAAAATTGTTGCTGTCATTATCAATTATTATTAATTCTAACAAATATACGGCTTAAAAACGGAATGTAGCGGCTGCACTTAAAGAAACTCTGTGCAAACCTTCTTTTTGATCATCATCAAATTTATAAGTCACCCCGTTATACTTCATTTTATTCAGGGTTCCGCCACTTAATCCTACTTTTGGCCCTATCATAAAATTCTTGCTTACCTGATATTGATATCCAAGATCAACCTCTGCCCCGAAAGTACTTCCTGTACCTTTTACAGATCCTGTTTTTGTAGTATAAGATAGTACTCCCAACGCCACATCTGCAAATACCTTATGTCTTGTATCCAGATGATTATTTGAAATAAGTCCGGAGAAACCGAAAAATGTAATATGATCCTTTGTCGTTACAGGAACAGATACTGGCATTCCATTTACATAACCAAGCAGAAATCCGTCGCTAGATGCACTGTAGTTGGAATATTTCACTCCGAATCCAAGACCGTTTTTCACTTCATAATGGGCTGTAATATCAATGTTCAGTCCATTTTTCAGGTCTTTTACATATTCTTTTTCTTCTTTGCTAAGGCCGGGAATTGTCTTTGCAGTTCTCCATGCATATCCTATGGAAGGTCTGATAGAAAATTTCTGAGCGAAAGACATGATGGAGATTGAGAACACTCCAGCTACGATTATTTTTTTTATCATGGTTTTAAAATTTCCGACAAAAATAAAATTTTCTACCGGAGAAACCTATTAAAACCTGAAACGTCTGCTTTCTTTTTTATCTGAAAGCTTTTTCTTATTATCCAGTCTTGTTTGTTTCTGACCTTTTGAAGGCTTGGTTGCTGTTCTTTTTTTCGGAACAATGAGTGCTTTGTTTACCATTTCAATTATTTTTTCAATGGCTTTATTTTTATTCATCAGTTGTGTTCTGCTTTCAGAAACTGAGAGGAATAAAAAACCGTCCGCATTGATCCTGTTTTTCAGTTTAAGCTGAATCAATACTTTTTCGTCTTCATTAAAAAATTCTGATGCATCTACTTTCCAAAGTACGGTAACGGCAGTCTCCACTTTATTGACGTTTTGTCCTCCTGCACCGCTGCTGCGGGAAGTTTTGAAACTGAGTTCTTTTGAAAAATCTTTCATTTTTTTAAGATTTTGAGATACCGGAATCAACTAGAGATCTCCAGTTAAATTTTTATACAATTCCAATCTGTTTACCTTCCCGTTGGGAGTTCTCGGAATTTCTCTGATGAAAATAATGTCTTTCGGCCTGTGGAATTTTTTTTCAAATGGTATTTCTGAAACTTTCCTTTTTACCTCATCAGATTCATTTCCTTCTATAATCAATATCAATTTCTGGCCCAAACTTTCATCCGGCAACCCTGCAAATATGGCCTCATTTGGGAGTTCTTTTTTTACCAGGGCTTCCAGGGCTTCAGGAAAAATTTTTGCTCCTCCGGAATTAATCACATTATCAATTCTTCCAAGGAATTTAAACTGTTTTTTACTCTTAATCTCAACTAAATCATTAGTTTGCAACTCTGAAGCATTTACATTGGGAGCAAAGATCTTCAGACAACCTCTGTCATCTAAAGAAATGGACACATTTTCAAAAACGGTAAAATACTCTTCCTGTTCCGGCATTAATTGTTTCAATCCGATATGAGAAAGGGTCTCAGACATTCCATAGGTTTCAAAAATACGGTTTGAAGGACTAAGGTTCATATGCCGGATTTTATTTTTCAGACTTTCTGAAACGGCAGCACCACCAATGATCAGGTTTTTAATCAGATGAAGCTTTTCCAGTGAGTTTTCTACCTGAAGAGGCGTCATGGCACAAAAATCTACTTCTTCATTCAGATTTTCAAGAGGCTTTAAAGAAGGATCAGTAACTTTTAATTGTAATTTTCTTTCTATAGAACGGACAACCATCATTTTTCCGGAAATGTATTCTACAGGCAGGCAAAGTAATGCCGTATCGCCTTCTTTTAATCCTAAAAAATTACAGGTCATCACTGCTGAATTGACCATTTTCTTTTTTTCAATTTCAAAGATTTTGGGTACTCCGGTAGAACCCGAAGTCTGGACATTTACTCCTGTTTTTTTTGAAAACCATTCTTCCAGAAAATCTTTTACTTTCTTTTCAAATTCTGTATAGAATGATAATTGATTAATATTGAGATTATTGAAGTCTATCAGCATGTTTTCCGTGAATAAATTCTACAGTAAATTTAAAAAAAAATTCAAAAAGTTCTTGTATATAAAGAAAAAAGCTGTAAATTTGCACCACTAAAACAAACAGAGACTCATGGTGTAGCGGTAACACTACTGATTTTGGTTCAGTCATCTGGGGTTCGAATCCCTGTGAGTCTACATAGCAGGAGAAATGATTATAATTATTGTTTCTCCTGTTTTTATTTGGTGATAATCCACTATTAATCTGAAAGATATAGTGAGCAAAAGTGTTGATTCTTGCGGTTCGATAATGATTTCCGTCAAATTCAAGTTTTTCAGGAAAAATCGAACCAATAATTTGGCGCTTGACTGCAATATCACCTTCTGTATAGACTTTCCAGATACTAGTAAGTGTTTCTAATGCTTTTTCCAGGAGCTTTGGTATATCTACTTTATTTTCTTTCGGTTTGTCACCTAATTGCCTTTCCAGCTTTTCGATTTGCTCTTTAAATTCTGTCTTTATTTCAAGATATTCTTCATCATCAATTACTTCAGAAAGCAGTTTATTCCTTGCCACAGATATCTTTGAATTCAATTTGTCTATCTCTTGAGATATTTTCTTTCTTTCATCTTGAGGTGCCTTTATAAACTTCTGATAATTATCTAGAAATACTTTTTTTATAAGTTTTTTTACTGGCTCATTCATTTCCAATTGCTTTAATCCTTCTTCAAAAACTGAATTGACCAATTCCGCTCTATGACGAAATCCACAGGCGGCATTACAATGATAATAGTAGTATCTGTTATTTCTGCCTTTTGAAGCGCTTGCAGTAATATTTTTTCCACATTTAGGACATACCAGAAAACCTCGTAATGGAAAATTTTCACCGGAAAGAATTTTAGTATTGGGGCGCTGTAGCCTTCTTTTACCGTCCAGTACTTCTTGCACTCTGTTGAATAGATCTCCACTGATTAAAGCTTCATGTTGACCATCTACAAAATGTGCTTCTTCATCTTTGTGTTTTTCTAAAAATACTTTCCCATAGTATATGGGATTTCTTATTGCTATATGAAAAGATGTTCTACTCACCTTTTTAATTGTTAATTCATTGACCTTTTTTCTGATTTGATTAGATGCCAATACTCCTTTTGCAATTTCATTAAAAGCCCACTTCATGGCTGATGCTTCAGGTTCTTGCGGTACAATATACTTTTCACCATTTTCCCTGCTTTTGTTGACATAGCCAAATGGTGCTTTTCCCATAACCCTTCCTTCTTTTTTGGCCCTGCGCATTCCATAAAACACATTAAGGGCTCTTCTGTCATTTTCAACTTCAGGCGCTGCCAAATAAATTGCGAGCATCATTTTATTTTCAGGTATTGAAAGATCTAAAGGCTGGTCAACAGCCTGTGGTTCTATGCCCAATTTTGAAAGTGTACTTATCATTTGATAGGCATCTCCTGCATTACGGCTGAAGCGGTCCCATTTAGTAAATAGGATAAGGTTTGTTTTACAACTTCTCTTTTTAAGTGTAGTTAAAAGTTTTATCCATTCAGGACGGTTAAATGATTTTGCGGAATGGTCTTCGTAGATAATTTGTCCGATAGAGATATTGTTAGATGAACAATATCTTTTTAAACGATCTTCCTGATCTCTTTGTGAATATCCTTTGTCGGCCTGTTCATCAGTAGAAACACGGATGTATAAATCTGCTATCTTCATAATTTTCAAGGTTAGTAAAATATTATAGGATAGCTTTAGAAATACATTATTCAGAACCGAAGTACTGCCTAATAACAGCCAAGGTAAGAGTGTACAGAAATTCCATGATCAATTCTGCCTCTTCCTCAGATATTTCAATGCCTTCGTTTTGAAAGAATTCTATCACTTCCTCAATGGGTATTTTTTTTATTTTCTTATCCTCCAGCACTCTGTACAAATTTCAAATAAAATTATTAGCTAAATTGAATAATAATTTTTTTCGGCTGTGAAGGATTGTTTATGGCTTTTACTGGCTTTATTTCAAAGCTGGTATTTTTTTAAAGTATTATAAGGTGGTCTTTATTAATAATCAAAAGGAGACTGATAACTCACTCTTCTCATCTTATGCACATTTCAATGGGATTATTATCCATATGCAGCGGTTTATTCTCTACAAATGAAGTATGCATATTATCCCTTTTCTAGAAAAGATATCGGAATGTTTGAATTTCCCTAAATTACTAACTGAGACGACTTAAATAGCTGATTATAAATGTACTAATATTTTTCCTTATAGAATCATATAAAACAGCTTATTTCTTTTAAATCCGAGATACTCTTACATTAAAAAAAATAAAAATACCGATTTTCATCGGTATTTTATTCATTTATAAGTTAAAAATTATTCAAGAGTAATTTTTCTATTCTTATGCTTTAAAATCAGAAATGTCTTTAGAAATCCCTAAGAAAACATAAATTTTGCAATTTGTGAGAAATAAATATTATACTGCTTCTATTTTAATGACTTCATTATGAATCACCTTAGTACCACCTACATTCAGAGTTTGCTTAATGGTAACTTTTATTTTATCATACTTAGGCGTTGGGAAATCCAACAATTGAGAAACATTATCAAAATCGAAAGCTTTTGCAAGTAAAGTAATATGTCTGGTAGAATATTTATGACGTTGAGTATATGATTCAACATTTCCTACAAATGTTTTTGAAACTCCCATTAATAAACTTAATTTTTCTTTGGTGATATTTTTTAATTTTCTCAAATTTTTAATATGTTCTATTAAATCCAAATCAAATTGAGTTGTTTCAAATTGAATAATTTTTTCCATTTATTATTTTTTTAATCCAACATGTTGGATATTTAAATATTATTCTTATCTTTGCTTTAGCGATTGATAATTATGCCAATTGGCATTAATTGACGATGTTTTCTCAGCTCAAAACGACCAATTTCCAACTGAGATAACCGTGATATCGCTCCATGTCTAAAAGTTCCCTAACTTTGCATATGGCATGAGGGCGGTTCTCACGTTATTTGTGGTTGGAACTTTATAAATCTTAGGGTTTAAAAAGTTGGGTTTGGTCGCCCATGAGCCCAAAACGTGTGACCGCTCCTTGCTTTTTGCAGGGAAATTCTTCATACAGAAAATATCGTTCTATACCAACATCTAAAAATAGTTAATATGAGAACGAAATTATCCAACATTCCAATTAAGGAACCGCCAGCAGGTTAATCTACCATTTTCATTAAAAGATCAGCAGCTCTATACCTAACA
Source organism: Chryseobacterium cupriresistens (assembly GCF_046614675.1). Lineage (NCBI taxonomy): Bacteria > Pseudomonadati > Bacteroidota > Flavobacteriia > Flavobacteriales > Weeksellaceae > Chryseobacterium > Chryseobacterium cupriresistens. The sequence continues at coordinate 373,552 of NZ_JBKKJT010000002.1, read as the reverse complement.
TAAAAGAAAGGTATGTTTCGACATGGATTTACAAAATGCCTGATTCCTAAAGCAGAATCACTTTTAAAGTTGCACCTTAAAAGTAGTATTTTGTTCCAGAACTACCAAATTTTGATACTGTGAAGGTAAAGATAGGGGTATAGGTCTGTTTTCACAATCAAAAACATTCAAGCATTCAAATTAATCAAAGTTTGCCCTTAAGTAAAGAGAAAATACTCCTGTCTTTCCCTTTTAAGAACAATCATATTAAAATCCGTCCAGCAATAATTTAGCTGTAATATACTGTTATGAAAAGAACAAACTCTTTGCCCCGCATGCCAACCGATTATCAGCTATATGAACTGCTGAAAAAAGGCAATCCGATCGCTTTAAATCATATTTATTTACGCTACAAAAGACTTCTTCTGTGGCTTGGAAAACAAATGCTTGAGGATGAATTTGTAGTGGAAACACTTGTTCAGGATACCTTTCTCAAACTTTGGCTACACCGTGATTCCATTGAAAGTCCGAATCATATCCTGGGCTTTTTACGGTTTGTTTTGAAAAGGGACTGTATAACCTATTTCAATACTCCGAAAAATAAATTCGCTCGTTTAACCACTTCCCTTGAAAGTTTTGAGAATTATCAGGATTATCTCATTGGTTACGATCCCTTACAGGATAAAGAGCAACTTCTCCGTCAGCAATCCGATCAAAAGAATTTTGATGAAGTTAACAGGTTTTTAAACGTAATAAGTCCCAAAAGAAGACACTTGATTGAACTTTGTCTTGAATATGGCTTTCAGTATAAAGCAATCGCAGAAGCAATGGGAAGCAGTGTGACAGCCATAAATAATGAAGTGATTAGAGCCATAGATGACCTTCGGAAAATTATTAAAGGAAGTTCTTTTGAGCTGCCACAGAAAAAATCTTCAAATAATAAAGAACTTTCAGATAACCTCAGTGACCGGCAGCTCGAGATATTAAAAAGAAGGTTTGAGCAAAAATCTTCTTTCAAGATTATTGCTCAGGAACTTAAACTTTCTGAAAAGCAGGTCCACCTGGAATTTCTGTATGCTTATCAGTATTTACAGAAGAACAATAGATCATTAAACGCTCATTGAAATGGATAAATCAACGATTACACTTACCCGAAAAATTCAGCTGCTGATCGATGTTCCTCTTATTGATAAAAAAGAGATGTGGGAAAAGCTCTATCGGTATCAAAACCGATGTTTCCGAGCAGCTAATTTTATTGTTTCCCATCTGTATGTTCAGGAAATGATTAAGGATTTCTTTTACTTCACCGAAGAAATCCAATACAAACTTGCAGATGCAAACAAAGATGAAATGGGAATATTTACACGTTCAAAAACAAGCACAACTGCACGCATGGTTTTTGACCGTTTTAAAGGAGAGATCCCAACCGATATCCTCGGTAGTCTGAACAATACGATTCAATCTACTTTTTCCAAAAACAAAGCCGATTACTGGCAGGGAGTAAAGTCTTTGAGAAATTTTAAAAGAGATATTCCCATTCCTCTTCCAGTTAAATGTATCAGTAAAATGAAATATGATCCTGAAAAGAAAGCGTTTTGCTTCAATATGTTTGCGATTCCGGTTAAAACGTATTTAGGCAAAGACTTCACTGATAAGCGCCTTATAATGGAACAGCTTTTAAAGGGAGAAATAAAGCTTTGTACATCACAGATCCAGCTTAAAGCAGGGAAAATCTATTGGCTTGCTGTATTTGAATTTGAAAAAGAAAAGCACCTTTTACAGCCTGAAATCATCGCTGAGGCTTCCTTGTCTCTGGAACATCCTATAGTAGTAAAAGCTAATAATGTACGAATCAATATTGGTTCAAAAGAAGAATTTTTATATCGCAGGCTTGCCATTCAGGCAGGTCAAAAAAGGATTCAGGCCGGCATTGCCTATGCCCGCTCTGGAAAAGGGGCCAAACGCAAACAAAAAGCAATTTATAAAACAGAAAATTTGGAAAACCGATATGTAAGTTATCGGCTTCACGTGTACAGCCGGAAACTTATCGATTTCTGTATCCAGCAGCAGGCGGGCACACTTATCCTTAAAAATCAGGAAGATAAAATCGGTATTGCAAAAGATAATGAATTTGTGCTTCGCAACTGGAGTTATTATCAGTTGCAGACCAAAATAAAATACAAAGCAGAAAAAGCTGGCATCGAATTAATCATTGGATAGCTAAAAAATATGAGGGTGCTTGTACACCCGTAGGGTGAGGTCAAAGTACACTCACTAAATACTTGATAGTATATACAACGGCGTGGGCTCTTTTTTTATATGTATAATATGGAATAGAAATACATCAGGGAAAAAGCATAAACGCTTTAGAGAAATGTTGGAAACAAAGCAGGAAATTTCAGCTTTTGACTTAGGTGATAATTTTAATCAGAAACAATTTCATTTATTTGAACAAAAGGAAGGGTTTAATGAAGATCTCTTCAAAACAACTGTTTACAATTTTTCAAAAGAAAAAAGAAAAAAAGAAAGCCAAAAATTCATTATCGAAGATTTTAAAAAGCAAGTTTATGATGAAAAATACAACCTGCAAGGTGGAGATTTTTTGTCATATCATTTGGACCTGAACTTGCTTTTTAAAAATCTGGAACAATACCTTCGTTTTCTTTTATGAATTTTTGCAGTCCTACTTACAACCTCTTTATTTTCTTTCTTCTTTGCTGAACCGGAATATCTTCAGTATTATATTGTATTCTATGATCACCAATGTTCAGTAAGGAAAAGATTTCTAAGCTGCTGTCAGGATTTTTAAATACCTCTTCCAGTGATGAAAAAGGAATATTGTTTTCTTCAGAAACTTTTTTACAAATACGATCAACTATTGTTATGAGTTTCTCTTTGCTGGTATCAAATAATTTCGGCTGTTTGAACTTTTCAAATTGGATTGCTTTTATAATCGTATCCTTAACAGAATTAAAATAAGCATTCTTTTCATTGGTATATACTGTAATAGTAGACAGTATGCCAGAAAGCTTGTTTTTTAATAGTGAAACTTCTTTGGTCAAATCTGTATTCTTTTGCTGAAGCTCAGTAATGATTTTAGTTTTGGATTGAAGAATTTCTTTATTTTTAAGCAGTTCTGTATTATATGATTTAAAAACTCTTTCATAGTTTTCGATCGTCTTATCTGTTTTGATCCTGCTAAAACCTAAAAAGTCATTTTCTTTGACAATTAGATCTGCAAACTTTTTAGATTTGAGTTCTTCCTTTATTTGAGCAATCTTATTATTTAGTAGCACAAGCTCATTTTCCTTTTTCTGGATTTTAAATTCAATGGCTTCCAGTCTTCCTTTAGAACCTGAAACACCTCTCTCCATTTCCAGACATTCAGCAGTAATATCCTGCATTTTTGAATAATGGAAAGATTGATGCTTCAATGTTTTTCCTGTTTCCAAATCTTGCCAGTCTGCCACTAAATGAGCATGATAATTAGGTTTCCATTCTTTGGAATCCTTATCATAATGACCTTCATCTTTATGAATGGCAATTTGAAAGATTCTCATTCCTAACTCCACTTCAAGCCTTTTAGAGAGCCTATGTAGATCCTGCATTGTTGTATTTTCCTTAATAACAACTACAGCTTCACGAATAGGCATTGCATTTTTCTGTAATTTCCTTCCGGATTTTTCCTTACAGTATGCCTCTATTGATCTTACCCTATCTGAAATCTTATTTTCTACCCAATATTCATTTTTTTCCGTAAAATCCTTTTTGATATAATCAAAAGTTTTTTTTCTGAAATTGTGGGCTTCGGAATCTGTTTTAACTGCTTTGAAATTAATAGAAGTTTTCATGGAAAGAAAATAATCCACATAACCATCAACTCTAGATAATAAGACTTATTTGGCACCGATTTGCACTTATTGACTTAATAAAATAATCAGCACTGGTTGGATACGTATTTATTAGTTAAAAATGAACTTGATACCAAACAGAGCATTGAGATAAAATACCCAATAAAGTTTCTAACTAAAAACCACTGTAAAAAGACAGTGGTTCATTTTATTAATTATAGTGAAATTTATTCACGAATTATCTATAGCTCTATAAAAATATATTTCATATAGGTATATCAAAATGATAAGCATATTAATTATAAAAAATATCCAATTAACAGGTTTTCTTATTTTTTTAATGAATGTTGAAGTAAACAATGATAATAAAACACCAATTACTAAGAGTAAAATCATACTATTTATACTCCTAAAAATTCCAAAATCATAATTAGAACAAGTCAATATCAATAAAAAATATATAAAATTTATTGTTACAATAATAATCACTTTCTTTTTATCTTTCATCTTATTCCTTTTTTTCCTCTTTATTTAATTCCTTTACGACTGCATTATATGCATTATATCGATACTTATTATCAATTTGATTGTGAGCAGAGCTGACTGAAACATTTGTTCGAGCAATCTGGATAGACTTAGACTCATCTTCGTTTGTGATAGTATCATATGCATTATTGTCTTTCATTCTTTCTATGTTACCATTGTTAAAGATCTTAATCTTATCTTCTGCCTGCATTCCATCTGGGTCAACAAATCTAATTGGGTTATTGTAGGCATAGGTGTAAGTACTCCAACGTCTGGAAGTTTCCGCCAGTGGATCTACCACACCCATCTTCCAACTCCGGCATATAGAATCTGGCTCCAAAATCAAACATACCGGTTTCCTAAAGCTCTTTACCGCCGAACTTATAATTCAGATAACCGCCTAAAAGGCCTTTATCCTGTCCTATATGGCTCAATCCAAAAGGATAGTAATTGTTGGTATCTGTAATCTGAGGAGCGCCTTCGCTGTTTTTTGTAAAACTTACCAATAAATTTCCTAAGTGACCACTCCTTATTTTAGCAATATTTAGAAAAAGTAAGAGTAGGTAAAATTCCTACTCTTATCTTATACGTTTACTGAACTATCTTTTCAGGAAAAAAGTCTTTTAAATCCATTTCATAAACTATTGGATCACATTTTCCTGTAGAAACATTTTTGGGTACTTTAGAAATATTACTCAAAAGATCATCTATGTTTTCATGAATAGCATTACCTTTTAGAACAATACGCACCTTATTACAACGATTTTCATTATCCTGTATTGAAATACTTGATGTATATGCATTTATATCATTGGGTAAATGTATATAACTATATTTCATTAAATACTCATAATTAAAGTCTTTATCTACAATAATCATTGAAGGAATAAACATATAATTATCAGCTGAACCTGTATGCAAATCAATATTATAAACAGACTTTTTTTTATGTTGAACACTTTGTTTAAAAAGAGTAAGTATTCCTTTGTTATATTTTTTAGAAAAAAATACAAGATTTACTAAATCAACATTTGTTAATTTTTTATCAAAGTCAAATCGTTTCTTATCTAAAATATAAAATATTTTATAATCCCTATCCTCAAATATCTTTATGATATTTGTCTTTTCTGTTGTTAAATTAACCGAGACTTTTTTATTCTCTATGTCAGCCATTTTCAGTTGAGAAAAGCCATTTATGTTAAAAACTAAACCTAATAATATTAGTATTTTATTTAATTGTTTTAACTCCATATTTTGTCATTATTATATTAAAATTTTGTTGAACAGCTGATCCATCCCTATATCTAATCCATCCATCTATATAGTTGCTCTGGGAAGTTTGATTATAACCCGTAAAATATTGAAATCTTATTTTCCCTCCAATGGGCCATGAACTTGGGTAATCTTTGTTCACAAAAACCCCAAGCTGGTGCGAGCATCTTGCTCGTACCAAACAATAACAATTTTTAAAATTACACTTATTTTCTATACTTCAAAAAATCATGCTAGCAGCTATTACAGTAAACAACACTTTGCTATTTTGTAAAGTGTTGTTATTTTACATAGATATGAGCGAGACACTGGCAACGGTAAAGGGAAGATTACATTACGAGGCTTTCCTTGTCCAATGCAAAAAAAAAAGCTGTCCCACTTTTGAGACAGCTTATTGCAAAATAGATTAATCCTTTGTGTATTGGTTTTTGGAATTTAGAAGCTTCTTTGGCGGATAGCTTTTAAAATAAATAGTATACTTTTTATTTTCCAACTTTTCTGTTATTTCAATATAGTATTGAATCCGACGTTTTCCTTCATATTCAACAACAACAAAATTATAATTTGTTTTTTTATTCGGCGTTTTCTTTTCGGAAACAAAGTCTAAATAGATTTTATTTTCTATGTTAAAAATTGGAATATTAAAGAAATCACCTCCGGTTCCCCCACTGCCAACAATTTTAAAATCATTATCAAATGATGTGGTTAGAAAAAATTCCCGGGAGAATTCTTTACCATTTTCTAAAAAAAAAGAATACTTATAAGTTTTTGTATTTAATCCTAGTTTTCTGTTGCTTTTTTCAAATGTAGTGTCAATAGTCATTTTTGTACTTCCACGCACTACTGAGTTCATAAAAAAATCTTCAAATTTCTTATATTGATATTGTTTATAAACATATACACCAAGCATAAATATTATTCCGGATAACAATAATACATACAGTATTGTCTTTTTCATTATTAATTGTGCTATTAACACAAGAGTAGAACATTTCTACTCTTGCATAATAATTAGTCTTTTATATATTGATTTTTAGCATTTAAAATCATCTTTGGCGCATAGCTTTTAAAATATATAGTATAAATGTTATTTTCTAACTTTTCTGTTATTTCAAGATAATATCGTATTTGTTTTTTTTTTTCATATTCTATTGCCAAATAATACGAGGATGTTTTATTTGGTATCTGACTTAGATATATTTTATTTTTTACTCCAAAATATTTCGTAAAATTATCTAGATCACTTCCACCTCCTCCTCCAACAATTTTACCATTCTTAATTGAAGTTGTTACATGGAAACTCTTTGAAATATCCTTATTATTCTTATTTTCCAGAAAAAAAGTGTATGTATAATCTTTTACATTATTTTTCTTATTTGTATCGTCAAATGTTTGATCTAAAATAATTTTCTTGGTACCATAAACTCTGGCTCCCATCAAAAACTCTTCAAACTTCTTATATTGATGTTGATGGTATATGTATATTCCTATTTGATATACAATTATTAAACATAATAATATTATTATATTCTTTTTCATTATTATTTATTTTTTATTTGATAATTATAATCTCTGGTCTGGATAGGAGGTCCTAAAAACTCATATTTAAGAAGTGGTATATATCGGATTCCTTCTGCAATCATTAAAGTATTAAGATTATATGACTGATAATTAGTTGGACGTCCAAATTGTAAAGATGTTTTTCCTTTATTCTCTGTAACTTTAAAGGGATAAGAAACTGTCATATATGCTGTATGCGAGTTTTTTACATTTACTTTTGTATCTAATTCCCATACTTTCTTTTCTATAGCTTGTTCTTTATTACTAATTTGAAACTGAATATTTAAAACTCCCTTACCATTACTTATATATTGTATGTTTGCAGTTCCTTCTGATTTAGCATCATAAGCACTACTGTCATAAGCACTAGGATTTTTGCTTGTACTGATACTATACTCCCCATTTTTCAGTTTTATAACTGTAATAGCAATATTAAGAGAAGAAATCATATTATTGATTTTTTTAAAATCATCGGTATTAAAATATTTATTATTATACGGATTATTTTCTAATCTAGATTCCGAAGAAAACTCTGCACCTTTTGATCCTTTCAACATTCCTTTCTTCTCCGTATATACATAATCCCATTCACCAAACTGAAACACAAAGTTTAACGTGGTAGGTAAAGGATCGCCCACCCCCTGTAGTGCATCCATTAAAGCTCCTAATGTTACACCATCTCCACCTCCACTACCCGAACCATCATTCGGGTCTATCCCTACAAACTGTGACATGTAAGCTTTACCCACTTTAATTCCTGGTGTATATCCTGAAGTGTCTATACTTCCATCATCATTAAACCATCTACCATCTACGTCAAAATTCGATATAGGATCATTGGCAACGTAAGCATAAGGACTTGTAGAATGATAGCTTTCTGCCAGCTGATCTATTCCATTCCATTTACCAATATCTGGCATATATTCTCGCCAGCCGTAACTATACATTCCTGTTTCCTGCAATTCTTTACCGTTATATTTATTATTTTTATAACTACCATAGCCAAAAAAAGCATTTCCGGTTTTCAGATGATTCATCCCGAAAGGATAAAAGTCATTGCTATCTACAATTTCAAGAACACCTGCACTATTTCTTCCATAAGAAACCCTTACATTCCCAATATGATCTTTGTATTGGTAAATATACTGATCTTTCTGATAATCATAAAACCCTTCTGCGGTTGCAAAAAATTGTAATTCTGGAGTTTTAGAAGTGTTGAAAATTCCCCTCGCATCAATTGAAAAGGCTTGCGGCTGCATTGCCCTTGCCGAAAGGGATAATTCTTCCAGCCCTCCTCCTGGATTAATAGCCTCATTTCTTAAGTATTGAAACCCGTCCAGATAATCCGTTGTTTTTTTTGTCGTTATAAAACCATTATACCCTGCAATGGTTGTTGTATTTTCCTTTCTAAGCTTTGCTCCATCTGCCCTGTACTTAGTAACTATAGTAACATCTTCATTTCCATATTTATTAACATTCAAATAATTGGGTAGATTCAGATGGTTGTATTTGATAGAACTAATTCCTTTATCCGGCATGGTAAGCATATTACCATTCTGGTCATAAGCAATGGTGTTCCCTCCTCCTTCATAACCTGTAGGGTTATTGGATGTATCGGAAATACTCTTTACCTGATTTCCGATATAGGTATAATTCAGGTTATCGATTACTGTTGCTGTATTGCTTCCACTTTCCGTTACGGCGGTCCTGGACAATTGATTGATATTTCCGTTCAGATCATAGGATAATGACTCTGTATTTTCTTTACTATACGGATTATTTGGATTCTGGTAGTAACCTGCTGTAAGCCTGCTTAATGAATCATAAGCATAGCCATATCTTTTGGGAGTTAGTGATGGATATACACCTAAATTCTCTACAGCCCTCCAATCTACTTCTGCAATATCACCGTTATACTTTGGAGTTACATTTTTCCCGGCAAATTGTGTTGGATCAGGATTATTAATCCCTTCTTTTATATTGTATTTTATTCGATAAGTAAACAGTTTGCCTCCCAGATCAGCTAATGTCATTTGGTTTTTATTGACTTCAGTGAGCCAACCACGGATATTGTAATTATAATCAATACTTTGAAGATTATTTCCGACTTTTTTATTAGTTAATTGAGAAAGTTCATTATAAGTATTTTCCAATAATAATTCTTCCGGTTTATCATCTACCTGATGGTAATGGCGCAAAAGTCTGTTTCCAGAATCGTAAATATAACGCTGTTTAATCGTTACTCCCAATTCACCAGGTCTTCTCACATGATATGCAGTACTTTTTTGTAGAACACCAGCAAAATCTAAGTCAGATTCTGTTTTAGTATACCCTCCGAAATGATTAATGGAATGAGTACCAATTGTCCTTCCTTTGGTGTCGTAATAGACATAGTTTTTTGTCCAGTTTTCATCTTCAATATTTTTAATCAGGTTCATGACTGGAAGGTTTTTGGTACTTGTTGGATTGGCAGTTGAATTATCGGAAAGTAGAGCCTTTCCCATAATTGTTGAAGGGAAAGCCGGATTAAAACTATATGGAGGGTAGGTATCATAGTAATTAACGCTCAAAATCTTCATATTTCCCGTTGGAAAAGCATTTTTAGTATAATAAACATCCATTCCGTTTTGGGTAAAAGGTATTGTACTTCTTTCTTCGTTATTCGCCACATTGGTAGAGATATTATCTATCATGGTTTGCATTGCCGGTCGTGTTGCTGTATCAGAAAAAAATCCAGTATAGACCACTCTACCAAACTGATCATACTTGGTAAATATCCAACCTTTATCAGCAAAATTATTATTGACGGTTCTTAAATTTGCATCCTGTGCTAGCACCAGCCTATTCTGCTTGTCATATACCATATATTCCCAATCTTTTCCGGGAATTTTCTTTTCGACCAATCGGTTCCATCCATCATATCGGTATTGATAACAGAGGTTATCTAACACTGATGAACTCAGTGCAGAGGTGGATGCTAAAGGAGGAATAATGTATACCAAATGGCCATACTCATTATACACCTGATAAGTATCTACATTTTGAGTTCCGTCTTTTTTCCTTGTTAATATGGTTTGACCTTTTTTGTTTTTGAATAAGATTGTTACATTACCATCTTCATCAGTAACCGTAGATTTATACAATGTATTATCTAAATAAACTCCTGAAATGCTTAATTCACTGTTTGTTCTTCCTTCCTTCCATGTTGTAACAATTGTATATTTCTTCACTTCATCCGCAGATTTATTAGCTGCATAGGAGAATTGTAAAGGGTGGCCTGTCCAATCGTTACCAACTTGTTTTTGTTCCAGAATTCTTCCTAAAGGAGATGGTTCCAAGATTTTTTCAGCATATATTTTTTCATTTCCATACTGAGAGGGAGCATTGGAAACTGGTGAAGGATAAATTCCTCCATTCTGGGTTCCTGATTGTGGAATAGGCAGATAGCTTTTCAGCTGTCTTCCATGAGCATCATATTCTACAGGAATAGCAATATCTTTTCCGGTTGGTGTTGCTTTTATACTAATACTTTGATTTAATCTTCCAAGTCCATCAAAGTATTGTACAGATTCTGTTTTTTTGGAACAATCTTCTGTTAAGCAATTTTTTTCATATATGAAATTTTCTGTTAACGTCAGATTAGTCTGAGCATAGCTAACGCCTGCCGCTAACAAACCAGGCAGTAATAATATATTCTTCATTGTGTTTAGTTTTTATAATTGTATCGATATTCTTTTAGAACAACTTCCTTCGTGTCCACAATAACTACAATTTTCTCCAACTGATTGTTGACATTATATCTGTAAATTTCTCTAATTCCATTTGGAGGAGTAGTTGTTGTAATGCCTATAAGAGGATCATAGCTTATCGTTGTAATTTGAAAATTCTTTAATTCGGGAGTTTTTCTGAAATTATCAAATGCCAAAAGTAATGCAAGTTCAGTGTCCGGATTTTGAGCATCCAAGTTGGAAGCGTCTATAATAGGCTGAATATAGGGTGATATCTGCGCATAAGTTGCTCCTTCTATTTTAGCAATAGGTTGCGTTTTATTGTATCCATACACAATAGCTGTAGGAATACCTACGGAAGGCGTGAACTGTATAAGATTTCCTCTGTCATCATACAGATCGAATCTCATAGTAGTTTTTATGGTGCCATCACTTATGTTAGTTGCTAATATTGAAGATGGTAATGTATTATTTGTGTTATCATATTTCGTTTCTACCTTGGAAACAAGTTTCCCATCATTTTTTTCTTCAGTTGTTACCGGAATACTCAAAATATGAGCATTGGAAAGATTAGAATATCCTGTTTCCGGATAGTTCAATATTTGTTCTTCTATTATACCATCAACAGTCTTTTTTGTTTTTGAAGGCTGAAAATTAAAAATAGAATATTCTGTTTCTAGCTGTTCTTCTATACTTGGATTATTGTTAATGTAAACAGTGGAGGTATTTGTAAGTTTCTTAAGCCATATGGATTTAGAAAAGGTTTTAATATTAGAATATTTATCATCAAAAAGCAGATAATCTACAGCACCCGGAATGTTCTCAAAAAGATAATCACTTTGCTCAGTCAACAAAAGCCTGTCATGAGCATCATATATCTCTTTTTTTTCCAAAAGCCCACCACTCACAGTGCTGTAATATGGCCAAAATTTATCATTTGTTCCTCCACCTGTATAGGATGTCTGAGGAAAATCATCAGGTGTTTTATAATAATATTTAGTATAGCCGTTATTATCATCAATAACTTTCACATTTCTATAAAGATTATATGAGGCATTGTCAATGCCCATCTCTATTAAGAATGCTTTGCCTGATGAAATATTGGGATTTGTAAAATTAGAATAATCATACCTTACAGATTTTGCTGGGATTACCTCTGCAGGTGATGTATAATGCTTGATGGACATTACCCTGCCATCTGTAAATTCATATTGTATTACACCTTTAGTTGGAGTAATTAAGCGTTTCAGTGGAGGGTCCAGTTCAGCGTAATTATAGGTTAGCTCTGTGGTTTCAGAAACAGCTCCGTTTCTATCTAGTTTTTTTACTTTCTCTAATGCCCTTTTGTAGATATATTCCATAGGACCTCCCTCCAGCTGTATATCTTCATATTGGAAATATGAATAGTCAAAATTATAACCAGAAATGAGATGGCCATTCCAATCCTTCAAAACAATTTTTTGTACCTGATAAGGATCGTTCATTTTCCACGCTTCATCAAAAATATAGTCATACTCTATCTTACCAAACCCTGGTGATACAATAGATTTTAATTTGCAAAATTGATATATTTTTTTGTCAGGAAGGTAGACTTTATTTTTACTTCTTTTCTCATAAGTAAAAGTGGCTATTTCTACATTATTGGCATCTAAAATCTTACTCAGAAAAAAAGCAGAACGGTATTCATTAGATCCCCCATAAGGATCACCATTTAGGTTGGCCAAACTGTAATCATTAAATAAAAACTTATTCCCTTTTGCATCAGTAATAGTGAAAGAGTTTAAAACAAGTGTTGCTGTATTAGAAGTACGTGTATATTCTATTTTTACTTTATTGGCTGAAAGATTAATCAACTGAAAAGAGTTAGTATTCACATCTCGTACAAACTTAAACTTGCCAGAAATCCCAGGTATATTATAATAATAAATATCATCAAACTGATTTTTTTCATAACCATTAAGCGTAACATCATAGTATCTTTCATCTAATTCATCAACAATATTTCGGGAAATAACTCCGCCACTAAATAATGACCATCCCGTACCAATGTCAGCTGCAGGTTCATCTCTTTTTATATTCAACAGGTTATAGGATAAGGAAATATTCAATTGAATGTCCTGACTTTTAGATGGTAGTTGCAAAAGAGGTATAGATATTTCAGGTAATCCTGTTGCGTTAGTTTGTGAGACATTATTATAAGATGCAAGCGACGAAACCGTCGGCACAGGCCTAGGTAACTCGCCAAAATTAATGCCACTCTGTTGTGCTGCTGCATTTTGAGAAAATATACATGATATTATCCCTAGTAGCATAATTGTTTTTTTCATGATTCTTAGTTTTTATTTTTTAATCAATTTTGCATTCGCTGTTTTGTTATTATCAGTTTTTATCGTCACCAGATAAGCGCCCTGTACAAGGTTCTGTGTATTAATCTTGGTCACATTATTCTTTGTCTTCAGACTCTGAAGCTGCCTTCCGCTCATATCATACAGCAGAATATCAGCTTCTTTGAAATCAAAGCCGATTTCTACATAAGCATAATCGGATACCGGGTTCGGATAAATCTTGATATCTTGCTTCTCGATCAGCTGGTTGACCTGCTTATCTCCCAGTTTCACAATCTTCCAGTTCTCTTTCCCCAGTTCTTTGGCGCTGGTCCCGGCCAATATGATAGAACCATCCCGGTTCAGTTTCAAATCTGAAAGTCTTTCCTCTCTCTGCCTTGATTCTCCTGCCACATGCTTTCGCCACTGCTCATTACCATTCTGATCCAGATACAGCATCCAGAACGTTTCATCATCCTTTTCTATTCTGCCTTCAGCCTGGGTATAACCGCCTAACAAAATTCCTTTGGAAGATTTGTCATCTGCTGAATGAATGACGCTCATTCCCATTAAGACATCATGGTTTTTGAAGTTGTAAGATTTTTGCCACTGTTCATCGCCTCTTTCATTTAAAGAAATCAGCCAAAGGTCTGTGCCTTCTTGGATACCTACCGTTTTGTTTCCTGATCTTTCGGATCTGGATTCTCCACCAATGATATAACCTGTTGAAGTCAGGGCTAAAGTCCTCATATGATCATCTCCTTTTCCGCCATAGTTCTTTTCCCATTCTATTTTTCCGTTCTTGTCAAGTTTTACGATCCAGTAATCTCCTTCACCATAATTGCTGCTTTGTTTGGAGGTTACAGAGGTAAGGGTACGGGTAGCTGTATTTTCAGATGAAGATCTACTTTCAGGGTTTCTGACACCGGAACCTGAATCACGGACCTCGGAGCTTCTTGAATAAATTCCCAGTAAGGCTCCGCCATCTTTCGTGGGAATCATTTTCTCAACTTCATCAAGACCTTTTCCTCCCAAAATAAGCTGGGACAATTCTTTTCCATCTTTGTCGAGTAGCGTGATCAAGACATCTTTGGAGCCATAACCCTTTGCAGCATTTTGTACATTACCAGCAACAAAGAATCCTAAATCGGTGGTTTGGATCACCGCTCTTGCTTCTTCATCTGAAGAAGTTGCCAATGTTTTTTGCCATAATTCGTCGCCAAATTCATTGATTCTGATCAACCAGATATCCGATCCGCCTTTAGAGTTGTCTTTTTTATCTAAACCTTTGGAAGAATAACTGGTGCCAGCCAAAAGAAATCCACCATCCTGTGTAGTAACAGTTGCAGACAGATAATCATGATTCTGCCCGGAAAAGTATTTTTCCCAAACCTCTTCTCCCTGTTGGTCGAGTTTGATAAGATGAAAATCGTAGCCGTTGTTCTTCTTGCTTCCTTGTTGCAATTTGTCGCTCTGAATTGAGCTTCCCGTAATCAGATACTGCTGATCGATTGTTGTGGTAACTTGGCTTAAAAAATCCTGGGTGGAGGATTTGATATCTTTCTGCCACACCACTTCCTGAGCAGATATTCTCAGGATTGTGCATAACATAAATGCACACTGATAAATTTTTCTCATAGATTGTGTAATTGACGTGTAAAAATATAGCTAATACTTCATATACATACTCCGTAAAAAACCCATATTTTCATAAACTTTTATTAATATATGTTGTATTGCGTAAGTAAATTGTATCATAGTACAAAGCTATATCAGCATGACGTCAAACAATGTCGCTTTAATAATAAATTTTACTACTACACAAGTGTAAAAGAAAAAATGTATATATAATTTTACTCTCGATATGTACTGGTTATTGAAACAAAAGATATAGAAAACTGCATTCAAGTAATGTTTTTTTGTTCTCTTAAAAAAGAGAATTATCAATTAAAATCATATTCATAGGCTAAAACAAAATCTCATACTAATTTAAAAAGTCTCACAGAGCGAAGCAGCAACTTTGTTAGGACGTAAGGAATTTCAAAGTTGCGAATGAGCTCCTAACTTTTCCGCATAGTTGTAAATCGCACGCATTTTTAATAAACAATAGATTTGTTCTTAAAACAAAATTTAAAATAAATTACTTTTCACAAAGTACCCTTAATTTCGATTAATGGTTTAAAAAGCACAAACCTATTTTAAGGTTTCCTCCTAAAAGGTGAGTTTCTAAAAATAGGTATATACTTACTTCGCTACAACAGAAAAATTTTTAAGCTCAATCCTTAATATCTGCATCAATAAAAGGCTTCTAATTTTGACTTTCATTGACAATCGAAGCCAAATAGTTCCTCGCACTGTCATTGTACAGACATACCTCATTTTCAGGATTAATTTTCTGAAAAATGAAATTATGCTCCATAAGGAAACTGTCAGTAAGGAAATGTGGGAACTTCTCCAAAGGTTGATGAAAGATGAAATACTAAAAGATTTTAATCTCGTTGGAGGAACTTCTTTGAGCCTTCAAATCGGTCATAGATTGAGCATCGATATAGACCTGTTCTCCACTAAAGAGTTTGATGAGCAAGCCCTGCTAAAACATTTGACAGGCAAACATCCTACGGTGAAGGTAAGGGATATATTTAGCAATACAATCCTGCTTGATATAGGTGAGGTCAAGGTCGATATTCTAGCACATCAATATCCATTACAAAAAGCTTTTGAGACAAAGGAAGGTGTAAGGTTAGTATCACTAGAGGATATAGGAGCGATGAAACTTCATGCTATTTTTCAAAATGGTACACGGATAAAAGATTTCATCGATATGCATTTTCTCTTGGAACACAATCCGCTTAAGATTTATCTGGAATCTTATCAAAACAAATACAATGGCAACCCTGTAATGGCTTCATACGCTTTATTGTACCATGACAACATAGACATGGATGCAAAAGTGAATATACTGAAAGGAAAGAAAGTTGATATGGATACGATGAGTGAGCGATTAAAAAAAGCGGTCAATGATCCATTGCTAAAATTCGGAGAAAGGCAAGAATCTCCTAAAAAAAGCAGAGGATTTAGACGCTGAAATACATAATGTAAAGCTGAAAAATCGTATATTTATAGTATGGAATCAAGAGCAAAAATAAATAAAATTCCAAATCTCGACCGTGTTTTTTTCTGGGATTTTGACATTGATGCAATGGACTTTATGCAAGCCTATAAGACCATTATTGCCCGAATTGTAGAACGTGGAGGTCAACAGGAGATTGATGAGATCATCCGTTTTTACGGGTATGAAAAAGTAGTCACTGCTATCCGTGACGAAATTTACTTTCTGCCCAATTATGCTATCGAAAAAGCCCTGAAATTCTTCCCAGAACTTAAAAAAGAAGAAATGTATTGCTATCTAAATAGAAAGGACAAACCTTACCACTGGATATAGTTTTTGCAAACTTTCTTCCGAAACTCAAAAGCAATCGTTTTTGAAATTGATAATATGTTTCGTTTGTTATTTTTTTTCTTAGTTATCTAAAGGGGAGAGTACTTATTTTTTTAAGTTTAGCCTTTTGAATTCATTGATTATCGGATTCATGAATGCCAAATTATTAAAAGCATTATCCTTCTTCATAAGTACAGAAACTATATATTCCATATCATTTATCTTGTCTGAATCGAAAGAATAGGAGCTAGTGGATAGATCATGACTCGATTTAAAGAATATGAGTGACTCAGAATTCTTATACTTTATTCTTTCTCTTCTTTCCATATTAAGAATCTTTTGGTTGTTAGGATATAGATACATTTCTCCAACATATAGAACTTTAATAATTCCTTCTACTTCAATACGATTTGCTATTTCATACATTTTTCTATAAATAGTCGTTTTTATTGAACTATCAAATGACATGAATTGCATTTTTTCATCATTATAAACAATCAAGCAGGTTGGCATAAGCTTCTTTTGCATTTGAAAGATAACTAGGTGCATCATTATAAAATTGTTGAATAGATCTTTCGAATCTGGAAACATTTTTTCAAAATTTGTGAACGGGACTTTTTGATCATTTATTCCCAAGATCAACTCAGCTCTTGAAGCTTTTTCAAACAGATTTTTTCTGGTATAAAAAACATAATCGTCTATGAGCAACATATTTTTTGGAATACGATGAAAATGCATTTTATCGATCTTTTTTTCAAGCTGATCAGAAAGTACGTCAGTTTCCTTTAGTGCTTCTTTCATTGCCGTCATAAATAATTTCATATTATTTATCCCAGATATGAAATTGTCATACAGCTCCTCATTACTACCCCTTTCATAAAATGAATATTCAGCAGAAAACATTACTTCAATCAAATTAAATTCTGTAAAAAATTCACGCATAGAATCAATTAGCGTTGAAAATTCTACATCGTTTTCTATCGTAAAAGATAATTCAGGTAAAGCAATGTTGTCGGTAGTGGTATATACTACAATGCGTATTTTTTTCTCTAAATTGAAAGGTTGCTGTTTTAATACTTCATTACGCTTTTCGATAAACCATTTACAGACATCATTGAGTAAATATTTTTGTCTGTTTTCTTCATAAACTTTTAGGTGTTCGGTATGTGCTAACGACTTTTGCAACATAAATGTTACATTCCTATACTCTGAAAAAAAATTATCTAGGTGAGAAATATTGTCAAAAAAGTTGGTTCCCTTTTCAAATTTTTCTAAGCTACTTAAAGCACTATAGAGTTTATGATAAGCTGGATACAATAAGCCCTTTTTACTCTCTTTTAAATCAGCGTTATCCATAAGTAATGAATTATTAAATATATCTGAGCAAACTAATTTATGATTATTTTTATCGTTTTTTGAGATTGATATTTAAAGTTTGGACCGTTTTCAAATTAAGTACACATTAAAAATGGAATCTCCTATTTTCATGTTGAAAGTTATAAAATCGATAATTATCTGGAATATTCGGAAACTTACTCCAAAATAGATGCTCTTCTCTTGTTAATTTTTTCATCCTTTTTTGTATTAACAACAAGATCAGCAGTCCGTAATAACTTATCATCCTTCTGATAAACCATGCTTAAGATTTTTATAAAGGATTGAATATGTTTGACTACACTATTTAAAAAACAGATCTACATTATAATAGATCTGCTTTTTGTTTCATATTAAAATTATTCTAATGAAAATGTTAATTAAAAAATATACTCCAGTAATTTTGTTTTTGCAAAACCAAAATTAAATTCATATGAAAATATCCATTTACAAATTGGTTGGTCATCCTGTATTCGTTCATTAGAAATTGTCATTATTTAGAGTCTTGCTAATAAGTTTAATATCGTGAAAAATTTTCCAGCTCTTGTTCAGGGGCTCTGAAGTCGTAATTCAGGCTTTTTTCTGACAATACGAACAAGACTAAACTGAGAAATATTTTTTCCATTTAGCTACTGTATTTCTACTAAGCTGAAAATGTATGGCTAATTGAGTATTATTTAGGTTATTATTTTTTTGATATTCAAGCATTTGTAATATTGTTCTTAAATCATAAGAACGATGGTTTTGATTGAAAACATTCACTTCTTTGCATTCTTTTTTAGATATAAGAATATTAATTCTGATAACATCCCTTGTAGATAACTGGTCTTTTGCTAAAATGTTTTTACATTGTGTTTCAATATCAGGATATTTCCTTTTAATAATCTCTTGATAAATTCTTTTATAATCTACAGAATTTATTTTGTGTATTTTTTTATCCATTTGTATAAAGTGGTCTTTGGGATTTTATATTGACTAATAATTTCTTGTTTGTTTTTCTCGCCTGTTTCCAACAATTCTAAAATAAAGTCAATTATTTCTTTGGTATAAATATTTTTTCGGAATTGTGGGGTCTTACTTTTTTTATTAGAATTCAAACATTCATTTTGCCATTTTTTAGGAGGGGAATATAGAATAAGGTGATGAGTATATATTCTGAAAAAGTCATATCCCAATAGTTTACTCCATCTTAGAAGTAAATTTGAATCCATGCTTTCACAGTGATACATTTTTTCAATTTCTTCTTCTTGGCATTTAAAAAAATTACAGATACGGGACATTTTTATCCCATTTTCTGTAACTATTTGATTAATAATAAAGCCTATATGAATTTCCCTGAATTGCATAACTTTTGATTCATTGGTACAAATTTTATTATATATGATTTTATTAGGTTAGAGCTTCCAAAAAAAACAAATGATTCCATTGAGAATATTAGATTAATGTTTTATATTATCAATCATTCCGGTAGGATGATTGATAATGTTCAATACAGATTATCTGTTTTGGGAAGGATCATAGCCTAATTGATATCTGTTATTAAGTTCGGAATTAGTAAGTGCCATTTTTAAATAGGGTCTCTAATTACTACAGCCTTACCATTGTTGAATACCGTACATGTATCGTAAGGTCTGTTCAAAGAAGAAATATCCATTTGAACAGACCTGTACTGTTAAATATGGATTACAGTCAATATCCATTGATAAAAACAGTATATCCAAGAAAACGATAATATATTTTGATTACTATTATTTTTGACTAATTACATAACCGAAGACATTGTTTTGCATCGAAATAATGTGCTTATAATTATTGGTTAGCCCAAGCTAAGATATCTACTATATCAATGGTTGACCCTACTGGATAAAAATCTCAATATTATCTACTAATTAGATGGGGGGCAATAACTATAATCTGAGAAGCATAAGTTGCAAAGGTAATTCCGGAATTTTGTTATAGATACCTAAAGAAAGTATTTATCCCGGGAATTAACTATCTTAAGCAGATCAAGCTGATCAAGCAAAAAATTTTTAGCTTCATTCAGGTTTTGTCTTTATTCAGTATCCACATTAGGACATCCTTAGCACAGCAACTAAAATTTCTTTCTTATTAATTTATAATATCAAAAATCTTTCGCTATTACAACCCATGCATTGTTTAAATTTCCAAATGTATTTGCGGCAATAGCAAAAATTGTAATTCTTTTTCCAATAGCAATACTGTTTAAAGTCGTTGCATTGGCAACAGTTGGCACTGATCCTGTTATAGTTACAGGATTAAAAGGAGCAGCAGCTACAATACTTATTGATTTACCTATTTGAGATGAGGATGGTATCGGTAAATTTATAGTTACTCCATCAATTCCACACCAAAGAACAGATTCATTTCCTGTTGCATTATATGTTCCGGCAGGAACTAATAATAAAGAAACCGGACCTGCTAATAGATTGTTGAAAGGTATATTTCTGACATCCCCCAAATTATCAATAGTAAGTACATTAGTCCCTGTAGTAGCAGTCCCCAGATTTGATACTCTTATTGGCAATGCAGAAGCATTAATATCCAAATTTCTTTGTGGCGTAGCTGTACCTATTCCTATCCTGTTATTGGCTGCGTCAACAGACAGTGTACTTCCATCAACAGAAAATGCATTGACCTGACTTCCTGTAAATGAAAGCGTATTTGTCCCTTGCGATACGGTACGGTTACTGGTAAGACTTCCATCTGTATTATAAATATTAACACCTGCAACTCCAACTGTGCCACCATCCGTAGATCTCCATCCGGAATTACTATATACATATTCCAGGGCTTTTCCATTAGGAATGGTAACTCCATTCAGTGTAGCTCCAAAACCGCCCGTTGTATTATTGAAGACGATGAGACGTTGACCAGCATTGGGGGCCGCTGGAGCAGTAATCGTTACAGTGGCAGTAGCCGCTCCCGTTAGCTGTACCTGACTTATATTAGCCGGTATTGTAACAGCATTTCCGGATATAACTATTGCAGTTTCCCTATTAGTGATTGCTCCATTTACATCAAGTGTTGTCCCGGGATTTACTGTATTAATCCCTACATTACCCGTTTGAGCAAAAATGCCTATGTTTACATTGAGTAAACTGATTAAAATTATTTTTTTGGAAATCATAATAAATAAATTTTTTTGTTTGTTGTTTTTAATATAATAAATTTTACGGAGTTGATAATATCCTTGTATTTGTCAATATGGGACGTATTCTGGGAAGAAGCGGTATCAATGCATATTTGGTTAACAATAAAGCTCAATAAGCAATATTTGATTTTGTCAAATTTCTATGTTTTATTAACTATAATTCGTAGTTGATAGATATGTTAATTGTAAAACTATAAAATAAGCTCCCCAATTCTCTCATCACCTGTGATAATAGCAACTTAATTGTAGAGGGTATTTAATAGAGGAGCTTAATTTATTAATCTTTTTAGTCTATTTTTTGACAGTTTTTTTAATTTCTTACAAATAATTGTTAACCAATTACAATTATGTTCTTCATGAAATGTGCGGATAAAGATTTTAATTATAATAATTCAACATTATCTAAAAAAAATTCGAAAAAGATCAAATGACATTAAAAAGAATATCATTATTTAATTATGCACTAAATACTGTATCTTCGTAAGCATTGTTTCTACATCTTATATCCAAATAAGATTTAGATACGTACAATAATTAGTAGCCTAAGATTACATTCAGTATTATTTTTATATGCACTAATATAAATAATAACAGAAAGTTACCTGAGGGAAAATTGAATCAATCCCTACTTGTGAAGTGCCTCTTTAAGAAATAACTGTGGGAAATTAAGGGGTAACATTTGTTTCATTTTTTTTGTGTGTTTTTGTTGATATTTGATAATTAACTCTAATTAAATTACCTTTTCAACACAAAGTTAAAAAATTTATTTAATATACAAATAAAAATATAAAAAAATTTGAATTATAAAAATTTAATGAAAAGGGAAGTTCAATATCTGAATAAATAAAAACAATATCCATAATCAGTTACAAATTAAAATAAAACCACAGATAGTAAAAATTACTCTCATTTAACTATTTATTCTTGTACTATAATCTGTATCAGATTTTCAGGACCATTACCCCCCCCCTGTAGGAACCCCTTTTTCAAATTTAAATTAGCGGTATTAGGAATAGAAAGAGCCCTTTCATTTATATATTCCCAATATGTTCTAGAAGATAATGTAATTACATCAAAGTCATTTCCTACAAATCATCCTACTGCCTCCGAATGTTCGTGAGTAATCAATAAACCAATTTTACAATTATTAATTAAATCCTCAGTAGATTCTTAGCAAGTAAACGGGTTCTTCTGCTTCTGGTCGAAGCCTATCATTTTTTTAGATTTATCTTTTAGATTTAGTATTAGATTAAAAAATAAAGCTACACTAGTAACCATAGTTGATAAGATAACCGCTGAGTAAATAATATCAATATATACATTTACCACTTCTATCTGTATTAAAATAAAACTCAAAAGAAACACTATTAAGAATAGAAGTGATGTCATATAGAGTAGATTTTTATTTTTCATCGAATCGTTTTTTGAGATTGAAAATTTACAATATATTGTTCATTCGAATTTACTATTATGTAAATTGGTTATTATTTTTCCAACTAATTAACATTTTATGAAAGTTATCAGCTATATCTCTATAATTGTAAAGATAATCAGCTTTTTCATAGTCATGTTTCAATGATTCAACAAATAGATTAGCAACCGAATTATATAAATCAGAATCAAGATTTTTAAAAATCGAGTATATCTGATTGTAATTATGTTGAGTGTTAACATCACCAAAAAGAGAGCCTAATTTACCCACAAAAAAGTGTGCAGCTCGCACATTAATTTTATTATTTATTTTATAGTTTTTTACTAGTGAATCTATTTCTTTTTGATTTACTTTTTTTTCAAAGTAATCCATAATAAAAAGATCCTCAGTATAACCTAATTTCTTGTAATCATTGAACATCATCTTATGCTCTATAAAATTACATAAAGGTTCAGTCATGCTTGTATTAAACATTGTAAAGAATAATGGGTCACTGGCCATATTTCTTTTTATTGCTGAACATAAATAGAAATCGTGATAATCAAGGTTTAGATGCAGTAACTCATGGGTAAATGAAGCCTCACAAATATTTACTGGATTATAATAAATAATTGCATGACTATTTTTAACAAAGATCATATATTCTTTAACAGTATTGGGCTTTATCTCTATTGTGAACTTCCCAGATAGTTTTTCCCATAGTTCTATATTTCGATTAGTAACGAATTTTTCTTTCATCGTTTTTTGAGATTTTAATAACAACTATAACGTTCTCGCTCTAAAAGCAGCTTGAGGCTAAATCAGCGCTATTTTTCGGATTAGGCAAAATCTTCCAAATACAAACCAATTTTCCCATTAAGACAAATCCCAAATTGCTTGTAGCGTGTGTTAGCACTCGTTTTATTATTTTCTATTAAAGTAAAAATCTGCTGTTAATGATGTGGATTCCCATGGGACTTGTTCGTCCTTCGATTTTTCCATTACAGATTTCCTTACTTTTTGGAACAATTGAGTAATCGTCACATTAACTGACTTAATTTCTGAAATAAGTTCTCCTGTGTAAAGTCCATTTTTACCTTCACCATCAGATGCTGTCTTGCCCGGAGATGTCGAGTATGCAATTAAAGAGCCTTTTGGTGCGTCCATAACAGCAAAACCTTTTTGGCCTAATTCTCTTCCCCAGTTTCTTTCAAACGGATTGTTACGACATGCGTCAAGAATAATTAGATTCACAGAAGTTTTAGCACTTTCCATATGGCTTAATATTCTGTCAACTCGGACACAGTCATATTCAACTGTTCTTTCGTTTTTCAAATTTGCATCAACAGGAATTAGGTAATTTAAGCCTTTAACTTGAACACCATGTCCAGCAAAATAAAATAAGCCAACATCATACTTCTCAAGTTCAGTCCCAAAGTCGTCAATTCCAATCTTCAATTTCTTAAGAGTTGGATTTTCTATATACATTACATCAAAACCAAGTGATTCTAGACTTTCTTTAACAGATTTTACATCATTCAAAGGATTTTCTAGATGTCCAGCAAACTCATACTCACTACATCCAACAACTAATGCAATTTTTCTTTGTTTGATTTCTTTGCTTTCATTGGTGGTTTGGCCATTTGGGATCTCTCTATAACCATATATTGATTTTCCTGCGATTTTTGATTTTTCATAAAATTCAATTCCACTTGCAGAAAGGTTTGTATTATATATTTCAATTAATTGGTTGACCCCTTCTTCATCTGTCCTTGAAACAGGATTTATTGTTAATGATAAGAATTTAAGTAGTGTTTCTTCATCACAATGAAGTAATTAAAACGTCTATCAGTAAAAACCCAATCATCTTCCCAGTCGTAATTCATGATACGATGTTTATGGATATCATCATAAGCGTTGTCGTATCTGGAGTCGTAAGACTGAATTTTTGAGAGATCAAAAATCCTATTTAAAAAATCAGGTTCTTCAAGTCTGCCAGACCAAGAAATTTTATTGAGCGTTATTTCGTCAAAGATTGCTTGGCGAACAATTATGGAAATTTTCATTTGTAGTTCATTGTCATTATCATCAATTTTAGGACTCCATGAAATTCCACGTATGTGCATACCCATTGCAGTTGCAATTTCCATTAATTGGGTTTCAATTACTTTAATTTCTTTTTGAAACTCGGTTTGTAGTTTAAGATAATATTTTCCAGGGACACCAATTTGAGCATCCATTAAATTAGTCATTCTATCACTACTCATTTCAAATAGAGTGTCAACATATAAAAGGTCAATACTACATTCAGAAATTAGTCGAGCGGAATCTTGTTCCCCCACATCCTTTAACCATTTATATAATTCTTTCTGCATATCGTTTTTTGAGATTATTTACACACTAAACATCTTCTGCAATCAAGAATATTTTTTATAGTCATAAGCACTTAAAAGTTTTCTAAAATCTGGTCTAGTTGAATCATTTATATTTTCTCTAAGAAACACTTCCACATCACTACTACTAACAGTATCATTTAATAAATTCCAAACTATACAATTTATTTTATGCGTAGATGCAACAGACTCATCTTCAAAAATATCATTTATTGAGTTATGTGTTTTTTTTGCAGAATCAGTAATTTTTGTCAAGTGGGACTGTAAATTCTTTTCTTGCTGAGTCTTCAATTCTTTTATAGACTCCAAATTTGGATTTATTTTTTCAAAACCAAAAACTGGAAAATATTGGCTAGATTGAATATTGTAATGATCTATACACTCTAATATTTGTGAATTTGCTTCATCAATTATTTCAAAGTATTTTGATAGTAATTCCTTTGCAGTATGAAAGTGATATTTAATTGTTTTATCTGATCCAATTGCAAGAACCTTATCACTACTTTTTAAGTCATCCAAATCTTCTGTAATACTTACTTTAATATCTCCTCCTGCATAAATCTCTTTAACAATATTTTGAACTTTTCTAATATCTAAAGCACTTACAGGTAAATTTAAATTAGAAATAGCCTCATAAATACGGCTATAATTATCGGTTCTTACTTTATTAATTTGGATAGTTAAATTATTTTCTAAAACAATATCATGCTCTACAACATCAACTTGTTCGATATTTTCTCCATACTCAATCAAGAGGAAATTTCTTTTTATCTGAGTAGCTGCTTCGGAATTTGGCTGTACATATGAAAATATAGTTCTAAGAATTTTTTTTATGTTTTCATCACCTACTCCATAACCTAAAAATATTATTGGATTATGTATAAATAATGAAAGTAATTGTGCTCGGATTAATTCATATCTTTTCTCAAAAAACTCATAGTCAGACTCCGTAATTATAATTTTTTCTGGATTTTCAAAACATCCGTGAATTTTATACACCGAACCATAAGGATTGCTAAGTAGTATGTTATTACCAATAAGTTTATCAAACTCAAAGACATACTCAATTAAACCATCATAATTTGTAGTTATTATGGAACCAATATTTTTTCTAATTTTTTTGAAAATTCGTAGTTCTGCTTCTTTATCATCCTTTAATTCTAGATTTGACAATAATTTCGAAATGTAAATTTTGAATCGACTTAAGCTGATTCCTTCATCCATTTTCTGGTAAAAAATATCATTTATTTCCTTGAATTTACCATTGCGATCTACCATTAAGCTTTCATTAAATTCCTTCTCAATAACAGTCGCAATTTTTGTATAATCAAATGACCCATCATTCTCAAATTGAGACTTAATATCTAAATAGTATTCTTTATTGCCTTTAAAATCTATGCATATTTGTTTTAATAGTCCATCCCAAGTAAATGAATTTTTCAGATATCTAAGGCTTATACCAGTTCCAATAAATAGCACTGGATGATTTCTATAGTGGTTTATAAATTCTTCTATAATCATGGTTATTTTTAATCATTTTTTTTTGAGATTGATTATATAAATTAAAATATTATTCAATTATCTCCAGGAATTTCGTAAACGTCATAGAATCCTACCTTTCTCTTGCCTGATTTATTAGTAATTAAAACTTCTTTTGCTTTTTTATTTTTGATTTCTTCCATGTTTGATATAAAAGGGTCAAAAACATATGATCTCATATAACCTAAATTAAATTCTTTATCATGCACATTTACTTTTACTTCAGTATTTCCTCCAAAAAACATTATATGCTCTTCTTGATTTATATTCAAAAAACCTTTATCAAAACTTTCATCCAGAACAGCCCTTAATCGTGGTAATGGCAATTCAACTAAAGTATTTTCCGCCTTCGCTATTATAGATTCAAGTGTGTGATAATTATTCTCGTTAATGTCGTTTCTACTTATGTCCTTAAATCTTATCATGTGCAAAGTTTCAACTTTGCATAACTTTTCAAGATAGTTAATATAGAACTCTAAATCTTCTGGGATTTTATTTGCAATGAGTTTTTTTGTAAAGACAGATTCTCCATTTACCAAAAATGAAAAGCGAATTCCTTCAATAATTTTAGCAAAGGATTTATAATATTCCAAAAGTACTCTTGGACTTTTAATAACTTCATTTATTTCAGATTCATAATTTATATTAGCTCCTTTAGCACCTGGCATAAATGTAATAGACCCTTTTGCTACATCTGTTTCAAAGGACAATACAACTTTCCCTTCTACTATATCTTTATATACTTTTACGTTAAAATCCATTACAGACATACCATCTTCAAAAATAATATCAATTTTACCTTCATACGAAGGAAGTTTCATAATGTATAAAAATTCCATGTCTGATAAATCTTGAAGTTTGAAATTATCTACATGCATTACAAAATCAGATAATTCAGTTTTAGGAATTCTGAAACTTTTTTCTGCGGTTTTTCCTTCCATAAAACTTTTTAATTTACTGATAAAGTCTTTGTTATTTTTAGTTGTGAAATGCACTTTCTGTTGTAAGAAACCATCAACTTTTTCTATTTTTTCAATAAAAAAATTCGAGGCTGTATTGGTGCCAACTGTTACATTATATCCTAGTTTTTTAGCAAATTTGTAGGTACTGTCAGTTGAAACTTTATTACTTTTTAGGTCTAAAAATATATTTTCATTTATATGGTCGAAAATTAAAGGAAATAATTCTTCTCCAGTCCCCTCAATAAAATTTATACCATAACTACTTAGCTTATTCTTTTTAGGTTGTGTTAACGAAGGAGCAATAAAGAATACCTCTTTTTTATTGTCACCAAGTTGTTTTAAAATATCAGTAAAAATAAAATCGATATTAGTATCTTCTAGAGAATAACCTATAAATAGGATACAGTTTGACGCCATTTTATCCTTTACTGCATTCCAAAAAACAGAATTTTGGCTGTTAGGATTAAAGAAATTCGTATAATCTGTTTTTCTAATAATTATTGAATTACTGTCAGCTAAGTGTCCATGAATTTTATATATATGTGTTTTTTTAGGATTAGCTAAACTAATATGACTATTATTATATAAAACTTCACAATTTTCCTGGTAAGCACCTTCAAATAGTCCATCGTAATTTGTAGTTATGATTGTTTTAAAATGAGGAATTGATGAAATTATATCGTGGACAAAAGTAGAATCTGGTAGCTTTGCATAATTGTCTTTCAATATATTTATAACTTGATTATTGCTTTGATATAAGTGAAAAATATCATCAGTCAAATCTGCTAATGAACGTGTTGGCTCAATATATTCTTTTGCGCTAGCTGGTAAACTATTGTAAAAAATACTTTGAAGTTGAGCTCCCATAGGATAGCCAGCATATTTTGATAAACCAGCTCCAGCAAAAAGAATCACATCCTCTCTACGAATTAATTCCAATAACCTCTCTAAATTTGGTGTTTTCTGCATTAGTAATTATTTGTACTAAATATTATCTTATTATTATTTTCTTTTATTATACTAACTTTTAACTATTTTATAAAAAGTTGCCTTACTTCCAATATTAAAAGCTTTCATAATTTCCTCAATTGAAACATTCTTACTTTCATAAGAACTCTTTACTAAAGGTGCGATTTTTTTATATTTTTCGGTCATACCCTTTGGTCTTCCTCCGTTTTTACCTCTTGCCCTCGCAGACTTCAATCCAGCATTTGTTCTTTCAATCAAAACATTTCTTTCGTGCTCAGCTAAAACACAGAAAATCTGGAAAATTAATTTTCCACTTGCTGAACTTGTATCAATGTTTTCAGAAATAGATTTAAAATGTATTCCTTTTTCGTTCAGCTCTGTCACAAACTGAATTAACCCAACTGTAGTCCTCCCGATCCTATCTAATCTCCATACGGTTAAGGTATCCCCTTTACGGATGAAATTTAATAAATCGCTAAGTTGCGGTTTTTCTGATTTAACACCACTAACCTTATCAATAAAAATTTTTTCAATTCCTATATTCTTTAAAGCATCAGTTTGTAAATCGAGATTCTGTTCAAACTTGCTTACCCTTGCATAGCCAATTAACATAAGTTCATTTTACTCATTTATTTCAAATATACTGTAATTTGTTTTCGTGTACAACGAAAATGAACTAAGAACATAACAAAAAAGCTTTGCTAACGAGATATTAATAGAGGTACAGGAAACCGACCGAATTATTTATGAAATATTACAGGGGAAATAATCTTAATATAAGCTTATTAATAGTAGAAAAAATTTACTTAGATCACGAATTTAATTCTGCCAACATTTCCAAATCAGCAACTAATTGGTTCGACATTTGTTCATCTTGGACTACAAACCATCCTTTTTTAAGGATGGTTTTTGTTTTTATTATCATCTTTTATTTCTGAGTGAAATCAGAATAAACAATTTAAAACTATAGCTATGAAAAAACACTATTTCTTATTATTTTCTATTTTCACCATTTTTTTGAATGCACAAAGCTTCAGTTTGGACACTACTTTTGGAAATGGCGGATATTGCATGTATGATAATTTCAGAGAAACATCAGATGTGGTGATACTTCCGGATGGCCAATTCATTACTGCAACTTCCACAGGCTCTATCACCATAAGAAAGGTAAACCAAAGCGGAATTCTTGATAGCTCCTTCGGAGAAAAGGATTATGATATGGGCAGCAATTCATTGGATAAAAGCGAATCTATCAAAAAAATTATTTTAAATAATAATAAAATATT
This sequence comes from Chryseobacterium cupriresistens, assembly GCF_046614675.1. NCBI lineage: Bacteria > Pseudomonadati > Bacteroidota > Flavobacteriia > Flavobacteriales > Weeksellaceae > Chryseobacterium > Chryseobacterium cupriresistens. The sequence continues at coordinate 343,768 of NZ_JBKKJT010000002.1, read as the reverse complement.
GATTTATGGAAGGGTAAATGCTACTCCAACCCACAGCTTATATGATTGGTTTTTAACCAGAATTAACCTGGACGGATCTCTGGACACCAGCTTTGGCACCAATGGTTTTACCACTCAATCTGTAAGTCAAAACGGTACAGCAGATGATTTTGCAGTAGATCAGAATGGAAACAGTTACCTTCTTATTTCCAACATGGGTTCTTATATGGTAAAAGTAGATTCCAACGGAGTCATTGATAACAATTTCGGAACCAATGGAAAGTTATTGCTTAATACATTTTATCCCAAAAAGTTTTATATTCAGAATGATGGGAAACTGGTAATGGCGGGAACCAAAACCAATACATTAACCTACACAGAAGATTCTTATATCGAAAGAAGACTGCCTGACGGCACGTACGATTCTACATTTGGTACTAATGGTTCTGTTTTTATTCCTAATACGCAAGGTTCTGTTGCCAGAAATTTTGAATATAATTATACTGATAATTCTATTTTATTACTGCATAGTAAAAATACGATATATGGGGGGACTTTCTTTTTATCTAAAATTCAAATTTCAGATGGCGCCTCTGTTTCCGGATTTTCCAATAATGGAAGAACACCTGATTATAGCTTTACCACTGCAAAGCAATTGTCATTGGGCCAGATTACCGTATTGCCCAATTCAAAAATAATAGTGACAGGAGGTATAACGAATATGTATAATGGTACCCCGAATCTTATTGCACAATTATTTGTAACAAGACTGAATGCTAACGGAACTGTAGATTATACTACATCAACTGCGGGCTTTCAATATTTTATGGCCGCACCTCCGACTACATCGCTAAGAGCTGACTATATTAAAAAGTTATTTAATTTAAATGACGGCTCACTTGTTCTTGCTTATTCCGGCGGCAGTGTAACACATGGCTCCAAATCTTTTCTGACAAAGTTTAACAGTGGTTTCCTTGGGGTGGATGATATTTCTGCAAAAGATCATAATACTTTTACCCTTCATCCTAATCCGGCCAGGGATCATATTACCATACAATATAAAAAAGAGGGTAATAAAAGTTTTGAGTACAGTATTGTTGATATGTCCGGGAAAAAAATTCAGAGCGGTTCTTCAATATTCAATGAACAAATCAATATTCAGAAATTAGAAAAAGGGAATTACATTATTCAGTTTGAGACTAAAAAAAGAGACAGACAATCGTTAAAATTAATAAAGAAATAAAAGCAGATGTTTGCCTTACTTAGTACGAATTTTGGAAGTGGATTCTGGACCTTTACTCTATTTTTAATAATAAAAGCTCCCATCTTTTAACGGGAGTTTTCTATTCTTCTAAAGAAAGACAATATATCTCAAAATCAAGCATTTACTTCTTTTACAAAAGCATTATATCAGATCGCATAAAAAAGACCTTTCATTGAGGTCTTTTTTTATAATAGCATGCTGTACTTTTATATTCTGTAAAAACTAAAAAAGTCTTGTAAGGATCACTTTATACTGTAAGCTTGCATCTCCATTGTTAGTAAGATCTATTGTTCCGGCTGTGGGCATTGTTAATGTATAATTAAATGCAATGTTAGTACCTCCTGCAGCACAATTTGGAATGCCTGACCAAACAACTGATGTTGTATATCTGTTTACTTCAGTAAAAGCAGGCGCTTTATCGGTGGTGTCTGTGTTTAAACTTCCATCCATTCCTTTAATAGAGAAAGAATTGTTAAGAGCATTATTAGTGACGTAATACTCTGCAATACCAATACGCCCACAAGTATTGCTGACATTGACCACAGCTTTATATACCGCATTATTGGCAAGTCCTGCAATCAAAGTATTTGTAGCACCTGGTGCTATGGTAACGGTGTTATTAATAACCGTTCCATAAATGTTATCAACAGCTTTATTCAGGACACCATTTGCGTCTGAATATACCGGCGTAATAAGGGTAGCGCCTGCAGCTACATCTATGGTTCTTACTCTGGTACTACCGGCAACATCCAAGGTATTGGTAGGAGTATTGGTAGCAACACCTATATTACCCAGGGTTAGATCCATTGCCCAATCACTTCCCCCAGGAATACGGGAAATAATAAATACCCCGTTATTCCCGTTGAAATTAGGATTTATACCCATTACTGCCTGTTTTACTCCCGTAGTTCCCGTAGTTCTTAAGATCGATAATAAGGAGTTATTGGCGATAGGATTTTCTATCAGCAATCCCGTATTGGTAGCTTCACCTCCTCCAATACCTGTGGCTGTTCCCTTATTTTTTATATGGAGATTCGATAAGGGTGTGAGATTACCGATACCTACATTTCCTGCCGAGGTTACTGTGAAGTCATTGGCTTGTTGTACGTCATTAGGAACACCGGTTGCAGGATTATCTTTTGCCCCATCTACATGGAGCATGCCTTGAGGGTTTGATGTATTTATCCCTACCTGTGAAAACCCAATGACAGAAAACAATATCATTGCCAAAGAGATTAAATTTTTTTTCATTTTTTAAGATTTAAAATGGTGTAATTTGAGTATTTAATTCAATACATTTATTTATGCTTTTCATTCAAATAAACATATATTAAAACCAAATTTACACTTTTTAAGCATTTATAATATTAAATTAACATAAACAACTTGCGATATAAATAATATTCACAACACAACAATTATAATTTACAATAGACCTACGCTATAGCAACTCCAGATCTCAAGAGGTAGTATTTTATATTTTGGGAAGTCCATAGTGTATTGTTTTAATTTTTTCGAAAATCGGGTCTTATTATAAAAACAGAGGTTACCGTTATAATCAATATTCCAACTTCTAATAATAGTCCCCATAAACCCGCGATAAAACACCTCAAAATAATTTCGGCTGTAAATTCTGCAGGGTTAGTATCTTTGTTGTACGTCATCCAAATCAGGAGTTCTCCCTGATAGGTAAAGATTCCAGCCCTATAATCCTTGAACACTGCACCTATTTCCTGGTAAAAAATTGATGCAGAACAAACTGTCATATACACACCTATAAGAATAAAAGGAAGAGAGATTAAGAAACTAGAATGTTTAATCTGCTGATTCGTGATATTTCTCTTTAAAATAAACAACAGTTTCCAGATCGGAATAAAGCCGAGAATAAGAAATTCAATTTCAATAAGGATTAAAAAAATCGAAATACAAAGCAAAAATTCGCTGGCATTAAAAAATATTGCTGCCACCAGAGGGACTAAAAATACAAACATTGCAACGGTATTAACGCAAAGTATTATATCTGACAATCCAGTGTTTCTTTTCACTCTAAAGCTCTTATTGTTAATATTTCTAATATTCTGTTTTGTACACGGGTATATTCTTTGTATCTGTCAGGAAAAATAGTAAAACAATAAAAACTACTTTTTCCCAAAACACCTTGAAAAAAAGTAGTTTAAGGCATTAATTGCACTTTATACCATCTGATAAATATAAAATATCCTGAACCTGATATCCTTTTATATTAATTTACTGCAACAGCATAAATCGCATTTTCAGACCATACTCCTCCCACTTTACCCAATCCGGCCCCTGTCACAGTACCACTAGCCTGAGTATTCCCTACAATATATCTATACGTTTTGGTTGTCCCGGATGTATTATTAATTTGTACTGTACCCGTAGCAACACTATATTTTTGTCCACCATTAAATGGTCCTTCCAATTGAAAACTCATTAAAGTAGGTCTTATGACATCTGCTGACTGAGTGCCTGTTTGTCCAATGGTTGTAAGATTTGCTTCTGAGAAAGTACTTCTTACAAACATCCAGTCACTTGCTGTAATTGTTCCCTGCGGTATTAATAATAATGAAATGGTAACCATCCATCTTCCCGGAGGTAAAGTAATGGAAGAACCTGTATATCTAAAATCAGAAAATTGAGAAAATGGTACATCATACCCTCCACCCAATGTTCCTACAGCAACATTTGATGCAGCTCTCTGCCATGTTGCCACTCCATTGGCATCAGAAGTTAATATTTTATTGGCCCCTTGTGTACCATCTACAATTTTCAATGCACCATTCGTTGAGGAACGAACATCCAGCACATTTGTGGGCGCCGTTGTACCAATACCTACTCTGCCATTTTTATTCAAAGTCATTAACGGGTCTCCTGCAGCCGGAGCTCCTGCAAACAACTGTAATACATTAGCAGCATTTCCCAATCCATAAAAATCATCTCCTGCGGCACTGTTCCATAATGCCAGTTTTTTTCCGTTACCGCTTCCCAAATCCAACATATTCTTAGGAGTTGTTGTTCCTATACCCACTCTGTTGGTAACTGCATCTACCGAAAATGTACTTCCATCCACTGAAAAGTGATTGGTTCCTGCGGTAGCAGTACTTGTAAAGGCTAAAGAACTGGTTCCCTGAGCTACTGTACGGGATCCTGTAAGTGTTCCGTTTGAATTGTAAATATTAGTATTTGCAGGAAGGTCCTTCCATGTTGCAACACCATTCGCGTCTGATGTTAAAACTTTGGCATTTCCCTGTGTTCCATCGACAATTTTTAGAGCTCCATTGGCTGTAGAGCGGATATCCAATTTATTGGTAGGGTTTACTGTTCCTACTCCGACATTTCCGTTACTGAGCACTGTAAAATCATTAGCCTGCTGAGCTGTAGTTGGAACTCCTGTTGAAACATTATCTTTGCCACCATCCACATGAAAAGAGCCTTGAGGATTTGGAGTATTTATCCCTACCTGAGAGAAGAATAAATTTGAGAAAAGCATTCCTGATGAAATGATTATTTTTTTCATTTGTTTACGTTTTAAAAAAGGTTTGATGTTAATTTTTTTTCTTGTGTGCATTTAGAATCGTACTGAAAAATATGACCGGTCTGAAATTTTCCAACGTTCGAATTAGATGATGCAAACTTACTGCCTGCAAATAAAAAAAATTCTACATCAAAGACACGTCAAAACACAACCAACTTAAAAACAACAAATTACAATCAACATGAAGTAACTTTGAAGCAAGTAAAAAAAGTGAATTATTAGCTCTTCATGAACAAAATTCAGAGATAAAGAAGGAAATTATAAAGCTCTGTAACTTCAATGGCTTTATCCTTAAAAGGCAGGGACATTACTATCCCCGCCCAAAACACAAACACTTAAGAATGAAAAAAATTTTCGTAGTAAATGTATCAATATTATGTACCCTGATTATTACTTCAAAAATACTTCACAACTCAATGAATTAAAAAACAACATTTTATATATTCAATGGAGTATTTTTGAAGTGTATCTTTTATGAATATTCCAGGTAAAAATTTTTGTTATTGCTTAATTTTTTAAAACATATTCATAAAAAAGTTATTTTTGTTTTAATAATTTTAAAAAATATGTTCCCCAATTTTAGAATTAAAACATTATACCTGATTTTCTTTTCTTTCTCTGCATTTTTTGATGCTCAAGACTATTCTTTTCAGCCTGAACCTATAAAAACAACATGGGAATATAAAAGTAAAGGTGATTTCGAAGGTGCTTTAAAATATAATACCAAGGCTCTTACCCAATATGAAGCGAATGGTGACACCAAAGGAATCATTATGGTATACACGAATATTGGCGGCATATTATGCAATTTCAGCAGATATAAAGAAAGTCTGGAATATCTTGACAAAGCTAAAAAGGAACTTAAAAATATCAGTTCTCCTCTTCTGATAGGAAATTTATATAATGAGTATGGTAAAAATTATACTCAACTGGGATTACTAGAACAATCTAATGCTGCATTCAACAAAGCGGAATATTATATTAAAAAGCTCACTGACGAACGTCAGAGAAAAGCCATTCTGTTTTATAATTATTCTTGGAAGCGTGCGAATTTTGTAAGGATGAAAAATCAGGATTCTTTACAGCATATAGAGAAAAAAATGCTGGCTGTTAACCCCGGAATACTTACTTATACGAGGATCGCTGATGGCTTTATAGCCAAAAAAAAACACCTGGATTCAGCAGAATTCTATATGAATAAGGCCATGCACAGCTTCAGTACTGCAAGAAGAACTGAAAAAGGGATCGCTTTATTTAGTTATGGAGATCTTTATAATGTAAAAGGTGATCAAAAGAAAGCATTAGAATATTATTTAAAAACCATTGATTTCTTCAAACAAACAAAAAACAAAACGGCATTACTTACCGTTTATGACACCATTTCCAGTGTCTACAAATCCCTCAATGAAATTGAAAAATCAAATGACTATTTAAGGCAATACACAGCTCTTAACGACAGTCTCAACAACAATGAAAAAGAAGCTGTAAATCTTGCTGTGAATACATTGGTAGAATTAAATAAAGAAGAAAAAGAAAAAGATAGAAAGACATTTTATGCAATAGCTCTGGTTATTATCGTCATATTTTTAATAGTATTCTATTTTATCCGAAAAATCTATATTCAAAAAGAACTTAAAAAAGATAAAATTATTGAAAAGAAGATTCTTGAAACGGATGTTCTTAAATCGAAAGTAAATGATTCATTTGATGAAATTATACAGCTGATGGAGAACAGAAGTCCCTTGTTTCTGATGCGTTTTAAAGAAGTGTATCCTGAATTTTATGAAAAATTAATTACCCATACCCCCGAACTTACAGAGCATGATGTAAAATTCAGTGCATATATCAGATTAAATCTTACGAATAAAGAAATCTGCCAATATGAAAACATTAGTTTGCGGGGAATAGAAACAAAAAGATACAGACTTAAGAAAAAACTGAAGCTACCCTCAAACACTGAACTTCAGAAGTGGATTCTGGAGCTTTAAGATATTTTGCTTGATTAAAAAAAGACCTCTATTTGAGGTCTTCTTTTGTTTATCATGTAAATATGTATTATTTTTTGAGCTCATCAATTTCTTCCTGTATCGATTTGATTCTATCCCTTAATTCCTGGCTTACTTTCCCTGGAATTTTTTTGACTTTTCTTAAGTCTAAAGCCAGCATAATGGAAGCTATTCCCATAAAAATAAAGGAAACACCGGTAAGGGTAACTAATGAAATTCCCGTAAATACCGGATTGAAAATCAGCAGCAGGGAAAATATAATGCCTCCCACACTGGCAAGAGCAACATTTCCCCAGCTCATTATCCTCATGCTTTTCAGATCAAATGCAAAACCCAGTAATTGAAATGAACGGAACAGCAAAGTAAATCCGATGACAAAAGGAAGTACTGCCATAGAAATCTGAGGGTTTGCGATAAGATAAATTCCTATTGCAGTGGTTAATAATCCACTCACTAGAAACCAGCCCCAACCCTGCAGGGATTTGCTGTTCTGTAAGGAAAAAAATATTTCTGTGATTCCTGAAAATAAGAATGAAACACTGAAAAAGATGGAGAGTGTAACATACGTTGCCAGCGGCACACTGAATACATAAAAACCACAAATAAGGAAAAGAATTCCGAAGATTAACGGGATGTACCAGTGCTTTACGGTATTGGTAAAAGTTTGAAATAAATTGGCCATAAGAGTGTTTTTTGGTCGTGCCTACTTTTTTGTAACGGTTTTCGGCTTCTCCGCAGATATCACAAACAGATTATAATTTTCACCTGAATTTGAAATATAACGTCTTACTAATATATGAAAAATAAGCGGAAATACGAAGTACTCACTCAATGAATGTTGCATTTCTCCTTCACTTAGAAAGTATCGCTAAAAATTTTCAGAAACAAAAAAGGTGAAAATCTTGTAATTTTCACCTTTCCAAAAACATATTTTTAAATGTCTTTACTATTTAATTCGGTTTATATAATTTATACATCACGAACAAAAAGCCAATCCATATCGGGATCAGAATTACCTGAATTTCCATACCTGTAATACTCATTAACCCTAAAATCAGAATTAAAAATGCAATACAGATATAGTTGGATACCGGATAAAATATAGATGGGAATTTTGAATGTATTCCTTCTGCATTTATTGATTTTTTGAACTTTAAATGGGTGTAGCATATCATCAGCCAGTTGATGATCAGTGTAGATACAACTAAAGCCATCAAATATTCAAAGGCTTTCTCCGGTACCAGTTTATTGATGATAATACAGATTCCTGCGAAGCATGAAGATATAATGATCGCATTGGTAGGAACTGAGTTTTTGTTCAGTTTTTTCAGGAATTTCGGAGCATTTCCCTGCTGAGCCAATCCGAAAAGCATTCTGCTGTTGCTGTAAACGCTGCTGTTGTACACTGACAACGCTGCTGTCAGAACGATCAGGTTAAGAACATTCGCTATTAATGTATTGAACTGAATCACTTTCCCAAAAAGGTTGAATTCGAGACCATTCAGATTTTGAAATACCATTACAAACGGGCTGGATCCTTCTGTAATATCTCTCCAGGGACTCAAAGAAAATAAAATAACCAACGCTCCTACATAGAAAATAAGGATTCTGTAGATCACCTGATTGGTTGCCTGTGGAATCGTTTTCTCCGGATTTTTAGCCTCTGCCGCGGTAATTCCGATAAGCTCAAGTCCTCCGAATGAGAACATGATCATTGCCATGGCTGCAAATAGTCCTGAATATCCGTTTTCTGTTTTGTTAAATAATCCTTTTGGAAAAAAACCTCCGTCATTCCACAGATTGGTAATTGTCGCTTTTTCTCCTCCTGTCCCACTTATCAAAAGATAGACTCCGAAAATAATCATCGCAATAATAGCCACCACTTTGATAATGGAAAACCAAAATTCTGTTTCTCCGTAAACTTTTACGGATGCCAGATTAAGCGCATTGATTACCACAAAGAAGAATAAACTGGAAACCCAGAGTGGTATTTCCGGCCACCAAAAATGGATGTAATGTCCGATTGCCGTAAGTTCTGCCATACTCACCAGAATATAGAGAATCCAGTAGTTCCATCCGGAAGCAAATCCCGGAAAATTCCCCCAATATTTGTAGGCAAAGTAGCTAAAACTTCCCGAAACGGGTTCCTGAACGACCATTTCACCCAGCTGACGCATAATAAAAAAGGCAATAATACCTGCTAAAGCATAGCCTAAAATTACGGACGGTCCAGCCAGTACTGCTGCCGGTCCGATTCCCAGAAATAACCCTGTTCCGATGGCTCCACCAAGGGCAATTAATTGTATATGTCGATTTGTTAATCCTCTAACTAAAGTCTCGTTTTGTCCTGTTTTATTTTCGTTGCTCATTAAATGAATTATTCGGTCGCTAAATATATAAAAACTTTTCAGAGAAATTCACATTCTCAGGGGTAAATTGAGAATTCGGCCTCATCCGTATATTTTCTTTTTACATCATTCTAGATAAAGTTCGGAATACAGTTACAAAAATAGTTTTAACGATTGTAGTTAAGATTCTATTTTAGCCCGTCAACATTAATATTTAACATCTCATTCAGATCAAAAAAAATGATCTCTTTCTATTTTTTGAAAAGAGATCATTCTTAAGAAATTATCTAAGCAATTAAGGTTTATAAAAATTCTTTCGGAACGGAAATATTATTCTTTTTCATGTATTCCAACAGACTTTGGTATTTATCTTCATATTCATCGTTTCCGCACTTATGCGAAATACTGCAGATGTCAGATGGCTTGATTTCTAAAATATCAGATATTTTAGTCAGTATTTCCAGGTTGATCTTCACCTTGGAATTCTCAATATCGGAATATGCCTTTTGGGAAATGCCCATTTCAAAGGCCATATATTCCTGCGTAAGATCTTTGCTCCTACGTATTTTCCTGATATTTTGTCCACATACTTTCATCGTTTTTGTTTTAGTAGTTTTCGGTATATTTTAGAAGATTATCTATTAGCCTCTAACAAAGTTAATAAATACCTTTGGCAAAACATTACACACGTTACATGATATTTATTTTCAACATAGAAAAGGTTTAAAAATACGCCTTTTTTCAGAGAAAATATCACTTCGGTAAACACTATTGGAATTTATGGAGACGCAAAAATTTAATTATGACAATAATATTGTCAGAGCATTCCTCTATGCGACTATCGCATTCGGACTTGTAGGATTTCTGCTGGGGCTTACAGCTGCATTGATGCTTTTTTATCCTGAATTGCCTGAATTTTTATTCGGTACGGATGATACAACTATTAAAAGCTTGGCTTCAGGTAATATTCAGGGGCTAATCAATACACAGGGAGCCATGGGCTTCGGAAGAATCAGAATGCTTCATACCAGTGCCGTAATTTTTGCTTTTGTATGTAATTCCTTTTTCTGCGGTGCTTATTACAGTATGCAGAGGCTTCTTAAAACCAGAATGTATAGTGATACCCTTTCATGGATTCATTTCTGGTCATGGCAGCTGATGATCGTCAGTGTGGTTATTACATTCCTTATGGGAATCAATACTTCTAAAGAATATGCCGAACATGAGTGGCCCATCGATATCTTAATTGCATTCTCATGGATCATTTTCGGAATCAATATGTTCGGAACTATTGCCAAAAGAAGAGTAAGACATTTGTACGTAGCCATCTGGTTCTATATGGCAACCTGGCTTGCTGTAGCAATGCTTCACATCTTCAATAACCTGGAAGTTCCGTTATCTTTCACAAGCTGGAAATCTTATTCTGTATATGCAGGTGTAAAAGATGCATTAGTACAATGGTGGTATGGGCACAATGCAGTTGCATTCGTATTAACCACCCCTGTATTAGGTCTTATGTATTATTTTATGCCAAAAGCAGCTCAGCGACCGGTATTCTCATACAAACTATCCATTATTCACTTCTGGTCGCTGATCTTCGTATATCTTTGGGCCGGGCCTCACCACCTGCAATATACAGCTTTACCGGCATGGGCTCAGGCGGTAGGAACAGGGTTCTCTATTATGCTTATTGCTCCGTCATGGGGAGGAATGCTGAATGGTCTTCTTACCTTAAGAGGAGCCTGGGATAAGGTAAGAGAAAATCCGATTCTTAAATTCTTTGTAGTAGCGGTTACATGCTATGGTATGGCTACTTTCGAAGGACCTTTACTCGCTACAAAATCATTAAATAAAATTGGTCACTATACAGACTGGGTTATCGGACACGTACACATTGGTGCACTCGGATGGAATGGTTTTATGGCATTCGGAATTGTTTATTACCTGGTTCCAATTATGTGGAGAACATCTCTTTGGTCTAAAAAACTGGCTAACTGGCACTTCTGGCTGGGAACTTTAGGAATCATCTTCTATGCAGTTCCAATGTATATTTCTGGATTTACACAAGGATTGATGTGGAAACAGTTCAACCCGGACGGAACCTTATTATGGAAAAACTGGCTGGATACTGTAACAGCTGTCATTCCTTACTATAAAATGAGATTCTTAGGAGGACTATTTTATCTTTCAGGGGCTATCCTGATGGTTGTAAATGTTATTAAAACAATCAAAGCCGGTTCATTCCAGAAAGAAGTTCCTGCAGAAGCTCCTGCCTTAGCCAATATCGGAAGTTCAAGAAAAGAAGGTGAAGGCTTACACCTTTGGCTGGAAAGAACGCCTACTCTTCTTTCTGTATTAGCTTTCATTACAGTAGCAATTGGTGGATTGGTGGAGATTGTTCCTACACTGTCACTGAAGCAAAGTGTTCCGACAATTACTGCTGTAAAACCATACACGCCACTGGAACTGGAAGGTAGAGACTTATATATCCGTGAAGGATGTAACTCATGTCACTCACAAATGATCAGACCTTTCCGTGATGAAGTCGTAAGATTTGAAGGGAAAAACGGACAGTACTCCAAAGCAGGAGAATTCGTATACGACAGACCATTCCTATGGGGATCTAAAAGAACAGGTCCTGATCTTCACAGAGAAGGAGGAAGAAACCCGGATTCATGGCATTTTAAACACATGTATAACCCAAGAATTACTTCTGCCGGTTCCATTATGCCACGTTTCCCATGGTTAATCAGTAATAAACTGGACAGAACACAAATGGTGGATAAAATGAAACTGATGAAAAATGTCTTCGATGTTCCTTATACAAAAGCTCAGATAGATTCTGCCAGCCAATGGGCGGACAACCAGTCCAAAGCAATTGTACAGAGAATTTATTCTGAAGCAACGGATGTAAAAGATCAGATGACTAAAGAAAAAACAGCAAAAGGATCTGCCTATGTACCGCTTGAACACAGAGAAATTGTAGCCATGATTGCTTACCTGCAGAGATTAGGTACAGACATCAAAACAACACAGGTACAGACTGCTAGCGTAGAATAATATTTAAAATTAAACTGCAATGAAAACGAGAACCCCCATTTCAATATATATCGCAACAACGATAGGTTTAACGATCATGGCCTTTGAAATGTTTGCCGGAGATTCAGGATATTTTTCTTCTCCTTTTTTCTGGGCGCTGATACTAATTGCCATTATCCTGCTGCTGATAATGAATTCGATTGGTGACCTGGTAGAAAATGAAAGTTTCAACAGATTATCCGAGGAAGAAAAAAAACAATATCTGGAAGAAAAAAAGATTCCTTATTACCAGAAATTATGGAACTCTGCGTTCAAAAAACAAAGCGCTACAGAAGAAAAAGATATTCTTATCGACCATGGTTTTGATGGAATTACAGAGCTGGACAACTCGCTTCCGAAATGGTGGATTGGCTTATTCTGGTTCGGATGTATTTTCTGTGCCGTATATCTGGTAGCCTTCTCTTTTACAGATTATGCCCATCCGGATGCAGAATACACGAAGGAAACAAAAACCATGCTGGCTTCCATAGAAGAGTATGAGAAAACGGCGCCTCAGATCAATCTGGAATCTGCAAAATACAGTGCTGATAATATTGCCGAAGGACAGGAACTTTTTAAAACAAATTGTGTGACCTGCCACGGAGACGGAGGAAAAGGAGGTATAGGTCCGAACCTTACCGATACCCACTGGATCAATATTAAAGAAAAAAGCTTATTTAAAAATGTATTCTGGATGCTTGAAAACGGCTCTCCGAACAATCCTACCATGAGACCTTTCATTAAAGAAGGAACCATTACCGGAAGAGATGCAGAGAAAATTGCCGCTTATATTTACCACATCAATCAGGAAACCGCTCCTATCACAACGGCACAAGGTGGTGCAGCTCCTCAGGGAGAAGAAGTGAAATGGGAGAACGGAAACAACTAAAATTATTATTATCTATCAATAAACCATGCCACGCCCCCTTCACAACTACTAACATTTGAATTTCATTTTTGCTAACTAACCTTTTCAACATTAAAAAATGATAAAAGGGGGCGTTTTTTAAACATAATAATCCCTGCCTTGACTCGTCTTACTCAACTATTCACTTGACAACTACAAACTAAAAATTCCATAATAAGACAGCCAAGGCAGGATTTTTGCATTCGCAAAGGGTACCACAACAAAGACCAAGTAAAATAGTATTGTTATCTTTGTTAGAAACCTCATCGCATTTGAAACTGAAAATCAACACCACAAAACTCTTAAGGCGTATTGTAATAACCTTTATTTCAATATTGGTTCTTCTTACCCTGTTGATACTAAGCTTAAAGCTTCCAGCCGTTCAAAATTTCATCAAAGACAAACTCATTGTTTACCTTGAGAAAAAAATCAAAACTCCCGTAAGCCTGGAAAGAGTCTATATAGGATTCCCGAACAGCCTTGTCATGGAGAACCTTTATCTCAAAGGGCAGGATGTAGATACTCTTCTGGCAGTGAAGAAACTGGATGTAGGTTTACATATGCTGAAGCTTCTTAATTCTACGGCAGATATTACTTCTGTTGAAATGGAAGGAGCACGTGCCAATGTAGTGAGGAAACCGGATGGCAAATTCAATTTTGATTATATCATTGATGCTTTTGCTTCCAGTGATAAAGAAGAAAGTCCCTCCAAACCCTTTATTATTTCCCTTGATAAAATCAATTTAAAAGATGTTGGGGTAACATTTAACGACCAGCAATCGAAGAATGATATTCAGCTCTATTTTAAGTCATTCGATACCAGAGTTAAAACTTTTGATCTTAACAAAAACAACTATGCTGTTAATGATATCAATCTCGACGGTTTAAAATTAAAGTTAAAGCAGGGACTTGTAGAAGAAGTTGCCAACAAGGTGGAGAAAAAAGTAGATTCTCTTAATGAAAAAAAGCCTATGAATATTGGCTTAAGAGGAATAATACTTACTCATTTCGACATTGATTACGGCGATGAAAATACAAAGACATTCGCAAAAGTTATCTTCAAAGAACTGAGTACAAAGGTTAATAAACTGGATCTTGAAAACAACGCTTTCAACGTAGCGAATGTATTTCTTTCGGGGGCAGACATTAATGCCAACCTTTATCTTCCCGCTCAGAATGCCAACCCAAAAAAGACCAAAGAACCTGAAATTTCAAAAGTTTCCGATCAGGATAAAGCCATGAAACTGCTTTTAGGAAAACTTGTTCTGAATGATGTGAAGGTCAATTATAACAATACCGCTATCGCTCCCACTAAACAGGGAATAGACTTCAATCACCTTAATTTTTCAAAGATGAACGTGGAGGTGAGAAGCTTCAAGATGGAGAACAACACCTTTGCCGGAACAGTGAATTCGGCGGAAATCAAAGAAGGCAGAGGACTGGATATTCAGAAGTTCAATACGGATTTTGTGTATGCTGAAAAGGAAGCTTATCTTAAAGATCTTTATCTGCAGACTCCAAAAACACTATTGCGTGATGAGGTTATTTTAAACTATAATTCCATTGACCAGCTAAGCTCAAACTTAGGCGCCGTAAAAATTTCAGCCAATATCAAAGATTCAAAAATAGGGTTTTCCGATATTCTGAATCTGGTTCCGACATTGAGAAATACGGTTCCATTCAATAAATACCCGAATGCTATCCTGAATGTAAACGCCAATGTAAAAGGAAGCGTTAACGATCTTTTAATTCAGGATCTGAAAGTTTCAGGTTTGGATCAACTGAGAGTAATGGCCTCCGGAAAAATCAAAAATGTGATGAATCCGGATCAGTTATATTATGATCTGAGAATCGGAGAGTTTTCATCCAATGCCAAAACAATATTCAATCTTGTCCCTAAAAATACAATTCCTTCGAATATTTCGCTTCCTTCCCATTTCAGCATCAAAGGAAATGCAAAAGGAACAACGAAAGTGGTGAATACAGATCTTAACCTCTACTCTACTTTGGGGAACGCTGCCATCATCGCTCAGGTAGACATGCGCAGAAAGAATCATGAATTGTATGATGTGAAAGCCAATCTTCAGGGTATACAGGTTGGGAAAATCATTCAGAATAAAGATATTGGTCCTGTTACAGCACAAATTGCCGCCAAAGGAGAAAGTTTTGATTTCAAAAATGCCAATGCCGACTTAAAAGGCCATGTTGCTTCCGCAGTCTACAAAGGATATCGTTACCAAAACATGAACCTTACCGGAAAGATCAAAAAAGGAGCTTATCATGTGATTTTGGATTCAAAAGATCCGAATGCCAGTCTGCAGCTGACCGCTTCCGGAGTTTATGATGAAAAAAATCCTACGGTAAAAGTGAATGGAGAAGTCATCAAACTGGATGTCAACAAACTTGGTTTCTATGAAAAGCCGATGATCATTGCCGGAAAAATTGATGGAGATTTTACTAGTTTAGATCCGAATAATCTGAATGGATATCTCAACCTTAAAGATTTTGCATTCTCGGATACCAAAGAAGTGTATCCTGTACAGGAAGTTAATCTGAAAGCTTCCTCTACACAGGATTCCACACAAATTGTTTTCAACTCTCAGGTGGCAGATGTGGAGCTGAAAGGAAAATACAAGCTTACCCAGATTTTTGGTGCTTTAACGCAAACGGTCAATCAGTATTATCAGTTCCAGAAGCCGGATAAAAGCCAAAAAATTGATCCGGGGCAGCATTTTAACTTTACTGCAAAGATTAAAAATGACGATCTGATCAGAAAATTTGTTCCGGATCTGAAAGATTTTGAAACCATTAATCTTGTCGGGAATTATGATGCAGATTCTCAGAAAATTGAAATTGACGGACAAATTCCAAGGTTATTATATGGTGAAAATACCATTGAAAAAGGTGCTTTAAAGGTAACGAATGAAAATCAGGCATTACAATACAGCCTTAATGTAGCGGCTTTAAAAAGCTCAAGCTTTTCTTTAAATAAAATCAATATTGACGGAGATGTTGCGGACAATACCATCCGGTACAACGTTACTACAAAAGACGAGAAAGATGCCACTCAGTTCCTGATTGCAGGAAATGCAAAATCGTTGAATGACATTACCGAAATATCTCTTAACCCGAACGGACTTAAGCTCAATTATACGGATTGGAATGTTGCAGAAAACAATAAAATTCAGATCAGCAACAAAGGAATTCTGGCGGATAATTTCATTCTTTCCAATGGCAGCAGTGAAATCGCTGTTCAATCTGAAAGCAGCAGCCCAGGCAGCCCTTTGAACATTTCATTGAAAGATTTCAAGATTGAAACCATTACGGAACTTATCAAAAAAGATACAGTTCTGGCTAGAGGAACCATTAACGGGACAGCACAGCTTCGGGATATTACTAAAAATATGACCTTCACTTCCGATCTGAATATTTCCGACCTGATTGTCTATGGAAGTCCTGTCGGAAACCTTGCTGTAAAAGTAAACAATGCTTCACCGAAGGTTTTAAATGCAGATATTGCCCTTTCCGGAAATAACAATGACGTAAAAATCCTTGGGGATTACAATACCTCTTCCAGTACTTTCGACCTGAATATGGCAATTAATCAGCTTCAGATGAAGAGTATTCAGGGATTCTCCATGAATGCCATTACCAATACGGAAGGTTATCTTTCAGGAAACTTAAAGATTACCGGAACGAGTGACAAACCAAATATTTTAGGAAAAGTAAAATTCAATGATGCCGGATTGGAAATTGCCAAAACGGGAAGTGATTTCAGACATCTGAGTGATGAAATAGACTTTACCAGTCAGGGAATAGAGTTTGATCAATTTAAAATCAAAGATAAAGACGGAAATGCCCTTGTAGTGGATGGGCAGGTTCTTACGCAGACCTATAGGGATTTTGCTTTTAACCTTAATGTAAATGCAAAAGATTTTAAAGTAGTTAATTCGGAGAAATCCAATGATGCGATCATGTATGGTATTCTGGCCATTGATGCCGGACTTCATATCCGCGGAAACCTTGATCTTCCAAAGGTAGACGGAAGGTTGAGCGTGGCAGACAACACCGATTTCACTTTTGTTCTGCCTCAATCCAGCCCTTCTCTGCAGGAGAGAGATGGTATTGTAGAATTTGTGGATCAGGATCAGGTGGTTTTAAACAAAACGATCAAAGCCGATTCTCTTAATGCCCAGAGCCGTATCAAAGGAATGGACGTAAGCGTTAATATTGAAGTCAGCAAAGAGGCAAAACTATCGCTGATCATTGATAAAGCCAATGGTGATTTTGTACAGCTTCAGGGTGAAGCAGAATTAACCGGAGGAATAGATCCGTCAGGCAAAACCACATTGGTAGGTGTATATGAAGTGGAAAAAGGAAGCTATGATCTTTCGGTGAGTTTCCTGAAGCGTAAATTTGACATCCAGAAAGGCAGTACCATTACATGGACAGGTGAACCTACGATGGCTCAAATGGATATTACCGCCGTATATAAAACAGAAGCTCCGCCTATTGACCTTGTGGAGCAGCAGATCAGTGGAGAAAGTGCCTCAACGATGAATCAGTTTAAACAGAGGGTTCCTTTTAATGCCTTGTTAAAAATGAAAGGTGAATTATTGAAACCTCAGCTTACTTTCGATATTACTACAGATGAGAAAAATAATTCTGTATCTACGAATGTAAAAGATGTTGTTGATCAGAAGCTTGCTCAGATCAGAACCCAGGAGTCTGAGCTGAACAAACAGGTATTTGCCTTATTGCTTCTGAACCGTTTTATCGGAGAAAATCCATTTGAAAGCGGTGCCGGAATGTCTGCGGAGACCATGGCAAGGCAGAGTGTAAGTAAGATCCTTTCCCAGCAGCTGAATAATCTTGCAGCAGGGCTGATTAAAGGAGTAGATCTTAATTTTGGTCTTGATTCTTCAGAAGATTATTCCACCGGAGAAAAAAATACCCGGACTGATCTTAACGTCGATATCAGCAAAAAACTGTTGAATGACCGACTGAAAGTAACGGTAGGAAGTAATTTCGGACTGGAAGGCCAGGCACGCCAGAATGAAAATATGACCAATATTGCCGGTAACGTTTCTGTAGATTACAGTCTTTCCAAAGATGGAAGATATATGCTCCGGGCGTATCGTAAGGATGAATATCAGGTAGCACTTCAGGGACAGATCATAGAAACCGGAGTTGGATTCATTATTACATTGGATTATGACAAATTCCGGGAGATTTTCCAGAAATCTAAAGAGAAGAAGCCGAAAAAAAATCAAAATAACCAAGTGGTAGAATTTAAATAATGAATAGTAAGTTCCATATATATTGTAAGTATCTGTTGGTTTCCGGAATGGCATCCACGGTAATCTCGTGCAGCAACACCAGGTTTTTGAAAGAAGGCCAGATGCTCTATACGGGAGCCAAAGTAAAGATTGAAAATGATACGATTTCCAAGAAAGAAAAAAAAGATCTTGAGTCTGCACTGGAAGCAAACCTCACCCCAAAGCCTAATTCTACATTTCTGGGATTGCGCCCAAAGCTGTATTTCTATAACATAGCCAAGGAGCCTAAAAAAGACAAAGGTTTTAATTACTGGCTTAAGTACAAAGTGGGTGAAAAACCAGTATTATTGGGAGATGTAGATCGTGAGTTCAATAAAGATATCATTGAAAATTATTCTGAAAACAAAGGATATTTTAATGCCAGAGCAACTTATGATACGGTTTCAAAGAATAAAAAAGCTCAGGTTATTTATACAGTAAGGCCTGGCTCAAGATATCTGATAGACGGTGTAAAATTCCAGAAAGATTCTACACTGGTTAACCAGGAAATTCAAAACCTTACGGATAAAACTCTTCTTAAAAACGGAAAACCGTTTGATCTGGATGTCATCAAAGCAGAAAGAGAAAGAATTGACAACAGGTTAAAGGAACGAGGTTTTTATTATTTCCATCCTGATAATATTATCGTGCAGGCCGACAGTACGGTGAGTAAGAATCATAAAGTTGAGCTTAATGTAAAATTGAAGGATAACACTCCTGATTTAGCAACACAGCAGTTCAGTATTGATAATGTTATTGTATTTCCCAATTACAATATTCAGGATGTAAAAGATGGTAAATACAGCATCCCGATGGATAAAGATTCTCTTTCCAAATATCGTTTTGACGATATTTATGTCATTGATCCGCAGCATAAATTCAAACCGAAGATTTTTGACAGAGCCTTATATTTCAAAAAAGGAGATCTTTACAACCGTTCCAACCACAATCTTACCCTGAACCGATTGATCAGTCTGGGAGTATTCAAATTTGTAAAGAACGAGTTTATTGTATCTGATTCTTTAAGCCATAAATTTGATGCGTATTATTTGTTGACTCCAAGACAGGTACAATCGCTCCGTCTGGAAGCTTTGGGAAGAACCAATTCCGCCAACTATGCGGGTAGTGAGCTGAACCTTAACTGGACCCACAGAAATTTCTTCAGAGGCGCAGAACAGTTTAAAGCAGCCATCTACGGAGCTTTTGATTTCCAGATGGGAGGTGCCCAGAATGCCAATAATATTTTCCGTGCAGGAACAAACGTACAGCTTTCAATTCCGAGAATTGTAGCACCATTCCGTTTTCATTCTTCCAGTGAATTTGTTCCCAGAACGAATATCACATTGGGATATGAATTCCAGAACAGAACACAATATTATACCCTAAATAATTTCACGGGATCATTCGGATATGTGTGGAAAGAAAATGCAAGGAAAGAACATGATCTGAAAGTGATTGATATTACTTTGGTATCGCCAGCAAATGTTACAGATGAATATAAAGCTAAATCTGCCAAAAATCCTGCTATGCAGCGAATTGTCGATAAACAGTTAATTTTTGGCCCAACCTATTCTTATACCTATACCAACACCATGCTGCCAAAGACCAATACCGTTTATTATAAAGGAACGCTGGATCTGGCAGGAAATATCACGGGATTGGTTACCGGAGCTGATGTAAAGAAAGATAAGGAAAAGAAAATATTCGGAATTCCTTTCAGTCAGTATGTAAAGATTGAAAATGATTTCAGATTCTATCATAAGTTCACTGAAAAATCTTCATTGGCTACAAGATTTATCGGAGGAATCGCCTATCCATACGGAAATTCAGAATTTGTTCCTTTCTCCAAACAGTTTTTCTCAGGAGGAAGTAACAGTATCAGAGCATTCCGTGCGAGAACATTAGGTCCGGGTAGTTTTGACCCGAGAACGATAGAACCGGGTGCTTATTTTGACCAGTCCGGAGATATTAAACTGGAATTAAATGCAGAGTACCGTGCCAATCTTTATAAGTTCTTAAATGCTGCCGTTTTTGTAGATGCCGGAAATATCTGGCTGCTACATGATGATGAAAACAGACCCGGGGCTAAGTTTTCAAAAGATTTTTTAAATGAAATTGCGGTGGGTGCCGGAGTAGGTCTGAGACTGGATTTTTCTATCCTGATTTTGAGACTGGATCTTGCCATGCCACTGAGAGTTCCTTACTATCAGAAAGGGGACAGATGGGCCTTCGATAAAATTAACTTCGGAGACTCAAGCTGGAGGAAAGATAATCTTGTTCTCAATATTGCCATCGGATATCCATTTTAATATGATTAAAACTGCCAAATTTTTCTGGGAAGTTCTGAAAGACACCTTTACAGAATGGAACAATTCTTCCGCATCAAAAGATTCGGCAAGCCTTGCGTACTATGCCATTTTTTCTATTCCGGGTTTATTGATCATTATTATCTGGGTACTTGGAAATTTCTTTGGGGAAGAAGCCATTCGCGGGCAGATCAGCACCCAGATCAGTGGTATTATGGGACCGGATGTGGCTAAAAGTATTGAAGGTATGCTCGCCGGTGCTTTGATTGACAAAAAGAATATTTTTATGAAGGCAGTAGGGGTAGGATCATTGGTTTTCGGTTCTACTACGCTTTTCTTTCAGCTGCAACATTCATTAAATACACTTTGGGAAGTAGAAGCTGCTCCCAAAAAGGCATTAGTGAAATTTTTACTGGACAGGGCGAATTCTTTAGGAATGATTCTTATTCTGGGATTTCTTTTGATGATCACCATGATTTTATCTTCTCTGATCAGCCTGTTTAATACAATTATCACCCAGTATTTCGGTTTTGAGACCTATATGCTGGTAGAATTTGTCAATTTCGCCGTAGGTTTTGGCCTTGTGATGCTGTTATTTGCCTTAATGTTTAAAGTACTGCCTGATGTTTTGATCAGCTGGAAACCGGTATGGAAAGGAGCATTTCTGACAACGGTTTTATTTACCCTCGGAAAATTTTTATTAAGTCTTTATTTTAACCAGGTAAAACCTACTTCAGCCTTTGGCGCTGCCGGAACAGTTATTCTGATTATGATGTGGATCAATTATTCGTGTATGCTGATATTCTTTGGTGCAGAATTCACTAAAGTGTATACCTACAAAAAGGGCTATAAAGTAGTTCTTTCCAAACATGCACGATGGACTCCTGCTAAGTTGTACGCGGATAGTCTGAAACAGATGCAGGGTGAAAGTAGTGATAAAATGTAAATTTGGGTTGCGAGGTTCGGGTTGCGAGATTTTGAGATCCGGGATATTTCTGATGCGAGATTATTGATATATAAAAAATAGAAAGAAAGCCTCCTGAAATTTTTCAGGAGGCTTTCTTTCTATTTTTACATTCTGTTTACGGTTCCGATTCCCAAGAGTTCCAACGATTTTTTAATCGTCTTTGCTGTGAGATCTGATATATTTAAACGGAATTGTTTTAAATTCTCATCTTCCAGTTTCAGAATAATATTACTTTGATAGAACGAATTATAAGATTTAGCCAGATCATAAATATAATTGGCAATCAGGGCCGGGCTCAATGCATCTGCTGCTCTTTCAACAATTGTTTTGTAACTGGTCAAAAGCATAATCAGTTCTTTTTCATACTGGTTTAAAGTTACATCCGATATTTCTTTATACTGGTAATCTGCTTTTGCCAGCAAAGACTGCGTACGAGCGTAGGTATATTGAATAAACGGTCCTGTATTTCCATTAAATTCAATACTTTCTGCCGGATTGAACAACATCTTTTTCTTAGGATCCACTTTCAGCATGAAATATTTGAGTGCTCCCATTCCAATGATTTCATAAGAAGCTACTTTTGCTTCTTCTGAAAGACCTTCAAGTTTTCCCTGTTCTATAGCTTTTAATTTTGCCGTTTCATGCATTTCTGCCATCAGGTCGTCTGCATCTACAACGGTTCCTTCACGGGATTTCATTTTGCCTTCAGGAAGTTCAACCATACCATAAGAAAGGTGGAATAACTGATCTGCCCACTCATACCCCAGTCTTTTAAGAATCTTAAATAAAACCTGGAAGTGATAATCCTGTTCGTTTCCTACAGTATAGATCAGTTTCTGAATATCATTTTGCTTAAAACGCTCAACTGCCGTTCCAAGATCCTGAGTCATATAGACTGAAGTACCGTCTGAACGAAGTAACAGCTTCTGATCAAGCCCTTCATCTGTAAGGTCACACCAAACAGAACCGTCTTCTTTCTGATACAGAACGCCTTTATCCAACCCAGCCTGAATAAGATCTTTTCCTAAAATATACGTATTGCTTTCATACTGAACCTGGTCAAAATCAACACCTAATCTCTTATACGTTTCATTGAATCCTTTGTAAACCCATGAGTTCATTTCTGCCCAAAGCGCTCTCACTGTTTCATCTCCACTTTCCCAATCCAACAACATCTTCTGAGCTTCCTTCATTACCGGAGCATCTTTTTTAGCCTGCTCTTCTCCTACCCCTTGTGCTACAAGCTCTGCAATTTCTTTTTTATAATTTTTGTCAAATTCTACATAATAGTTTCCAACAAATTTATCGCCTTTGGTATCGGTTGTTTCAGGAGTTGCTCCGTTCCCGAATTTCTCCCATGCCAGCATAGATTTACAGATATGAATACCTCTGTCATTGATAATCTGGGTTTTGATTACATCATATCCAGCCTCTTTTAAAATCTGAGCAACTGAGAATCCTAATAAATTATTTCTGATATGCCCTAAGTGCAATGGTTTGTTGGTATTCGGTGAAGAATATTCTACCATTACCGTAGCATTTTTCTTTTCTATAGTGGAAAAATTCTTGCTTACAGATCTGAAGTTGTCCACAAACAGCTGGTTTTTCACTTTAACATTCAGGAAACCTTTCACTACATTAAAGCTTTCGAAAAGTTCCGTCTGTTCTGTTAACGCTTCACCTAATTCAACCCCGATACTCTCAGGATTTTTCTTCAATTGTTTGACCAACGGGAAAGTAACAATAGTAAAATCACCCTCAAATTCCGTTTTATTTTCCTGAACTTCCAGCTT
Organism: Chryseobacterium cupriresistens; assembly: GCF_046614675.1. Taxonomy (NCBI): domain Bacteria; kingdom Pseudomonadati; phylum Bacteroidota; class Flavobacteriia; order Flavobacteriales; family Weeksellaceae; genus Chryseobacterium; species Chryseobacterium cupriresistens. Next base: position 320,246 of record NZ_JBKKJT010000002.1, on the reverse strand, counting down.
GATGTCTTTTAACTGATATACATTTAAAATGATCTCCGAAAGTTTTTGTTCTATAATATCTTTAATATTCATGTTTCTAAATTCTCTTTTTAATGCTTATCGCTGAAACATTTTTACAGTCTGTTTCAGCTCAAAATCTGAGTTACAAATATACGGAAATAAAAAAACCGCCCGAAGGCGGTTTAAAAATTTAAATGGTCCTAGTTATCCCACCAAACGGGTATACTTACATCACTCACGACTGCTGCATTATTATTTAATGTTCTTTCAGCTTTAGGAGTTATTAATCTCAAAGGTATTTTTTTAGATTGGCTATTCTGATTAGGCGTTAATACAGGGAAACCTGTACGTCTCCAATCATTATAAGGCTCCATTGTGGTAAACAGGGAAGAATATTTTTGAGTAATTATATTCTGTAATGTTACTGCAGCTGAAGCTGTAGTAGCAAAGACAGGATTATCAGTACCAGTAACATCTATCAAAGATGCACTTACAGCAGTTTTCAGGGCAGCTTGAGCACCTACAGTATTTCCAAGTCTGAATTGTGCTTCTGCTTCTATGAATTTAATTTCACTATAGCTAAATATTATATTCGATGTACTTGCACTTCCTGCAAAGTAACTCCCAAAAGGAGAAGCATCTGTGTTGCTATCTTCCGGAGCTGATCCGGAATATCCCCCGGATGCATCTAATCCTGCATAATGAGGTAGCCTTGGATCACTACTATTCTTTAAAAGATCTATAAAATATTTTCCCATAGACATATAACCTGATCTTTGATTATTAAATGCAAACCAAAGATTTTGATTATTTCCTCCATCAAACCGAGCCACCAAGTTATCTGAACTGGAAGTAAACGAGTTTTGCAAGTAGTTTAAAGCCTTCTGAGCTGCTACAGTACTTCCTTCTCTTTGAGTTAGTCTTAATGCATATCTTGCCTTAATGGCATAGGCTAATTTTTTCCATTTATCTATATTTCCTGCATAAAAGATATCATCACCTGCCGGTAACCCTAAATTAGCATTTTCAGGTTTTGATAAATCTATTATTGCACTATCCAAATAACTTTGAATCTGAGAAATGATATTTTGCTGAGAATCATATTTTGGAGAGAAATTATTGACTCCTTGAAACGCTTCTGAAAAAGGTACATCACCCCATGTATCAGTAGCATACCCCATATTTAAGGCTAATAAAATCTTAGCCATCCCTGAATAATAAGGATATTTATCCCCAAACTGAGTGATAATCTGATGAAGATTTACTCCAGTCTTATAAATATTAGACCAATCTGTTTCATTATCCAGTTCTGTTAAAAAATAATTAGTATAATCTAATGACTGAAACAGATTACCATTGGTATGCTGAGTCAACAAACTTATTTGTCTTGTCAAATTACCTGTTGAATTATTAATTGTTCCTACTGCTGCACCTGTAAATAAAGTTTTAGGAGATGTAACTTGCGTAGGACTATTGGGATTTTCATTAAATGTATCTAGCTCATGCTGACAAGAATTTAGAAATAATCCGGCAATAATTATAGGTATGTATATTATTTTTTTCATAATTAGAAAGTAAATTTAAAGGATAGTGTATAACTTCTCGTCCCGGGATTATTGAAATAATCAAATCCATTAGTATTTGAACTTGCACCGGCAATAGATGTTTCCGGGTCTACACCTTTGTAGTTAGTAATTAAAAATAAGTTTCTAGCAGAAAAAGTAATCTGAGCATCTCTTATAAAAGATAGAGTTTGAGTATTAGATAGCATTTTACCAAAATTGTATGATAAACTTACATCTCTTAGCCTAAGCCAATTTATATCTCTTTCCATCTGTTGTTCATTTGCACTACCAGATCCATCTCCTAAAAAGCTTGAATAATACAGTTTGTTATTAATTGCTTTCGTATTAGGAGCACCAGTTTCAGTAACGCCTGGTATTGTATACATTGCTGACCTATCATCAGCAGAAGTCTGGGTTATTCCTAATCTATGCAATCTCGCTAATGTTCCGTTCCAGATATCACCACCTTTACGAATATCCAGTAAAAAACTTAAAGACAAGTTTTTATAACTGAAATTATTTCTGATTCCTCCTAACCAGTCCGGATTAGGGTTTCCAATAATTTGAGATTCTGCTGAAACTAATGGTAAACCATCAGATCCTATAATTAAGTTCCCAGCCGAATCTCTTTTCCAAGCCGTACCATAAAATACTCCCAAAGGTTCACCTTTAATGATGGCAGGAACAACATTTCCAGAAAAGAAATCACCTCCTTCACTAGAAAAATTTAAATTGTCTTGTATTTCAACAACTTTATTTACGTTTTTAGCCCAATTAAGATTTACACTCCAGTTAAAGTTTTGATTTTTAAGAATATCATACCCTAATTCTACTTCTATACCTTTATTTTCAACTGTAGGACCGTTGGTAAAATAATTCTGAAATCCCGAAGACGGTGCAACTGGAGCTTGGATAAGTAGGTCATAGTTGGTTGATTTGTAAGCACTCGCATTTAAGCGTAACCTTTTAAATAATTCTAATTCTAAACCTACTTCAAATTCGTCATTTCGCTCAGGCTTTAAATTTGGATTTTTCGCAATGGTAGTCAGTCCATAGGCACCAACTCCCATATATGGAGAAGTTAATTGCGGACCAAATGTATCAAAATAAGTTGGAGTTCCATAAGTGTTAACAATATTGTAAGGATTAGCAGATGCAAAAGTTTTCGCATAAGCTACTCTTACTTTTCCTAAATTAACCCAGTTTGGTAAATTTAATGTCTTATTAAACAGCCAAGATCCTGAAAAAGAAGGATAGAAATAGGAACTATTTTGTTTAGGCAGTGTACTGCTCCAATCATTTCTTCCTGTTAATGTTAAATAAAATTGGTCATAAAATCCTAATTCTGCCGAAGCCAATATCCCTCTTTTAATTTGTTTAAAATCTGTATTATTGGAGACAAAAGTCGTAAAATTAGAAAGGTTGAATTGATTAGGTTCCAACATTGTAGATCCTTGAGTATATTGATCATTTCCAAATTTAGAAATTATCTGCCCCCCAAAACTATAATTCAAATTAATGTTATCAGTAAAGTTAATTAATCCACTAAAGATCAAATCTAAATTGTATTGACTTTGTGTATAAATGTCTACAACGACCTGGCCTGTTCGGTCAGCTGTTGAATTACCATTACTTGAGAATGAATAATTCTGCTGAGCATGGGTTGTATATGTATCTACTCCCGCTCTCAACAATACATTCAAAGCTTTATTATAATTATATGTTAAATAACCACTGATAATGGACCTATTTGTCTCATCTTTATATGGATTATTGTATACTGTATAATATGGATTGTCATATGCTGCAAAATAATTTTTATTATATCCTTGTACAGTCTGATAATCTCTAAGGTCATAAGTTGCTGGTGTTCTCAGTAAAGACAACATTACTCCAGCAATATTACTCCCTTTCTGAGCTCTTACCCCATTTGTATTGGAGAACTTTACATCAGCTCCAGCTTTTAGCTTATCGGTTAATTTAAATTCAGAATTTACACCAAAACTTGTTTTTTTAAGCGAAGTATTTGGAATAATCCCGGTTTGATCAATATGTCCAAATGAAGCTCTGAAATTACCATAATCCCCGCCTCCTGAAAATGCCAGGTTATAATTTTGTGCAGTACCAGTCTCAAAAAAGTTTTTAGCATTATCATAGGCCTTCAAACCAGATACACTTGAAATTAAGGGTCCCCAACTTTGATTGGTTCCCCCTGTGACAGGAATACCATCAGAGCCATATTGAGCAGGTGCAATATAATTAACTCCATTAGTTCCGGCGGCATAAGTATTTTGAAGTTTCGGCAAGCGGGTAATCATATCAAAAGATACAGCTGTGGAGAAATCAATCCCAATTCCTTTTCTTTTTCTCCCTTTCTTGCTTGTATAAATAATTACACCATTTCTGGCATTTTCTCCATATAGTGCCGCTGCTGCACCTCCTTTCAAAATTGATACACTCTCAATATCATCAGGGTTTATATCAATAGCTCTGTTTGAGTCATCTACTCCAGCCAGATTACTGCCCTGCCCCGCATTATTATTGACAGAGTTATCAATGATCTGGCCATCTAAGACAATAATAGGCTGACTTGAAAGATTAATTGACTTTTGACCTCTGATCAGAATTTTACTTGATGCTCCCGGAGTACCAGATGAACCTGTAACCTGAATCCCGGCTGCTTTTCCTGCTAAGCCTTGAATAATATTTGCCTCTCCTGATTTTTTTAAATCATCTCCGTTTACTTGTGATGTAGCATACCCTATTGTCTTTTTCTCCTTTTTAATCCCGAGTGCGGTTACCACAACACCTTCAATCTCTTTTGTCTGTGTAATAGTATCTTTTTTCTTCTGCTGGGCATTTACAATAGCAACAGAAGAAGTTAATACTACAACAAGCAGACTCATTGTTAGTTTCTTCATATCAAAATTAATTTTTAGCCCGTAAAATTGTATTTTAATTAACAATTCAGCAAGAAAAAAATTAAAAAATAACAAATAAACCAACAAAAGAAAGCAAAAACAATTAAAAAAATTAAAAAATTACATAAAAATTAAGAAAATTAATAAAAAAAATAACATCAATATTTCGATTGATACTATTAACATAGATCCAGACATAATACCATATAAATCTGACGTTTATACATAGAATACACAAAATACGTTTTTTATTTTCTAAATAAATCCATTTCTAAATGATATTAAATTTAAAAAAACATTATTTGCACAAATAAAAAACCACCCGAAGGCGGTTTAATTTAATATGAATGTTAATAAAATATGTGTTAATTTTTATCCCAGAAAAGTTTTGTTGTAGCCTTATCTCCGCCAATTTTAGTACCCGCAGCTTTTACATTATCTCCGTTTAGCACATACTCCTGATCAGAATAAGGCATTCTATAGGGTACAGAAGATAAATTTGACTTCGGAGGATTCACAAGAATCGGATAGTCTAAACGTCTGGTAAAATTCCAACTTGCAAATCCTTTGTTAAACATAGCAATCCAAGCTTGTACACCTATAGACTGTTTCCAGTTTGCCGGATTATAAGGATGTGCAAGCACATATGCATCTGCAATAGTAGCGCTTACACCATTCTCCCTCATAGATTCATTCACTGCAATTGCATAAAGCTCTGCTGCTGTACCTCCTGCTGAATAACCTCTTGCAGCAGCCTCTGCTTTTAAGAAGGCTACTTCCGCATAACTAAAAAGGTTGGATGCTGCAGTAGCACTTCTGAAATAAGAGCTTAATTGAGAGAAGTTAGTGTATGGATCATTCAGCTCTCCAAAAACTCCTCCTTTATATACTCCTCCTACTTTGGTAAACCACACATCCATTCTTGGATCGGAAAGAGAACTCATAGTATTGATTGTTAATTCACTAGGCAAAAAATCATTTCTATTTGATGCTACTAAATTATCAAATACCGGATTTGAGAAAGTTCCGCCGTCATATTTAAATTTGTAAGCGTCGTCGTCAGAAGAAATAACCCCACTGGCTATTGCAGATTCAACGGTAGTTTTTGACAATGCAGGATCAACATCTGCTAAATTTATTCCTAATCTTAATTTAATAGAATTTGCAAATTTCTTCCATTTGGTCATATTACCTCCATAAACCAGATCTCCATAACCGGTAGCTGCAGGTTTTATAGTAGCCGTAACAGCATCGATTCTTTTGATCAAGTCAAGATAAATAGTCTTGGCATCATCATATTTAGGGGTTAATATTTCATCAGGTTTGAAAGCCTCAGAATAAGGAACATCTCCATAAGTATCCACGATATTTTCCCAAATAAATATTTCTTCAATTTCTAAAGTAGCCAATTTATTGATTCTAACATTTTCATCTGGTTCTACTTCTTTTACCAGGTTAACCTTTGCTTGTTTCAGATTATTAATACTGTAAACATACATTCTGTTAAAATGATTACGAGGCTGATTACGGGTTACTAAATTATATTGAGTTTCGTCCGGATATTGAGTTTCTGCCCATTGTTGTGTAAAGAATCTGTAATTATTAAAATTCACACTGGGGTTATCCATATAATAAGATGACTGATATAAGGCAGTAGCTAATAAATTGTCAGACGGAAGGATTGATGGATGTTTAGGGTCATCGTTAAGAGAAGTCAAATCACTTTGGCATGAACTTAAAGCCAACCCAATGCATGCAGACGCCAAACTTATTTTTATAATATTTTTCATTTTTAAAGTAATTTAGAATTTAAATGTAACATTGATACCCAAATCTCTTGTCGTAGGCATGGAACCAATTGACCATCCATAAGAGCTAAGTCCGCCGCCTACCATGGCTTCAGGATCAGCATATGGTAAATTTTTATGAATTATCCACAGATTTCTACCTACAATTGAAATCTTGGCATCATAAATCTTGGTACCTGCCAGTAAAGATTTTGGAAGCATATACCCAATACTTGCTTCTCTAAGCTTAATAAAAGATCCATCATAAACAAATTCGCTTGCTGGTCGGGTTTTGTATCCGGGAGAACCATTATTATCAACCGGTGATAATCCAATATTATTTGGAGTACCGTCAGGAAGAACACCAGGTAAAACAATAGGTTTATCCCTAAAATCTCCTTCAGCTGTTTCTTTGTACAGACCGGATGACAATCCATAATACATATCTGTTGAGAATATATCCCCTCCTTTACGCATATCAATTAAAAAGCTTAAAGAGAAACCTTTATAGCTAAAGCTATTTCTAATACCTCCAATCCAGTCCGGGGTAGTATTACCTATCACCTGATTTGGGTTTTGTAAATATTTTCCTGTCTTAGGATCGATAACTTTTTGTCCATTTAAATAGGTATAATCAGCACCAATCAATGTTCCCCAAGCTTCACCAACTCTGGCGTTTAAAGATACCCCACCCTGAAAACTATTTAATAGATAGTTATTAATTCCCGGATATAATTCTACTACTTTATTTTGATTTTTTGACCAGTTGGCATCAATATTCCAAGTAAAATCTTTTGTCTTTATTGGCACTAGTCCTAGCTGTACTTCAACCCCGCTATTATCAATTCTACCAGCGTTGAATATTTTACCTGTATATCCTATAGCTGCAGAAGTAGGAAGTGGAGAAAGTATCTGAGGAGTAGTTCTTGTTTTATAATAGGCGAAATCAACCGTTATTCTGTCTTTTAAGAAATGTGCTTCAGTTCCGACTTCAAATTCATTGGCCTTTTGCGGTTGCAGACCTGGGTAAGGTTGATTTAAAATAGAGTTATAAATTCCTTGATTAGATAAAATTCCAGCAGGTCTATAATTATTAAATAATTGATAAGAAGCAGCAGATCCTCCAACCTGAGCATAATTTGCTCTTATTTTCCAGAAATTCATCCATCTTTTAGTATCTAGAATTTCGGACATAATTAACGATCCTGTAATAGAAGGGTAGTTAAAAACATTATTACCTTTTAAAAGGGTTGATGTTTCTTCTATTCTGAATGTTGCATCTAAATAGAATTTTTTATAAAAATCAAAGGAAGCTGTTGCGTACCATGAGTTAGTTTGTATTGTATACTCAGTTTCATCTGCAGCTAGTGGTGCCTTTTTAGAGTTGGATAGGGCATAAATCCCAGGTACAATTAGTCCTCCTTCTGTTGATGCATAGACTGAATTATAATAATTTCGACGTATATTTCCTCCTACAACTCCGGAAAGGTTAATATTATCCGTGATATCAAATTTGTAATTCACCATTAAGTCATAGTTGGTCTCTGTCTGCAGTATGTCTCGTCTTCCATATCCAGAACCAATGGTGTTATTTGATTGTCCAAAAGCCTGAGGCAAAGAACCAACTGCCAATCTAGTTTCTGCTATAAGATTTGATCTGTCATATGAAACTTTTCCGGTAACAGAAATATTATCAAACAGATCATATGTTACCAGGCCATAAGTGAAATTCCTGTATCTTTTGTCTGAAGAATAATTCTGATAGGCCTGAAAATATGGATTGTTCCAATATGCAGGTGCTCCATTTGCTGCAGACTTTCTGTTCCAGGTAACATTACCAAAGTTATTGGATGCATTGGCTACATTTGGATCTACATTTGCAAAATATAAGTTTTGCAGAGCATCAATATCTACGTTAGTCTGCCACCATTGTCTGAAACCGGTAGCTATATTGTTTGAATAACCCGTAATACTCCTACCTTTAGTATCCTGTAAAGTTATTGTTGAATAGAAAGACGAATGCAATTTAGGCGTTAGATCATAATTAATCTTTAAAGAGAAATTATTTTTATTAAGATGAGAGTTAGGTATTAACCCATCGGACATCATATTTTCATAGGTAAAACTAATATTTTTTCCTTTTTGCCCTTTTTCTAAAGTTACGCTGTTAATATATGAGGCTGGATTTTCGAAAAATTTAATCGGTCCATTCTTAGCGGCCACCCAAGGAGTTGCTTTTTGATAATTGGGGGATAAAGGATTAAATGAATCCCACTGATATACCAATAAATTAGGATCAAATTTAGGGCCCCATGAAGCATCTGCTCCAAAATTCGCATTATTCAAACCATCAGAAGCCTGTGTACCGAATTTTTGAGAATAACCGGCACCATATCTTGTCTGATATTCAGGAAAAGTAGACTTATCAATAAATCCTACCTGTACTGCTGAGGAAAACGTCACACCCCAAGAACCATCATCTTTTCCTTTTCCATTTTTAGTTGTAATAACAATTACTCCATTTAACCCTCTTTCACCGTAAAGGGCTGAAGCCGCTGCTCCTTTTAATACGTTTATGGATTCAATATCTTCCTGGTTGATATCAGAAAGAGCATTACCGTAATCAATTGAGTTTTCCCGGGTACTGGTGTTGTTAACAGGTGATCCATCAATAACAATTAACGGATTTCCGCCGGCAAGCGACTTCACCCCTCTTATAACCAAATTGGAAGATCCTCCAAAGTTGTTATTTGTAGTAACATTAAGACCGGCCACCTTACCTGATAATTGCGCTGCAATATTTCCTGTATTTGTTGTCCCGTCTGACAAAGCGCTTGCTTTAATTTCCTGCGACGCATACCCCAAAGATTTTTTTTCTCTTTTAATACCAAGTGCAGTGACTACCACTCCTTCAATTTCTTTTGCTTTAATTGTATCTTTCTTCTCCTGAGCACTTACAATTGCCATAGAGGAAGTCAATACTAAAACAAGAAGACTTGTTGTTAGTTTCTTCATATCAATTATTTTTATATCCGTACAAATTTGTCGAATATATTCAATAATTCAAATAAAAATGTTAAAAAAAATAAAAATTTATCACGAACAAGCAGTAAAAACTATTAATTAACAAAAATTTTAAATTAAAAAAAAGATATATACAAATAAAATACTATAGTTTTAACAAATTAACAAAAATATTTCAATCAACTTAAGCACTTAAAATAATTTAATTGCTAAATAAATGATATTATTAAATAAAAAAAACCGCCCGAAGGCGGTATAATATGAATGTTGTTAATACGTTTTAATTTTTATCCCAGAAAAGTTTTGTTGTTGCTTTATCTCCTCCAATTGCATTCGCAGCTGCTGAAACGTTAGCATTATTGACTACATATTCCTGATCAGAATATGGCATCCTGTAAGGCATCCCCCCAATATAAGATGATGCTGGAGCAGTAAGTACAGGACTATCTAATCTTCTCACAAAATTCCAAGCAGCAAAAGGATTATTCCACATAGCAACCCATCCTTCATATCCGATAGATTGTTTCCAGTTTGTTGCATTATATGGATTGGCTAAGATGTAAGCTGCAGCATCAGTTGCAGATATTCCATTTTCAGTCATAGATGCAGTAACTGCTGCAGCATATAGACCAGCTGCTGTTCCTCCTGCATTATATCCTCTTGCCGCAGCTTCAGCTTTCAGGAATAAAACTTCAGTATAGCTTAATAGATTTGCAGGAGCATTACCTGTTAAAAAAGTAGGATTTACATGAGAAAAATTAGAAAATGTGTTTAAAGTACCGTAGACACCCCCCTTATAAGCTCCTCCAATCTGAGTAAAATAAGCTCCTCTTCTTGGATCTGATTTAGCATTCATTGGGTTTACAATAACATCCGATGGTAAAAAATCATTCCTCCCTGAAGCTACTAAATCATCAAATAATGGATTTGTAAAAGTATTTCCATCAAATTTCAATGAATAAGAGCTATCATTTGAATCAATTACTCCACCACTGATAGCACTTTCAGCTACTGATTTTGATGTTGCAGGATCAACATCTGCAAGATTAATTGCTAATCTTAATTTAATTGAATTGGCAAGTTTAACCCATTTATTCATATCTCCTTTGTAAACAAGATCTTCAGGGTATCCAGCTTTAGTCTTATTAATTTTTGCTATTGCTGCATCTAATCTCGTTATTAAATCAAGATAGATTGATTTAGCATCATCATATTTTGGAGATTTAATAGTTTCTGCTTGCAAAGCCTCTTTATAAGGTACATTACCAAATGTATCCACAATATTTTCCCAAACAAAAATGGAAGCAATTTCTAGAGTAGCCCATTTGTTATTAACTACATCAGCATCAGCATTAATCTCTGTTGGAAGATCTTTTTTAGCTTGCTCAAGAGGTGCTAATGTATAAACATACATTCTTCTGAAGTGATTTCTTGGCTGAGCTCTAGTAGTCAAATTATAATTGGTTTCCTGTACATAGGTTGTCTCTGTCCATTGTTGCGTAAAAAAACGATAATTATTAAAGTTTACACTACCCGTATACATATAATAGAATCCTTGAAACATACTTGTTGCCAATAAATTCCCTGTTGGTACAGTTGAAGGGTGCTTGGGATCCTCATTCAGAGAGGTAAGATCGCTTTGACATGAGTTAAACAATAATAACGAAGCAACAACACCTCCAGCGTATAATATATTTTTAAACTTTTTCATTTTAATAAATTTTATTTTTAGAATTTAAAGGTAAAATTAACACCCAATTCTCTTGTTGTAGGAAGAGCTCCCACAGATGATCCATATGAATACAATCCACCCATTTGAGATGATTCAGGATCTGCATATGGAAGATTCTTATGAATAATCCAAAGGTTTCTACCCACGATAGAGATTTTAGCCTCATTCATGAAGGTATTTGCCAATATACTCTTAGGAAGAGAATACGTAATACTAGCTTCTCTTAGCTTTACAAAAGATCCATCATATACAAATCTTTTGTCAGGAGCAATGGCATACCCATCATTTGGATTGTTACCATATTCTAAAGGATTAACTACATCTGTGTTAACTGGTGTTGTATTTACCTGACCATTAGGATTAACTCCGGCTAATACAGGTATATTTGTTCTATAACCATCAACAGCAGTTTCAGGGAATAATCCACTCGCTAATCCATAATACATATCTGATGAAAATACATCCCCTCCGTGACGAACATCTATTAAGAAACTTAATGAGAAATTTTTATATCTAAATGAATTTCTTAATCCACCTGTCCATTTAGCTTGAACATTTCCGATTACTTTATTACTCTCTGTTTGATACAATCCTGTCTCAGGATCCACCACTTTCTCACCATTTAAGTAAACATAATCACTACCATAGATATCTCCCCACTGGTTTCCAACTGAAGCCACTATGGAAGCGCCTCCTACTAATCCTACGAGTTGATATACCTGCAGACCAGCATCTAGCTCTACAACCTTACTTTTGTTTTTAGCCCAGTTGACATCTATATCCCATGCAAAATCTTGTGTTTTTATTGGGCTTACTCCTAAATGTAATTCGATCCCTTTATTGTTAATTTGTCCCGCATTGATTGCTGCACCAAGTTTCCCGGAACCAGCTGAAATATCCGGAGTAATAAGTTGGTCAAATGTCTTTGTATCATAATACGCCCCATCAAGAACAATTCTGTCTTTTAAAAAGTGAACTTCCGTACCAAACTCAAATTCTCTGGATCTCTGAGGTCTTAAATTTTCATTTTTTAGAATTGTTTGAGGTCTGTAGATATTAATATTTCCATTTCCTGTATTAAAATATCCTGCTGTATAATAAGAATATTTCAATTGGTAAGAATCAGCAGTACCTCCTACTTCTGCATAGTTTCCTCTTAATTTCCAAAAATTCATTACTGATTTATCAGATTTTAAAAGTTCTGATAAAATTACTGATCCGGAAACAGACCCATAAGTATATTTGTTATTACCATCAGGTAAAGTTGAACTCGCATCTCTTCTAATTGTTCCATCCAGATAGAATACTTTATTAAAATCAAATGAAGCCGTAGCATATAAACTGTTAGTTTGTATTGTTCCTTCAAACTCTACTGGGTTTAATAAAGGAGCTTTGGAATTATCTAATGAGTAATATCCTCGCTTAATTAGACCACCTTCCGTTGATGCTTCGATAGAACTCTCATGATTTCTTCTTACATTTCCTCCAACTATACCACTGATGTTTAACCACGAAGTAATATCATATTTATAATTTGCGAATAAATCAAAGTTTGTTTCACTTCTACTTAAATCATATCGATGATATCCAGAGCCTATAGCTTTTCCTGAAACTCCAAAATTTTGAGGATACGACCCCTCAGCAAGCCTTCTTTCAAAAACTAAATTAGTATTATCGTAACTAAGCTTACCTGTAATATTAATATGATCATTTACATCATAAGTTAACTGAGCATACGAAAATGTTCTTGTTCTATCATCAGTAGAATAGTTTTGATATCTCTGAAAATATGGATTGTTCCAAAAGGCAGGCTTTCCATTTGATCCACTTTTTCTATTCCACGTAACATTTCCGTAGTTATTAGCTACTGTAGGATTTCCAACATTATTAAAGTAAGCATTTTTCAACGCTTCCAAATCAACATTTGTCTGCCACCATTGTCTGAAACCTGTAACAATATTGTCGTTATAACCAGTCTCTGTTCTACCTGTCGTTCCCTGTATTGTTAGGGTTGTATAGACTGTCGCGTGTAATTTAGAATTTAAATCGTAGTTTACTTTAGCCGAAATTGTATTTTTTCTTAAATCTGAATTTGGTAAAAGACCACTAGACATGTTATTATCATATGTCAAATTAAAATTAAATCCTTTACTTCCCTTTGATAAGGAAATGGAATTAATAAATGACATAGGTGTTTCGAAAAATTTAAGAGGCCCATTTTTTGCCGCTACCCAAGGGGTTGCTTTTTTATAATTAGGGGATGTTGGATCAAATGAATCCCACTGATAAACTAATAAATTAGGGTCAAACTCTGGCCCCCATGATGCATCTTCTCCAAAATTGGCATAATCTTTACCGTCTGCTGCACTCCCATAATAAAATGAAGGATCATATCCACCACCATATCTAGTCTGGTATTTTGCAAATGTAGATTTATCTATAAAACCAGCCTGTACTGAGGATGATAAAGTTACCCCCCAAGAATTGTCTTCTTTTCCTTTACCGTTCTTTGTTGTAATTACAATTACACCGTTAAGTCCTCTTTCTCCGTATAAAGCAGAAGCAGCAGCTCCTTTTAGTACGTTTACAGACTCTATATCTTCTTGGTTAATATCTGATAAGGCATTACCTAAATCAAACCCTCCATTCTGATTACCAAATGAGGTAGATGAATTATTGACTGGAGAACCATCAATTACAATTAAAGGATTACTTCCTCCTAAAGATTTTACTCCTCGAATAACCAAGTTTGAGGATCCTCCGAAATTAGAATTCGTTGTTACATTTAAACCAGCAACTTTACCAGATAACTGAGATGCTATATTTCCCGTATTTGTAGTTCCATCAAAAAGTTTATCCGCCTTAACTTCCTGCGACGCATAACCTAAAGATTTTTTCTCTCTCTTGATTCCAAGTGCAGTAACGACTATACCTTCAATTTCTTTAGTCTGTGAAGTTGTATCATTTTTCTTCTGCTGAGCATTTACAATTGCAACGGAAGAAGATAATACAACAACAAGAAGACTCATTGTTATTTTCTTCATATCAAATTAATTTTGTACGCTACAAATTTGTAAAACTTTCTTAATAACACAAAGAAAAAAACAAAAAAAATAACAATATTTCAACATTATATAAAAAAAACTAATGAAAGTATACTATTTTTTGTTAAAAAACAAATATTTAACAAAAATAAACCATTAAGACATTATATTTTTTTAAGAAATATTAACAATAATAAATATTTATATTATCTATAGAAAAAATGCACAAAAAGTACATCAAACCAACTGATTAACAATAAAATAAGTCACTTATAAAAGATAAAAAACTCTATAAAAATCAAAATACAATGCAATGCATATGATATTTTCACCCTGAAAAAGGAATCAATTACCCACAAATAGTGAAAAAAATATATTTAAATTACCAGAATCCGAATAGAAATAAATAATAACTGAAATAATGACAATAATAAATCCTATAAAATACTTTCCTGTAAAATTTTATATTTTTGCAGTATATAACAATTCATGGAGCTAATAAAAAACTGGTCAAACCTTTACATCGAAGCAGGATGTGATGAAGTAGGAAGAGGGTGCTTAAGTGGGCCGGTGGTAGCGGCAGCGGTAATTTTGGATGATGATTTTGAACAAAATCTGGTTAATGATTCAAAAAAGCTAACGTTTAAAACACGTATGGAACTGGATAGCTACATTAAAGATAATGTGAAAAACTACGCCATCGCAGAACTACCTCCATCCTTTATTGATGAGCATAATATTCTCAATGCAAGTATCCATGCAATGCATCGTGCGCTGGACAGACTAACGATAACTCCTGAACTTATTCTGGTGGACGGGAATAAATTTCATCCTTATAACTACATCCCTCATCAATGTATTATCAAGGGAGATTCTAAAGTATTATCGATTGCTGCAGCGTCTATTCTTGCCAAAAATTATAGAGACAAGTTAATGATTCAGCTTCATGAAGAACATCCTGAATATGGGTGGGATACCAATTTTGGCTATGCTACTAAAAAACATCAGGATGCGCTTATTAAACATGGACCGACCCGATATCACAGACAGTCTTTCAGACTGAAATATGATTAAAAGTAACTGATTTTCAATTATTAAATTTTCATCCACTGATTGAAAATTTAAAATCATTCTAAATAAATTACAGATAAAAAAAGAGAAGCAATTGTTCAATTGCTTCTCTTTTTTAACGTATTATTAAGAATTTATTTCTTTTTATTTCTTTGTTGTTCCTGAGCTTTTTGCTGCTCCTGAGCCTTCTCCATCATTTCTCTCATTCTCTTCTGGAATTTACCTTCCGCTTTCGGTTTTTCCTTATTAGACTGAATCTGGGCATGGATTTTCTTTTCATCCAGGATCAAATACTTAATAACAAGGATAATCAGAATATTAATCGCATTCGATACAAAATAATACCATGAAAGACCTGAAGCCGAAGTATTAAGGAAGAACAGGAATGTAATCGGGAAGATATACATTAATACCTTCATGTTTGGCATTCCTTCCTGCTGAGGCTGCTGCATATTTCCTGAAGTCATAACAGTATAGATTAAAATAACAACTGTACAGGCTAAAGCGAAAATACTTAAATGGTCTCCAAGGAAAGGAACTTTAAACGGAAGCTTGATCAAATCATCATACGCTGTCAAATCTTTGGCAAACCAGAACCCTTGACCTCTAAGATCAATAAAGTTCGGGAAGAAACGGAATAAGGCATAGAAAATTGGAATCTGTACCAATGCCGGTAAACATCCCGCCATCTGATTCACTCCGGCTTTTCTGTAAACCTCCATCGTTGCCTGCTGCTTCTTCATCGGATCTGCATCCTTAAACTTCGCATTCACCTCGTCAATTTCCGGACGAATCACCTTCATCATAGCACTTAACTTGTGCTGTTTATACATAATTGGCGACAGGATCAGCTTTACGATGATCGTCATTACAAAAATCACCCAACCTGCTGATAATCCCCACGCAGCAATAATACTGTATAACCACATGAAAAAATAACGGTTCATTGCCCCGATGAATGACCAGCCTAACGGAAGGATTTCATCAAAATTCTTATCGTAAGATTTAAGCAATGGCAAATCCAATGGCATAAAATACCATGTGAAATCCTGATTCAGCTCACTTCCGGTCATCTGAACAAAACCTTCGTAGTTGAATTTCTTCAGATACTCTCCTTCTTCAACATTTTCCTGATTACCTTTACTTTGTGTAAATCCGTTTTTAGCTTCAATCACTGAAGAGAAAAACTGCTGCTTTACACCAATCCAGTTAAGAGTCTCTTTTTCTTCCTCCATGGTAGTTCTTCCATCATAATCATAGTCTTTATAATTATTGAAGGCATAAGAAAATTCTGAGTGAGACTGTTCCTGAGCTCTACCTTTTTCAAGGTTTCTTACGTTATAATCCCAGATAAAATCTGCTTTGTTATCAGAAGTAATTTTAGAAAGTCCCTGAGTTCTTACTTTAAAATCAAGGGTATATTTTGGTAATAGTGTGTAAATGAATTGAATGACGGCACCATTGTAATCTGCAGTTAAGGTTACAGCATTTCCATTAACAGCTGGTGAGAAAACTAAATCTTTAGTATTAACGATTTTCCCTGTTTTATCTTTAAACTGAAAACCGTAGTTTGAGTTATTCTTTGTGATAAGATAAAGCGGCTGATCTGCATTATCTGTTTTGTGGTTGTAGGCTTTATATTTTAAAAGTTCTACTTTGGAAACCTGTCCTCCTAAGCTTGAAAATTCAAGTTTCAATTCATTATTCCCAAGACTTGCTGTCTGAATGGCATTAGGAGTTACATTTGGATTGATATTGCTTGCCTGAGTTTGCTTTACGGCATTTTTTGCCTGTTCCGTTTTCTGCTCCTGAGCTTTCAACTCCGCTTCTTTCGTTTGTTTGTTCTGAAAATAGAACATAAAACCGAAGAGAACAAGGCATAAAACCGCGAAACTAATCATTTGCTTCTTATCGATTCCGTTGTTTTGTTGCATTTTATTTTATATTAAAATTTTAAATTTAAAATGTACGTACGGGTGTACATAATTTGAGCTGACAAAAATACTGTTTTTTTATCAAAACTCTATGCTTTACGTTGTTACTATATAATAAACTCAGGCTGATTATTCTCAGCCTGAGTTTATATGTAGACGTTTATGATAAAATTTTACCTTATTTCTTTTCGCAAGCTTTGATGAAAGCTCTGAATAAAGGATGCGGTGTTGCTACCGTACTCTTATATTCCGGGTGATACTGAACCCCTACATAGAACGGGTGATCAGGAAGTTCAAGCGCTTCTACCAAACCTGTTTCAGGGTTAGTACCTGTAGCAAGGAAACCATTCTTTTCAAATTCCTGAAGATAATCACTGTTGAATTCATAACGGTGACGGTGTCTTTCAGAGATATTTTTGTTTCCGTAGATATCGTATAATTTAGAACCGTTTTTCAATGAGCACTTCCATGCTCCAAGACGCATTGTTCCTCCTTTATCTACTACATTTTTCTGTTCTTCCATCAAAGAAATTACAGGATCAGGAGTAGCGGTATCAAATTCCATGGAGTTTGCTTTGGTATGTCCTAAAACATTTCTTGCAAATTCAATCGTCATAATCTGCATTCCTAAACAGATTCCCAACATTGGAATTTTATTTTCTCTTGCATATTTTGCGGTAAGAACTTTTCCTTCAATTCCTCTGTCTCCGAAACCTGGAGCTACAAGAATACCATTCACACCTTTCAGTGTATCTTTGATATTTTCTTCCGTAATATCCCCACTGTATACCCATCTAACTTTGACTTCAGTTTCAAGGTCAGCTCCGGCATGTTTGAAAGCCTCAGCAATTGAAATGTACGAATCCTGAAGGGAAACATATTTTCCAACCAAAGCAATTTCAACGGTTTTCTTAGGATTCTGGAATTTTTTAAGGAAACTCTTCCAGTCTTTAAGATCAGCATCTTTATCACTTTTCAGATCCAGTTCTTTCAAAACTACATCATCAAAGTTCTGCTTCTGAAGGTACATCGGAACTTCATAAATGGTTTCAAGATCTTTACATTCAATAACATTATCTAAAGGAACGTTACAGAACTGAGCCAATTTTGCTCTCTGATCTTTAGGAATTTTATGTTCTGTTCTGCACACCAAAACATCAGCCATAATTCCGCTTTCCATCAGCTGACGAACGGAATGCTGGGATGGTTTTGTTTTTAATTCTCCACTTGAAGCCAGATAAGGCAGTAAAGTAAGGTGAATCACCATAGAATTACTCTCTCCCAATTCCCACTTCAACTGGCGAACAGTTTCAATGTATGGTAAAGATTCGATATCTCCTACAGTTCCTCCGATCTCAGTAATAATGATATCGTAGTTCTGTTTTGAAAGGATTTTAATTCTACGTTTGATTTCGTTAGTAATATGAGGAATTACCTGAACTGTTTTTCCAAGGAAGTCTCCTTTTCTTTCTTTTTCAATTACAGTCTGGTAGATTTTTCCTGTAGTAACGTTGTTGTTTTGGGATGTAGGAGCATCAAGGTAACGCTCGTAGTGGCCTAAATCCAGATCCGTCTCTGCACCATCTTCAGTCACATAACACTCTCCGTGCTCATAAGGATTCAAAGTTCCTGGGTCGATATTGATATAAGGATCTAATTTTTGGATCGTTACATTAAAGCCGCGTGATTTTAGTAGAAGTCCCAGAGAAGCAGAAACGATTCCCTTTCCCAAAGATGAAGTTACACCTCCTGTCACAAAGATGTACTTTGTATTCTTTTTACTCATTAGATTAGGTTTGTGCAAAGTTAGGGGAAAAAGAAATACAAAGCAATCTTTTACATTTTGAAAATGATAAAACACCCCTCAAACAACTATAAAACCAGATAAAAATTTTTATTAATATTGATCTAAACAAATGAAACAAAGCTACAACCCAAAGGATTGTCGCCTATCAGCAAAAAAGGTTTTCCATTTGAGCGGAAAACCTTTTTATATTTTATATTCTGAATATTATTGCTTAGTCAGTTCAAAGTAAGCTGTTACTTCAACATCTTTCGCGATTCCGGCTCCTGACGGGTCATATTTGATTCCATAATCCAGACGATTCACGGTAAATTTGGTCTGAATTCCCATAATCTCTTTTCCGTCCTTATTTTTTGTAATTCCTCCAAACGTAACCGGAGCAGTAATTTCTTTTTCCACGCCCTTCATCGTCAGTTTCCCTTTTACGATGTAATTATTGTTCTTATCTTTTGTAACGGAAGAACTCTTAAATTCAATCGTAGGATATTTGGCAACATCGAAAAACTCTTCGCTGATAAGATGTCTGTCTCTCATGTCCACTCCTGTATTAATGGAAGGGACACTGATAGAAAAACTCAAATCGGCATTATCCAGATTAGCACCACCAGTGGCTGCTTTTCCGTCAAATTTATCAAACCTTCCCTGCACAAAACTGATTCCCATGTGCTTGATATTAAAATTGATTGATGAATGCATCTGGTCTACCTGCCAGCTTCCCTGTGCAAAAGCAACAATACTTACAAGCGTAAATACGAAAGATAAAAATACTTTTTTCATTGTAATGATATTTTACATTAATATATTTTAATTGAATAAAGCTAAGATATGAAAGATATTCCTATCACAGACGTATTAGTTTTTTTATATTAAACCCATTTACATTCTGAAAAAAAAATGCTTTTTTATAACTTCGCAGTATGGCAAAACTGAAAACAGCATATTTCTGTCAAAACTGCGGAACCCAGTACCCTCAATGGCTGGGGCAATGTAAAAACTGTGGAGAGTGGAATACATTAGTGGAAGAGATTGTGGAAAAACCTTCTCACAAAACACCTCCCTTTTCGAAAACCAAACAACATGTTATCAATATTGTTGAAGTAGAAACCAGCGAAGAACCTAGAATAAAAACACCTTCCGAAGAGCTGAACCGTGTTTTAGGAGGCGGCATCGTTTTGGGTTCTGTGACCCTGATTGGTGGTGAACCGGGAATCGGGAAATCTACCCTTCTGCTTCAGCTTGCTTTAAAAATGAAGAAAAAAATCTTCTATGTTTCCGGGGAAGAAAGTGCTTCTCAGATCAAAATGAGAGCAGACAGGCTTACGGATATTCAGAATCCGAACTGTTTTCTTTTTACTGAAACTTCACTGGAAAAAATCCTTCATGAGGCCAAA
Organism: Chryseobacterium cupriresistens; assembly: GCF_046614675.1. Taxonomy (NCBI): domain Bacteria; kingdom Pseudomonadati; phylum Bacteroidota; class Flavobacteriia; order Flavobacteriales; family Weeksellaceae; genus Chryseobacterium; species Chryseobacterium cupriresistens. The sequence continues at coordinate 299,973 of NZ_JBKKJT010000002.1, read as the reverse complement.
AAACTGGAGCCGGATTTCATGATCATCGATTCTATACAGACGCTGCAGTCTCAGCTGATAGAGAGTTCTCCGGGAACCGTATCCCAAATCCGGGAATGCTCCAATGAGATCATCAAATATGCCAAAGAAAACAATACTCCGGTATTTCTTGTAGGCCACATCACCAAAGACGGACAGATTGCCGGGCCAAAGGTTCTTGAGCACATGGTGGATGTTGTTCTGAATTTTGATGGAGACAGGAATCACCTGTTCAGATTACTAAGAGCCAATAAAAACCGTTTCGGGTCCACTTCAGAAATCGGAATTTATGAAATGATCTCACAGGGATTGAAAGAGATTAAAAACCCTTCGGAAATATTGATTACCAAGAAGTTTGAGGAACTTTCAGGGAACTCCGTTGCAGTAACTCTGGAAGGAAACAGACCTATGCTTCTTGAAATACAGGCACTGGTAAGTACCGCCGTTTATGGTACTCCTCAAAGAAGCAGCACCGGTTTTGATTCCAAAAGGTTGAATATGCTTTTAGCCGTACTGGAAAAAAGAGCTGGTTTTCAATTGGGGGCAAAAGACGTTTTCCTTAATATTACCGGAGGAATAAAGACAGACGATCCGGCACTGGATCTGGCGGTGATCGCTTCTGTTCTTTCATCCAACGAAGATATTGCTATTTCCGAACATTACTGCTTTGCCGGAGAAATTGGTCTGAGTGGAGAAATACGTCCGGTAGCCCAGATTGAGCAGAGAATTACTGAAGCAGAAAAACTGGGTTATGAAAAAATATTTGTTTCCAACCTTAATAAAATCCCGAAAAGAAAATTTGGAATCAAGATTGAAGAAGTGAGTAAAATTGAGGATTTTCACGAGAGACTGTTCTAGAGTGAATGGTCAATTTTGCTTCGCAAGTCAATGGTCAATTGGAATGAAGATAAAAAAATTCACAAGCGAAGAGGATTCATTATAGGTAAAATTGTGAATGGTTAATTTTGCTTCGCAAGTCAATCGTCAATTGAAATGAAGATAAAAAAATTCACAAGCGAAGAGGATTCACTATCGGTAAAATTGTGAATGGTCAATTTTGCTCCGCAAATCAATCGTCAATTGGGGTGTGGATAAAAATTCACAAGCGAAGCGAATTGACAATTGATAGAATTTTGACTGGTCAATTTTACTACGTAAGTCAATAGTCAATTAATATCACGATAAAAAATTCACAAGCGAAGCGAATTCACTTTTCACCTTTCACTATCCACATTTAATTCATACCTTTAAATTATGAATTATCTGGCTCATTCTTTTCTTTCTTTTACCGACGGGCAAATCGTGGGGCAATTTCTCGAAGATTTCATCCGCAACAGAGATCGTTTTTCTTTCCCGAAGGAAATTCAGGACGGAATTACCCTGCACAGAGCGATTGATACATTTACAGATTCTCATCCTGCTATTCACGAAGCCAAAAAAGTATTTGCTCCTTTGGTAAGACTGTACGCCGGTGCATTTGTTGATGTTTCAATGGACCATTTTGTAGCCAGAGATCTTTCCCTGAATTCCCTGGCAGAATGGAAAGCACATTCTCTTCATGTTTACAATGTTTTGAATGCCCATGAACAGTGGCTTCCTGAAAATTTTAAAAAGATTCTGGTTAAAATGGAACAGGATGACTGGCTTTATAATTACCGTGAAGACTGGGGAATTAAATTCAGTATTCAGAATGTACTGAATAAAGCCAAATATCTGGATAAAGATATTCCTGTTTTTGAAGCTTTTTTAAAAAATAAAGATCTTTTTCAACAGTGTTATGATGATTTTTTTCCTGATCTGCTGGCTCACGCCAAAGGAATCAATACATTGCTTCAGCTGGAAAACTGATATTCTTAAAACTGTTTATAGAGATAACGGTTGGGATAGGTAAGTTTTTCACTGTTTCTTTGCCCGTTTACAATGATATGAACAATATTGATCTGATCATCAAAAAGGTTATATAAAAAACTGACAGCAGCTTCTACTTTTTTCGGAACGGGCACCGGTTCTGACTCAAGAAAGATATCTACAGATTCCTGATCTTCTTTATAACCAATATAATTTACTTTTAAAAATTTGTTATCAGCCTTTAACCTGAAATATTCTGAACAATATTTTTGCAGGGCATCATTCAGTTTCGCCTTATATTTTTCGTCATTAAAATGGAAAGCACTTCCATATTTTTTCCCCAGCCCATTTTCCATGTCATCAAGAAAGAATCTTCCGGTTACTTCAAAGGTTCTGGATTTTGAATTATAATTAATTTCAACAGATCCTACATGGTATGGATGAACCGCATCACTGCTCACAAAGCTCTGAAAAACAATTGTCATCAAAAAAAGAAATCCCCAAAAAAACTTACCCGGCATGAATTTTATTTTACAGCAAATATAAAAAAAGCAGCAGTTATACAACCGCTGCTTTTGATTATAATGGATTGATGAATTTATTGCTTCATTACTTTTTTCGTAATTTTTGTGTTATCATCCAATGCAATGGTAAACAGATACGTTCCTCTTACCAGTTCTGAAACATCAATTTTACCGGAATTTTTATCTACATTGACCGTTTTAACCAATTTTCCTGAAGCATCATAAATAGTTACTGTCCCTTTAGAATATCTGCCTAACGATACATTTACAAAATCTTTTGCAGGATTCGGGGTGATGTTCACTTCTGAATTTATTTTAATATCTGCTGTTCCCAATGTTGTTCCTGTTTTTACAAAATATCCGCCAAAACCTGTCGTCTGGAAGCTCACTTCCCAATATTGGTAAGTATCATTCCAGATAATATCTGCAATATTCGGGGTAATCATTGTGGCAGTTCCTCCAAAAGAAGCTACGGTACCTGTAGTACTTGTTCCTGTATATTTTTCAATAAGAAGATTTGCTTTATTCGCAACATCAGTAGGTGAAGTAGGTAATTTCACTGCATTGGTCAGATTATAGGCATCGAAATCACTCTGTTTGAAATATAAGGTTACTTTACCGGTAGCTGTGGTAGTGTTTGCATCCGAATTGATTTCATATCTTCTTGCCACATAGTTGGGCTGTGCATTATCAACCCACACTTTGGATGTTACATTTCCTGTTACGGTACTGGCTGTTTCTTTTTCTATTCTTGAGATAAGCTGGCAGGAATTTGTAAAATAATTGTAACCATTTGTCACCGTACCGGCTTTCGTCTGGTTGGAAGTTGCCAAATTCTTTACTTCAGCAACATTTTCGTAGACCACGGCTCTCATTTTAAGATCAAATGTTCTTGAAGTCCAGGTAGTACCGTCTGTAGAAGTCTTAGATCTGTTATTCACTACTGCATTTTCAGCTTTCATGGCAATCCTTCCTCCTAACCCGTTTACGACAATATAAAATTCTTTTCCGGTTACCATTTGAATATTCAGATCTGAAAGGTTCACATAATTCCAGGTAAATCTTTGAACGTTATTAAGCCATGAAGTAATGGTTTTAGTTGCTATAATATCTCCTGGGTTTCCATTGGCATCCACTTTTCTGATTTGGATATCAACCGGAATATCCGAAGGAAGAGAAGTACCTGTTAAGAATGAAAAACCGCCCAGTTTTCCTGTCAATGTCGGCGTATATCTTACTGCCAGGGCAATATTATCAAAGTAATAATTAGATTCTGTATTGGCAATAATATAAGGTTCATCGTATCCTACAGTTTCAAAATTAGATTTTACACAACCTAATTCATCCGTAACAGCTTTGTAAATATCTAATTTCCCATATCCCCATCTCATATTGGGAACAGTTCCTGTTGCCCCATCCATTCTTGCATTGGAAGTAAGACGTGCTTTCACCTGAGCTGCCGTTAATGAAGGATTAGCCTGAAGCAGTAAGCCGACAGCTCCTGCTACCCCCGGTGAAGACATACTTGTTCCCTGGTTTTTTACATAATAATTGGTTCCGGCAATAATATCTGTTGAGCCAGGAGCAGAATCAGCTGATCGGGAAGAAATCACGTTCTGTCCTGAGCCTGCAATATCCGGTTTCTGAACACCATCTACTCTTGGTCCCTGGGCACTGAATGAAGAGATGGATTCTTGCGGAGTAAGTGTAAAGTAGCCGCTTGCTCCACTGTACCAACTGGCTCTTCCCATATAGGAAGCTACCGTGATGGCGTTGGAAGCATTTCCCGGTGATCCTACAATATATTCATTATCCCCGTTTTGTAAGGTGGTTTGCACTCCCTGACTATACAGCCAGCCGTGGGCTGTGATCTGCTGGGTTCCGTTGTTGGTAATTTCCAATGAATAATTCCCCTGAACATTGGTGGTTCCGGAGGTTCTGGTTACTACCAGCTGCACATACCTTTTATTGTTGTCGTTACTCCAATAGTTGTACATAGTTGCGGTAAGACCTCCTCCCAATATAGTGTGAGCAGTGTTTGTACTGATATTCTGTGTATACTGCTGTCCGTCCGGAGTGGTTAATTTTGCAGTAACGGGAGTATTGTCATTGGCATACATAATGAATGAGAATACTGAAGCTGCGGAAGTGTTGCTTGCTACGGTAAAGTTATATGTTTGTGCCGCACCGGCTGCAATATCTACTTTTCTGTGAAGATTAGCTCCATAATCATTTCCTGCTGAAATCACAACAACTCTTCCCGCTCCTGAAGTGGTAAAACTATTCACTGCTACTTCATGGCTGGAGGTTCCGTCGTGGGCACTACTCTGACCACCGATACTCATATTAACGACAATGGGCTTATTAAGAGCCGTTGCCACGTTCTTGAAATACGTTAAAGCATTAATGGTATTGGTTGTGGGAAAAGACCCGTTGCCACCTTTTACAAAAACAATATCTGCATCAGATGAGAATCCCTTATGTCTTTTATCGGCAAAGGCTGCACCATTCCCGGCTGCTGTACCTGAAACGTGGGTTCCGTGACCATTAATATCATTTTCACGAACAAAACCTGTTGGTGTTCCGTCCAGTTCATCTTCAATCTGCGCTCGGGTATATTCTACACCAGTAGAAAACCCTATCGGGGCGGTTTCTCCCGCCTGTGCAGTTAATGTCTGATCCCAAATGGAAACAATTCTGCTTTTGGTCTGATCATCGGCTTTTCTGAAATCCGGGTGTTTCCAGTCTATTCCGCTGTCATAAATTCCTACCAGAACACCTGTTCCGTTATAAGCGGTGTTATTGAAAACTCCATCCTGCAAAAGGCTTGCTCCGGACTGAGCTCTGCTCACATCATTATGAAGTTCATCAAATTCCGGCGCCATTACAGAGGTTACATAAGGAAGCTGCATCAGTCTTTCAATATCTTCAATGGTAACCAAAGCTGTGGAGAAAGCCGGCAGCTGGCTCTGAATAATAAAACCGTCTGCTTTCAGTTTTTCCGGTTCTTTGGTATAAATAATACATGAATACATGGTTTGTGCTCCCTTTGAAGTCACTACCAGATGCTTATCAAGTTTCATATCAGGACGTTCCAAATCCCTAACAGATCTTCCATTGGCTATATTTTCCTTATTTTTCAATAAAATATCAAACCGGGAGTCCAGTTTTTGTACCTGTCCGTAAAATGCATAGGAATATAATCCTAAAAACGCTGCTGCAGCATTTCTGAGAAGCTTCGCTCCTCCGGGTGAAATGTTTACATTTGTAGAAAATAATTTTTTAATATCCATAATTCATTTTTAAGCAATACAATTATACAATTTTTATTCAACATATCAATAAGCCAAGATATTAACAACAATCAAGCTTAAAAATTAAACCAAATAATAAAATCAATCATATTTTAACAATATATTCAAAATATAAATTTTTTTAACCAAAATGCAGGATTTTCTTTTTTATTTAAACCTTGGATGGGAACACATTATTTCACTGGATGCCCTTGATCATCAGCTTTTTGTTCTGGCTTTAATTGCTGTTTATTCTTACAGTGACTGGAAAAAAATTCTGATTCTTGTTACGGCATTCACCATTGGACATTCCATTACATTAGCACTGAGTATTCTGGATATTTTCAGAGTTCCTTCCGACTGGGTGGAATTTTTAATTCCTTTAACCATTGTTCTGACCTCTCTGGATAATATTATCATGAAAAACCAGAAACAAACTCTGATGCGGGCCAACTATTATCTTGCACTGATCTTCGGCCTTGTTCATGGGATGGGATTTGCCAACACCGCAAGAGTAATGATTGCCAAAAGCCAGAGTATAGCCTTACCTCTGCTTGGCTTCAATATCGGACTGGAGCTTGGCCAGATTGTAATTGTTTTTGCTATTTTGATCGTCCTTTTCATTCTGCTCAATCTTTTTAAAGTGAATAAAAAAGACTGGATTTTATTTGTCTCTTCAGGCGTATTTGCTTTATCCCTAAAAATGACTTTGGAAAGAATTCCTTTTTAAAATTTAAATATTCATATTAATTCAACAGGTAATTACTATCTTTGATCATCAAAAAATCATTTCGGTTATGAAACTAAAAGTTGTTATACTTTCACTTTCTGTATTTGCATATACAGGTTTCACCGCACAAAATATTCAGAATAACCCAGGCAGCAATCATGGTAACAAGTTTGAGCAGCTGGGCACTATTCTGCCAACACCCAACATTTACAGAACGGCATCAGGAGCTCCCGGTCACGGATACTGGCAGAACAGGGCCGACTACAACATCACCGCTTATCTGGATGAGGATAAAAGAAACCTGAAAGGTTCAGAAACGGTAACTTATTACAACAATTCGCCTGATGATCTGGATTATATCTGGCTTCAGCTTGATGAAAATGAACATTCCAGCATTAGAAATGCCGGGTATGATACTTCATCTGTTCTTCACCCTTCAACAACAGACCAGCAGCTTAAAGTAACAGAACTTCCTGTTAAGGATAACGGGTATGGTGTAAGTCTTGAGAAAGTGACTGATGTTTCAGGTAGTCCTTTGAAATATACAGTCAACAAGACTATGATGCGTATTGATCTTCCCAAGGTTTTGAAAAAGGGTGAGAAATTCGTTTTCAAAGTAGACTGGAACTACAATATTCCCAATAGAATCAAAATGGGCGGCCGCGGCGGTTATGAAAATTTCCCTGAAGACGGCAACGATCTGTATACCATGGCACAATGGTATCCGAGAATGTGTGTGTATAGTGATTTCCAGGGCTGGCAGAACCACCAGTTTACCGGAAGAGGTGAATTTGCGCTGGTTTTCGGAGACTTTAAAGTTTCAATGAATGTTCCTTCCGATCATATTGTTGGCGGAACCGGAGAGTGTAAAAATTATGACCAGGTATTAACGTCTGATCAGCTGTCAAGATACAGAAAAGCTGAAAATGCTTCTGAACCTATTGAAATTGTAACTTTGGATGAAGCCAAGAAAGCGGAAAAAAATCATTCAAAACAAAGAAAAACATGGGTTTTTGAAGCGAAGGATGTTCGTGACTTTGCCTGGACTTCTTCCCGAAAATTTGTATGGGACGGAATGCGTGTAACCATTCCTGAAAACAATAATAAAGTAATGGCAATGAGCTTTTATCCAAAGGAATCTTATGGTCTTTACAGAAATTTTTCCACAAAAGCGGTTGCTCATACCATTAAAACCTATTCGGAATTTACCATTCCTTATCCATACCCTGTAGCCCAATCTGTAGAAGCGGCCAACGGAATGGAATATCCGATGATCTGTTTCAACTTCGGAAGAACCGAAAAGGACGGAACCTATTCTGAAGGGACCAAAAACGGAATGATCGGAGTTATCATCCACGAAGTTGGGCACAACTTCTTCCCTATGATCATCAATTCTGATGAAAGACAATGGGCATGGATGGACGAAGGTCTGAATACTTTTACAGAATACCTTACAGAAGAAAAGTGGGATAATAAATTCCCATCCAAAAGAGGACCGGCATGGACGATCGTAGATTATATGAAACTCCCGAAAGATCAGCTGGAACCTATCATGAGTAACTCTGAAAATATTGTTCAGTATGGGCCGAACGCCTATTCAAAACCTGCTACAGGACTGAATATTCTTCGTGAAACAATCATGGGAAGGGAACTTTTCGACAAAGCTTTTAAAACGTATGCCAAAAGATGGGCATTCAAGCATCCTGAACCCGCAGATTTATTCCGTACCATGGAAGATGCCAGTGGTGAAGACCTGGACTGGTTCTGGAGAGGATGGTTTTACGGTACAGATCCTGTAGACATCGCTATTGATAAAGTGACGGTAGCCGTTCCTGATCTTGAGACGAATCCTAAAGCTGCTGCTGAAGTGAAATATCAGGTAGAAAAACCATTGGTCAACAATTTTGAAGATCTTTCAAAAATCAGAAACAGAGAAGATAAGAATATTAAATTCTATGTAGACGGCGATAAGGATGTTCAGGATTTCTATTACAAATATGACAGAGGCCAGGAAAAGGTAGATAATAATAAGCAATATAGCATCAAAACCGAAGCTGGTCTTCCTTTAGATGCTAAGGATAAAGAGAAATTCAAAAATATTACAGGATATCAGATCGATTTTGTCAACAAGGGCGGATTGGTAATGCCTATCATTCTTGAGTTCACGTTTGAAGACGGTTCAAAAGTGTATGATAAATCTGCTGCACAGATCTGGAGGCTGAATGAACAAAAAGTTTCCAAGACTTATTATTTTGATAAGAAAGTGAAATCTATTCAGCTTGATCCCATGAGAGAAACTGCTGATATTGATACCACCAATAATTTCTGGAGCAGTACCGGAGCGGGTACTGAAACTTCTAAATTCCAGCTTTTCAAACAAAAACAGGAAGGCGGAAATGTAAGAGGAGGCTCAACCGGAAAGGTTAATCCAATGCAGGCTGCAGGAAAAAGTTAAAACCAGGAAGTTGTAAACTTTAACAAATACAGCACTACTTCGTATTAAAAAGAATAATTCTTTTTTTAATATGAAGTAGTGTTTTTTTTTGCTTAAATCTGCCTATCCAAAAGTTCAGTAATCAATTGAACTCCTGCAAATACCAACACCTGTTTTCCGTCTATAAAAAAATATAACAACCTGACTTAAAAAGTTTTATATTTGAATCACCATAACACCAAATGTCAAAAACCTGATTGACAATAAATGCTCAGGATTAAAAAAACAAAATATTACTTATGAAAAATGCCAAATTACTAAGCAGAGATGCTCAGAAAACCATCAATGGCGGGCTTGCTGCCAGACTCGTATGCTGCGAACGCGACGACAACGGAAAATGTACTTTATGGATCGGACCGGGACAAAATTGTCCTTAATCTGTAACCTGATAACAATTAAAATAAAGCCGGAGTTTTCCGGCTTTTCTGTTTTATATTCTCAAGCTCCGGATTTCGGATAAAAACCATTAATAACTGATAATCAAAATTTTATTATAAAAATTACAAACAAAAATATATCACATTATAAGGAAAAATAGTATCTTTGATTCACTTCTTTTACACCAAATGTCAAAATCCTGATTGACTTTAAATGTTCAGGGATATACAAAACAAAATATTATTAACTATGAAAAACGCTAAATTATTAAGCAGAGATGCTCAGAAATCAGTCAATGGCGGAGCAGCAGGACGTATTTGCTGTGAGTACAATTACAAAGGACAATGTATCCTGTGGATCGGACCGGGACAATATTGCCCATAGTTCCAATCCTTAGATAACAATTTAAGATAAAGCTGGAAATATTCCGGCTTTATTTTTTAACTTAAATGTTCTTTTACATTCTTTTTATAAGTTCTCCCTAACGGAAGCTCATCGCCGTTTTTCAAAAAAACATGGCTGGAATTATACGAATTAATATGTTCGGACAATACAATATAAGACTTATGGATCCGGATAAATCCCAAATGCTGGAATTTCTCTTCAAAATTGGACATTCTCTCCAGAATCATATATTTTTTCAAAGGCGTCATCAAAACAATATATTCACCGAATCCCTGTATCCACAGAATATCTTTAAGGAAAACCTTGTTCATCACATAATTGGATTTGAACATAATAAAGTCTTCCTGCTGCCGGCTGCCGGCCGAACTTTTAAACTGAACAAAATCCCTTGCTTTATGGACTGCTTTTTTAAAGGTATCAAAATCCACAGGCTTGATAAGATAATGAACGACATCCAGCTCAAAGGCTTTCACTGCATATTTTGTTTCCAGCGTAAGAAAAATACATAGCGGCGGATCAGGAAGCTGCTGCAAAAGCTCTACTCCATTAATCCCAGGCATATTAATATCGAAAACAACAAGATCTACTTTATTGGTTTTCAGAAATGCCAGTGCTTCTTCCGGTTTCTGAAATGAAGCCAGCAGTTCAACCTCTTCAAGCTGATCACAATATTGTTTTACAAGCTGTAATGCAGGATATTCATCATCTACATTTACGATAGTCAGGTTAGCCATTGATAATAATTGTTAAAGCAATTTTATACTGATCATTTTCTTTCGGGCCGGAATAGAACTCATACTGATCAGGATAAAATTTTTCCAATATATGAATTATGGCTTCATTTCCCAACCCGTGATAATCAGATTCAACCGCATGAGTTCTATCTTTCCCGACAGAATTTATAATTTCAAAATACAGTTCAGAGCGCTCAATATGACAGAATAATTTTATAAAAGCGTGAGCATCTTCTCCTATTGCTGAATGTTTTAAAGCGTTTTCAAATAAAGTCAAAAGTATAGCAGACGGAATTTCAGCAATTTCAAATTCTTCCTGATCTTCAATATCCATGACAATATCCAGCTGATTATTATATTTAAGCTGATACAAAGCGGCAAGTGCCTTCAGGGAAGAAAATTCCTGAGAAACGGTTACTTTTTCTTTTCCGCTGTCATAAATAATATATTTCAAAAGCTTGCTCAACTGCAAAATAGAATCCGATGTCTTCTCCGAATGGGTCACACTATTGGCATAGATATTATTAAGGGTATTCAGCAAAAAATGAGGGTTCAGTTTAGACTTCAGCAAATCAAGATAAAGCTGATCTTTCTCTTCTCCAAGGCTGATCACATCCTGTTCTATTAAAAATTTGTCTTTGGTAATTCCCAAAAAAGAGCCTACCAGAATGATGATTCCCTGTGAGATATACACGTTATACAAGAATCCGACGTGGTAGCCTTTACCACTGAAATCCATCTGAAAAACGGCAGGTCCCCAAAGAATTCTGAAAAGACTGGAGACTAAAAAGAGGATCAAAGCATAGAGGATAAACTCCGGGTATTTATTGGACAAATAGAACCGGGGAACCAGATAATAGTACACCAGATAGTAAATTCCCACATTGAAAATGGTGTTCAAAATAATGCTTATTACCAACTGAGTTGAGTCCAGGAAGTAGTTTTCGGTGAAATAAGTCATCAAAATGAAGATAAAAAGGAAAAAAATGTGCTGAAACCTCAACAAAAATTTCCAACGGTATTTCATAAGACTTTCCAGAATCTTACCACTAAATAAAATTCTGATAATCAATAATATAACAATAAAATTAATGATTAAAAACATAGTCCATACCTTATTTTGAAACGCCTCAAATATAAATATCTTTTTGCCTCAAAATGCAGTTCGTTGAGAAAAACTGTCATTGATTGAAAAATTCCAGAGCCGCTCTTTCTAATAAATATATTTGAAAAAGTACAATATTAACCCAATATTATATGAAAATCAATATAAAATTAACCCTTATTTTATCATTATGTTTATTCAACGGACTTTATAGTCAGAGTAAAGATAATTACAATATGTGGTTTCAGTACCTGATGTCGGCAAAACTTACCGATAAAAGTACTTTAACTGCACTTACCCAGTACCGTTCCTTCGATCTGGCTTATGACACAAGACTTTTTCTGGTAAATGCCTATGTAGATTATGAAGTAGCTGAAAATATAAGACCTGCCGCTGGAGCCATGTTTCTGATCCTTGAATCTTACAATGCTGACGATTCTAAAAAAATACGGTATGAAAAGAGACCATTCCAACAGGTAACTGCTGATTATTATATCGGAAGAACATCAATTTCCAACCGTCTCAGAGTGGAAGAGCGTTTTCTCAGCAACCCCGATGAATTTGAGGTAAGACTCCGGTATCTGATCTCTGTCCGTATTCCCTTCAACAAAAAAGGAGAAAAAGAAAAACTCTACGGTATTCTTAAAAATGAAATAAGAATGAATATGGATAAAGAAGAACCTTTCGACAGCAATCGTATTACCGCAGGCCTTGGAATAAAAGTGGGAAAAAATTCTGCTCTGGAACTGGCCTTTATCAATCAGATGGAAACCGGAAAAACAAGCAATTACGGATTTATAGGCTTCAGAAACAGTTTTGACTGGAGAAAAAAGAAACAACAATAACCTCATTAATATTTATAGATAACTATGCTTACATTTCTTGGTTTTTTAATGATTTTCATCTTCATGATCCTGATCATGAACAAAAAGATGACCCCGCTTACGGCTTTGGTCATTGTGCCGGTAACTATAGCCCTTTTTGCAGGCTTTGGTCCTCAGTTGGGAGACATGATGAAAAACGGTGTCAAAGAAATAGCTCTGACCGGTGTTATGCTGATCTTTGCGATCCTTTATTTCAGTTTAATGATAGACACGGGACTTTTTGAACCGTTAGTGAATATAATTTTAAAAGCAGTTGGAGACAATCCCATCAAAACAACCATAGGAACTGCTGTTCTTACATCATTGGTTTCATTGGATGGTGATGGTTCATCCACCTATTTAATTGTCGTGGCTGCTATGCTTCCGTTGTATAAAAAACAAGGGATGAATCCGCTGATTCTTACCTGTATTATTATGCTTGCCGGGCAGATTATGAATATTCTTCCCTGGGGAGGACCAACAGCAAGGGTAATGAGTTCCCTGAAGCTTGGCCACACTGAAATATTTGTGCCTATGATTCCTATTATGGCAATAGGTATCCTGTGGGTTATATTTGTTGCCTATATTTTGGGAAGAAAGGAAAAAATACGAATCGCAAAACATGGTAAGTTTACACGCTACAACAGCAATGATATTATTGGCGAAGCAGATCCTGCACTTCGCCGCCCGAAACTGATTCTGATCAATCTTGCTCTTACCATTACCCTTTTGGTAGTCATGATTCTTGATATTGTTCCTTTAGGGATTGCCTTTATGATTGCTTTCTGTATCGCTTCCATCATCAATTATCCCAAATTAAAGGACCAGCAGAAAATCATTTCCAAACATGCAGGAAATGCCCTTTCAGTGGCCGGAATGATCTTTGGAGCCGGAATTTTTACAGGAATCCTGAACGGATCGGGTATTATGCAGGCAATGGGAAACAGTATGATAGAAATAGTTCCTAAGAGCTGGGGCGGTTATATGAATATTGTGACAGCCTTATTCAGTATACCGTTTACTTTTTTCCTATCCAATGATGCCTACTACTTTGGAATATTGCCTATTATCGTTGCTACCGGTCATCAATTGGGAATTTCACCGGAAATATTGGGAAGAGCAAGTCTTATCGGGCAGGGTTCTCACCTTCTCAGTCCATTGGTTCCGTCTACTTATCTGTTGGTATCGCTGGCGGGTGTGGAGTTTTCAGATCATTTGAAATATACATTAAAGTGGGCCTTAGGATCATCAGTCATCATGTTGCTGAGTGCATTGATTCTTGGTATTATATAAGGTTATATCTTTGAATTTCGTAATCTTATTATCTATAAAAAAGTGAATGATGAAAACTGTTAAGCAAAAAACATTTACAGACTCCTATTTAAGAAACCTTACCCTGTATGTTTTCACGGCTATTATCTGTGGCGCATTAACGGGTTATTATTTTCCGGAAGTCGGTAAACAGCTGGAAAAGGTAAGCAGTTACTTTTTTATGCTTCTTGAAGTGTTGATCATTCCTGTTATTTTCATTGCGGTGACCTATGGCGTAAGCTATATTTTCAGCACTAAAAATGCTTTTAAAATTGTAATCCAGATGGTTCTGTATTTTTTAATCATCACTTCCATAAGCATTGTATTGGGAATCGGGTCCGGTCTTCTTTTAAAGCCGGGAGCCAACACGGGAATTATTATTTCTTCGCACAAGGCACTTCCGGAAAGATTTTTAACAACGGCCAGCAACCCACTGCATATCAGCAACTATGTACTTTTTCTTTTCATATCCATATCTGCGGGAGTTGTGATTGGTATTTCGAAGAAGAGAAATAACATCTTTAAAGCTTTAGACGCAGGAAGAAATTTGTTTTTCAGGCTCATCAAATATGTGTATCTGTTTCTGCCAATAGTCATTTTCTGTAACATCGCTTATGGCATTTCGGTATATGGAATCAATACTTTGCTGCCTTTAAGTAAAATTGTGGCCACCGTGTATCTTACCAGTGTATTTTTTATTTTCGGAATATTAGGGATTGTAACGGCTTACTTTAAAATCAACCTCTGGGAATTTTTAATCAGTATCAAAGAAGAAATTATTCTGGTAGTAGCCACTTCTTCTTCCAAGATGGCATTCCCTATGATTTTTGATAAAATGGAATCTCAGGGTTATGACCGGAAGATTCTTCGTCTTATTATTCCTCTCGGGTACAATTTTAATCTGGCAGGAGCTTGTATTTATCTTTCTATTTCATGTATTTTCCTCGTTCAGCTTTACAATATTTCCCTTACGCCAATGGATTATTTCTGGCTTTTTATCACCATTTCCATTGCTTCCAAAACAGCTTCGGGAGTACCGGGATCAGGCTTCCTTGCGCTGATGTTTACCCTAAGCAGGTTTGGAAAAATTCCTACCACAGATCTTGCGCTGTTGTACAGTGTAGACCGCTTTATGAATGAAGCCAGATCTGTCACCAATTTCATCGGCATTTCAGTTTCTGCTGCCATTATTTCAAAACTTAATCAAAATTCTATTCCTTTAAAAAATGATGTTTCCTGATTTTACCCACCTTTTCAATGACATATTACAAAACCCTGCAAAATCGGCTGCCATTATCGGCAATCTGATCCTTATCGAAAGCCTTCTCTCCGTAGACAATGCTGCCGTATTGGCGACCATCGTCATGGACCTGCCCGAACATCAAAGAAAAAAAGCCCTGAAATATGGAATTCTTGGAGCTTATATATTTCGAGGGCTTGCTCTTATTTTCGCCTCCGTACTCATTTCCGTCTGGTGGCTGAAACCACTGGGAGGATTATACCTGATCTATATTTCCTTTGACTGGTTTGTCAAAAAAATAAAAAACACAAATGATGAAGAAAATCCGGAGGAAAACCCGGACAAAGAATCCAGCTGGCTGTATAAAAATTCGATCGGGCTGTTGGGGCAGTTCTGGGCAACGGTTGCTATTGTGGAGGTAATGGATCTTGCTTTCTCCATAGATAATGTCTTTGCGGCAGTCGCTTTTTCAGACAATTTACTTCTGATTACGTTGGGGGTTTTTATTGGAATTTTAGCGATGAGATTTATTGCGCAGTGGTTTGTCCGTTTGATGCAGGTATTTCCTTTTCTGGAAACGGCAGCTTTTATTGTCATTGCTATTTTAGGAATTAAATTAAGCCTGTCCTTATACGAGCACTTCTACCCTGCTAATGCATTCGCTCATTTCTTAGGCAGCCATACCATGGAAATTTTAGTTTCCGCCATTACCGTTCTGTTGTTTGTAGTGCCTGTAGCCACCAGTTATCTTTTGGGATTTCCGGCCCGCAAAAAATAATTTTTCTGCCAAATTTTCACATTCGGAAATAAAAATCTGCCATTTCAGCCATCAGCGTCTCATGGCATACATTTAGAGAATTACAACACAGAAATAATTAAAAAAATTAAATATATTATGTCAGTAAACTTTAAACCATTGGCAGACAGAGTTCTGGTAGAGCCAATCGCAGCAGAAACTAAAACAGCTTCAGGAATCATTATCCCGGACACTGCAAAGGAAAAGCCGCAAGAAGGTACTGTAGTAGCAGTAGGTCCTGGTAAAAAAGACGAGCCTACAACGGTTCAGGTAGGTGACAAAGTACTTTATGGTAAATATTCAGGTTCTGAATTGAAGTTGGAAGGTAAAGATTATTTGATCGTAAGAGAAGCTGATTTATTGGGAATCATCGGTTAAGCTTCTGGCTATTGGCTTCTGGCAAATGGCTTTTTTTCTACATGAAAATTAATGTATGAGAGATTTTAAAAAGTTTGAAGTATGGCAATTAAGTCATCAGTTGACATTGAAAATTTATACTTCAACCAGAAGTTTTCCAAAAGAGGAAATTTTTGGACTCACCTCTCAAATCAGAAGATCATTTGCATCTATTGGATATAATATCTCAGAAGGAAGCGGCAGAAATTCAGATAAAGAATTTGCCAATTTCATTAATATTGCTCTGGGATCATCCAATGAAGCCGAAAACCAATTAATTCTCGCCAAAGATTTAGGATACATTCATGAAAATGATTATCACAATCTTTTGGAAGAGTTGACAACATTAAAAAAGAAGCTTGTCACTTTGTGGAACAGGCTCAATGGAAATTAAAAATTAAAGTTAAACACGCGAATTGCAAAAGCTAAAAGCAAAAAGCAAGTCGCCAAAAGCTAAACAAACATGGCAAAAGAAATAAAATTCGATATTGAATCAAGAGACGCTCTAAAAAGAGGGGTTGATGCATTAGCAAATGCAGTAAAAGTAACTTTAGGTCCTAAAGGGAGAAACGTAGTAATCGAAAAATCTTTCGGTGCTCCACACGTAACTAAGGATGGTGTTTCTGTAGCAAAAGAAATCGAACTTGAAGATAAGGTAGAAAACATGGGAGCTCAGATGGTAAAAGAAGTAGCTTCCAAAACCAATGATATCGCAGGAGACGGTACTACTACCGCTACTGTATTGGCACAGGCTATCGTAAGAGAAGGTCTTAAGAACGTAGCGGCTGGTGCTAACCCTATGGATCTTAAAAGAGGGATCGACAAAGCAGTAACGGCTGTTGTTGAAAACCTTAAATCTCAATCTCAGGAGGTTGGAGATTCTTCAGAAAAAATCAAGCAGGTCGCTTCTATCTCTGCCAATAACGATGATACCATCGGTTCTCTAATTGCTGAAGCGTTCGGAAAAGTTGGTAAAGAAGGAGTAATCACTGTAGAAGAGGCTAAAGGTACTGATACAACAGTAGACGTTGTAGAAGGTATGCAGTTCGACAGAGGATACCAGTCACCTTACTTCGTGACGAACCCTGAGAAAATGTTAGCTGAACTTGAAAACCCATATATCCTTTTAGTAGAGAAGAAAATTTCTTCAATGAAAGAATTGCTACCGGTTCTTGAGCCAATTGCACAAGGTGGTAAGTCTCTATTAATTATCTCTGAAGAAGTTGAAGGGGAAGCTTTAGCTACTTTGGTGGTAAACAAATTAAGAGGTTCTCTTAAAATTGCTGCTGTAAAAGCTCCGGGATTCGGAGACAGAAGAAAAGCAATGTTAGAAGATATCGCTATCCTTACAGGTGGACAGGTGATCTCTGAAGAGCAAGGTTTCACTATGGAAAACATCTCTTTAGATATGCTTGGAACTGCTGAGAAAGTAACGATCGACAAAGACAACACTACAGTTGTAAACGGTGGTGGTGACGAAGCGAAAATCAAAGGAAGAGTAGCTCAGATCAAAGCTCAGATGGAAACTACAACTTCTGACTACGACAGAGAAAAACTTCAGGAAAGATTAGCTAAGTTAGCTGGTGGTGTGGCTGTACTTTATGTAGGTGCTGCTTCTGAAGTAGAAATGAAAGAGAAAAAAGACAGAGTAGATGATGCTCTACACGCTACAAGAGCTGCTGTAGAAGAAGGTATCGTTGCAGGTGGTGGTGTTGCTTTGGTAAGAGCCATCTCTGCGCTTGACAATCTTTCAGGATCTAACGCTGATGAAACTACAGGGATCAAGATCGTGAAAAGAGCCATCGAAGAGCCATTAAGACAAATCGTTGCCAACGCAGGTGGTGAAGGTTCTGTAATCGTTGCTAAAGTAGCAGAAGGATCAGGAGACTTCGGATACAACGCGAAAACTGACGAGTATGTTCACATGCTTGAAGCAGGTATCATTGACCCAACTAAAGTAACAAGAGTTGCCCTTGAAAACGCAGCTTCTGTATCTGGAATGCTTTTAACAACTGAATGTGTTATCACTGAAGTGAAGAGCGCTGAACCAGCTATGCCAATGGGTGGTGGAATGCCAGGAATGATGTAACAGCGTGTCGCTGAGACAAATTAATATACTAACCGCTTTGCTTTTGTAGGGCGGTTTTTTTATACAGAAAATCCAATGGACTTTCTACTTGAAATTTTATTTGTAATTGCACACATTATATATGGGCGTAATACGTAAATTTGAATGTTATCGGCAATCCGATAAACTAATGATATACAAAATTTAATAAAGAATTGAATGACAAAAAAAATAGTAGTTTTGATTATAACCTGGTTAGTTTTTGTTTTTGCTGACTACTTTTGTCTCCCCTATTTTGTTCAACCATTTTCTTGGCTTTTAGTGTGTATAATCTTGCTAATTTTAACAGTAAGACAAGTCATAAAATTAATTAAAGAAAAGAAAAACATAAAGGCAAACAGAATAATAAATCTTTCAGTAACATTGAGTTTATTTGTTCTAACGTTTTACAATTTCAACAAAATCCCCAACTCCATTATTGAAAAAATTGACTGGAGTATTTCTTACAATAAGCGCAATCAAATAGTAAAAGATGTTTTAACAGAAAAATTGAAACCCAATACAAAAATGAATAATGGCATTTGTAAACTTTCATTTGACTTCCCCATTATTTCAAATGGCGGAAATGATATTTGGATTTATCAAAATAAAACAGAAGGCACAAAAACTATCAAATTCTGGATTTCTCGTGGCTTTTTCGAAGCACCACAAACCTATTTTATATTCACAAATGATAATGAGACACAAAAGCAATATGAAGAACTAATAAAAGTAAAACCTGTATATAATTGGAAATTAGAAAAAAATTGGTACCGGATAATGGAACGAGATTAATTTTTTAATAAAAATTATCGCACTCGATAAAGGTGCTAAACTATACGATATTAGATGACCTCGGATACAATGCTAAAACTGACGAGTACGTTCACATGCTTGAAGCAGGTATCATTGACCCCACTAAAGTAACAAGAGTTGCCCTTGAAAACGCAGCTTCTGTTTCCGGAATGCTTTTAACCACTGAATGTGTAATCACTGAAGTGAAGAGCGCTGAACCAGCTATGCCAATGGGTGGTGGAATGCCAGGAATTATTCAACAACGTGTCGCTGAGACAATTTAATATTACTAACCGTTCTCTTTTTACAAGAAGGTTTTTTATATGGTTTCCCATAAGGAAATATTATTAATTTAGTGATATATTTAGTAGCATAAAAACAGATTATTGCAGAGTATACCTCTGTCATCCCAAAAATATTTATAAAACAAAATGATTAATCCAGAAAATTCGAAAGAAATTATAGGTGAAATAAAAGCACTAACTCCCGAAATTTATTCAGATGTAGCTAAGCCTGCCTTACAAGAAATAGGAAGTGTGGCAGGAAGAACAACAAAAGCCTTATTAGCGCCCTTAAGAGGAATGTTATGGGGCTGGGAAAAAATCGAAGAACTTATTGAAGAACAAATTAACAAGAAAATAAATAAAATACCTGAAGAAAAAAGGAAATCTCCTGAACCAGAAATTGCCATTCCTCTTTTACAAGCTCTTTCTTATACAGCAAATAATGAAACATTGAGAGAAATGTATATTAATTTACTTAGTAATTCAATGGATCTAGATAAGATAAATATTGTTCACCCATCATTTGTTGAAATTATCAAACAAATGAATTCCTTAGATGCTAAAGTTTTTGAAATGCTATCAATTTCTACAGGATACCAAAAAGTTTTAAATCCAAAAATATCTCTAAAAGGACAGAATAAATTTATTGCTGAAGCAACTCCTAAATGGTACCTAGGCTGGACAATTGAAAATTATTCAGAATTTGATATTTCTGCGAGCTTAATACGATTAAGCAAATTTGGATTAATTGAATTAATGTTTAATCAAACAACAGGCGACGCAAATTATACAGATTTAATTGAAATGCCTTTTCTTCAAAAATTATTAATAGAAACTCAAAACGAACATGCAGAACTGGAATTAGAAATTAGAGCTGACAAAAGTGTTCTATATGTGAATGAATATGGAATGCAATTTAAAAGAGCTTGTAAACCTGACTAAAATAATTACTGCTCACTAATCAAGGTTTCTTGAGCTTCCAATAAAACACTCCTAGTTACCACACGATTGTATCATGGGACTTTGACTTTGAGATTATACTATTAGAATGTTTAATTTGTAATACTATTATCATACAAGAATTTGTGCAACAGCTCCAAGGCAATTTAATATACGAACCATTCTACTTTTGTAGAGTTTTCTGGTTTTTATGGTTTCCCATAATTTTAATAAATATTATTTTATACTTTTATAGTTAATAAAATTATTATTTTATACATCAAAACTAAATAGCTAAATGAAAGTATTCTTATCACATAGTTCTAAACAAAAAAGCTTCGTTGAAATCGTTGCTAATAAATTAGGAAAAAATAAAATTATCTATGATCAATATTCATTTGAGGCAGGTGAAAAGACATTAGATGAAATTTATAAAGGTATTGAAACATCGGGTATATTTGTATTTTTTATTTCAAAAGATTCATTAGATAGTACTTGGGTTCAAAAAGAAATTTTACGAGCTGAAGAATTCATAAAGAAAGGGAAATTAAAAAAATTTTTACCTATAATAATTGATTCTAATATTACTCATAGTGATTTACTAATACCCCAATGGATTAAGGATAGTTATAACTTAAAGTACTTTTCAAAGCCTACAAAAGTATATGATTTAATCAGACAAAGTTTAGTGCTTGTAAATTGGGATCTATATCCTAATAAAAAAGAACTAAACCAGTTATTTATTGGCAGAACGGCACAAATAAAGGAATTTGAACAGCGAATTTATGATTTTAATTTACCTTCACCATCAACAATTGTAATTAGTGGATTACACAATATAGGGCGAAGAAAGTTTTTAAAGCATGCTTTAACAAATTCTAATAATATAGGTCAAAATTATGAAGCACCAAATATTTTTTTAGATAATAGAAATTCGATTGAGGACTTTATTGTAAAATTATATGGTCTAGGTTATTCGGAATTACAAAATGACGAAATCACAAATTTATCAACTAAAGATATTGATAGTAAAGTGGAAATAGCCTTTCAATTGTTACTAGAGTTGGAAAAAAGTAATGATATATTATTAATTGTAGATAGTTTTAGCATAATTTCATCAAATGGACAAATTGTTGATTGGTATTTAAAATTATTGGATAAGCTTAAGAATATTGACAAAATATTAGTTTGTATTATTAGTAGTTCAAAGTTGAAAGTTTTAAAGTATCTATCCTACCCGAATCTTTTTTCAATAAATATACCTGAATTAGAACCATACGAAAGAGCAAGCCTATTTCAAGCACTGTTGAAATTAGATGAACTAAGTATTAACAGAGCAAATTTTAGTAAGATTTCTAATTTGTTCAGTGGATATCCAGAACAAATAACTTTTACAACTGAATTATTAAAACAAGAAGGCGAACATTATTTAATTGAACACCTTAACGAAATTATCGATTATAATTCTGAAAAAGTCAGTAGAGTCTTAAGAAATTTTTCAGATAATAAATTAGCTATACAAATTTTAAAGATTCTTTCTGATTCTGAGTGTATTAGTATACTTTTTTTACAAGAAATATTAGGAAAAGACTTTGTTGATGCTGAAACAATTTTATCAGACTTTAGTAACTCGTTCATAATTGAGTTTTTAGGATCAAACAAAGAATTTATTAGACTTAATGATTCGATAAAAGATTATGTTCAAAGAATCAATTATACACTTGATTCACAATATAATCAAAATATAAGTAATCATATTAAAAATAATTTTCAAAAATATGAATCTCTTGAAAGTGATACTTCAGAATATATATTAACTGTAAAAGAATCTCTTAAACGCAATTTAAATATCCCAAAGGAATTTTTAATTCCTTCTCATTATTTAAATGCAATGCGTGAATTATATAATAATGAACGAAGATATAATGATGTAATTGTTTTAGCCGATAGAATATTACTGAATGAAAATTACTTAGATAAAAAAATAGTTAAAGAAATAAGATATTGGTTATGTTTAGCATTAAGTAGAAAAAGAGATGAAAGACTGTTGAAGGAGGTTCAATTTATAGATGGTGCTGATCATAGTTTTTTATTAGGCTTTTATTATCGAATGAAGAACAGAAATGATGATGCTATAGAAAGATTTAATGAAGTTTTAAAAATAAATCCAAAATTTTATCGTGCAAAGAGAGAGTTAGTTCAAGTATATATAAATGTTGAAAGATATAGTGACGCTCTTTTCCTTGCAAAAGATAGTTACTTAATTGACAAAAATAACCCTTTCAATCTTCAAAGTTATTTTAGGTGTTTAATAAAAACTGACGGATTTGCAAATAAACATGAGCTACAACAATTACTTCTTGAACTTAAAAAAAATCCACATGAAAAATCCAGAGAAATGTTCTTAACATGTAAAGCACAATATGAATGTTTTATCGTAGGTGATATTTATAATTCTCTTAATCATGTTAACGATGCTATTTCCATTTTTACAACTAATATATATCCATACCTTACAAAATTAGACATTCTTAAAAAATTTGAATTATACTCAGATATTGAAAAATTTGTAAATGAAATAAATGAAAAATTTGATAAAGATTCAGATATTTTTAGTAAACTAATGTATATTAAATCCTTAATATATATAAGTATTCATAGAGGTGATAAAGAAAACGCTTTAAAAATTTATTACAGTAAAATTGATGGCAGATATAATCAATCTGTTTATGATAACATTTTATTTGAAATCAATAAAATTTAATTAATCTCCCCTGCTTGTAAAGTCTCCCGACTTTGCACTCACAAAAAAAACAAAATCCGAAGTTCCCACTTCGGATTTTTTATAATCCCACCTCATCTAAAATACCTCACTCTCCCATTTCCTATCCCCCAACTTTTACTTATATTTGTTTCTATAACGTACACAAATATGCAAAACAAAAAAATACATCAGGGGAGAAATATCAAGCGTTTTAGGGAGATGTTGGGCATCAAGCAGGAGGCTTTGGCTTTTGATCTTGGTGAAGACTGGAACCAGAAGAAGATTTCGCTTTTGGAGCAGAAAGAAACTGTAGAAGAGGATATTTTAGAAAAGATTTCCCAGATTCTGAAAGTTCCTGTGGAAGCTATTGAGAATATGGATGAAGAACAAGCAGTGAATATTATTGCTAATACTTTCCATGATTCTTCTGCTTTTGCTTATACCGCAAATATAAAACCTACTTTTCATCCGCTTGAACAAGTATTAGAATTACATAAAGAAAAAATGGAATTGTACGAAAGGATGCTGAAAGAAAAAGATGAAATGATGGCCAGACTGGAGCAGCTAATTCAAAAATAAAAAAAAAACTAATAACCAACCCTTCATGAAACTCTATACTTTCATAGCAGTATTATTCTTGCTGTCCTTCAGCTGTGCAAAAAAAGACCAATACAGTGTTGGCCAGGAATGGAACTACAAAACCCGACCCACCGAAAAAAACTCAACACTTACCATATTAAAGATTGAAGAATATCCTGAAACCGGAAAAGTAATTCATATTTCTGTCAACGGTTTGAAGATGAAAAACCCTGCCAGCCCTACTGGATATGCAGAAAACCTCAGCCATCTTCCCCTATCAGAAGAAGCTTTGAACAAAAGTGTCATCAGCCTGAAAAAAGAGGCCTACAAAAAACCGGACTCCCTTGAAATGGATGGTTATTCTTACTGGAAAAAAGAATTTGATAAAGGAAATGCCGGGATATTTACGATTCCTGTTTCTGAAATCGTAAGTACAATGGAGAAATCTATTATTGCAGGGGATTATACTAAATAAAATACCTACATCACAAAGTCTCTGGACTTCAGAAACAAACTATATAATTTAGAATTATCCTTGTTACTGGTATGAAAAACTTTAGTCTGATTTTAGCTTTATTACTTTTTTTATCTTGCAACCCACAGAAAAAATTGCAGGGAACCTATAAATCCAACAAAGCTGAATTTGGTTTCTTCGTCACCAAGATAGATTTTAAGAATAACAATGAATTTAATTATGTGTTTTCCGGAGATCTTCAACATCAGGAACTTTCCGGGCATTATACGGTAAGCGGCCATAATTTGTATTTAAAATTCAATAAAAATAAAGAAGAGGTCGAATCTGTACATGATTCATTAACAATAGCTGACATGTTATCCGGCAACTATAATAATTATGATTTAAAAAACGAAAACGGGATCAACTACCATTTAAAATATAAAATCAAAGGAAATAAGCTCTTTGTTTATGACATCAAAAGTGGGCAACTAAAAAGAAAATCAAAAGTATATACTAACCAAAGGAAGTATGTATTTTGGGGCACCCGGTGGAAATACCAAACAGTTTATCTAAAAAAAATATAGTCCTGGAATGTTAATTTAATATCTAAATAAAATCAGAATGAAAATTAATTGCAACAAATGTAAAAATGAAGTGATTACTCTAAAATTTTCTGAAGAACAAAAGCTTGATCTTTATATTTTGATGCAAAACGATTTAAAATTATTTGCTGAAAAAAAAATAATTGACGAATTCAATGTAGACAAAAATGAAGCAAGAATTATTATTCAACATGTAAACAATAGAAATGGCAGATGTGCAGAATGTGGGTTTGAAAAATTGAATGGAGAATATACTGAATGTCCCAATTGTGGTGCTTTTAATTTTAATCTTAATGAACCAGTGTTTAATATGGAATTTTGCAGTCATTTAGAATGGTCTTTGGATTTTAAAAACATTGAAAATGAAAAAATAAAATATTATGCTAAGAGTTTTTGGTGTGATGGTATACATCATTTACCCGAAGACACAAAATCTTTACTTTATCATAATATTGAAAACAACAAGCAAATAATAACAAAAGCCTGGATTGGATATGGTGGCAATGAAATTTATGAAATGAAAATCAAGTTTGGGAAAAAAGCTATAGAAAATTATAAAAATAATAAAAGTTTAATCGAATGTATTCCAGGAAATAATGAAGTTCCGAATTGGATAAAGTTATTTATGGAAGATAAAAAGATTGAAATTCAATTAAAATAATAACTGTTGTTAACGCGAGTTTTAACCATTGTAGAAGACAGTAACTTTGCTCTACAAGATCTCCCGACTTTGCTCCTCACCCGCTGCCGTACAATTGTAGCCTGTGGCTTTGATTTTATATTATAAGAATCTTAATTTATAATATTATAACCGCACGAAAGGATTCTTGCAGCAACGGGGACATTCAGCAGCCTCTAAAAAAATAAAGCAACCCGAAGTCTGGACTTCGGGTTGCTTATACGAATATAATCTCCAATTACTCTGAATTTGGAAAATGTAAGGTATTCAGTATAAATGGGCATTTAAAGTGAATACTGGGCCGTTTAATACTGCTGCAATAAATACTTTAAAATATCTGTAGTAGTCACAATACCTTTTAGCTGGTCATTTTCTACCACCGGAACAGAATGAAAACTATGTTCGGATAAAATCTCTGCTACCTCTTTTATGGTAGTCTCAGGATTTACAGTGAGAGGAGCTTTTGTCATCACCTGCGAAATAGTAAATACGTCGTATACCACTGCTGACACTGGAATATCTTCCGTATCATCCGATTGTTCTACATCCGCATAGCTGATTTTTAATAAATCACTATAACTTAATACGCCTAATAACTTTTGATTTTCGACAACCGGAATATGCCTGATTTTATTTTTTTTAAATAAATTTTCAGCCTCATACAATGATTGTGTAAGATTGAGTGTAATCAGGTCTTTAGTCATAATTTGGGAAATTGGAACTCTTTGTTTCATAGCATTTTTGTTTAGATTATTGTGAAAATTTACAATGAAAAACGAACCTTAAATCCCTTTTTCATACTCAAAGTTAGCGAAGAAACATCTGCCTCATCATACCATTGCAGCTGATATTTATCAATTTTCCCCGCTGTATGATATGTTACATATCATGGTTCCATTTTTGTAATTTTTCGAAGAAATCCCTAACTTTAGTATATCATTTTCAATAATTTACGAAAAAACCATTCCACATTCTATGACACTAAGCAAGCAACAATATAGCTTTTTGTCCTCATCTAAAATACCCGCTCCCCCACCTACCGCACGATTGTATTGTATGGCTCGGTTAAAACTATATAATTTATAATACTGTAACCACACGAAAGGATTCGTGCAGGTAGCATGGTATTGCTGGAATTTGGGGTTGAATGTTAGCAATAGAACTATTTGTTTCAGAAATCTTCGTAATTTTACACGGATTATGCTTCGGTTGCCCCCGAAACTACAGCAATACCCGAAACGTTAGCAGAAATTTTATCATATACATCGCTTATCAAGCAAAACTTATGAAATTAAAACCAATTATTATTTTATCATCTGTACTTTTACTTACAAGTTGCGTAAAAGTTTGGAATCAGATGAGTGAATTGAAGCCACTTGAAGAGTACTCTACTCAAAACGCAAATATCCAAGAAAAAAATGTGATGGATGCGAAAATCACTTTCATTAACGATAAAACGATTGATGGAAAAATTAGAGGTCAAAAAAATATAATTTATGGATTTCTAAATGAAACTTCAATAAACAAATTTCTTCAAATTTATGATAAGACAGGAAAAAAAGAATACATCTATTTCCAACTCCTAAAAGAAATAACTATTAAAGATTATAACGGAAACGAAAGAAGATTTGTGAATAGAGGTTCTGAATATAAATCTTTGCAGGAGAACTTTTATGATGGAAAAATTAAATGGTTTAGAGAATATTACAATAACGCATATGATGGAAGCGTTCAGATAAAAGATCATTTCATCAATGAAAAAAATCAAGAAGTGAATGTTGGCACATTCAATAGTATGAAAAATAAACTGAAAGAAATTACCTCTTCAAAACCTGAATTATCTTCAAAAATTGAAAATACATCAACATTTGACAAAGAAACTGTTATTAGAATTTTAAAAGAATATGAACAATAAGAAAAATTTCTGATAACATCGGTTTTGCAATAGTGGGGCGAACCCACGCTCCGCAAAGTCTGGAGACTTTGCGCCATCATAAAAAACAAAATCCGAAGTCTCCCACTTCGGATTTTTTATATCCCTCCGCCTAAAATACCCCACTCTCCCGCTCCGCAAAGTCTCCCGACTTTGCGAAAAAAAATAAAGCACCTCTACCCTCTTCTATAAATCCTTCAGCCTCCGTTACAGGTTCCTCCAGCCACTTCATGAAGTATCTCCAGCCCCTTCCATAAGTCCTTACAGCCCCTTGGGTAAGGAAGTATCTCCCCTTCGGAACGGCCTTTACCCCCTTATGCAACCCCCTATAACCACTTCCTAAAGCCCCTCCAACCCCTTCCATAAGTCCCTTTACCCCCTTGGATAAGGGGCTATACCCCCTTCATGAACCCCCTATATCCCCTTTGGTAAGGGGGTAGCGATACCTGATGAAATATAAAGTGTGATTGAAATCGACCATTTTTTAGAAAAATAACCTCATGCTTGTCTGAATAAAGTAATTTTAAAATTCTCTTCAACTTTTTCCTATCTTTAAACCATGATTATCCTATTAAAGTCCGGTACTAAAAATAAATCCGGACTCCTATAAAGAAAATCAGATAAAACAAACACATTAAACCTCATACCATTGAAAACAAAATTATTAATCCTTTCATTTTTGGGCTCACTGCTCGCCCATGCACAAACACTTCAATTTAAAACGCTCGCCAATATGTCTGCAGGCAGAGGAGCCCTATCCAGTGTCATCGTAGATGATAATATCTATGTGAGCAACGGATATCAGGAAAGCGGAGGTATGGCCAATTATATTGAAAAATACAATATTACAAACAACAAATGGAGTGTTCTCAATGCAACTATCACTCCCAAAAAATTTGCTAATGCGGAGACGTATAATAATAAAATGTATATTTTTAACGGTTGGGGAAACAGCCATCTTGAAATTGTAGATCTTGAAACACTGAAAGTAACGAAGGGAGCTGTGAACCGTTCGTATACAGGAAATGCAGGTTCTGCCATCCATAACGGGAAAATATATGTGTTCGGCGGAAGCGGACTGAACGGCGCTGCAACCACTGCATTTTCCAACAGATTCCAATATTATGATATTGCTTCAGATACCTGGCATCCCTTACCGGATATGCCCACCGCCAGAGAAGCAAAGGGAAAAATTGTGAATGATAAATTGTATGTCATTGGCGGTTTCAACGGTACTTCATCCCGCCTGATCAATATCTACGACATCAATACCAATCGCTGGACCGATCAGATTACGATGCCGGCCGGGATATCAGGACATTCATTAGCGGTATCCGGTGATAAGATTTTTATTGCAGGAGGCTATAATAATCAGACGTTTATGGCCTACTTTGATACCGCAACCCATAAATTCCACCAGCTGTCATCCAATATGATTCCCAGAAGACACGCTGCAGCGGAAGTTTATAACAATAAATTATACATCATCGGCGGAAGTACAACGTCCGTAACCAAATCAGCTATTAAAAGTACACAGGCAGCTCATATTTCTGAGCATGCACTCTCATCAAATACAGCCAATGAAGATCGTGAGACCAAAACAAGAGTGTATACCAACGCATCTAAAGACGGTTTTATCATCAGCAATAAAAATAACAGCAATCAGTTTGAATTTACCGTCTACTCTTTAGATGGAGAAGTGATCAACAGGGGCTTTGCCTATTATAACAGAAATATAGATTTATCCAAAGTACAAAGAGGAACTTATATTTTCAGCTTTAAAGATGAGAAAGGGGTTTTACAGAAGATTAAAATTGTAAGATGACAGTAAGTGTTATTTATTAGATATTTGCATTAGCACCATAATCCATTAAAACAGCTTTGATGGATTTACAGGATTTGAAAACCAATAACCATACTATGACTGCTCAGGAACTTCAAACATTACTCACCGAAAGAGCTGAAAAATTTCATCTCAAAAATGAAGCATTTCACACGCTCCAAAAAATACTCTCAGAAGATCCTGAAGAATTGATAGGAGGCTTTGCCCGCCACGAAATTACTTTTGTATTTGAGGGATACCAATATCTGATTGAACAGCAATACCGGGAACCTGTTATCCGGGCAAGAATAAGTCTTTGTGTGGAAAATGAAATCTATCTTAAAAACCTGGAATCCATCGGGTACTATGATCTTGAAATGGATTTTGATGGCGAAATAGTAGATGACTGGTTTGTTATCGAAAAGGAGAAATATCTGAAAGACATCGGAATCATATCCTATTTTCAGGACATGAACAAAAAGATGCCTCCGCACTTTTTAAAAGGAAATCATGGCGAATATGAATTTGTTTCCTATATATCCTTAGTTGGAACACTATTCATAAGCAAAGATTTTGAAGGCTCCGGAGTATTTGTCGACCGAGCAAGCACTTATTTAAAAGATCATTCTTTACCTGATAAAGATTACTTAAAGGAATGCAGGTATTTCCTGAAAATAATGAGCCGCTACCTGATAGAAAATAACCTGGTTTCTGAAGAACTGAAACAGAAATTAGAAGATTATAAGATTAATAAGTGACAATTAGAAACTTGAATTAATATCATCAGATTAAATTATGCGCTGCAAATATCCAATCTATCTACTTCTAAGCCTTATCGTATTAAGCTGCCAAAGAAAAGATCAAGTTGTAAAAAGAGATAATGAGCCCGACATTCATATTCTGCAGGGAGAAGACACCGAAATGAATACTGCGATAGAAAATGCCCAAAAATCATTATATAAGTTCAAAGAAGCAATAGAAAGCCGCAATCCGGATTACTACAATTTTGCACTGAAAGAAAGATTTAACACCGCAGGTTCCGGAGGCGAGCATATCTGGATAAGTGAAGTTCAATATTCTGATGATAAATTCTATGGAATTGTAGATGGAGATCCCATATCAACAACAGAAGTAAAACTGGGAGATACTATTGAAATTAATCCACACAATATTACAGATTGGATATATATCGACAAAAATATTGTGAAAGGAGGTTATACTACCAGAGTTTTAAGAAAAAGAATGTCACAAAAAGAACGTGAACAAATGGACAAAGAAAATGGGTTTACAATTGAAAATGAGTAAACCTCATCATTTTCCCTTCCTTCATTTTTTATCCCTCCAACTTTCCCTTATATTTGTTTCAATAACGGTCTGATCAATGATGACGGCACAAACCAAACAAAAAATATG
Source organism: Chryseobacterium cupriresistens (assembly GCF_046614675.1). Taxonomy (NCBI): domain Bacteria; kingdom Pseudomonadati; phylum Bacteroidota; class Flavobacteriia; order Flavobacteriales; family Weeksellaceae; genus Chryseobacterium; species Chryseobacterium cupriresistens. The sequence goes on along the minus strand of NZ_JBKKJT010000002.1, from coordinate 269,464 downwards.
ACAACAAAAGAAGACTTCTGGGACAGGAAAAAGAAATTAAATGATGATTTTTTCGTAATGAGTTCCCTGGCAAATCCGGCCACCGAAGAACAGATTACAAAGTATGAAGAAAGTACAGGTTTTACATTCAGTGAAGATATTAAGGATTTCCTGACAACATTTGGCTCCTTGCTTCTTGAAGTTAGAGAAGAAGTATGGAAACGGCCCGAAGAATTTGATGTTCTTCCAGCCTGGAAATTCGGGTACGGCTTTTTCGTGTACGGGCTTTCGCAGGACGAAGAAATGCCTTCATGGATGGGTTTTGAAGAGAAGCATGCCGAAGCTCTTGAATATAAAGAAAAGCCTCTGGGCCAATTATTTTTCAAACGCAGTGGAAATCTGTACAGAGCTTATACCGACAATGGAATCATAAAAATTGAATATGACAAATATGACGAGGAAGATTACGATATATTTGAAGGAAATATTTATGATTTCCTGATAGAGGAAATTAACAAATTAGAAGAAGATTATCAAGAATATATCAACGAAGGAAAATCCTGATCTGAATATGAAAAAAGCATTTGAGTTTCTCACCCATTTAAAAGAAAATAACAACCGGGAATGGTTCGCAAAGCACAAATCCGAATATGATACCATTGTAAAGGAAAATAAAGTTTTATTTACTCAGATCTACAATGAACTTCAGGAGCATGATCAGCTTAAAGGAATGCATATTTTCAGGATTTATAATGACGTCCGTTTTTCCAAAAACAAAACACCCTATAAAACCAATTTTGGAGTGGGATATTCCCGTTCGAAGCCCATGCTGAGAGGTGGATATTATATTCAGCTGGAACCGGGCAACAGTTTTGTAGGTGGTGGATTCTGGGGGCCTGAAGCCAAAGATTTACTTCGCATCCGTAAAGAATTTGAAATCAGCAGCAAAGAAATTGAAAAAATTATCGCTGATAAAACTTTTATACAATATTTCGGAGAACTTAAAGGAGACTCTGTAAAAACTGCACCGCGGGGCTTTGATAAAAATCATCCGGCTATTGATTTAATCCGAAAAAAACAATTCCTGGTGATGCGGGAATTTACAGATAAGGAGGTTCTGTCAGACAGCTTTCAGAAGGAAGCCATCCAGACGTTGCTGGCAATGCGGCCCTTTTTTGATTATATGAGTGAAGTGCTGACAACGGATCTCAATGGAGAGCCTTTGTTCTAAAATCATTTATAACAGACTCTAATATCATCATTCATGAATAATATTTTTAGAGAATCAGCAGAACCTTTTATATTTTCAGCTATTCAGATTTATAATAGTACGAATGATTTAATTAATGAAATCCGTTCAGTTCAATTTTAAAATTACTGTTTAACACAGATCACTTAATATGAAAAAGTTAATCGTAGTTACGTGTCTGGTATTGGTACTGACTCTTTATAATTATCCTATTTTTGATGATAAAAAAATTACATTTGCTGTTATTTTTCTGTGCTTTGTTGTTCTTATATTTTCAATAGCAAAACTGTATTATCCCGATGAGAAAGATTATGATTCATTTGAAAGGGAAATGGATAGACAGCATCAATATGACGGAATTTTTCAATACACAGAAAAAGGGTTTTATATTAAGCAAAAGAATAACTCTGAATTTATAAAATGGGATGAAATTATTTCAATATATTTTTTCAGTGTCCCAACTCCATTCAGTGATAGAAAACAATCCGGGCTTGAAATCATTACCGGTAATAAAAGCTATGAATTTGATTATACTATAACACCTGGAATCGTAAAATTAGAAGATCAGCTTTCATTGCATCTTCCAACCTGGGATATGGATTCTCCAACGGTCACAATTAATAATTTCGGGCTTGAGAAAACAAAGTTATATGAAAAAAACTTGCTCTAAAGTATAGATGATTATGCCAGTCACCATTAAAATAAAAAACAAAACCAATTGGTTATTGATTGTATGGAAATTTTAAAGGACATGGAAATGAGAAGTTTACTTTCGGAAAAATCATTCTGGAAAATGGAAAAATCTTAAAATATTTTATTGAAACCGAAAAAGCGTCAATGGTTATGGTCAATGGTGTTAAAACTTTAATTCAAATTAAAAAGCCTTAATTGTTCTTCAACAAAAAATATTTTCCAAAAAATTCCATGTAATATTATCACACCTAAAAGTGTCTTATTTAAAAAAAATTACATGAAATCTATTCTCACCTGTATCGTTTTAATGTTTGCGATGCATCCTCTTTTTTCACAGAAATCCCAAAAACTGGAACAGTTATTTTCAACGTATGAAAAAGCAGGATTGTTCAGTGGTTCTGTTTTGATTGCCGAAAAAGGAAAAATTATTTTTGAAAATAGCTATGGCTACAGAAATGCTCCTAAAAAAGAAAAAAATACCAATAACAGTCTTTATAGAGTTTTCTCCACCACAAAAATGTTCACAGCAACCGTTATTTTTCAGTTGGAAGAACAAGGGAAATTGTCTCTGAATGACAAACTCTCCAAATATTATCCTGATTTTCCGAAGGGTGACAGCATTACTTTAGCTCATCTGCTTTCCCATACATCAGGAATTCAAAATCATACCAACTCTGAGGATACTGTAGATGAAGAAACATTTTTAAAATATATTTCTGCAAAACCCTTGAATTTCCCCCCGGGCAAAAATTGGGATTACTCCAATTCCGGATATTATATTCTGGGTTACATTATTAAAAAAATAACAGGTTCAGGTTATGATAAAGTGATAGAGAATAATATCCTGAAGCCCCTTAAAATGAACCATAGCGGATTCAACTTCAAGAATGTTACGGATGAGAATAAAGCATTAGGTTATGAATTTCTATCCGATAATAAGTCTAATGAAGCATTACGTTTCAAAACTGACCATCCTTTTGGGGCAGGAGCCATGTATTCTACGGTAGAAGATCTTTTCAAGTTTAACGAAGCATTAAAGAATCACACCCTTCTGAAAAAGGAAACCACAGATAAAGCTTTTACTCCCTATCTCAAGGATCATTATGGATTAGGCTTCCAGATTTCGACTGTTTTTGACAAAAAACGGGTGGGGCATGATGGCGGCGGACCAGGTTACAGAAGCAGATATTACAGAATTCCGGAGGATGATATTTGTGTGATTGTCATATCAAATTCAGAACTTTCACACACGGATTTTATCTTTCCTCAAGTAGAAAAAATACTGTACAATAAACCATATAGCATTCCGGCCATTGCAAAAGTGAGTGCAGAGGATTTAAAAAAGCTGGAAGGTGTTTATTCCACAGAAGATTCAAATTTTTACATCACCAGTAACGATGGACAACTTGTTTTCAAAGAGGGCAGCTATCCAAGAAATGCGTTGTTACCAAAAAGCAAAACATCTTTCCAGCTAGATGAAAAATTCACCTGTACATTCCAACGGGATCAAGACGGAAAAATAAATACTCTGGTCATTCATTTCTGGGATGGAACTGTAAAAACAGCAAAAAGAAAGGCCAATACTCTTACGTGGGGAATTATCGGAAACGCAACGCCGAACGGTTGGGACGGAAAAGATATACTGCTACAAACAGATCCTAAAAATCCGAATATTTATTTTCTGAAAAACTATACATTAAAAAAAGGTAATTTAAAATTCAGGTTTAATAATGACTGGGGATACAACCTCGGTCTGAATAATGACAATAAAAGTATTGCCTTCGATGCTTATGATTTCCCAATCCATGAAGATGGAATTTATGATATTGTTCTTGACATGACCAACGCTGTACAACCACAATACAGCATTAAAAAATCAAATCTATAAAACCAGTATTCACAAAGTAAAAAATACATATTTTAAAGCCGTTTTGTTTTCAAAACGGTTTTTATTTTTAATTTCCATTACTATTTTTTATTATTTTTATCTCACACAAAATCAAACACAAAATAGAATCTATGCCCCATTTTATAATAGATTGTTCACAGGATATTCTTCAGCAGAGAACACCCGATGAATTGATGGATGCAGTTTATGAAGCGGCAGACGGAACAGGACTGTTTGCTCCCAATGACATCAAAGTAAGACTTCAACCCTATCAGTATTACAAATTAGGCACAGGTAAGAAAAATTTTCTACATGTGTTTGGGTATATCATGCAGGGGCGCAATACAGAACAAAAAGCAGATCTTTCGAAGCAGATCTGTAACCAGCTTTCAGAATTGCTGCCTGATATTTCTTTTCTTTCTGTCAATATCAATGATTTCGAAGCAGCGACCTACAGCAACAAAGCACTCATTAATCCTGAAAATTCAGACCAGGACAGGCATTTTGGTTTATAACATTCACCTTTACACACACAACTAAACATTAATAATATGAGCTTAAAAACATTAGTCAGCAAAAGTGCACAGTACAACAACTGGGTAGTCAATAAATACATCGACTGGCTATCCACAAAGTCTGACGAACAGCTGAATCAGGAAACCATTTCCAGTTTTCCGACAATTTTAAAAACGTTACACCACATCTGGCAAACCCAGGAATATTGGTGGAGTCATATTTCTGAAAAGGATGATTTTGATTTTGTAAAAACAGCAGAGACTACCAGCAAAGAAGATGTTTTCAATGCCATAAAAAACAACTCGCAGAAACTGGTAGATTATGTGGAAAGTTTATCTGAAGAAGATCTTTCAAAAAATGTAAAAATAGAATCTCAGTGGTTTCAGTGTGATTTTTCCAAATACGAATACATCCAGCATGCTATTCTTCACAGCACGTATCACAGAGGACAAATCGTAACGATGGGAAGAAACATCGGAATCACTGATGCTCCTATGACCGATTTTAATTTCTGGAATATTTATAAAGATCAGCAATAAAAGCCCAATTTTGTGGATAAGTGTAAAATAGAATTTTCGGACACCGATCGAATCCAATTAAAATATTGATTTTAAATATTTTAAATCAAAACAGGCAGTTATCCACATTTTCAACTATTTGTGGATAACTTTCTATGATCTCTTTTTACCATTGTGGATAAACTATGGATAAGTTTTTAAGTCATTTAAAAAATCCCTTATAAATATCTATAAATCATTATTTTATAATGAATACCGTTTTTTATGGATTTTCCACAATGAAAAATCATGTGGATAAGTTCTGTGGATAACTTATCCACATTTTTTTGACCTTATTATTCGCAGGCATTATTTTTAAAGCAAATGCCAGAGGTTATCGACAAAATAAATTGCTCCAATTACCGGAATTGTTTTCATACCGGATTATTAGATTTTTTGTAAGTTAGTTGATAGGGGATAGAACCTCATTTCAATAAAATTTTAATGTAAAAAGTTCAATGTACAACACTACAATCCAAAAAGAGTGGTTCTCAGAAGGGGAACGTTATGCAAAAGGCATCAATGAAATGGTTGAGTTTGGTGAAAAAAACGGCTGGGAAAACTGGAAAGGTGAAGAACCTGAAGATAAAAGAGCCAATATTGCCCGCGAAGTTTTTGAACTGCTTAAAACTGCCAACAAAAAAGGAGACACAGAAAACTTCAGAGAATATTTCCCACCTGCTCACGCTCCTATCATTCCCTTAATGGAAAATAAAGCTCAGAATATTGAGCATATGCACTTTATCACTGATGAAAAAATTGTTTTCCTGACAGGCACTTCATATGAAAAAAGACAGGCTTATCTTCTTGATAAAGATATTGTCACAAAACTCGATGAAAATATCCATGCTATCGGGAAATCCAAACGGGAAAACATTTTCGCCATTGCAGATGCTCACAAAATATCTTTATACAAAGGTTGGAATGGAGACCTTATCAATGAATTTGAAATGGATGAAAACCCAGATTTCGGGATTACAGATTTATATCCTTTTAATGATGGAAGCAAAGTTGTGATTGTTTCCTCAGACGGAATTTTTCTGGTTTCAAATACTGAAAAAAAACTCATCCATCCCATCAATGAAGACAATGAAGAAGACTGGAGCTCTCAGATTGACATGGAAAATGCAGCATTATCCAACGACAATTCTTATATCGTAGTAGGAGATCAGTGCTATGATCACAGAATACTGGATCACGAAGGCAATACCGTGGGATCTATAGGACCACAATCATCTTATCCACATTTTTGTCTTTTTGCAAAAGATGACAGCCAACTGATTACAAATTCCTGCCACTTTTACAACGGAATTACCATCGGAATCAATGCCGATCAATATGCAGGAGCTGATATTGAAGCGTATACAGAAAGTGAAGACTTTACTTTCATTGATGAAGAAATGAGAGTTTATGAAGGGGCTGCCATAAAAGATTATTATATTCTGGGAGACGCTTACGGCTATATCAAAGCTTTTGATAAGAATGGAAATCAGCTTTGGAGACACTTCCTTGGGTCTACCATTACAGGAATTGCACTTTCTGATGATGAAGAAACCCTGTGGGTAGCGGCACACTCAGGTATTTTACACAAATTAAAACTAGAGAAAGGACATAGAGATACCCACACCATCGGCAATGGGAAACATTATGAAGAGTTCAGACTGCTGATCTGGAAAGATGAGCCTCAGATCTGGAAGTGGTAATTAAAATCTTATTCTCAATATTAATTAATAACAATAAAGTCATGCAGAATACTAAAATTTTCACCACGGCTTTTGCCAGTGTTTATCCACATTACCTTCAAAAAGCTGAGAAAAAGGGACGCAGCAGAGAAGAAGTGCATGAAATCATATTCTGGCTGACGGGATATGATGAAAGTGATCTGCAGAACATCCTTAACAACAAAACCGACTTTAAAACTTTCTTTGAACAGGCACCTCAACTCAATCCAAATGTTTCATTGATCAAAGGAGTCATCTGCGGATATCGTGTGGAAGAAATTGAAGATGAACTCATGAGAAACATCCGGTATCTGGATAAACTGATTGATGAACTGGCCAAAGGAAAGAAGATGGAAAAAATACTAAGAACAGTCTGAAAATTTAATTTCAAAAAGAGTTACTGCTTAAATATAATTAAAAAGCTTCTCCAATTCAAAAAACTTCCCGAAATTAGCGGTCTGTGCGTTAAATACTATTAATGAAATAAAAATTTAATTACAACATACAGCAAAACTTAGTATAAGTTTTCTTCGGGGCAGGGTGAAATTCCCTACCGGCGGTTACAGTCCGCGACTCCTTTCTTCGGAAGGGACTGATCTGGTGAAATTCCGGAACCGACAGTTAAAGTCTGGATGGGAGAAGAAAATGAGATGACCAATAAGATTCCTTATGGACTCTTGTTGCGTTGTATTTCATTTCCATGTACCGAAGTGTATTTTAACTTTTAAAAGTAAAATAACATGGAAAAATTATTAGAACAATTCGGAGCAACCTCCAAAGAACGTGTAGAAAAAGCACTTCAGACATTACAGCAGGGAAAAGGTATTCTACTGGTAGATGATGAAAACCGCGAAAATGAGGGTGATATCATCTTTCCCGCCTCCACTATTACAGAACAGGATATGGCACTTCTGATCCGCGAATGCAGCGGTATCGTCTGCCTTTGTATTTCCGAGGAAAAAAGCCGCCACCTTAATCTTCGTCCGATGGTGGAAAACAACAATTCAAAAAACCAGACCGCATTCACGATTTCCATTGAGGCAAGAGAAGGTGTGGAATCGGGAGTTTCTGCCAAAGACCGCGTGACAACAATCAGAACTGCTGTAGCAGCAAATGCTCAGGCAGAACATATTGCAAGTCCGGGCCATGTTTTTCCTCTGATTGCAAGAAAAGATGGTGTATTTGAAAGGCGTGGACATACCGAAGGCAGTGTAGATCTTGTAAAAATGGCCAATCTTGGTGAAGATGCCGTACTTTGTGAACTGACAAATGAAGACGGTTCCATGGCAAGGCTCCCTGAAATTGTAGACTTTGCCATCAAAAAAGATATGAGTGTCGTAACCATTGAAGATATTTATGCTTACCGTAAAATGGTAATAAGCAATTAAACCCAAGCATTTTTAACGCACAGACCGCCTGTTGATTCGATCAGCAGGCGTTTTTATTAAAAATATAATTAAAAAGAAAAAAAATTAACATTTGAATACTATTTTTTAATTATTTTTAACAAAAAAATTCTGACTATGAAAAAATCTCTACTCCTTTTACTAGGAGCATCTGCCATGATGTCTGCGCAGATCACGCTTACAAAAGCAGCCAATGACCCTATTTCCGGAAATATTGTTAATTACAACAACACAGCCGGCACCGTAAACAACTCTGCAACAGGTCCTAACGCAACATTTTCCAATGGCGGGCTTACGATGGGAGCAGCATCACAAACAACGTATTCAACTCCTAGTTCTACTGAAATAGCAACTTTCCCGGGTTCTACTCTTAAAATGGTAGACGGAGCAACAACCGTTTATTACAAAGCTTCAACTTCTAAACTGGAAATTACAGGAATTGTAAATACACAGGCCACTTTAAACTTTAGTGTGGATAACGGTACTCATATTAATTATCCAACAACGTACGGAGCAACACAGAACGACACCGCCAAAGGTACTTTTTCCTCATCTTCTGCCAGCGGATTATTCAGTGGTACAATGACTGCCATTGCTGATGCATATGGAACTTTAATTATAGGCAATCAAACATACACTAATGTTCTTAGAGTAAAATTCACACAGAATTTCAACCTGTATTCATCTCTGGATGTTACTTATTCTAACCCTATCGGAGCAATAACCAATACAGCCTATTCTTATTACGATGCTTCTCACAGATATGCCCTGCTTAATTCTACAAGCGGAAATATCAGTATTCCACTGTTGAGCATCAACCAGAATGTAAAAACTACATTTGCATTAAGTGAAACATTCCTGGGCGTAAACAGTGCAGTAAAAAAAGAAAACTTAGTGGTTTATCCTAATCCTGCACAGGATTTTATCGGTTTCAAAGGAAATACGGATAACTATTCCAAAGCAGATATTTACAGCCTGGATGGTAAACTGGTTAAAACTTCAGATGTAAAATCCGGAAACATACAGATTTCAGATCTTCCGCCAGCATCTTATTTCATTCAGATCAGCGGAAAAAATGCTGCAGATACAAAGAACACAAAATTCATTAAGAAATAATAAAACAAAATCCCCACTCCTACAAATGAGCGGGGATTTCTTATTAACATTCAAATTAGCATCTAAAAGGTAGCTGCAGGTGCAGTATCATTATTAAGCTTTCGCTGAATTTCTGTCTTTTTCCCTTTCGAGAAATCATAGCTCAGTCCTAATACAAACATGGATTTGTTGTTCATAATCTGTGTATGAACTTTATAATCTACGAGACTTTCCGGTAGGCTTTTCGTTTTATATTCCGAAGGCATTCCTATCCAGTACATTCCTGTAGAAAATGTCCAGTTCTTATGTTTATAGCTCACAAAAATATTATTCTGGTTTTCATTCGTATTAAGAAATGCTCCATTAAGGCTGTATACCGGAATATTGAACTGGTACTGAACAGAGAAAGATTTATATTCTGAAGAAAGCGAAAAGTAATTTCCTAAATAGTCATTTTTTATCAGAGCACCTTTACTAGTTCTTACTGTTTCAGATGTTGGTGTGATTACAGCTTTTATGACCAAAAGAGTATTTCCGAAAGGTTTATAAGATCCTGTTAACTGAACTCCATATCTCTGAGCATTCTTCCCGTTTTCATAAGTCAGGGCATATCCATTCAACACCTCATCGTGAACGTAGTACTGATTGATTACCCTGTTGGTATACCGGTAAAATAAGCCTGCATTAAAATCAAAATACTTATTATTAAAAGAATAAGTCAGGTTATTAGAAAAAACCTGCTGAGATTGTAAAAAGGGGTTTCCCCTCTGAACAATATTAGGAGCCAGCTGCACCACATTGCTACTCAAAGCATTACTCCATGGACTTACCGGATTATAACTTGCTGTAAAACGTAGGTTCTGATTCCCTTTAAGCTGATAAGCTAAAATAACCTTTGGAGTAAAAGTCCATTCATCAAAAGTATTTTCTGCACTTTTATTGTGAATATTGGTAAGCCCTGCTCCGATACGATAACTGAATTGATCTGCTTTTCCTGCAAATTCAGTATAAAAATACTGTTCCAGATAAGTAACATTATATTGAGAGTATCCGGCAAGATTATTCAGATCATTGGAAATAGAAGACCTTGAAATCCGGTATCCGGACGAAAGTTTTCCAGCCGTGAAATCATGCATATGCGCAAGTTCCCCAACCAAACTTGTTTGCTTTGCTTTCAATACCATATCATTGTCATATACAGACAATCCCGAACCAACAATCCATTCTTTGGCCGTTTCTGTGGTATTGGTGGTGTAATGAGAACCTACTACATTAATACTCAACTCATCTTTTTCACCAATCTTTTTAGAATAATATAGATCCAGCTTAGGAATCACATAATCCGAGCCATTATTTTTAAACATATTGTGTTCTTCTTTCAGATAATCTTCGGTAAAGACGCTCTGTCCTGTTCCTTTCGAAAACCTGCTGAAAATATCCATATTAAGTTTAGCCTGAAAAGCATAGTCATCGGGAACAAGTCTCGTATAGCGCAAAGCTATACTCTGGAAGGTATATCCAAAATGATCTTTGCGGTTTTCATCAGACCGGTAATGCTTCCCGTTCAGCTGATAATCATAGATGCTGTTGACTCTTCTGTCATTATAATCCCTAAGATTAAGGGAATATTCCAGTCCGAAATTATTTTTCCCTTTAGTATAATTGGCGTAGGCAGAACCGTTCACAAATCCGGTATTCAAAGCCGTAGATACATCAGCCCCGAAAACATACCCTGTTTCTGTGGATCTTGTCAGAATATTAACTACCGTATCTGCTCTCGTAGCCCATCTCGCTGGCGGAATGTCATAATATTCTACTTTCACCACTTCACCGGGCGCAACACTTCGGATCTGCATATCTGTAGCTTCAATCCCGTTGATAAGGAATAGTGTGGTTCCGCCTTTCGTACTGGTAATGGTATTTTCTACGGGATTCAGTTGTAACTCCGGGAGTGTGCTAAGTAAATCTTTTGCATAGCGTGCTCTGGCAAGCGCTTCTTTATCAAAAGTATAAACAGCTTTGTCTGCAAACTGTTTTTTACGTTGTGATTTTAAAATAACTTCCTGAATTTCTTTGGTTGTCCCTACATCAGCCGTATCATTTTTCTTCTCCTGTGAAAACATAAAAGCACTGCAAAGAAAGAAGATGGTATATATAGTTTTTTTCATGTCTGAAGATGAATTATACTAGTAGGACAATCAATGGCTGATGACTATTACATTAATAACAGCAAACAATTAAAAAATCAACATATTTTTTTATTTTCCATTTATTATGTTAAATTCAGCCCGTTTTTTGCTGGTATTTTTTTACATCACAAAATATTGAGTCATGAAAAAAGCATTCATAGTAATTCCGTACTTCCTGTTTTCGGTCCTGGGAGCTCAGGAAATTCAGAACAGCCCGGCAGAGAAGATGAATATCATCAAGACCAATGTCACGGCTTATACGTTCAGAAATATCAATCTGTCTTATGAAAGAGCTATCAGCCAATGGTTTTCTGTGAATCTCGGTTTCGGCACAATGCCTGAAGGAAAAGTACCTTTCATTAATGCTTTTCTGAAAGATGAAGATGAAAAAAGATTCCAGAATCTTAGAGTAAAAGCAACCAATTTCACCATTGAACCAAGATTTTATATCGGTAAAGGCTATGGAAAAGGATTTTATTTTGCTCCTTATTACCGGTACTCAAGTGTTACTTCCAATACTTTTGATTTTTATTATGATTATAAGGGTCCGAATGGAGTTACCTATCCAATTCCACTCAAAGGACAGGGGGACACCAATGGAAACAGTGGTGGATTAATGGTTGGGGTACAATTCTTTCTGACCAGAAGCCAGAATCTTGTCCTTGATTTCTGGATCGCTGGAGCCCATTACGGAAGCGGAAAAGGTGATTTTACCATGACCTCGGATTATGTACTGACGCCTGATATGCAGGCTCAGCTTAAAAAGGAAATTGAAAATCTGGACATTCCATTTGTTAAGTATACCGTAGAAACCAATGCCAATGGTGCCAGAATAAAAGTAGACGGGCCGTGGGCAGGCTTCAGAAGCGGGCTTTCCATTGGATATCGGTTTTAAGAAATCATTCTTAATATAGTATTCAACCGTTCTTTTTAGGAACGGTTTATTTTTTTCTGAATTTTGTATCTTGGATGTCATTATAAAAAAACTTTCTGGAAACAACATCTATGGACTCAGCCTCAATCACCACAGGTCAAAGAATCAAAGCCATCATTGGCGGATCTATCGGTAATCTCGTTGAATGGTACGACTGGTATGCTTACGCAGCCTTCGCCATTTATTTCTCCCATTCATTTTTTCCTGATTCTGATCTCAATGCCCAACTGATGAATACCGCAGGGATCTTTGCCGTAGGTTTTCTCATGCGCCCTATCGGCGGCTGGATGTTCGGAAGCATTGCAGATAAGATCGGAAGGAAAAAAGCAATGACGCTCTCCGTCCTGCTGATGTCTTTTGGATCTCTGCTGATTGCCCTTACTCCCACTTATCAGTCTATTGGTATTCTGGCCCCTTTATTACTTTTACTGGCAAGATTACTTCAGGGTCTAAGTGTGGGTGGTGAATATGGAGTTTCCGCCACTTACCTCAGCGAAATGGCCACGCAGGACAGAAGAGGATTTTATTCAAGCTTTCAATATGTCACTTTGATTGGCGGGCAGCTTATTGCTTTAGGTATTCAGCTTATTTTACAAAAATTATTACTCACTGAGGCCCAGCTTGAAGAATGGGGATGGAGAATTCCTTTTGTGATCGGAGCTATGCTTTCTATTATTGCCTTATATCTTAGAGCTAATCTTCATGAAACGGAAGCTTTTGAGAATACAAAAGAAGTCAGCGAAAAGAAAAAAGGAACGGTAAAAGAGCTTATGAAACATCCAAAAGCTTTGCTTACCGTTGTGGGGCTGACCTTAGGAGGAACGCTGGCATTTTATACCTACACCACTTATATGCAAAAATTCCTGGTAAATACAGTACATCTTACCAAGGAAGAATCTACATTAGTCTCCTTTGTTTCACTCTTTATATTTGCATGTCTTCAACCTGTATTTGGAGGATTATCAGATAAAATCGGAAGAAGGCCGCTTCTTTTAGGTTTTGGTATTTTGGGAACTTTATGTACCGTTCCGCTCCTTACGGCTCTCAGTACTACCACTTCAATATGGGGTGCATTTTTCCTGATTATGGCAGCTTTAATTATTGTAAGCGGCTACACTTCGATCAATGCGGTAGTAAAAGCAGAACTTTTCCCTTCTGAAATCAGGGCACTTGGTGTAGGTTTACCTTATGCTATTACTGTTGCTGTATTTGGCGGAACAGCAGAATATCTTGCGCTTTGGTTTAAAAAGATAGGGTCTGAAGAATATTTTTACTGGTATATTACCGGCTGTATTCTTTTTTCTCTGGTTGTTTATACCGGAATGAAAGACACCAAAAAGACCTCTACACTGGATAAAGATTAAATTATAAAAAACATGCACCGCAGATTTTCTGCGGCGCATATTCTATTTTTAATGATAGGCCTGTTTAAATTTTTCAATCATATGATCCAGATTATGACGCTGGACATAGATACTTTTTACCTCTTCATACCTCGGCGATTTGTAGAAAACCTCATGGAAATCCATACTGCCGTTTCCTACTTTCACAACTTTCTGTACTTCGATATTCAACTTTCTTAATTCGTCTTTGAAGACTTTAAATTCATCTTGTATACTACTACTCATTAATATTTTTAGTTTTTTAGTTAAAAATTCCTTTTACCCCTTCAAATGTCAGGGGTAACATCTCAAATTCCGAATAAAGTTAGTAAATTTATTGACACAAAGTAGCAGTTTGATAATATTTTATTATTTTTTTTACAAATAGTAAGTTGATATTACCCGATTGATGCATATTTCGTATTTTTAATCTCACAAAAAATTGTAACAACCTTATACAAACCATGAGTATCAAAGCATTTTTCACTTTATTCTTTCTAACACTGCTGACTTTTCTGCATGCTCAGAAAATGGAATTCAAAGCACCGGATTATGCTGCCATTCAAAAAAGTATTGAGGATAAAAATTCAGAATTCTATTATCCAAAGCTTTTAAAAAGATTAAAGCAGAACGATACGCTCCTTACCGGCAATCAGTACCGTCATCTTTATTTCGGATATACATTTCAAAAAGAATATCAACCTTATAAAATAGGAAAGAAAGCTGAAGAAGTAGCCAAATATTACCGAGGTGAAGGTATCTCCCAAAAAGATCTTTCAAAGGGAATCCAGTTGTTCCTGGGTGCATTGGAGGAAAATCCACTGGATTTGCGGGCTATGAATTATCTCGCTTACTTGTATCATTTGAATAAAGATGATGCTACCGCCGAAAAAATTGCAGGAAATTTCCACGGATTATTAAATGCCATTCTTACTTCCGGCGATGGTCTCACATGTGAAACAGGTTTTCATGTGATTTCTGTAACAGATGAATATGTCCTTTTAAACAGATTTCAAATGGAAACAAAATCTCAAAGCCTGAAGGGAAAATGCGATTATCAGGAGTTTGAAAAGGACCAATATAAAATTCCCGGATTTTATTTTGACATCAGCAGGTTCTATGGAAAAATATTGGATTAATCATCCCGAATAAATACTTATCAATTTAATATTATTGAACCATTAACAAAAAATCGCTAAAATAAATTTCATATGATTTTGCCCTGAACAAAAGGGTTGAGAAGGAGGAGAAATATTTTTTTTCAAAAAAAATCAAATAGTGTGTAACATTTTTTTAAGGTTCGTCTCTAAAAGACAAATACACTTTAAAACTTAAGAAATCATGAAAAAATTTACACTCCTTTTAATCATTATGTTGTTTTTTTTAGCAGTATGCAATATATTCGGCCAACAAACAGTGTATCCGTTTGAATTAAAGAAAACAGGAAACGGAAATCAGGCATTAATTTTCATTCCCGGATTTGCTTCTTCAGGTGACGTCTGGAATGAAACCATCGCAAAGTTTGAAAAAGATTTCACCTGCTATACTTTAACAATGGCTGGATTTGCAGGAATAAAACCCCAGACAGATGCCAGTTTTAAAGACTGGGAAAAAGGAATTGCAACCTATATCAAAGACAATAAAATTGAGAAGCCCATTCTTATCGGGCACAGTATGGGAGGTGGTCTTGCCCTGGCCATAGCGGCAGATTATCCGGAGCTTGCAGGTAAAATTATCATCGTAGACACGCTTCCCTGCCTGGCAGCGCTATCTGATCCCAGTTTTACATCGAAAGAAAATAATGACTGTTCGCCTGCTATTGCTCAATTGACAGCGATGAACGATGAGCAGTTCCGGAAAATGCAGGCACAGGCTATGCCACGTCTTATGGCTGATATTTCTATGCAGGAAACGGTAATCAACTGGAGTATGAAATCGGACCGAAAAACATTTGCTAAAATGTACTGTGATTTTTATAATACCGATCTCAGAGAGAAAATAAAAAACATCCAATGTCCTTCCCTTATTCTTCTGGAATCTTATTTTGTTACTCTAAAGCCAACGATCGAAAACCAGTACAAAAATTTAAAAAATGCCAATATGCAGTATGCTTCAAAAGGTTTGCATTTTATCATGTACGATGATAAGGATTGGTATCTTAATCAGCTTACTCACTTTTTATCTGCGAAATAATGGTTTTTGAAGAGATATATGAACTCTATTGGCAAAGGATATTCCGTTTATGTATGGGATATGTAAATGATGCCGAACTTGCTCAGGATCTTGCCCAGGAAACCTTTATCATCGTCTGGCAGCAGCTTCCGAAATTCAGGAATGAATCCAGTATAGGGACGTGGATTTTCAGAATTGCATCCAATAACTGCCTCCGGCAGATTGAAAAGGAAAAGAAATTCAGCAAAACCGGTCTGCCCATGAATCTGGAAGAGAAAAAACAGGAATCTATAGAACCTCAGATCCAGATGCTCTACCAGTTTATTTCAGAACTGCCTGAAACGGACAGAATTATTATTTCATTGGAACTGGAAGAGGTAAAACAGGCTGAGATAGCCCATATCGTAGGACTTTCTGAATCCAATATAAGGGTAAAGATTCACAGAATAAAAGAAAAATTAACGCAAAAGTTTAAAGAAAATGGATTCTAATATAGATTTTAAAAATATATGGAAGCAGCAGACTTCCCACAAACCTGATCTGGATGCGCTTCTCGGTAAGCTGAAAAAATTCAGAAATCAAAATCTGCGCAGACTAATCTTTGCTAATATTGGATTGATCGCTACCTCCTTATTGATTCTTTTTATCTGGTACCGTTACCAGCCTGAAATGATCACTACAAAAATCGGGATTGTACTTGTCGTGCTGGGAATGGTTATTTTTCTTCTTGCCTACAACAAAATGTTTATGGTATTTTACAAGATTGATCAGACGCAGTCAAACAACGAGTATCTCCAGAGTTTATATGTAGTAAAGAGTAAGCAGAAATTTATGCAGACCACCATACTTAACTTATATTTTGTCATGCTCTTTCTGGGAATATGTCTGTATATGTATGAATATACTTCAAGAATGCCCCTTAGCTCAGGTATTCTGGCCTATGCTTTAACATCTGTCTGGATTGCTTTCAACTGGTTTTATCTGAGACCGCGAACAATAAAGAAACAGCAAGGTAAACTTGACGAATTAATTAATAAATTTGAAGAGATCAATAATCAATTAAAAGAATCATGATATCTTCTGACAACAAAAATCACTGGGAAAATGTATATGAAACCAAAAATCCGGATCAGGTAAGCTGGACCCAGAAAAAACCTCAGACTTCCCTTGATTTTATACATTCTTCCGGATTGGGAAAAGAGGCCAGCATCATAGACATTGGTGGTGGAGACAGCAACCTTGTTGATTTTCTTTTGGAGGAAGGTTATAAAAATATTACAGTTCTTGATATTTCTGCTAAAGCTTTGGAAAAAGCACAGAAACGACTTGGAGCAGCAGCAGACAAAGTAAAATGGATCACTAGCGACATTACGGCTTTCGAACCTATGGAAACCTATGATATCTGGCATGACAGAGCAGCCTTTCATTTTCTGACAACCCCGGAACAGGTTTCAAAATATATCGGTATTGCAGAAAAGAATGTGAATAACTTTATGATCCTCGGAACTTTTTCGAAAAACGGTCCTACGAAATGCAGTGGATTGGATATTCAGCAGTATGATGAAGAATCATTATCCGAAAAATTTAAAGAAAGCTTTGAAAAAATAAAATGTATTACTGAAGATCATATCACTCCCTTTGATACAGTTCAGAATTTTGTTTTCTGCAGTTTTAAAAAGTAGTAATGAATTGTATGTATTTTTTATTTATTTTTAAATTCCCAACCATTTAAATAAAAATACTATGAAAAAATTATTATTTCTGCTTATTTCAGGCACATTCTGCTCAAATTTTTATTCACAACATTTGGAATTCCAGGAATGCGGAACCGATGAATTAATGAAAAAACATTATGAAAGGTATCCTGAAGAGAAAGCGCGTGACGATGCTTTCAACCTGGAATTGTCAAAAATGATCAAAAGTGGCAAATTTACGTCTAAGCTCAACAATCAGGTATACGAAATCCCTATTGTTGTACACGTTGTAGGAGACGGAAGTGCTATAGGAACTGCTAATAATAAGTCTGACGCAGACATCATTGCATGGATAAACTATACCAATGGTGTTTTTGCAGGAAGTTCCACCAGCGGAATGTCAGGAACAAGTGCAATACTGCCTGTCAAATTTGTTTTTGCAACCAAGGATCCTAACTGTAATGTAACTAACGGGATCAATAGAATCAATGCTTCAGGTCTTCCCAAATATGTAAGCGGCGGTGTAAATAATGACAATACAACCAATGCCGTAACTGCTTCTGAGATTACTGCAATGGGAATGTGGGATACTTCTAAATATTATAATATCTATGTTGTTAAAAAATTAACATCCAACTCCGGAGGATTAAATGGCTTCGCTTATTATCCGGGAGGAAGCAAAGATTATTCTTTTATGGCAGCAAGTGCATCCGCTGTTAATGCTCAGACTTTAGGGCATGAATTCGGACACGCTTTGGGACTCAGACATACGC
Organism: Chryseobacterium cupriresistens; assembly: GCF_046614675.1. Classification (NCBI taxonomy): domain Bacteria; kingdom Pseudomonadati; phylum Bacteroidota; class Flavobacteriia; order Flavobacteriales; family Weeksellaceae; genus Chryseobacterium; species Chryseobacterium cupriresistens. Next base: position 251,216 of record NZ_JBKKJT010000002.1, on the reverse strand, counting down.
ATGAGGGATACAATGAAACTACAGGAGACTGCCCTGTCAACAATGACTGTACTTTAGAAGGAGATCTTGTTTGTGATACTGAGCCTATGAAAAGTCTTTATCATTCCTCAGTTCCTCACACATGTCAAACCGGACAGATCAATCCTTGTACCACCCAATTATACAATGGTGGTGAGAGAAATGTGATGGCTTATACCTACTGTTTCAGAGATTTATTTACACAAGGACAGACCAACAGAGCTACAGCACAGCTTTTACAATACAGACAATCGCTGATCAACTCACCGGTTGGATCTCCAACTACTATTAATAACAATGTAACATTAACCAATGCATGTACTCCCGCAACCATTACAAATCCGGGTAATTACAATGTAGGAATTACTTTGGTAAAGTTTGGAAGTATTAATAATTATTCAACTAATTATAAGCAGGCAACCAATAATTTTTATGAAAACTTTACCGGTACTTACTGTTTGGGGATTTCAAAAACCAATATTCCCCAAAATGCAGCCACCACACTTACTGTAGCTCCGGGAACAAACAACCCTCACATTATCAAAGCATATATTGATTATAATAATGACGGTCAATTCGATGAATCTACAGAGCTGGTTCTTAATCAAAGTGGAATAAGCAATGGTTCATTGGCTACAGCACAGGTAACTCCTCCTGCGGGTGCAATAACCAATACTCCTTTAAGAATGAGAGTCATTGGAGAGTACAACGGAACAGCAGTAACGGCATGTTATACTCCAAAGTACGGACAGGTGGAAGATTACTCCGTCATCATTGAACCTCAGAATGTATTAGCAATACAAAATACAGGATTGAAAAATGCACCTGTTATTTTTAAAGATGAAAATTCAGTATCTGTAAGAAGTAATGTGAAAATTTCCGCGGTACATATTTATGATGCTGCAGGAAGATTACTGATGAGAAAAAATGATATTAAATCTTCAGAATTCAAATATCCTGTTGACCAGAAAAATATAATCATCACAGCTACAGCAGTACTGGAAGACGGAAAAGTAATTACGAAGAAATTAAAATTCTAAAACTCATTCATAAAAACAACAAAAACTTTACAAAACCACAAAAGTCACAAAAGCTTTTATTTTAAAATACGTTACCACTTAAGTAAGTTCAAAATGATGCTGCAAAAAAAGCTCACACAAATTGAAAATCAAAGATTTTCACAACACTTAGGTGTACTTATTATATATAAAGTTTGTTTCTAAAAAAATCAAGTGTTTAAGACTTTTGTGTCTTTTGTGGTTAAAATAATCAATGTAAATGGTTAAAACTTCTTTATAAAAAAAGAGAGTTGTTACTGACTCTCTTTTTTGTTTATTATCATTCCTTATGGATTATGATTCTTTTTTTTCTTCCATTTCCACTTCATGTCGAAGCTGAGCTTTATAAAGCGTGGCATAATATCCGTTCTTATCCAGAAGTTCAAGATGCTTTCCTTCTTCTACGATTTTACCATGCTCCATCACAATAATCTTGTCTGCTTTCTCAATGGTGGAAAGTCTGTGGGCAATAATAATGGAGGTCCTATTTTTCGTAATTTTCTCTGTAGCTCTCTGAATCAGCTTTTCACTTTCATGATCAATGGAAGAGGTAGCTTCATCCAGAATTAAAATTTTAGGATCTGATAAATAAGCTCTCAGGAAAGACAGTAACTGTCTCTGACCTAAAGAGATTGAAGAGCCTCTTTCGCTCACTACATAATCATATCCACCGGGAAGCTGCTCGATAAACTGATCTACCTCAATTTCTCTCGCTCCCGCTTTTATTTTTTCCAGTGTGATACTATCATCCCCGAAGGCAAGGTTTTCAAAAATACTTCCGTGGAAAAGGAATACATCCTGCAGCACCACGCCGATATGACTTCTGAGATTATAAAGCTCATAATCTTTTAAATCCACATCATCAATCAGGATATTTCCGGAGTTGATATCATATAATCTTGTAATCAGACTAATGATAGTAGACTTTCCGGCACCTGTAGCACCAACGATGGCTACCGTTTCTCCCGGATTTACTTTAAAGTCAATTCCTTTCAGTACTTCCTGCTTTTCATCATAAGCAAAGTGTACTTTCTGGAATTCAATTTTTCCTGCAAAATGATCTTTCTTCACGGTTCCGTTATTCGGCATCGAGTTTTCTTCATCCATTAATCCCAGCACTCTTTCTGCTCCTACAATTCCTCGCTGGATATTGTTAAAACGGTCAGCAATCTGTCTCAAAGGACGGATCAGCATTGAAATATACTGGATAAATGCAATCACGACTCCGGCACTGATGGTAATATATCCTCCATAGAAAAGAATAAATCCTATGAATAATGAAGAAATAAGTTCCACCACAGGGAAGAACAGTGAGAAAATAAATACGGTTCTCAGCAATGCTCCTTTCAGGGTAATATTGATATCATCAAATTTCTTAAACTCAGATTCCTGTCTGTTGAATACCTGAATAATAGACATTCCTGCCAGTCTTTCCTGAACAAAAGAGTTCTGATTGGCTGTCCAGTTTCTCTCATCCCCGAAAGCTTTCTTCAGTCTTTTCTGGAAGAATCTCGTAATGACTACCATCAAAGGTAAGATGGCCAGTGTAATATAACTGAGGTGAACATTGGTACTGAACATCATCACCAATACAAACAGAATTCTCAGGATATCTCCAAATACCATCAGGAAACCATCTGTATATACCGTCGCAATGGTTTCCACATCTCCTACAGCCCGCGTCACCAGCTGTCCGATGGGTGTTTTATCAAAAAATGAAGTTTTGAAATAGATCAGTTTAGCATATAATCGCTCTCTGATATCCCTGATCACATTTTGTGAGATAAAATTTGAAAAATAAACCAGGAAAAAATTTAAAATCGTTTCAGCAAACACCAATCCCACAAGGATATAGATATGTTTCATCATCAAAGCCTTATCATGAAGCTTTGTTATATCATTATCCACCACCTGCATAGTGAGATAAGGCCTGTAAGTAGAAACTATCGAAAGGAATATGGAAATGATAAGGGTAAGGATGAACCAAGAACGAAATTTCATTCCGATAAAGAACAGCCTCTTTATAATTCCCCAGGTATCTTGTTTTTTCATTGTACGAATCGAAAGAAAGAATTAAAATATTCTATGCAAAAATAAGACATTATAACCGGACTGCCTTTACAACTTTTGCAAATCGTCATAGAAAATATCAGATACCTACCATTTACAATATGAATAGATTAAGTATTCTTTTGTATCCAGCCTAAAACATATTCTGCTACTTCTTTCCAATTTTTCTCTCCACAGATGAAATGACTTCTCCCTGCAAACTCTTTAAAATCGACAATGCTTCCCGGATCTTTGTAAGCCCCTGCTATTTTCTTTGAAAATGCTGCCGGGAAAATATGATCATTAGAGCCTGCAATGAACAGCAGCGGTTGATGGGGTTTCTTTAAATCTAATTTTGCAGAAGCTTTAAACAAAGGATCTTTTGCCAATTTTCTACTTTCAGGAACTGCTACTGTCTCGTAAAGCCTGTCACTTTCTTCCTTTGAATAATTATTGAAAAAAGCTTTGTGATACCATTCTTTTGTTCCCATATATGGACTGTTTCCTTTGAAGAAATTCACTACAGGCCAAACAATTTTAATGGTAGAAAAAGGAGCCATGATATTTTTCGGAGGAGCACCGTCAATACTTATACCAGCTGCTGCTTTTCCCATGTCAATCAGCTTCTGAACCATAAGTCCTCCAAAAGAATGTCCGATAACAATAGGCTTTTCGGGAAGACTGTCAATCAGTTTCACAAGATTGTCCACGGTATCGTCAAAACCGACATGTCTTAATTCTCCGGGAATATTATTTTTTAAGTATACGGGATCCCCTCCATGTCCCGGATTTGAGGGTGTATGTACAGTATATCCCTGCGCTTCAAAATAAGTTTTCCATTCTTTCCAGCTTGTATTATTCACAAATAACCCATGAATGAATACGATCGTTTTTGTTTTCATAATTTTCACTTTTTTGTTTTGTTAAATTGATGAAACAAATTTCTGCAGATAAAATGACGAAAACTTTAACCCAGGTTAAAATCGTACTATTTGCCTGAAATTCTTTTTCTTATCCTGCTCAGAGAAGGTCCCTGAATCCCTAGATAAGAAGAAATATGATACAGCGGAACATTACTGAAAATATCCGGATGCTCTTTCATCAGATCCAGATAACGCTCTTCCGGAGACTTTAATAAAAATCCTTCTACCCTTGTCATGGTAACGTTAAATGCTGCCTGTGCCAGAAGTCTCCCAAATTTTTCCCATTGATGCGACTGCTGGTAAAGAGAAATAAGATCTGCATGCCGGATAAAAATAATAGAAGTATTCGTAAGGGCCTGTGTAAAATAATCACATGGGATCTGATTGAGAAAACTTTTAAAAGAAACTACAAAACCATTGGCCGAATAAAGAAAAACATTCTTTTCTTCACCCGTATCTCCATTGATGACATAAGAACGAAAAACTCCATCGACAATAAATCCTAAATAAGAACAGACGTTTCCCTGAAGATTATAAAATTCTCCTTTTTTATATTCTTTTGGAAACCAAAAATTTTCAGACAGTCTGAAATCTTCTTCTGAAAGTCCAGCAAAATGATATAATGCGAAGGCTAATTTATCAATTTCAGTCATGGCTATTTTTTTAGTATTTCTTACAGTATTTAAAAATAATCTTAATTTCCGATACTAAAAAAAGAAATCTTACTGATCAATAGTCTTCCCTATCTCTTCAATTTCGATGGTCTTTGCCGGTCTTTCTTTGATAAATTTATTTTCAAGGAATTTATAAACTCCCCAAACCGCAACAATAGAGATTAACCAGCCAACGATATTCACTGCTGAAAATCCTGTATAATTGACATTTTCTGCGGATTCAGGATCTGTTAATCCCATATATATACCATAACCTAAGCCTAACAAAAGCTGAGTTCCCAGATAAATACCGATAGCCAGAACACCATACTGCCACTTTGTTTTTCCAAACCTTTCTGCTAATTGTGCATAATACCGGTAAGCGCCGATAAGAATAAAAATTGATAACATGATTATTATTTTGTTTTTAGTTTTTTTATTTAAAATTCATATCCCACATCTACAAGATACAGCCCGTGTCCCGGTGCTGAAGTTCCCGCGGCGTTACGGTTTTTGTCTTCAATCACTTTACGGAGATCTTCAGGTTTCAGTTTTCCGGTTCCTATTTCTACCATCGTTCCGACAATTGCGCGAACCATATTTCTTAAAAAGCGATTCGCAGAAACTGTAAATTTAAGTTCCGTTCCGTTCTGTTCCCATTCTGCTTTGTAGATTTTACAGATATTGGTTTTGTTGTCGGTTTTTAATTTGGCAAAACTGGTGAAATCTTCATATTCAAAAAGAATTTTACAGGCTTCATTCATGGCATTAATATCCAGTGATCTTTTCCAGTGTTGCCATGCAGATTCCTGAGTGAAGGGATTTTTTTCCAATGAGATAAAATATTCGTAGGTTCTGTACGTGGCATCAAAACGGGCATGAAAATCATCTTTTACCGGAAAAATCCTTTTAATGGAAATATCAGGAGGAAGAAAACTGTTCAGCCTTCTTGTAAGCTGATCATCCAACTCTTTTTCCGTATCAAAATGGGCAAATATTTTTTTGGCATGAACTCCTGTATCGGTTCTTCCTGCTCCTGTTGTTTTAATCTCTTCGCGCAAAATGGTAGAAAGCGCTTTTTCCAGTTCTTCCTGTACAGAAATAGCATCCGGCTGTATCTGATAGCCGAAATAATTCTTTCCGTTGTAAGAAAATTCAATAAAGTATCTCAATGTATTGTAATAACTCCACAAAAATACTTTAATTTAACGAAATATTTGTTGAAAAGTCTTCGAGAATATTACATCAATGCTTATGAAAATTCCTATTTTTGCAATCGTATGAAAAGATGGTACCTTTATCCTTTTTCCCTTGGTTATCATTTGGTAACGGGTATCCGGAACACAATGTATGATCTGGGAATTTTTAAGTCGACAAAATTCAAAACACCGATAATCAATGTCGGGAATCTTTCTGTGGGCGGAAGCGGAAAGTCACCTATGGTGATGTATCTTGCTCAGTTCCTGTCCAAACATTACAGAACCGGAGTGCTTTCACGGGGTTATGGAAGGCTTACCAAAGGTTATGAAGTAACAAATTACGAAAGCAACTACAAAATGGTGGGTGACGAAGCGATGCAGCTTTTTGAACGTTTTAAAAACCGTTTCGTAATTGCCGTTTCTGAAGAACGTGTTCCCGGAGCCAAAAAAGTAATTGACGATATGGATCTTGAAGTTCTTGTACTGGATGATGCCATGCAGCACAGAGCCATCAAAGCCGGATTCAATATTCTGATGACCGATTTCAGTGATCCTTTTTTCAAGGATTATCTTCTTCCTGCCGGAGATCTTAGAGAATCAAGAGCCGGATATAAAAGGGCCGACATCATCATGGTCAGCAAATGCCCTGATGAACTGACGGAGGAAACAAAAAGGTATTATATATCAAGAATACGACCTTCTTACGGGCAGAAAGTATTCTTTTCATCCATCGGTTATGACGAAAATGTCTACGGAAAAGATAAAATGCTTCCGGATAATAACCTGAATTATTATGATATTTTACTGATCACCGGAATTGCCAATCCTAAACCGCTTCTGGAACATCTGGCAAAATTCTCAAAAAGGGTGAAACATTTAAAGTTCAGAGATCATCATAATTTCACGGATGATGATATTAAAAAAATCCTTGCCGAGTATAAAAAATTAGGAGAATATAAACTGATATTAACCACAGAGAAAGACTATGTGCGTCTGAAAACTTTTGACTATCTTAGAGAAATTGTTTACTACTGGCCTATCAATGTATTGATTGATAAGAAAGAAGAATTCAATCAAATCATCTTAGATTATGTTAGAAAAAATTAAAGAAACTGCAGATTTTATTAAAAATATTATTCAGGAAACCCCTGATTTTGCAGTGGTGTTAGGATCCGGACTGGGAAAATTACAAAATGAAATAGAACTGATCCATGTTTTAGAGTACAAAGACATTCCTCATTTTCCACAGACTACAGTGGCCGGACATACCGGAAAACTGATTTACGGAATTCTGGAAGGAAAAAAAGTACTGATGATGAGCGGACGTTTCCATTATTATGAAGGACATTCTATGGAAACGGTGACATTCCCCATAAGAGTTTTTCATTTGCTGGGAATTCAAAACCTTATTCTTTCCAATGCCTGTGGTGGTGTAAACCCAGCTTACAATGTTGCAGACATCGTTATTCTGAAAGATCATATCAACATGATGCCTGAGCATCCTTTACGTGGAAAAAATATCGATGAGCTCGGGCCACGTTTTGTGGATATGAGCGAGCCTTACAACAAAAAAATGATTGCCACAGCGGAAAAGGCTGCTGCCAACCACCAGATTAAAATTCATCAGGGAGTTTATGTGGCACTACAAGGACCAACTTTTGAAACCCCGGCCGAATATGGCATGATTAAAGCTATTGGTGGGGATATGGTAGGAATGAGCACCGTTCCCGAAGTTATAGTTGCCAGACATATGGGAATGGATGTTTTCTGTATTTCCGTGATCACGGACCTTGGCGGACCGGATGTCGCTTTTGCCGTTTCCCACGAAGAAGTTCTGAATGCTGCCAATAAAGCAATGCCCAATGTAATTGCCGTTGTCAAAGGCCTGATTAAAAACTATCAGTAAAAATAACCTAATACTGCAACTGAAGACGTAATATTCCCATCCTCTGGAGGGGTAGCAAAAACTCAAAGAATTTTTGACGGGGGTGGTTTTCACACTCTCACTCTCCTATTCCATAGAATCCATCAATATTATAAATTTTTCCTAATTCACCGGAAATCAGTTTCAGATTCCAATTCATTGTTTAGATTTGTACCCATGAAATTGTACGAAATGAAAAAGCTGATATTAATTTTTATGATGGGTATTTTTGGGATAAGTTATTCACAAAAAGCACCTGCTGTCCTTAAAACAGGATTTTCAAAAGAAGCTTTACAGCAGAAGCTGGAAGATGAAAATGGAAAAACCGTTACCATCCAGCAGATTCTGAATCAGCATAAAGGAAAAGTTTTAGTGATTGATTTCTGGGCCGGATGGTGCAGAGACTGTTTAAATGCTCTTCCAAAAGCTAAAGAATTAGAAGAAAATAACAAGAATATTGATTTTGTATTTCTATCATTAGACCGTTCAAAAGAAGGGTTTGAAAAAAGTCTGGAAAGATTTGATATGAAAGACAAAGAAAACTATTGGTTTTCTACAGGCTGGAAGAACGATTTCAATAATTATGTAGATCTAAACTGGATCCCGAGATATATGGTGATTGATCAGAAATCTTCCATTGCAAAATATTATGCAATATCTCCTGAAGACCCTGAACTTCAACAAACCATAGACAAGCTTTTAAAATAATTATTATTTATCTAATCCGAAAAAACATAAAAAAACTCATTGAAAACCAAAAACTTTCAGTGGGTTTCAAATTTTATACCCATAGCACCATGATTACAAGAGAAGCCACAGAGCAGGATTTAGCAATCCTTTTAGAATTTGAACAGGGAGTTGTTACTGCCGAAAGACCGTTCAACAGTACATTGATTGAAGGAGAGATTCATTATTATGATTTAAAACATTTAATACAATCTCCGCAAGCAACCGTAATTGTTGCTGAAGAGAATCATGAAATCATTGCATCAGGATATGCTCTGATTAAGAAAGCGGCAAAAGATTATTATCAGTTTAAAGAATATGCCTATCTCGGTTTTATGTATGTAAAGCCCGAACACAGGGGAAAAGGAATCAATAAAGTCATTACTGATGAACTCATTTCCTGGTCAAAATCAAGGGGAATCAATGAGGTAAGACTGGACGTATATGCTCAGAATGAATCTGCCATAAAAGCGTATGAAAAGGCAGGTTTTGAACCTCATCTTCTTACCATGAGACTGAAGGCTTAAAGGCAGGAAGCTGGAAGTAGTTTATGCACTAAGAATAGCCTGTGATTTTTTAATTAATTTTCAATAAACAGGTCATCAATTTCTATATCGTCCTCATTAACTTCCAGCCTCCCGCTTCACACTTCCATCATATAAAAAACTTCCCTTCTAAAAAAAATTACCGTCAATAAAGGAATCCATATCTTTGTATATGGATTTTTCTTTGCCTCTTCGTAAAATTATTCATGTGGATATGGATGCATTCTATGCTTCTGTAGAGCAGCATGATAATCCTACCTTAAAAGGCAAGCCAATAGCAGTAGGAGGACAGCATCGTGGCGTTGTCGCTGCCGCGAGCTATGAAGCCAGAAAATATGGTGTCCGTTCTGCCATGCCCAGTAAAACAGCCAAAGAAAAATGCCCTCAGCTTATTTTTGTTCCTCCCCGCTTTGCCCGATATAAAGAAATCTCGAAAAAGATCCGGGAAATTTTTTACGAGTATACCGATCTGGTAGAGCCACTTTCTCTGGATGAAGCCTATCTGGATGTCACCGAAAATAAAAAAGGAATGGAATCTGCCAACCTCATCGCCAAAGAAATCCGCCAGAAAATTTTTGAACAGACAGGATTAACAGCTTCTGCAGGAATTTCAGTGAATAAGTTTCTGGCTAAAGTTGCTTCTGACATCAATAAACCTAATGGCCAGAAAACCATTCATCCTGATAAAATGGAACAATTCCTGGAAGAATTGCCCGTAGAAAAATTTTATGGGGTTGGAAAGGTTACGGCTAACAAAATGTTTAGTTTAGGAATTTATAAAGGAAAAGATTTAAAAAAGAGATCACTTGAAGATCTGATAAGGCTTTTTGGAAAATCCGGCCAGCATTATTATAATGTGGTTCGCGGAATCCATACATCCGAAGTGAAACCTCACCGGATTCAGAAAAGTGTAGCCGTAGAAAGAACTTTTTTTGAGGATCTTCTTGATGAACAGCAGATCAATGAAAAGCTGGAGAGCCTGGCTGAAGAAATTCATCAGAGACTACAGAAAAATAATATTCTCGGAAGAACTTTAACATTAAAAATAAAATATAAAGATTTTTCTCTTTTTACAAGAAGCATTACGAAAGAAGATTATTTCTCCTCACCGGAACAATACTACAACACCGGAAGAAAACTCTGGGAGCTTCGCCCTTTTGATAAAGCTGTCCGGCTGCTCGGATTGTCTCTTTCCCACCTGAATACGGAAGAAAAGAAACAGGTTTCCGTTCAACTAAAAATCCCGTTTGAGGAATTTGAAAATGAATAGGTCATATTTTTTTGCTATCTTGTATCAATCAAATCAGCAAATTTATGAACCCAACCATGATTCAGTTTTTTCACTGGTATTCTGAAGGAGACGGAAAGTTGTGGAAAGAAGCCGAAAAACAGGCAAAATATCTGGCAAAACTTGGAATTACTTCTGTATGGTTTCCTCCAGCCTATAAAGGAACAAATGGCGGTTACTCGATTGGTTATGATGCCTATGATCTGTATGATCTCGGAGAATTTGACCAGAAGGGAACTATTCCTACCAAATACGGCACTAAAAACGATTATATAAAAGCTATCAAAGCCTTAAAGAAACAAAATATACAAGTCATTGTAGATATTGTTCTGGGACATAAAGCCGGAGGTGATGAGCTTGAAAAATTTAAAGTCGTAAAAGTAGATGAGGAAAACAGGGAAAAAGTGATTTCCGATGTCATCGAAATAGAATCTTATACGAAATTTACGTTTCCCGGAAGAGGAAAAAAGTATTCTGATTTTGAATGGAACTTCACCTGCTTCAGCGGTGTGGATTATGCCGAGGGTATGGACTCTCATATCTTTAAAATCCAATCCGAATATGGAAATGACTGGGAGGAAATGATTGATGATGAAAAAGGAAATTATGATTACCTGATGTATAATGACATTGAGCACCGGAATCCTTTTGTACGGGAAGAACTCAACCATTGGGCAAAATGGTATTTCGACCAGACAGGTTTTGACGGCGTGAGACTGGATGCTTTAAAGCACATTTCATTTGATTTCTACAAAGAATGGCTCACTCTGCTTCGTTCCAATTCCGGGAAAAATATTTTTGCCGTAGGCGAATACTGGGCTCCGGGATATTTACATTTACTTCAAAAGTATATTGAAGTGACAGAAGGCTGTATGAGCCTTTTTGACAGTTCATTACAGAATAACTTTCATACAGCATCACGGGAAGGCGCTTCGTATGACCTAAGAAGAATTTTTGATGAAACCCTTACCCAGGCAGATCCCCTACATTCAGTAAGTTTGGTAGCCAATCATGATACGCAGCCTTTACAGGATCTTGAAGCTCCTGTAGAGCCATGGTTCAAGCCACTTGCCTATGCTCTTATTTTATTGAGAAAAGACGGTTATCCATGTGTTTTCTATCCGGATCTTTATGGTGCTCATTATACGGATAAAGACAGAGAGGGCAACGATCAGGAAATATTCATGCCTAAAATTGATGGAATTGAAGAATTATTAAAAGCCAGAAAAGAACACGCCTATGGTGATCAGCATGATTATTTTGAGGATGCCAACTGTCTTGGATGGGTTCGTACAGGAGATGACAAACATAGCGGATGTGCAGTCGTTTTAAGTAATAAAGATGCCTACAATAAGCCTATGGAAGTAGGAAAACTTTATGCCGGAAAAAAGTTTAAAGACCTGCTGAAAAGATTCGAAGAAAAAGTAATTATTGATGAAAACGGCTGGGGAGATTTTCCTGCTCCGGCAGGAAATGTAAGTGTCTGGATTCCTGAATAAGATTAATTTATCAGAAACCCCTGTCAAGGTTTCAAACCTTGACAGGGGTCTTTAAGATTTAGCAGTAAATATATCTGCAATTCCAAACATCTATAGCCCATTCACAGCAATACCCTTCTTCGTTGGAAGTACAGCATACTCTGTCCCTGTTGATATCTCCGGCTTTTAAACTCTTTAATTCCAGACGGTTCAGTTTTCTTACTTTGAAGTTTCTGTTTGTTTTCATAATTATTATTTTTATGGTTTAGATAATAAATATACATTAAAAATTACAATTATGAATAAACATTTAATACTAACTACCTGATTTAGTATATACAATTTTCATTATTAAAGATAAATATTGAGAATATGATGAACCACCCCGTCAAAAATTCTTTGAATTTTCGCCACCCCTTCGAGGGAGGGGAATGTTTACGTCTTCAGTTGGGGTATTTGTTAAGATTAGATGAGTTTGATCTCTAGTTACATCTTTTGAAGCTCCAGGATTTCCGGTCTTTCTGAGGTATCAGCAATTTTTCCGGTTCTGGCAAATTCAGCCCAGAGCGCTCTCAGTTTTTTACCATTCTCATGAATACGACTCCATGGAATATCTTTCAGCAATTCGGAAGATTTCCAGGCTGATTCATTTCCGAAAATTAAAGGAAGATCAATACAATGCGGTGCTCCGATATGATTGTCTTTCAGTTTTGAATGAATTCTGAATAGATAGACATTTCCACCGGCATCCGCCAGATTCCGGGCAAACTGTCTTGCCGGATTTCCATAGATCAATGCTGTAGTTTTTTCAACCGTTTTATCCATGATTTTTAAACCTAATCCTTTTCCGAAATATTTATTTAAAGCTTCTGAGGTTTTAAGATAGAATGCCGTTTCATCATTATTTAAACCAATCAGGACATCAAATTTCTGAGCATTTTTTTTCCACATTTCCACAGAATCTTCTTCTTTACACAAAGGAAAATGTCCGTATTGAGTTCCGAAAGGCATCGCAGCTTTCAACCCATATTTTATTACGGAAGGCACACATGCTTTGTACTCATCCATCATTTTTAAAACATCGGTTTCCTCTTTCAGCACTTCTGTTTTTTTCAGAAATTCTGCAGACATTTTTTGTCTTTTATGACGTAATCCCAAGGGAGCACTTTGAATAATCACACGCTGGAATAAGCCTTCCACACCTTCCGAAATCATTAAATGAGCAATAGCATCGCCTCCTGAAGACTGCCCGAGAAGGGTAATATTATTTTGATCGCCCCCCAGATCTGCTATATTGTTTCTGATCCACCTTAATGCTTCGATGATATCCAGCAATCCAAGATTGGCAGGTCTTTTCTCATCTCCCCCTAAAAAACCAAATAATCCCAGACGATATGAAACACTCACAACGATAATATGCTGTTCTTTTACCCATTCGGCAGGATCGGCTGTAGCCAGATCTCCACAGCCTATTTCATGAGAGCCTCCATGGATCCAGACCACCACAGGAAGTTTTTCATTTTCAGATATAATTTGCGGCCGGGTTATGGAAAGATACTGGGTAGATTCATCTGCTTCAAAACTTTCAACAGGTGCCGCTCCGATCATTTTTTCTACAAGCGGACTTAAAGCCTGCGGGCACACCGGAGTTTTTTCCGGAGAAATAATGTTTGAAGATAAAGAGGCTTCTATGGCGACTGGTTTTTTAAATCTTTCAGAATGGGCGTATCGGATACTTTTAAGCCTTATAACTCCTTGTTCTTTTAGAGCTGTAATTCTCCCGAATCTGGTATTAAAAACAGTAGTGTCTTGGTGATTTGGTGTCATCTTAAAACTGTGAAAACTTTTCTCTTTAAATTTAATTATTTAAACACAAATTTCACAAATGAGTACACAAATATTCACTAATAATTATGGTGTCATTGGTGAAAAGATTAGCGTTATTCGTGTTAAAAATAATTTAACCACTAATTCCACAAATGCAGGCACAAATATTCACAAACCATTATTGTGTAATTCGTAAAAAAATTAGTGTTATTCGTGTTAAAAAACTAGTTCAGGGTTTTATATTCGCTGGGTGAAATTCCTACTTTGGTTTTGAACAGCCTTGTAAAATGCTGTGGATATTTAAAGCCCAGATCATAAGAAATTTCGCTTATTGTTTTTCCCTGATCCAGAATCTGTTCTTTAGCTATATCAATCAGTTTATTGTGGATAAACTCCTGAGCTGAGATTCCCAGTTCTTTTTTGATCAGATCTCCGAAATAATTGGCAGAAAGATTTAGCTTTTCCGCAAAATAGTTCACCATAGGAAAACCTATATTCTTCGGATTTTCAGATTTTAAATAATCATCCACCAGATTTTCAAATTTACCTATGACACCCTGATTGATATGATCTCTTGTAATGAATTGCCGGTCGTAAAAACGCATACAGTAGTTCAGAAAGAGTTCAATATTATTAACAATTAAAGATTTACTATGTTTATCAATAGCCTGTTCCAGCTCCAGTTTAATATTTTTAAAGCAATCCAGCACCACTTCTCTTTCTTTTTCTGAAAGATGAAGCGCTTCATGTACATCATAAGAGAAGAAGGAATAGTCTTTCATATTCTTCCCTAAGTTGGTTCCTTTAATTAAATCAGGATGAAAAATAAGGGCAAAACCTGCAGGCTGGATAAATCTGTCATTATTATAAATTCCATACGTCTGTCCGGGAGCAATAAAAACTAAAGTTCCTTCCTGATAATCGTAGCTGTGTTTCCCATACTGCATATCTCCGCACATTACATCTTTCAGAAAAACGGTATAAAACCCGAATTTTCTTTGGTGCTGGCAGATAGGATCAGATTTGGAAAAATCAATAATACTCACCAGCGGATGCAGGGTTTCATGATTGGCCATTTTATTGTATTCCGAAACACTGTTGTAGATTTCAACCTTCTGATTTTCCATGAAGTATATTTTTATTGCTATTCAAAATTACCACTTTCATTTGTAACTGAAATGGTGCCTGTAAAATTGGTAAGTAATTCGGTAATCTGTATAAGTTTTGTTTACAGGAAAGTTTCGACTTTTGTATCGTTATAGAAACTTTTAATACGGACATTCCTCAAAAAGGGAAAAGCTTTTCCGGATTAGTTCTCTTAAGGAACAGCATAGGTTCATATTGAATATCATAATTTATAACCCTAAATAAACTAAATATAAAAATGAGTACAATAACAGTAAAAGCTTATGGTGCAGAGTCTACCACAGCAGATCTGAAAGAAATGAATATTGAAAGAAGAGAAGTCACCTCAAAAGATGTAGAGATTGAAATCCTATACTGCGGGGTATGCCACTCTGACCTTCATACAGCCAGAAATGACTGGGGCGGATCTTTATATCCTGTAGTTCCGGGACATGAAATTGTTGGAAGAATTACCAAAGTAGGAAGTGAGGTTTCCAAATTTAAAGCAGGAGATCTGGCGGCAGTAGGATGCATGGTGGATTCATGCGGACATTGCGACAGTTGTCAGCACGATCTGGAGCAATATTGCCAGAATGGATTTACAGGGACTTATAACGGAAAAGATAAGCACCTTGGAGGTCATACTTTTGGAGGATATTCTCAAAAAGTAGTTGTTGATGAACATTTTGTTTTAAGTGTTCCTGAAAATTTAGATCTGGCAGCAGTAGCACCCCTTCTGTGCGCAGGAATTACCACATGGTCACCGTTAAGACACTGGAACGCTGGTCCGGGTTCAAAAGTAGCCGTTGTAGGATTAGGCGGTTTAGGTCATATGGCTATCAAACTAGCAAAAGGACTGGGAGCAGAAGTTACTTTATTCTCAAGAACTCCGGGAAAAACGGATGATGCGAAACAGCTTGGAGCAGATCACGTAGTAATCTCTACGGATGATTCTCAAATGGATGCTGTAAAAGGTAAATTCGACCTTATCATTGATACGGTACCTTACGAACACGATATCAATCCTTATATGCAGACTCTTTCTCTGAACGGAACTCTGGTTCTCGTAGGATTCGTAGGTGAATTCCAGGAAACGCAGGTAAGTACAAGACCTATGATCTTCCAACGTCGTTCTGTAGCAGGATCTTTAATCGGAGGTATTGCAGAAACCCAGGAACTGTTAGATTTCTGTGGAAAACATAATATTGTATCTGATATTGAACTGATTAAAATGCAGGATATCAACAACGCATATGAAAGAATGCTTAAAAGCGATGTAAAATACCGTTTCGTTATTGATATGCAGTCTTTATAATTCTTCTATAAAATAGTAACAGAAACAGGTTCTTCAGATCGAAGAGCCTGCTTTATTTTTTCAGATTTTGGCTAAAAGCATTCTGATCCTGATTCGTTATATATCTGTTTCCTTCAGTACATTTATTATCATTTCTTTCCATATCCTGAAAAGCCCATGCTGCCATGGCATCAATCACTGGAGCCAGTTCATTCCCTGCTTCACTCAGTTTATAGGTCACATGAGGTGGCACTACAGGTTTTGCTGTTCTGATAATGAGTCCGTCTGTTTCAAGCTGTTTCAAATGCTGGATAAGCATTTTTTCTGTTACGGCAGGAATTGCTTTTTTCAATTCGCTGTATCTTTTTTCTCCTGTGGAAAGATTGAACAGGATAATCGGTTTCCAGAATCCTCCAATTCTTTCCATAACGTACATTACAGGACAATCCTGCACTGTTTTTTTATTCTCCTGAATGGTTGAACTTTCTTTAATCGCTGTCATATCTACATACTTTAGGGTAAGTACTTGTATAAAAGTAAGTACAAATATAACTTTGTTCTCAGAAATAAAAAATATTTACATATGAAAATTATAATCACAGGATCACTAGGAAATGTAGCTAAACCATTAGCACAAAAATTAATTGCCGACGGGCACAATATTACCATAGTAAGCAGCAGCGATGCCAGAAAACAGGATATTGAATCTCTGGGTGCAACTCCGGCCATTGGGTCTATCACAGACGTTGATTTTTTAACACAAACATTTGATGGAGCGGATGCAGTTTTTGTGATGACCCCTCCAGCGATCAGCCCGGATAAAATTGTGGAAAACACGACCAATGCAGGAAAAAATTATGCTGAAGCTTTGAAAAATACGAATGTAAAAAGAGCTGTCATGTTAAGCAGTGTAGGTGCAGAATCTCCGGTAGAAAACGGTCCTATTGCGGGTCTTCACAATATTGAAAAAATATATAATGACGTAGAAGACACTTCTTTTACTTTTTTAAGAGCCGGATATTTTTACAATAATTTTTTCAATGATATTCCTTTAATTCAAAATGCAGGAATCATTGGAGGAAATTATCCTGCAGATATTGAAGTACCTGTAGTACATCCCAATGATATAGCCAACGCTGCCGCTGAAGAATTGGTAAAAGATGAAAAAGCTAACAACATCAGATATATTGTAAGTGATGTAAGAAAAGCTTCTGACTTTGCAAAGGTTCTGGGAACATCTGTTAATAAACCTGAACTTCCATGGGTAGAATTCTCTGATGAAGATTCTTTAAACGGAATGCTTCAGGCGGGATTACCTGAAGATATGGCTAATTTGTATGTTGAAATGGGAAGAGGAATAAGAACCGGTGTTGTACAGAAAGATTTTATTGATCATGGTTCCCCGATTACAGGAAGTGTTAAATTAGAAGATTTTGCAAAGGAGTTTGCTTCTCAATTTTAATTTCTTTTGTCTTGAAACAAAAGTTCAGGACTGGAATTAAAATGCTGGCTATAAGTAAATTCGGCGCACCTTTGGTGCGCCGAATTTATTTTATAATATCTTTAAATCAATACTATTTTTTGTTTTTTAAAGTTCTTTTTAAAACTTTCAGTTTTCCATCAATAGGCTGATCAATTTTTAATCCTAAAACCTCAGCTACCAATGGATAAACATTGATGTTCGCAAATTCGCAGATCACCATATTGCTTTTAAATTCCGGTCCCCAGGCAAAGAAAACCGCTTTCATTTCCGGTACAACTTTAGGGTTATAGCCGTGTTTTCCAACAGATGTTTTCTTACCTTTTTCCAGAAATATTTTTGGGGCTTTAGGAATCAGAAGAATCTGTCCTATTCTGTTGTACTGGTCATCTCTTGTTGCAAAGTGAAGGTATCTGGGAAGTTTTTTATCAAGATATACTTCGTAATCATCCGTTTTATTAGCCTTCAGTTCTTTGTAAACTGCTTTTACCTCATCCGGATTTTTAACATAAATTCTCAACAAAGTCTGGGAATTATAAAAATCAAATCTGTTTTTATCAAAAAGAAGAGCAGGAATTTCCAAAGGTGTACCACTGTCTACTTTAATCATCCCGTGATCGGAAACAAAAACAAAGTTGACATTTTTCAATCCTAATCCATTTACTTTCTGAACAAGATCACCAATAGCCTGATCTATCAGATGAACAGCTGTTTCCGTTTCTTTCGCATCAGGACCAAAATGATGCCCGCTCCCATCTACTTCCGGGAAGTACAATGAAATAAAATGAGGTCTTTTATCTTCAGGCAGTTTCAGCCAGTTTACCACTTTTTCTACCTTTTCGGAAGGTGTGAACTTTTCGTGATATGGATAATAATAAGTGGGTCTCATCCCTCCTGCATCGCTGGCAGATCCTACCCACATTAAAGAGGCCGACACCATTCCCTGTTTTTCAGCAAGCCCCCAAAGCGGAGTTCCTCCATACCAGCTTCCGTCCTCAGCATTTTTCTTATTGCTCATCGCATATCCTTCTTTTCTCTTATAATCATAGAAAAAATTATCAATCAGGCC
Source organism: Chryseobacterium cupriresistens (assembly GCF_046614675.1). Lineage (NCBI taxonomy): Bacteria > Pseudomonadati > Bacteroidota > Flavobacteriia > Flavobacteriales > Weeksellaceae > Chryseobacterium > Chryseobacterium cupriresistens. The sequence continues at coordinate 232,560 of NZ_JBKKJT010000002.1, read as the reverse complement.
ATGATGGGAAGGATAAAGCCCTGTGATAAGACTCCAGTGGTTGGGGAAAGTAATACTTGGATAGCTTGGAATCATTGCTTCAGCCTTTACACCGCCATTAGCCAGTTTTAAAAGATTTTCAGCATTATATTTCTTAGCATAATCATAACGGAAACCATCCGTTGATATCATAATCACATAAGGTTTCGACTGTGCTTCAGTACTGTTTTGTCTTTCTGGTATTACAACCTGGGCAGTATCAATATTGGCCTGCTGGGCAAAAGCCGTAAAGGAAATGAGCAGCAGTAAAAAATGGATTCCTCGCTTCATTATTTTAAAAATTTTCGGCAAAGTTACATCCTATCCTTCTCCCTGAAAAGTTTAAGAGATTAAAAGTATATTAAAACCTCTTATTTTGTTTGAATCAAAATTAATCGCTGTTAAATAGACCTTTTCATTTCAAATTGTGACAGCCAGTTGTTCAGTCCTATTTTTTCGCTAAGAAACTTATCTGTACTTTCTGAAGAATCATCCACATTGTTTAACGCTATCGCCTGCCCGTTATTTTTTTCTCTGATAGCATTAAAGAGTTTTGTACCAATTCCCTTATTTCTGTAATTCTTATCTACAGCAAACTGATATACTTTTTTCGATGCAGGACCATAAACAATATATCCGACGAGCTTTTCCCTTTCATAAGCACCTAAAGTCACATAATTTTCAGGCATCGGTTCCAATACGAAAACTGATCCCTGCCATGAAGGTTCAATATCCCAGAAAGAACATAACAACTCCCATTGAAATTCTTTCAAATCCTTAATAGAAACCTCAGCATTTTCTTTTCCCTGCTGAATACTTCCGTTGAAGCAAAGTAATCTTCGTACAATCGTAAACCCAAGATTTTCATAAGCTCTGATGGCAGGCTGATTTCCTTCAATCACTTCAAGCAATAAGGTATTGGCATTTCTATCCTTTAAAACAGGAATGATAAAATCATACATTTTTCTCACCAATCCCTTGCCTCTGCTTTCCGGAACTACTCCTGTACCGCCATTGTAAATAATTTTCTCCCCGTTTTCAATTTTTTCAGACTGAAGGATAAAGCCAACCAGTTTCCCCTCTTCAAATGCTCCGGCAGACAAACTCAGATCTAATTTTTCTGCTGCAATTTTTGAAACAAGCACTTCTTTTGTCAAGTGAAAAGGAACAACATAATCAGAAAATGAGTAATTGAATACTGATAAAAGTTCATCTATTGTGATATCAGCTAAGGTTTTGAATTCCATAGGATCGTAAAAATTATAAGGTCAAAAAATTTTCCTTTATTAAGAATCAGGATACATACAAATATAAGAATTTTAAAGCAATCACCCTGAAATTGGGACTTTAAGAAAAAATGATACCCCTGAAAAATCAGAGGTATCTGTTTAAAAAATATTGAGGTGTGTTTTTTCTGAAAAATTATTCTTTGATCAGTTTTTCATAAGATGTACTTCCATCTTTAAGCTGAATTTCAAGATAGTAACTTCCTGATTTCAGATTTTCAATACTGATGCTTTCTCCATCCGGTTTTATTGACAATACTTTTCTGCCTGTTGCTTCGTAGATATCAACGGATTTTATTTTGTCAGAATTTTTGAAATTAACGGTTGATTTTGCCGGATTAGGATATAGATTTACCTTTTTGCTATCAGCTGTAATTTCATTGGTAGATAAAGTGGCAGCTGTCATCGTCAATGTTGCATATCCTCTTCCTGCATCATGATATCCTAAAGAAGTTCCTCCACTTTTACGGGAATAGAAAATATTGATGGTTCCGGCAGCATTGGCAATGGCAAAATCTCCTGTTCCACCTGTAAGTGACCTTGTTGCCACTACAGTTCTTGTAGATCCGGATACAGTGTTCGAAGTTTCTGTCCAGTCCTGAGATGCATCGGCCGAAGGTGCATTAGGAACATTATTGAACGAATAGTCTCTATTGGCAGAAGAGTTATAAATAAATCCGTCTGATCCCGCAGCCATCCCGGTAGTTCCAAAACCTATTCCCATCATAGAGTTGCTGTCACCAGTTACCGTAATCGTTACTCCCGAAGGAGTTGTATCTAATTTCACCGTCATGGAAGTTGCCGGTAAGTTTACCGTTCCTGACGAAAACTGTGCCAATGCGAAATTGGCAAAAAGTACGCTTAGCGCTAGTAGAGTTTTTTTCATATCAATTTTTTAAAAGATTAATAATTTCCTTGTTATTGGTTTGTAATGCATATTCGAAAGGGGTCATTCCCATTGAATCTTTCTTTGTTTTATCTGCTTTATATTTCAGCAGCTGTTCTACCAGATCTTTATTTCCGGATTTTACAGCCCAGAATAAAGGAGTATATCCTGTTTCGTCTGCAATATTGGGATCTGCTTTTTTCTTAAGCAGATGTTCTACAAGGTCTTTGTTGTATTTAATCGCAAGACCTGCCAATGCCGTTCCTTCACGGCTTTTGTAATTGACATCTTTTACATTTTCAATCAGAAAATCGGCAACGTCTGTATTTCCTCTGTAACAGGCCAGAATAAGGGGTGAAAATCCGTGTTCATTGGTCTGATTGATCACATCCGGATTTTGTTTCATCAGTTCCTGTACTTCAGCAACCGTTCCGCTTCTGGCAATATCAAATATTGATTTCACTTTTTCCTGAGCAGATAACAATGAACTCAGGAACAGTCCCAATACTAAGATTATATTTCTCATTGTTTTATCATTACATAGTTATATTCGATGTTGACATTTTCAGCCACTTTCTTGGTTACCATTTTTGGAATGGTCACTTTATAATCTACTGGCCTGGCTACAAATCCACCCTGCATATAGATTTTGCCGTCTTTTGCGTATAATGTGGCAGAAGAAGTAACAGCCTTGTCTACCCCATGGAAGTTTAGCGTTCCCTGAACGGTATATTTCTGAGGACTTGTGGTAAGCTTTGTTTTATCAAAGTTGACAATTTTCCCTTTGAAAGTGGTTTTCGGATATTTTGCAGATTCAGCGTAGCTTTCATTGAAATGCTCTTCCATTAATTTTGTTTTAAAATGAAAGTTTTTAACGGTTGAAACAGATGCCATTTCACCGTTATCTGCATTCAGAATCACAATATTATTATCATCCTGGGCAAAGATATCGTCAAACAGAGGTACTGATGCTTCAAAAGTTACTTTTCCTGTTTTGGAGCTATATTTCTGTGCCGAAGCGTACCCCGCAGAGAGAAGTAATACGCTTAATAATGCTAATTTTTTCATAATCATTTATTTTAATTTTCATTTAATCCGTCAGCTTTCCATTTGATGAAAATATTGATCTGAGCGGCAGATAATGATCCTCCCTGAGGCATTTTCCCGGGATCGCCATTAGGTCTTTGGATACGGTCCAGAATTCCGTCTATATTATTCTTTACCTGATCATAAGTAACGAGAGGTTTAAAACTTCCCGCAGAATGACAGCCTGTACAGCTGTTATCCACAATTGGTTTTACATCTGCTGTATATTTTACAGGTGCTGTGATGGGTGTATTATCAGAAATCTCTTCGTAAGTTCTGCTGTCACAAGCCGTTAGTATGATTGCTGACGACAATATCAATAAGGATGTTAACTTTTTCATATTAAAAAACTCTGTAAAGATTAAACCCAAAGAAAATATGTCCCTTTCCCCATGCTCCTGTGGCATTGGTAAGATATCCGATATCAGAATTAATCTGGGAGTTTGTCAGTAAAAGCTGGAACACATGTCCTCCGGTTTCTATATCTACGCCCAACGATAAAGGGTTTTTATAAAAACTGTGATCGTCAAAATTCACAAAGTATTCTGCATTCACAGAAACTCGTTTTGAAATTTTATAGCGTCCTCCCAAACCTGCCATAAACTGGTTTTTGTTTTCAATGGTAGGTTCATAAAGGTTTTTATGAACAAATGAAGGTGTAAGCTGTACTGAAAGCTTATCACTGAATCTTCTTGAGATCAATGCCTGGGTAAGATAAGAAAGCCTGTCACTGAATGTAAGGTGAGGATATGTGTCCTTATCCAGTTCAGTATTGGCTCCCATTACGTTATACCCCATAATATCCACCGGGAAGTTTTCACTTTGTTTTATCAATCTGTATTTCACTGCTCCTTCAAATGTTTTCATATTAGTTTCTCTGGAAAGGCTTACAGATACTGCGTCTGAAATACCATAGATAACACCTAATTTGGTGGAAGCATGATCAAGACCGAAAAAGTCTTTAAATCCAGCGCTTATATCACCAAATCTATGGGCAACGATAATGTACCATTCTTTTTTGGCTGCAAGTTTTGTAGATTGTCCTGTTACAATCTGAAGGGCTTTGAAAGCAGGTTGTGAGGTTTCTGTATTGGTTTTAACCGTGTCAATATCTTTCAGCAGGTCTTCCTGTGCAAAGACAAGACCTGAACAAAACATTGACAAAAATAAGAGAGTTTTTGTCATATACAATTTGAATTAAATTATGATATGACAAACTTATTGAGTTCTCAATTCAAAAATAGGTGATAAAAGTCACCAGTCAAATTGTTTTTATCAATAATAGAAATAAACTTTTCAAACAATTAAAATTAGACCGTTCTAACATTTTCATTTACAGGAACTTTTATTCCTTCTTTGGTCTGCATAATTTCACCTTCGCTTTCAATTTTTTTTAAAACTCTGCTTACCACTTCTCTTGAAGTCCCCAAACTGTTGGCAATTTCACGATGGGTGATCTTAATAGGATTGTTTCCCTTGGACGAAATCTGTTGTTTGATATAATTGAGAACCCTTTTATCCAGTTTATGGAAAACAGCATCATTCACCATATTCATCACTTCTGAAAATCTTCGGTCATATTCATGGTAAAAGAGCTTATTAATTTCCGGAAACCTTATAAGCCATTCGTGCATGACAGAAACGGGAATAAGAATCGCTTCCGAATCTTCTTCTGCGATGGCATATACCCTGCTGATATAATCTGTCAGAATGGATGAAAAGGTCATGAGACAGCTATCTTTTGGTTTGATATAATAGTAGATCAGTTCTCTTCCGTCATTTAAGGTAAAGACTTTGATAGAGCCTTTTATGAGGAAAGGAACAAATTTATTCTTCTGCCCTTCTCTTATGATCTCTGTTTTTGCTTTTATATCAACAGCAACAGCATGTTTTTCAAGCTCCGATAAAAATTCGGCACCCAAAAAGCCAAATTTACTTACAGCGAACGAGTTATCAATCATATCTTATATTTTCTGCTTTTTCTTAAACAAAGATATAAAATTGATATATGCTTACTACATATTTTCACCTCATTAAAGAAAATTAACAATTAGACAAATCCAATATGAATTTCAGTGATGTTTATAATTCAATAAAAAACCACAGTCATGAACTGTGGCATTTTCATTTTGCTGTAAAAAGATATCTATGAATATAAAAGTATATTTTAAAATCTGTATTTCACATTGAATCCGTAAAAGAAATAGGCTTTTCCAGGTCCCGGATTGAGATCTGTAGGAACTGTGTAGTTACTTCCTTTATCTGAATCGCTGATATTATTTCCTAAGAATAAAAATGTATAATTAATCTGGCTGGTAAGATTATTACCCATCACATACAGGTCCAGATCCAGTTTATTGAATGATTTTTTAAACCCTAATTTTGAATTAAGCAATCCGAAACCTTTTACCAGATTCGAATTGTTAAAATCAGAATAAACATTTCCAAGATAATTATATGTATTCACCAGATAAAATCCCGGTTTGGTAAAGATATCCAATCCTACAGCGTACTTATTTCTTGGTACTCCTACTACTGTCTTATAGTCGTACACCATTAGTTTCCCTACTATTTTCCCTGTAACAGGGTCTTGATATTTGGGATCATAGATTGAAAAATCTTTATATTTTGTATCGTAATAAGAAAGATTTACAAAAGGAACAATTCTCTCAATAAATGAGTTCTCTGTTCTGTACTGATATCCTATACTCAACTCAAGGCCTGTATTTTTCTGACTTCCGGTATTAGCCCAGTACGTTTGCCCACTTGTATTACCTGGTAAAAGGAGCTGTGCAAGTTTATCGGAATAGTCGATTCTGAATGCTGAAATGCGGTAATCCAGTTTTGTATTCAGTAAAAGGCCATGTACACTGAAGTCAAACATTTTTGCACGCTCAGGCTTTAAATCATCATTTACAGTGTTGGTAGCAGTTATGAACGAAGAAGCTGCGGTAGGAGTATTATATCCTTCACTATAGCTTAGATTAAAGATCTGGTGTTTCCATTCTTTCTGTAATGCAAAATGAGGCGTATAAGCCATGTCATACTTTTTATTAAAAGACTGATCTTTGTGTCCGGGAACTAAATCTGGTAAGGCATAAAGATCCTTCCTGTCATAATTGGTTCTGTTGGCACTAAGTCCAGCGAGCAAAGTAAGCCCCCAGGGCTTATATGTCAGATAATCGATCACAAAATAGGTGGATTGATTATTATTATATTTAAAATAAGATGCTCCGGACATTCCTGTTGTCTGCAGTGGATTTGTTTCTGAGCCTGTAAAACGATAACTTGAAGTAGTGGAAACAGAATTTTGTATTTCTACGCCAAAGTCCAGCTTATTTTCAAAATCTTTAAACCCGTTCTTTAATGTAAAAGTGGAACGCAGCCCTACATTCGGGGAACTCGTCACTCCGTATGCTCCGGCAGAAACACTTTCTGTATTTGCGTTATAATAAAACAGAGTGGTATAGTTTTTTAAATTTGAAGTAAGGCTTACAGTATTACTCAATCCTACTCTTGTTGATTTTATTTTTGTTCCGGCATTTTTTCTGATATAAGCAACATTTCCGTTATCGATTCCGGCATAGTAATCATCGTATGAGATCTGTCCTGAAGTGTGTTCGTACGAATAAGCCTGACTTGCAAGGAAACTTAACTGATCTTTTTTGCTTAATTTCACTGTACCATTGACATTGAAAAAGTTTTTTAATCCACCTCCATTGGGTCTGTAACCGTCAGTTTCAAGATGTCCATATGCAGCATTTACGGAGTAGTTTTCATCTGCAGCATTCAGCTGTGTTCTGGACTGAAAGGTTTTAAAAGCGCCCAACATTACATCTTCCGAAACTGAAATTCCTTTTGTAAAATCCGGTCTTGTATAAAAACGAACCGCTCCGCCTGTTCCACCTCCATACATGGTGGCTGCCGGACCTTTAATAACTTCTACATTATTCACAAAAGCAAAATCCATATCATCCAGAACAGTGATTCCTTCTGCTGTAGTTAACGGTATATTATTCCAGTATGCTTTCACTCCCCAATTGTTGAATTTCTGGTCATTTCCATATCCCCGCACAACAAGTCTCTGCCCACCAAAGTTGGTTCTTTTGTCTACCTGCAGTCCCGCCATGGTGGATAAAGTCTGATCTATTGCTGCCGGATTATTTCTGTTAAGGTCTTCTTCGGAAAGAGTTTCTACTGACTGTCCATGTCTTTTAAATTCCGCACGTTCCTGTTTTATTTTTTTTCTTCCCAGGATATTCACTTCGTCAATTGTCCCCTCCTGATTTTGCTGAGCATGCGCTATAATGCAGCCTAACGCCGCTGCCATGCATATATATTTTTTCATTATTCAAAATTTGTGTTACCATTAATATACTATTTATATCTGTTTTGATGGATACACATTTCAGGAGGAGGAGGAATAATGGATATATAGGATGTATTTGCTGATGGAAAATTATAGTCCGGGAGTATTCTGAAATCTGAATGATCCGAAACATCATCTTCTTTACTAGAAATAACCGCTAAAAAAAGAGAGGTTTTACATTCATTTTTATGATGCAGAGGGAAGTTAATATGCTTGTGCATATCTATATTTTGTACAGCCAGCATTTTTGACAGATCAATCAGGGAATTGATGATTATATCTTTTTTATCCCTATAACAGAAGAATTTTTTTTCTCCATTAATGATCCGTATTTGGATGATGTCATAAGAATATCCGTTAAGAATAAATTCCTTCTTTTCTTTCCACTGCACATTTGCAATATCTGCTTCTGTAAAGCACACGGTTTCTGAATCCTTGAATTTATTCCTGGTAATATTATATTGTGTTTTCTTATACAATTCTTTTTTCAGAAAAGTCATACCGGAATATATCATATTATTGAACAATATGATAACAGAAAGGCACAATACAATAGAAAATATTTTTTTGTACAAAGAATTGGATATTAAGGAGCAGATTCACCGGAAAAATCAACTGCAATAAATTTTGAAATGTTTATTCTGTGCAGCGTTTGGGAACCTTGTACATTGTATTCTATCCAATTGTCTTTTGGATTTTTTTTGGGGGAAACAGGAATTTCATCAGATTTTCCTGCCGGCACCTGATCAGCCATTTTGGTTTCATCTTCGTTTTTATACTGAAGATTGCCTCTTACTATAATTGTATTTCCGGCATTATCCTGACTAAACGGAATAGTATTTCCTTCTGCTCTCAGCGTTTTTACCGTAACTATACTGTTATTATTTTTCTTAAATTTAACGGTATACATGATTCCCTTTACTCCCGATCTTCCTCCTGTCCATTCTGTTTTTTCAGCAGAGATGACTGATATTGCCTTATCCTGATATAAAGAGGATACCGGCATCCCGCAGGAAGCCAGCATCCAAAACACAGTTAAAAATAATTGATTATTCATTTTTTAGTCATTATCACCTCCTTTAGGTCCCAATACAAGGAAGTTACCACTATATACAATTTCACCTTTATATTCGGCTTTCAGTATATAATTTCCAGATAACATTTTTTGTCCGAACTCTTCATCAGATTTTACGTTTTTCTTACTATACACAAGCCTTCCCGATGCATCCACAATACTTATATCCACGCTGTTATATTTAGCTGTATCAAATCTCAGATGGGAAATCCCTTTTGAAGGATTCGGATATATAATATTCATATTCTTTTTAAATTTGGTCTCTGTGGTTGACAATGGAGTCAGCGTATTCTGTGTTGTCCAGGCTCCTCTTCCATAAGTAGAAACCAATACTGTTTTGGTAGCAGGTCTGTAATCCAGATTAGTAATTCTCACATTCCCTATATTTCCAGTTACTGAAGACCATTCAGGAGTTAAATCAAGGAAATTAGTAGTTCCCCAAACTCCCATTTCTGTTCCTACTAATACTTCATTGGGGTCGTCTGGATTTCTGAGGACAGTTCTTACCGGCATATCAGGAAGGTTTCCTTCTTTGTTCTGCCAGGTTGTTCCTCCATCTGTAGAATAGAAAACGCTGGTGAGGTTATAATTGGAAAGTGTCACCATAATCTCATTTTCATTTGCTCCAAACTCGATATCAGAAATAGTTCCTGCTATTGGTGATGTTAACAGAGTTGCTGTATATGCTGTGGTATTAGCATTTGTTATTTTAAAGATTCTCCCAAGATTGGTTCCTACAAAAAGTGTGGTGGAAGCAGTTGTATAAGGGGATACTTTCATCCACGATATCTGCTCTCCGGACTGTGCTGTTCCTACAGTAACCACATCATTAGTGAATGATGTAGCAGTAGCAGAAAGTCCGCTTGTTCTGAAAAGCGTAAGCCCTGAACGGTAAGAATAGAAGACATCATTGATTCTATCTAATGCTATTTCATTGACAAAATGTCCTAAATTTGCATTGGTATCGGCTATAAGACTCTGCGCATTGTTCGTCAATAAATAGTGATTGTTATAAGTATAGCTTGATATTTCATAAGTATCCAGATCATCATATTCTGTGTACATGCCATCTCCCCCTGTAGCAGGCCACTTGGAAAGAAAGTTATTGGCTTGTGGAACACCATAAAGCCACCATGAACCATTATCCTGAGCCCCCGCCAGTAATTCTTCGTTAGCAGGTACTTTTGTAGGATTGAGCATAGCTGTGTAGAACTGAGTTACATTATACCTGGTATTTCTTGCAACAAAGCCATCTACAGTCCCGATATTGGTTTTATTGGCAGCATAATACACTCCTCCATCATTTCCAAAAAGCATTTGCCCGGTTGCGTAATTATTATAAGGATTGAATATGATTGCATGCTGATCCGCATGTACCTCTGAAACCTGTAAAGCGGCCATATTGTTATTATTGGACCATTTTGAAATCTGACTCCATGTACCTCCTCCGTTGGTAGATTTATACAGATCAACACCTCCGATATACACTGTATTGTCATCTTGAGGATCTGCTGCAATCACAAGATCATAAAAAGATTGTCCCCGGGTGAAATCATTAGCAGGAATACTCGTGTCTGTAGGCGCAGGTAATGTCAAAACAGGCGCTGTATCATTGGTAGCCTGCCATGTTACTCCTCCGTCAGCAGAACGTGCAATTCTGATTGGTTCTGCAGTAGTAGAGCTTCCCTGCATAAAAGCATACACTTTATTAGCATTTGTTTTGGAAAGACAAAAATTGACTCTTGCTCCTGCATTTCCAACATTATACACCTGATTAAAAGTATTTCCGTCAGCAGATTTAAAAATTCTTCCTCCTGAATCTATAGTGGAATATATTGAAGATCTGGTGGAGACCCAAACCGAATTATCAGCTCCGATTTCTATTTGCTGAATAGAATATCCTATTGTACTGGTTGAATTTGTTGTTGTATTCTGTGCTAATAAACTGGTGTTCTTTACAAATGTAGCACCTCCGTCTGTAGATTTGTACAATCCCGCCTGATTTAATCCCTGAAATGTACCACTAGAATAATTACCGCTTACTCCAGCATAAACCTCTGAAACTCCAGCATTATTTCTAACTTTAATATCATTAATATAAAAGTTTCCATTTCCTATTCCATTCGAATAGGTTGCCGGTATTGTAAATATCTGTGTCCAGGTAGTGCCTCCATCCGTTGATTTCCAAATTCCGGATCCTTTGGCATCACCCGTTTCACATTCCCCTGTACCAACATAAAATACCTGTGGATTGTTTGGGTCGTAAGTAATGCATGAAACCGAAGTATTGGCCCAGAACGTACTGAGCGGCTGCCATTCATTTGTACTTACAGAAGGATCCTGATTAACCCAAAGTCCACCGGAAATTCCACCTGCAAAGACTCTTTTGCCGGTAGTATCATTAGGGTCATACATAATTGCCCTTGTTCGCCCTCCTACATCATATGGCCCTCTTTCAATCCAGGGTTCATTAATAATTTTTCCAGTGGAAGAATGATGATTACTGGAAATAAATGACATAGGTTTTTCAGAACGATATTTACCCGACAGGATATCATGATTTATTTTTACCAGTTTCCCAAAATAAGTCCTTCCTGTAACCGGATCCATTGTTCTTTTGTAATCTTCCTCATAATATTCATTGGGAGGTATTCCAGCTGCCCTAGCAGCTTTATGTTGCTGTTTAAGGTTCTTATCGTACTGGGCATACAATTTCTGTAAATGTTTTTGATTATTGTTGAGCGTATTTTGCTGTGCATTAGTAAAAGTGCAGAATAATACCGCTGCGATAGGATAGATTTTCAGTTTCATTTGTTTTTTTTCAAATATATTAAAAATAAATATTAAATATTCAATAAAAAAACAAAATATATTACAGATATACATATAAAAACAACACAAATATATCAAATACCTAATTGAGCATTTTTTGTTTTTTAATTAAAATGCTTATTTTTTTTAATTAAAAAACAAAAAGCCCCGGATAAATCCGGGGCAATTATATGATTACAAAAGAAATCTTACGCTTGAACGTTGTTTCCTCCTAATACGAAAGGCTCAACTTCTTTGATTTCTCCGAACTGCTGCTCGTAGTTAGCGATGTTCTGTTGAAGAGCATTTAATACTCTTTTAGCGTGAAGTGGAGCAAGAATTACTCTTGATCTTACTTTAGCCTGCTGAACACCTGGCATCAACTGAATAAAGTCTACTACAAATTCAGATGGGGAGTGGTTTACCAATGCAAGGTTAGCATAGATACCAGCCGCTACCATTTCGTTTAATTCGATGTTGATGTTTCCGTCTTGTGGATTTTGATTGTTGTCCATTGTTATAAATTATGTTTTTAAAATTCGAAATTTGAGATTGTGAAAATATAAAAATAATTTCAAATCCCAAATTTCAAATCATTAATTTTAGTTAAGGTCTTCGAATTCTTTCTTAGAACCAACAATAACGTTCTGATATTCTTTAAGACCTGTACCTGCAGGGATTCTGTGACCTACAATTACATTTTCTTTAAGACCGTTAAGATCGTCTATCTTACCAGCAACTGCTGCTTCGTTAAGAACTTTAGTTGTTTCCTGGAATGATGCTGCAGACATGAATGATTTAGTCTGAAGGGCAGCTCTTGTAATACCTTGCAGTACCGGAGTTGCCGTAGCAGGAAGAGCTTCTCTTACTTCTACCAATGCTAAATCTTCACGCTTCAACTTAGAGTTTTCGTCTCTTAATTCTCTTGCAGTAATCATCTGACCTGGCTTGAATTCTTTAGAATCACCAGCATCTACTACTACTTTAAGACCGAATACTCTGTTGTTTTCTTCCAGGAAGTCATACTTATGTTCAAGAGCTCCTTCAAGGAATTGAGTATCACCTCCATCTACGATAGATACTTTCGTCATCATTTGTCTTACGATAATTTCGAAGTGCTTATCATCGATTTTTACCCCCTGTAGACGGTAAACTTCCTGAATTTCGTTTACTAAGTATTCCTGAACGGCTGTTGGACCTTTAATTCTCAAGATATCTTCCGGTGTGATAGAACCGTCAGAAAGTGGAGAACCTGCTCTTACGAAGTCATTCTCCTGAACAAGAATCTGGTTAGAAAGTTTTACTAAGTAAATTTTTCTTTCTCCGGTTTTAGCCTCAACAATAAGTTCACGGTTACCTCTCTTGATTTTTCCGTAAGAAACTACCCCGTCGATTTCAGTAACAACCGCTGGGTTTGAAGGGTTTCTTGCTTCGAATAATTCGGTAACTCTTGGAAGACCTCCGGTGATATCCCCTGCTTTTGCAGATTTTCTTGGGATTTTGATTAAGACTTTACCAGCCTTAATTTTTTCACCATCGTTAACCATTAAGTGGGCTCCTACCGGTAAGTTGTAAGCTTTTTGCTCAACTCCTTTAGAGTCTACCACCTTAAGGGTAGGTACGGCTTTCTTATTTCTGGATTCAGAGATTACTTTCTCTTCGAATCCTGTTTGTTCGTCAATTTCAAGCTGGAATGAAATACCCTGGATGATATCCTCGTATTCTACCTTACCTGAAGTTTCAGCAATGATAACCGCGTTATACGGATCCCATCTACAGATTGTATCCCCTTTCTTCACTTTATCACCTGGTTTTACAGATAATATAGATCCGTAAGGTACATTAGCTACCATTAATGGAGTTCTGGACTCATTATCAGCAACTAATCTGAATTCTGTTGAACGGGAAACCACAACCTCAGCTGTATTACCGTTTTCATCTTCTGAAGTAATGGTTCTTACTTCATCCATTTCTACGATACCATCTCTTCTTGCAACGATAGATGGGTTTTCTGATACGTTTCCTGCAGTACCCCCCTGGTGGAAGGTTCTCAACGTAAGCTGAGTACCTGGTTCCCCAATGGATTGTGCTGCAATTACACCTACCGCTTCACCCATGTGAATCACTTTACCTGTTGCCAAGTTTCTACCGTAACATTTCGCACAGATACCTTTCTTAGCTTCACAAGTTAATGGTGAACGAACCTCCACAGCTTCTAATCCAGCTTCTTCGATTCTCTTCGCCAAAGATTCAATGATCACCTGATCTGCACTTGCGATAAGCTCGTCAGTTTCAGGATCGTAAATATTATGAAGAGATACTCTACCTAAGATTCTTTCAGAGATTCTTTCAACGATCTCGTCATTTTTCTTAAGTGCAGTAACTTCTGTACCTCTTAGAGTTCCACAGTCGTCTTCTGTAACGATAACGTCCTGTGCAACGTCTACCAATCTTCTCGTTAAGTAACCGGCATCGGCTGTCTTAAGAGCGGTATCCGCAAGACCTTTACGGGCACCGTGGGTAGAGATAAAGTACTCTAGAATCGAAAGACCTTCCTTAAAGTTGGCAAGGATCGGGTTTTCAATGATCTCCGCTCCGGTAGAACCAGCTTTCTGCGGTTTTGCCATCAAACCTCTCATCCCTGATAACTGACGGATCTGTTCTTTAGAACCCCTCGCTCCAGAGTCAAGCATCATGTATACAGAGTTGAAACCACCTTGGTCAGTTTTCATTCTGCTCATGATCATTTCAGTTAATCCGGCGTTGGTATTTGTCCAAACGTCGATTACCTGGTTATAACGTTCTGTATCGGTAATCAGACCCATGTTATAGTTGGCTCTAATTTCGTCTACAGTTTCAATTGATTGTGCAATCATCTGTTTTTTCTCAACAGGAACTACGATATCCCCAAGTGAGAAAGAAAGACCTCCTTTGAATGCGTTTGAATACCCTAAGTCTTTCATTGCATCAAGGAACTTCACAGTTGTAGGGAAATCTGTATCAGCAAGGATCTTACCGATAACGTTTCTCAATGATTTCTTCGTTAGAAGTTCATTGATATATCCTACCTGTTTAGGTACGATCTGGTTGAACAGGATTCTACCTACAGAAGTTTCGATCAATCTTGTTACGATTTGTCCGTCTTCTTTAATTGGTAGTCTACATCTTACTTTAGCATTTAAAGATACTCTACCTTCAGCATAAGCTATTTCCGCTTCTTCAGGAGAATAGAATGCAAGACCTTCTCCTTTTACTTTCATCGTCTCTGTAGAGCTTAATTCTTTAGTCATGAAATAAAGACCAAGAACCATGTCCTGAGATGGTACTGTAATTGGAGAACCGTTTGCAGGGTTCAGGATGTTTTGAGAACCTAACATCAATAACTGAGCTTCAAGGATCGCTTCTGGTCCTAACGGTAAGTGTACCGCCATCTGGTCACCATCGAAATCGGCGTTGAAGGCCGTAGTTACTAACGGGTGTAGCTGGATTGCCTTACCTTCGATCATCTTAGGTTGGAAAGCCTGAATACCCAGTCTGTGAAGCGTAGGTGCTCTGTTCAATAGAACAGGGTGACCTTTCATCACGTTTTCAAGGATATCATAAACTACCGGTTCTTTTCTGTCGATAATTCTCTTTGCAGATTTTACTGTTTTTACAATTCCTCTTTCAATCAGTTTTCTGATGATGAACGGTTTGTAAAGTTCAGCTGCCATATCTTTAGGAATACCACATTCGTGAAGCTGTAAGTTTGGACCTACAACAATTACCGAACGCGCAGAGTAGTCAACCCTTTTCCCTAGTAAGTTCTGACGGAAACGACCTTGCTTACCTTTCAATGAATCAGAAAGTGATTTCAATGGTCTGTTTGACTCAGATTTTACTGCAGAAGATTTTCTCGTGTTATCGAATAATGAATCTACAGATTCCTGAAGCATACGCTTCTCGTTTCTCAAGATTACTTCAGGAGCTTTGATCTCCAATAATCTCTTCAAACGGTTATTTCTGATGATAACTCTTCTGTAAAGGTCATTCAGGTCAGAAGTTGCGAAACGTCCTCCATCCAACGGAACCAATGGTCTTAGTTCTGGCGGGATAACAGGAAGCACACGCATGATCATCCACTCTGGTCTGTTGATCATTCTTGTATTAGCACCTCTCAATGCTTCTACCACGTTCAATCTCTTAAGAGCTTCAGTTCTTCTTTGTTTTGAACCTTCGTTGTGAGCTTTGTGTCTCAAGTCAAAAGACAATGCATCAAGATCGATTCTTTTTAAAAGATCTTCCACAGCTTCAGCACCCATTCTGGCGATGAATTTGTTTGGATCAGAATCATCAAGATACTGGTTTTCTACAGGAAGAGTTTCCATGATATCAAGGTACTCTTCTTCTGTAAGGAATTCCATATTTTCAAAATCAGAACCGTCTAATTTTTTAGCAATACCCTGCTGGATCACCACATATCTTTCGTAGTAGATGATCATATCTAATTTCTTAGAAGGAATTCCTAAAAGGTATCCGATTTTGTTTGGTAATGAACGGAAATACCAGATGTGTGCAATTGGAACTACAAGGTTGATGTGCCCGATTCTCTCTCTTCTTACTTTTTTCTCAGTAACTTCTACTCCACAACGGTCACAAACGATTCCTTTGTAACGAATTCTCTTGTATTTACCACAAGCACATTCGTAATCCTTTACAGGACCAAAGATTTTCTCACAAAATAGCCCGTCTCTTTCAGGCTTGTGAGTTCTGTAGTTAATAGTTTCCGGTTTTAAAACCTCCCCTCTTGAGTCTTGTAAAATAGACTCCGGTGAAGCTAAACCGATGGTTATTTTATTAAATCTACTTGATTTATTTTTATTTGACATAATTTTTTTTAGATTTTAGATTTCAGATTTCAGATTTCAGAAGAAATCATCATTCCAAATTCAAGGATTATAAAATTGTTAGAGTGTCGTAGTCTGACATCTTGTGTCTGACATCTGATATCTTACTCCTCCAATCTTACGTCTAATCCAAGACCTTGTAACTCGTGAAGTAATACGTTGAATGATTCCGGAATACCTGGTTCAGGCATAGATTCACCTTTTGCAATTGCTTCATAAGTTTTTGCTCTACCAATCACGTCATCCGACTTCACAGTAAGGATCTCTCTCAGGATGTTAGATGCACCGAATGCTTCAAGTGCCCAAACCTCCATCTCTCCGAATCTCTGACCTCCGAACTGAGCTTTACCTCCTAACGGCTGCTGAGTAATCAATGAGTAAGGACCGATAGAACGTGCGTGCATTTTGTCATCAACCATGTGTCCTAATTTCAGCATGTAAATAACCCCTACAGTCGCAGCCTGAGTAAATCTTTCTCCAGTACCACCATCATAAAGGTAAGTGTGACCGAATTTAGGAAGACCTGCTTTGTCTGTATATTCAGTAATCTGATCAAGAGTTGCTCCATCGAAGATTGGTGTAGCGAACTTCATACCCAGCTTCTGACCAGCCCATCCAAGAACTGTTTCATAAATCTGACCGATGTTCATACGGGAAGGTACCCCAAGTGGATTCAATACGATATCTACCGGTGTTCCGTCTTCCAGGAATGGCATATCTTCTTCACGAACGATTCTTGAAACGATACCTTTGTTACCGTGACGTCCTGCCATTTTATCTCCTACATTCAGTTTACGTTTCTTAGCGATGTAAACTTTAGCCAGCTTCATGATACCTGCAGGAAGCTCATCTCCGATTGAAATAGCAAATTTCTCACGGTTTTTAACTCCTTGAATGTCGTTATATTTGATTTTGTAATTGTGAATCAATTGTTTGATCAATTCATTCTTGTCAGCGTCTACTGTCCAGTCTGAACCGCTAACGTTTACATAATCTTCGACTGAAGTTAATAACTTGTGAGTGAATTTCACACCTTTACCGATGATTTCTTCGTCAAGGTCGTTTTGTACCCCCTGAGAAGTTTTACCGCTTACCAGTGTATTTAATTTTTCAATTAACGTATTTCTCAACTCATCAAACTTAGCCTTGTAAGTGTTTTCAATTTCTTCAAGTTTAAGTTTTTCTTCAGTTCTTTTCTTTTTGTCTTTAATATTTCTTGAGAACAATTTCTTGTTGATAACAACTCCTCTTAATGATGAGTCTGCTTTCAGTGAAGCATCCTTCACATCACCAGCTTTATCACCGAAGATTGCCCTAAGAAGTTTTTCTTCAGGAGTTGGGTCAGATTCACCTTTTGGAGTAATTTTACCAATCATGATATCTCCAGGCTTCACTTCAGCACCGATTCTGATCATACCGTTCTCGTCAAGATCTTTCGTAGCTTCTTCAGATACGTTTGGAATATCTGCTGTAAGTTCTTCCATACCTAATTTAGTATCACGAACTTCAAGAGAATATTCATCTACGTGGATTGAAGTAAACCAGTCCTCACGTACAACTTTTTCGTTGATTACGATTGCATCCTCGAAGTTGTACCCTTTCCAAGGCATGAACGCTACCACTAAGTTTCTACCAAGAGCCAATTCTCCTTTTTCAGTAGCATACCCGTCGCAAAGTACCTGTCCTTTTTCCACTACATCACCTACTCTTACGTTTGGTCTTAGGGTAATGGTTGTACTCTGGTTCGTTTTTCTGAACTTAGTAAGGTTGTATGTTTTAGTAGCAGACTCAAATTGTACTAAATCTTCGTCTTCGCTTCTTTCATATTTAATAACGATTCTGTCAGCATCTACGTACTGTACTGTACCTGTACCTTCAGCGTTAATTAAGATTCTTGAATCTCTTGCAACTTGCTGCTCAAGCCCTGTACCAACGATTGGAGCCTGTGGCTTCAATAGAGGAACGGCCTGACGCATCATGTTGGATCCCATCAATGCACGGTTCGCATCATCATGTTCCAGGAATGGAATTAATGAAGCGGAAATACCGGAAATCTGGTTTGGTGCTACGTCGATAAGGTCTACCTGGCTAGGTTCTACTACCGGATAGTCACCATCCAATCTTGCAATGATTCTGTCTGTTTCGAATTCACCGTTGTCGCTCAATTCAACGTTTGCCTGAGCAATTACTTTAGATTCTTCATCTTCCGCATTTAAGTAGATAGGATCTGCGTTAAGCTCAATCTTACCGCCTTCTACTTTTCTATATGGAGTTTCGATGAAACCTAGTCTGTTGATTTTAGCATAAATACCTAAAGATGAAATCAAACCGATGTTTGGTCCTTCCGGAGTTTCAATCGGACAAATTCTTCCGTAGTGAGTATGGTGAACGTCTCGAACCTCGAAACCTGCTCTTTCTCTTGATAAACCACCAGGCCCTAGTGCAGATAATCTTCTCTTGTGAGTGATCTCTGATAGAGGGTTGGTTTGGTCCATAAACTGAGAAAGCTGGTTGGTACCAAAGAACGAGTTGATTACTGATGTTAATGTCTTTGCATTTACAAGGTCAAGCGGAGTAAAGATTTCGTTATCTCTAACGTTCATTCTTTCCTTGATTGTTCTTGCAATTCTTGAAAGACCTACCCCGAACTGTCCAGCCAACTGCTCACCAACAGTTTTAATTCTTCTGTTTGATAAGTGGTCAATATCATCAACCTCTGCTTTAGAGTTGACAAGCTCGATTAAGTGTCTTACAATAGCAATGATATCTTCTTTTGTAAGAACCTCAGTTGTCGTTGGAATGTTAAGACCTAGCTTTTTGTTCAATCTGTAACGTCCAACTTCACCTAATGAATATCTCTGCTCAGAGAAGAATAATTTTTCAATGATTCCTCTTGCTGTTTCTTCATCTGGCGGATCTGCGTTTCTTAACTGACGATAAATATACTCTACCGCTTCTTTTTCAGAGTTAGTAGGGTCTTTTTGTAATGTATTCTGGATGATAGAGAATTCGTTGCTGTTTTCTTTGTGAATCAGGATTGACTTCACACCAGCATCAAGAATAAGATCCAAATGTTCTTTTTCAAGAATCGTTTCTCTATCCAGGATGATTTCGTTTCTTTCAATAGAAACTACCTCACCTGTATCTTCGTCTACGAAATCTTCGAACCAGGTGTTCAATACTCTCGCAGCCAATGTTCTTCCTTCTACTTTTTTAAGGGCAGCTTTAGAAACTTTCACTTCTTCAGCAAGGTCAAAGATCTGAAGGATATCCTTGTCAGATTCGTAACCGATTGCTCTTAATAAAGTTGTTAATGGTAATTTTTTCTTACGGTCGATATACGCGTACATTACGCTGTTGATATCAGTTGTAAATTCCATCCAAGATCCTTTGAAAGGGATAATTCTTGAATAGTAAAGTTTGGTTCCGTTAGCGTGGTAAGTTTGTCCGAAGAATACACCAGGCGAACGGTGAAGCTGCGTAACAATAACTCTTTCAGCACCATTGATGATAAAAGAACCACTTGGCGTCATATAAGGAACCGGACCTAAGTATACGTCCTGAACCACAGTCTGGAAATCTTCATGTTCCGGGTCAGTACAATACAGTTTAAGTCTAGCTTTTAGAGGAACTGAATAAGTAAGTCCTCTTTCCACACACTCATCGATTGAATAACGTGGAGAATCTACCAGATAGTCTAAGAATTCTAATACGAATTGGTTTCTTGAATCCGTAATTGGGAAATTCTCTTGGAAAGTCTTGTAAAGAGCTTCTGTCTTTCTGGCTTCAGGAAGTGTATCAAGCTGGAAAAATTCTCTGAAAGATTCAATTTGGATATCCAAAAAGTCCGGAGTGATGATTTTTCCTTTCGCTGATGAGAAATTAATTCTCGGATTTCCTTGAGTTGTTGATTTTGTTTTACTCATAAAACTTTTAAGAAAGGGTTAAAAAATATTTTGATTCATTAAAAAATATCAGAAAAGAACAAGAAACAAGATAAAAGTAAAAGGTAAAAGTGTTTTTGGCGCTCACAAAGGACCTTAGATTCTTTTAAACTTCCTACATGGTTCTTTCTAACTGCAACACTGGTATATCTTTTCACAGCGTAATGCAAAATATTTTTATTACTTTTGAGGCTGTATTACCGCAGTATTTATATACACGAAATCCCTTCCACGTTTACACAGTGAAAGAGTTGATTTTCAGTATTTTATAAATTTACATACAATTTTTCGCGCCAAAAGAAGGGCAAAGATACAAAAAGTTATCCACAAAAACAAATAAATCATCTCATTTTGAAACTCTTAAAAACGAGAGAGGCTGCCCAAATATGAGCACCCCCTCCACAACACAAGCTAATCCTATGATTATTTCACAATAACCTTATAAGATTTTATTTTTTGAGCTCCCGTGACTGTACAAATACAAATACCTACCTGAGCGATTTCCCAGAAACTTACAGATCATTAGTAGAACGATGGTTAATAATTTATTTTTCATTTCTAATGCTATTTGATGTTTTATATAAATGTACTTTTTGAAAGGACAATTCTATTCTCATCTAATTTATAAATAACACCACAAAGGCGCTTATACTTATAAGATGTTACAGGATTATGAATAATGCCATCCATTCTATTGGGCAGTCGATTTACTACTTCTGAGGAAGGACATTTCAGAATTGCTGTTTTAAAAAAAGGAAAATTATCCCGGAAACCTTTATTACATAACCAATAGCTTTCTTTTTGACCGGCAGAACCATTATACAAACCTGTCCAATAATAAACGGAAACATCAGCAAAGCAACCCCATAAATGATTGGTAATAGCTGTACCATATGAGAACCCAGGCTTTGCCCTTATTAGAGATATTATCTTCGTGTTTAGTTTTCCTATAGCCGTCAAAATCTTTAGAAGCGTAATCTTATGACCAAAGAAAAGAAGGTTATTTCTATCCAATTATTGTGTTTTTTTCAATACAAATATAATATTTTTTCAATTAAAACAATAATTAACTAATAAAAATTCACATAAAATAATTAAACATAATAATAAACATAAAAAAAATCATACGTTACCACAAAATATGCAATCATAAAAAACTATATCAGTATTAGTAATAACAATATTATATTACTATTAAAAATTAAAAGACACATTTACAAAAGCTTACATACAAAAAAGCCCAGGCAAATGCCCGGGCTTCTTTATTTATAATACAATTGAAATTATTTCAATTCTACTTCAGCACCAGCTTCTTCTAATTGCTTCTTAAGAGCTTCAGCTTCGTCTTTAGAAACACCTTGCTTAATTGCAGCAGGAGCTCCGTCTACGATATCTTTAGCTTCTTTAAGACCAGCACCAGTTAAATCTTTTACTAATTTAACGATAGCTAATTTAGAAGCACCTGCAGACTTAAGAATTACGTCGAATTCAGTCTTTTCTTCAGCAGCATCACCTGCACCACCTGCAGCAACAACTACAGCAGCAGCAGCTGGCTCAATTCCGTACTCATCCTTAAGGATAGCAGCTAATTCGTTTACGTCTTTTACAGTTAGGTTTACTAGCGTTTCAGCTAAATTTTTTAAATCTGACATTGTTGTAATGTTTTTGTTGATTATTTATTTAATTTTTTGAGTGTAATTATTCAGCAGCTGGCGTTTCGTCAGTGCTTTCTGCAGCAGCTTCAGGAGCTTCAGCAGGAGTTTCTTCTACCGCAGGAGCAGCTTCTTCAGCTTTAGCTTCTACAGTTTCAGGTTTGTTTTGAAGAGCAGAAACAACTCTCTGGATTGGAGACTGAAGTAATCCGATGATTTCACCGATCATTTCTTCTCTAGACTTGATGTTAGCCAACATGTCCAGGTTATTGTCACCAACGTAGAAAGTTTCTTGAACAAAAGCAGACTTTAAAGCTGGCTTTTCTTCTTTCTTTCTGAATCCTTGGATCAATTTTGCAGGAGCGTTTGCTGTTTCAGCAATCATTAACGCTGAGTTTCCTTTGAAAGATGGGAACATTTCAGAGTAATCAACTCCTTCAATTTGCTCCATTGCTTTTTGTAAAAGTGTATTTTTTACAACTTTCACTTTGATATTTTGTTTGAAAGCCTGTCTTCTGAAATCTGAAGATTTACCAGCGTTCAAACCTTCTAAATCTGCTACGTATACTACTTTTGCATCCTGAAGCAAATCTTTGATCTCTTGTATTGCTACAACTTTTTGGTCTTTTGTCATTGTCTTAAGGATTATTATTAGTTAACAGATTTAGTATCAATTGCAATACCTGGGCTCATTGTAGAAGATAAATAGATACTCTTCACATAAGTTCCTTTAGCAGCAGTTGGTTTCATTTTGATCAATGTCTGGATTAATTCCTGAGCATTTTCTTTGATCTTGGCAGCATCGAAAGATACTTTACCAATACCAGCATGGATAATACCATACTTGTCTACTTTGAAATCAATTTTACCTGCTTTTACTTCAGTTACTGCTTTACCAATTTCCATTGTTACAGTTCCTGATTTAGGGTTTGGCATTAAACCTCTTGGACCTAATACTCTACCTAATGGACCTAATTTACCCATTACAGCTGGCATCGTAACGATAACGTCAACATCTGTCCAACCTTCTTTGATTTTTTGTAAATATTCGTCAAGACCTACATAGTCAGCACCAGCAGCTTTAGCTTCTGCTTCTTTATCTGGAGTTACAAGAGCTAATACTTTAACATCTTTACCAGTACCGTGAGGAAGAGATACAACACCTCTTACCATTTGGTTTGCTTTTCTAGGGTCTACTCCTAATCTTACTGCGATATCTACAGAAGCATCAAACTTTGTAGTGTTCACTTCTTTTACAAGAGCTGAACCTTCTTCAAGGTTATAGATTCTTCCTTTTTCTACTTTGCTTAAAGCTTCCTTTTGCTTTTTAGTTAATTTTGCCATTTCTTTAAGTTTTAAGCGTTAGTTGGTTTAGTTCCTGTTACTCTTAATCCCATAGATCTGGCAGTACCTGCAACCATAGAAAGAGCAGAGTCCATTGTAAAACAGTTAAGATCCGCCATTTTATCTTCAGCGATTTTCTTTACCTGTTCCCAAGTTACAGAACCTACTTTGTTTCTGTTTGGTTCACCAGAACCTCCCTTGATCTTAGCTGCATCCATTAACTGGATTGCTGCAGGTGGAGTTTTAATAACGAATTCAAAAGATTTGTCTTCGTATACTGTAATTACTACAGGTAAAACTTGCCCTGGCTTATCTTGGGTTCTTCCGTTAAATTGCTTACAAAACTCCATGATGTTCACACCTGCAGAACCCAATGCTGGACCTACTGGTGGAGAAGGGTTAGCTGCGCCACCTTTCACCTGAAGCTTTACCATTTTAAAGACTTTCTTAGCCATTGTTTGTTTTTTAAATTTGAATAATTAATGAGTTTGGAAGCATTTATTATTCAGTAGGTTATGCACTCACATAACAATAAACCTACTTTTTGGACTGCAAAAGTATAAAATATTTTTGAAATAGCAAACGGAAATTGCTGATTTTTAAAAGTTTTAGAAAAATAAATCATGTTTCCCTGTCAAAGAATTGAAAATACAGTCAGTAAAAACGAAAACGGTTATTTTATGCAAATAACCGTTTTAAGATATTTTAAAAGGAAGGCTGATTAAAAACCTGAAGGTTTATTAATTGTTTTTGTAGAACCGTCGTTTCCTCCAAGATCATCATTGATATCGTTTATATTTTGCTTTTCAATTAATCTTTTGTAAGCCATCAGATAAAGATCAACCGTAAAGTTATTATAGGTTCTTGATGGTGTAGTTGTGTTGGTGGCAATCATTCTGCTATCTGTAAATCTAGCTCTGACATGCCATGTTCCGTTACTTTTGAAAGCCACTACATCCGGTGATCCCTGTTTGTTATCATTCACACCGTTGTCGCCATAATCAAGCATTACACTCGTATTTCCATCGTTCAGCTTGAAGGAATAATTGTGGAGGATAACCAAAAAGTTGTTGGCATCAATTTTAGTATCATAATCTGTAATGCCTGTTCCAGGTACGCCGGTAAGGGTAAGTTTAAGATAATTGAACAGCCCGCTGCTTTCCAAAGCCGGATCATACAATTGTAAGGCATTCTGCGAAGTGGCTAAAAAGCTTCCTCCTGTCATCGTAGGTTCTCCCGGATTTCTTAAATATAAGGAATTTGTATATGTTTTTCCATTAACATCAAGTGTTTCTGCGGGATTAGCAGTGTTGATCCCTACTTTTCCTTTCTGGGCGTTTAAAAACATCCCAAGACATAGGATTATTGTGATATAAATTTTTCTTTCCATAGTTTTTTTATTGAAGGCCCAGTGGCGTATTGGTTGATACTCCTGAATATCCCGGTGAAACGGATGCTGAAACAGAACCGTTAAAAGTTCCCCAGTCTTTCACTAAGGATTTTTCAAAGACATTTAAGGTAAGTGTCCAGGTTCCATTGATGGAAGAAACAGTTCCTGCTCCTTTAAAAGCTAAATTAATAGCATGGTACTGTTTACCACCGCTGGTCACCTGTGTAATTTCAGTTGAGTAAGAACCATACGATTTAGGGTTGGTACTTGTGTTCGCCGCTGAAACCGCTCCTGTAAAAACAGCACCTGTAATGGCCACCACATATTTACTTGCATCTAATCCTGTATTGAGATTTACAATTTCATCCTGTCTTACATTTTTCAATATAACATTATACATATTTACAGGGGCTACATTACGGAGCGATATATCCAGCAGCTTCACCTTACCTACCGGTGAAGTATCTTTTGACCGGGTAAGAAGAAGATAGTTTCCGCTTGCCTTTGTATTTTCAGTATCTATTAAATAAGATTCTACTAAAGTTTCCCCTTCAACATCAAGAGTTCCTTTAGGTGTTTTAGTATTTATTCCTACTTGTGCATTTATGCTTAAAGCAGCAAAACCCGTAAAGAGTATCGCAATAATTTTTTTCATAATTTATGTTTTTATTGAATTAATGGAGCTGTCGCCGCACCAGTAGTTAATCCATTAAGGTTTTGTGTTGAATTAAAATCTTTGGCGTACGACCTGTCAAACACCAGTAAGTTGAGTGTCCAGACTCCTGTAGGCAAAGAATTATCAGGAGCAAATCCCTGGTAATCTGCCTTAAGTTTCCATGTCCCTCCTGCAGAATAAGCAAAGATCTGAGGTATCGGAGTAAGCCAGTCTGCAGAGTAAGTTCTTGTAGGCTGTGTAAATCCAAAAGAAGAAATTACTACCAAAAACTTGCTGGAGTTGATCTTTGTGTCAAACTGGTTTACCCAATCTTTGTCTGTAGGATCACAGGTGATTTTAAACTGAATAAGATTAATGGGAGCCGGCGAATTAGGTACAAAAGAATCATTATACGCTGTAATTTTGTTTTCCGGCGCGGGAGATTTGATAATAAAAGTGTAATTCTCATCCGCTTTCAGTTTTTCCAGGGGTTGTTTAAAAACAATTCCTGATGTTTTCATTGTACCGTTTACGGTAAGTTCTTTTTCTGGTGTCGCAGTATTGATGCCAACCTGCGCACTCATCAACACATAGGTGCCCACCAGAGTGATCATCGAAATAATTTTTGTCATTGAGTTATGTGTTTATAAAGCTTATGCTCTTGGGTGGCTTATCTGAATTCTATTCTTATTTAAAAACAACAAAGAATGTCCATACCTCTGTAACCAGTGTATGAAATAAAAAGAATAAAATTTTGTGGATTAGCTAACAGCTTGGTTGCAAGAAGCATGCCATATGAAAGTGAATTAAGGAACTAAAAGGAACTTGATCCATAAAAAACAAAAATTATCACGTAACGGGGATAATTTAATTAAAGTAAACTTCTTTATAGAAGTAGCCAACAGACTTATGAAATTTGAATATCAGTACAATAGTTTCAGCAAACTTAAAAAAACTCTAACCAGAGTGAAAAAAATATGAAGATTCAAATTCAATATTTCATTATGAATTAATAGAGCTGCATTATTATTTTACCGAAAAATAACTGGGAAGCTATTGCCGCAGGCTATTTAAAAAAAATATTGAAATGGTATCAACGAAAAAAAGACTGCTTTTAAAGCAGTCTTTTTATATTTATAAGTAATGTATTATACTTTTTCTACTTGCATGTAGCTCAGTTCCATTGGAGTTTTTCTACCGAAGATCAATACAGAAACTTCAATTTTCTTTTTGTCTTCAAGAATCTTCTCAACTGTACCATTGAATCCGTTGAAAGGTCCGTCGATTACTTTAACGTTTTCACCTACTACATAAGGAATTTCAACATCGCTTGCAAATTCTGAAAGTTCATCCATTCTTCCAAGCATTCTGTTTACCTCTGATTTTCTCATTGGGACAGGATCACCTCCTTTTGTTAAACTTAAGAAAGAAATAACTCCCGGGATATTTTTAATAACGTGAGGAATCTCTCCCATCAGGTCAGCTTCAATCATCAGGTAGCCAGGATAGTAAGGTCTCTCTTTAGGAACTTTTTTACCGTTTCTAATCTGGATTACCTTTTCCATAGGAATAACCACTTGAGTAACGTACTGCTCAAACCCTAAACGTTTGATTTCTGTCTCAATATAGTTTTTCACTTTATTTTCCTGTCCGCTGATTGCTTTCAGCACATACCATTTCAATTCGCTCATTATGGAAAATACTTAATTATTAATTGAACAAGTTGATTAGCATTCCTATTATGTTGCTGATTGCTTTTGAAAACAATTCATCAACTCCAAAGGTAAATAAAGCCAGAATAACTGTCGCAATAGTCACTACAATTGTAGAAGACTGAAGGTCAGCCCATTTTGGCCATTCAACTTTATGTCTGAATTCGTTATAAGAACCTTTTAAAAAATCGACAAATGAACTCATAATTTATATTTGCACGGGCACAAGGATTCGAACCCTGATCAACGGTTTTGGAGACCGGTATCCTACCATTGGACGATGCCCGTAGTTAAAAAAAGCTCCGTAAAGAGTGTTCCTTACGGAAGCTTTTTATATTGTTTTAGATGTGGATTAGTCGATGATTTCAGTTACCTGACCTGCACCTACTGTTCTACCACCTTCTCTGATCGCGAATCTAAGACCCTCGTTAAGAGCGATTGGCTGAAGTAATTCAACAGTGATTGTTAAGTTATCACCAGGCATTACCATTTCTACACCTTCTGGTAAGAAGATCTCACCTGTAACGTCAGTAGTTCTTACGTAGAACTGAGGACGGTATTTGTTGTGGAATGGAGTGTGACGTCCACCTTCTTCTTTAGAAAGGATATAAACCTCAGCTTTGAATTTTTTGTGTGGCTTAACTGAATCTTTCTTAGCGATAACCATACCTCTCTTGATGTCAGTTTTTTCAATACCTCTCAACAATAGACCTACGTTATCACCAGCTTCACCTCTGTCTAGGATTTTTCTGAACATCTCAACCCCTGTAATAGTAGAAGTTAATTTTTCATCACCCATACCTACGATATCAACTGGATCACCAGTGTTGATAACACCAGCCTCGATTCTACCAGTTGCTACAGTACCTCTACCTGTAATAGAGAATACGTCTTCGATTGGCATTAAGAATGCTTTATCCTGATCTCTAACAGGCTGCTCGATCCAAGTATCAACTGCATCCATTAATTCTTCAACAGTCTTAACCCACTTCTCGTCTCCGTTAAGAGCTCCAAGAGCAGATCCCTGGATTACTGGAGAGTTATCTCCGTCATATTCGTAAGTAGATAATAAATCTCTAAGTTCAAGTTCAACAAGCTCTAAAAGCTCAGCATCATCCACCATGTCAACTTTGTTCATGAAAACAACGATTCTTGGTACGTTTACCTGACGGCAAAGTAGGATGTGCTCTCTAGTTTGAGGCATTGGTCCATCAGTTGCAGCACATACTAAGATAGCTCCATCCATCTGAGCAGCACCAGTTACCATGTTCTTAACATAGTCGGCGTGACCTGGACAGTCAACGTGTGCATAGTGTCTGTTTTCAGTTTCGTACTCGATGTGAGCTGTATTAATAGTGATACCTCTTTCTTTTTCTTCTGGAGCAGAGTCAATAGAAGAGAAATCTTTCTTCTCAGCAAGACCCTTGTTAGCTAATACACTACTGATAGCTGCAGTAAGTGTAGTTTTACCATGGTCAACGTGACCAATAGTACCAATGTTCAAGTGTGGTTTGTTACGATTAAACGTTTCCTTTGCCATGATTTAAAATTATTTATTTATTGTTTTTCAAATTTTCGGTGTGCAAATATAATGAATTTTTAAATACCAAAAACTTTTTATTAAAAAAACTTTCAATATTATCATCCAGTGAAGGACAAACCTTATATTTCAACGTATTGAGACTGCAAATTTACACATTTTTCCGGATTGAAAAAATCTTTCTGAAACCTTTTATGAAAAAGCCTGAAACCCAATATAAAAAATAAGTTTCAGAAAGCAGCATTCACTCTTAGCTGTATTTATTTCAGAATATTATTCCGATCAGTCTTCCTTAATGACCGAATCAATAGATACAATGAAAATAAAAACGCACTTCCCAGCACAATAAGAGGTGTGGAAAGTTTGCAGAATGCAATAAGGGAGAAGAAACCGTTTATCACAGACCCCATTGTATTAATATTAAAAATTTTCAGTACTAAAAGGTACAGGATCACTACTGCAATAGCTGCTTTCCTATATTCCGGATTAAATATTCTGAGCATCCCATTCTTTATCCGGTTTCTGAAACCTGACGGCAGAAGCCATGCCGGAATAAAAAGACTGTAAAGTCCTATGGAATTCATAAAAGATATATTCAGCATCAATAATACATTAAGGTGAAAGAAAATAGTTACCAGCAACATATACCTGAAAAATTTCGGGGACATGAACGCTACAATAAAAACCATTTCAAAAATAACAGTAAAATAATCCAGGGCTTCCCAGAATATTTTAGAATTAATTCCTTCATAAAAATCCGAAAGCAGATCGTTCCACCCTATAATAAACCTATATTGCGTAAAAAATATCTGAGTATACTGAGTTTCAGTGCTTTGCCAGCCTCCCAGAATTTTAGAAAACCCGGCAGTAAACATTCCGAAGCTGAAAATCAAACTTATCATAAACAGAGGCCACGATTTTGCCAGCTCATCCGTTTCTTTTACGGGCTCAGGAAAGAAGCTAAAGGTTTTGTTCCAGGGAGAGAATGCCATTATCATGATCGGAAGTGTATAAATAAAATCGTGATTCACTTTTCCAAACGAATAGGCATAATTATTCGTCAGTACATACAGGATCATATACAATATTGCAAATATTCTAGGTTTATATCCTATCAGTATCAACAATAAACATGCGTAGATCATATATCTGCAAAGTACAAAAAATGCTTCAGAAGGGACAATATCAGTGAAAGACAGGATGCTGATAGGCGGATGCATAGCACTGTTAGGAATAGAATGGATCCAGCTGTTATCTGCTACTCCCGACCATAACAGAAACATGGAAAAGAATATCCTGTAAAATGCCAGGAACTCATAGCTGGGACGGTAAGAAACAAAGGGAAGTTCTTTTAGTTTATTCATCATTATTAGTTTAAAAAACGATAACTCAGTACAGTATCATACACTGATTTCTGGGTCATTTTTCTTGTGGTTATATCAAAATCTTTAGTTTCATTGATCACCTGTATAGCGGCGACTTTTTTACCGGGAAATCTTTTCTCCAGTCTGTTTACAATGAATTTTTTACTTTCTTCCATATCCACTTTTTTAATGTTCCGGTTAAGGATAGATTTTTTCAACAGGTAAAGCCTCTTTTTATAAGGAGGAAGGGAATTCACACGGCTGTCCAGAACCGGATATTTCCTTGGAAAAAGCAAATTCTGAATAAGGGTAATCTGTATGGTTCTCGGTATACTTTCTCCCAGATAATCATTATTGACCAAAATACTGTCTGATCCGTCTTTAAAAAAGACATGGGAAGTGGTTTTGGTAAAATTAATATATTTTCCATCTTTTATGGGATAGGATGCAAATCCCGGGAAGTTAAATGAAGGATAGGTTTCTTCAATATTAATCTTAAAAACCAGTTGCAGAGGAAGCAAGACGATTAAAAAGCCAAACAAAAAAAGAACTCTTTTTTTGTAGCGTTTCATTTTGTGTTTTAACATTTGTGTATAAAGATGAGGGATTAATTATAAGATATCACTTGTTTATTTTTCTAATTGCCCAATTTAATTATTTTATTTGAAATCAGACGACAAGAAATAAAAAAAAATCGCCTTAGGAATTTCCAAAGGCGAAATATTATAACAAAATTAAATTGATTGCAGTTTTCTTGTTCTGTTGAAGATCCAGAAAATAATCGGGAAAATAAGCAGGGTAAGCACTGTAGCTGTAATCAGTCCTCCGATAATGACAATTGCGAGAGGTTTCTGAGACTCCGATCCGATTCCTGTAGACAAGGCAGCCGGCATAAGCCCGATGGAAGCCATCAATGCTGTCATAATGACAGGTCTTGTCCTGGATTTTACTCCATTTAATATAGCGGTATCGATATCCATTCCGTCTTTAACATTCTGGTGGAATTCTGTAATAAGGATTACCCCGTTCTGGATACAAATTCCCAGGAGAGCAATCATTCCTACTCCGGCAGAGATTCCAAAATTGATTCCGGTAACATGTAAAGCGATGATTCCTCCAATCAAAGCAAAAGGTACGTTCGCTAATACCAGAAGAGAATCTTTCATATTGCCGAACAGAATAAACAAGAGGAAGAAAATCATCAGAATACTCACCGGTACTACCTGCGCCAGTCTGTGTGAGGCACGCTGCTGGTTTTCAAACTGACCTGTCCATCCTATTGAATAACCGTCCGGAAGTTCAATCGTTTCTACTTTTTTCTGTGCATCCGCAATCGTACTTCCCAAATCCCGGTCACGGATGGAGAATTTAACCCCGATGTATCGCTTGATATTGTCTCTGTAAATAAATGCGGCTCCGTTATCTTTAACAATGGTGCTTATTTCTTTTAAAGGAATCTTTGCTCCATCCTGTGTAGGAACCATCAAAGCAGCAATGTCATTTTCATTGGTTCTGTATTCCTGAGAATACCGAAGACGGATCGGGAACTTTCTTTCCCCATCAAACATTTCAGAGGCAGTTTTTCCACCAAATGCCATTTCCAGCACAGCCTGAGCATCTGCGGGCATCACTCCATAAGCGGCCATTTTATCTCTGTCCAAAACCACGCTTACTTCCGGCTGGCCGATATTTTTAATAATTCCCGGATCCTTCACGCCTTGTACGTCTTTAATTTTAAGCAAAACTTCGTGGGCTAATTTGTCAAGGGTTTCCAGGTTATCACCATAGATTTTGATTCCGTTTTCAGCTTTAAAACCAGCCACTGCTTCTGCTACGTTATCGGAAATCGGCTGGGAGTAGTTGAACGTAATTCCCTGATAACTTCTGAGTTTTTTGTCTATTTCATTGATCAGTTCATCATAAGTAATTTTACGCTTCCATTCTTCTCTTGGCTTAAGATTTACCGCAAACTGTACAAATCCGAATCCGTTGGGATCTGTTCCATCATTACTTCTTCCCGTCTGGGCAAGCACATCTGTCACTTCTGAAAAGCTCATAATGTCCTTCTTTAAAAGATCAGCTGTTTTCAGAGATTCTTTTAATGAGGAGCTCATCGGCATTTCGGCTGTGATCCACAATGAACCTTCATTCAACTGAGGCAGGAACTCTGTTCCAAGGAATTTACCCGAAAACAGTGTAACAGCCAGAAAGGAAATCGCTACAATCATGCTCATCTTTTTATGTCTGAATGTTAAATTAAAGCCTTTCAAAACGATTCTGTCCCAGAAGTTCACAAACGGGTTGCTTTTTTCTCTTACATTTTTATTTAAAAGGATATGCGAAAGAACAGGAACAAGAGTTAATGTAAATATCAATGCTCCCATTAATGCAAACCCTAATGTAAATGCCAGAGGAGAAAACATTTTTCCTTCTACTTTCTGAAATGAGAAAATAGGAATCAAGGAAGTAATGATGATTAATTTTGAAAAGAAGATGGCTTTTCCCAGTCCTGTTCCGGTTTGCTTAATCCATCCTCCCTTGGCGAGTTTATTAAACTTCTCCGTCCCATACTTATGCGCTTTATGATCCAGCATTACGAAAAGGCCTTCCACCATGACGACGGCTCCATCTATGATAATCCCGAAGTCTACAGCACCTAACGAAAGTAGATTAGCACTCATCCCGGCCAGTTTTAAACATAAAAAAGCAAATAGCAAGGACAGAGGAATGATGATGGAAACAATCAGCGTAGTTCTCCAGTCTGCCATAAAGATCAAAACAATAACCGTTACCAGTACAATACCTTCAATAAGGTTATGCATTACGGTATGAGTGGTAAAATCCATCAGATTGTCACGATCGTAGAAAGTCACCATTTTAACATCTTTCGGAAGTACTTTCTCATTAAGCTCTTTAATTTTGGCCTTCACACCAACTAAAACTTCTCGCGGGTTCTCCCCTTTTCTCATAACAACAATTCCTTCCACCGTATCGTCATGATGATTAAGAGCGGCCTGTCCTACTCTGGGCATGGAACTTTCATGAACTTCTGCAACATTTTTTACCAAAACAGGGTTTCCACTGTCATTCTGAATGGTAATATTTCCAATATCCGCTACAGATTTTACCAAACCGATACCTCTTACCACATAAGCCTGACCATTTTTTTCAATGACATCTCCTCCTACGTTCAGGTTACTTTTGGTGACAGCATCATATACCTGAAGCGGCGTAAGGTTGTATTTATCCAATGCCCTCGGATCGATACTCAGTTCAAAAACTTTATCCTGTCCTCCGAAAACATTGATATCCGCAACGCCGGGAACTCCTCTTAAGGCACGGTCTATTACCCAATTCTGCAAGGTAAGCAGCGCTCGGGAATCTTTTGTTTTACTTTCCAGCGTATATCTGAAAATCTCACCGGTTGGCCCGTAGGGTGGCTGTACTTCGGGATCTACCTCATCAGGAAGGCTAATGGTTCTTAACTGGTTATTGACCTGATTTCTGGCAAAAGTATCGTCCACCCCGTCGTCAAACAGAATTTTAACAATAGAAAGTCCAAACATGGTGGTACTTCTCACACTTGTTTTCTTTTGAACCGGGCTCATTGCCAATTCAATGGGAGTAGTAACAAAACGTTCCACTTCTTCTGCACTACGCCCATTCCATTGGGTAATGATGACAATCTGAGTATTGGTTACATCCGGAAAAGCTTCAATAGGCATGTTTTTAAAACTTATAAAACCGGAGATGGCTAAAATCGCTACCCAGATAAAGGTAAATGCTTTATTTTTTAATGAAAAAGCAATTATATTTTTTATGAATTTATTCATGATAGATACATTGGTGACCTAAAAAAGCCGTTAAAGAAAAATGTCAGTATTCTTAATGGTTTAATAAGACTAGCTGTTCAGTGAACGGTAGATCAGCAGCTGGTTGTTGGTAATCACTTCTTCTCCTTCTTTCAGACCGTCTGCAATATAGGTGACATCACCAACCTGCTTTAATACTTTGATTTCTCTGATCTTCACATCTGTCCTGGATTTAAAAATCACTACGAAGCTTTTATTATCATCAAAAATCACTGCTTTGGAGGGAACGGTAAGTGTAGAGTTGCTTTCCAGACTGGAAACTTTTATCGTGGCTTTACTCTCTGGGATCAAAAGTCCGTTGGCATTGTCCAATACGACTCTTGCCTGCATGGCATTGGTCTGCGGGTCAATAATCTTGAAAATTTTATCAATTTTCCCATCAAAAACTTTGTCCGGATAAGATAGAGTAGATACCTGAGCTTTCATTCCCAAACTAATTTTATCAATATCAGATTCATTGACATTCATAATGGCCCATACATTGGTGGTGTTGGCCACATCAAAAATATTATCACTTCTGTCACTTCTCAGCTGCATATCTTTATTGATACTTTTCTGAACAATATAACCGCTGATAGGTGCTACCACACTGTATATATTTCCGGTTTTCACATTATAAACCGTACTTACTGCGGCAGCTCTCTGTAACTGATCTTCGGCTTTTTGCAACTGGCTTTTAGCTTCCAGTACATCTCTTTCCGTATTAAGCTTTCCTTCGTAGAGTTCTTTTGCAACACGGAGGTTATTTTTGGCCACTACCAGATCTGTTTTTGCATCACTTACATCCTTCTGAATTTCTGCAAGCTCAGTACTTCTGATGGTTGCCAGTACCTGCCCTTTTTTCACATAGTCACCCAATTCTACATTGACGCTCATCACATTTCCTCCAACCAACGGGTATACATCTATATAGCTGTTTTTGTCTGCGGAGATTTTTCCGTAAAAACTGTATTCGTCTTCTATATTTCTTTTTTCAACCTTTGCCAGGGAAATAGAGTTCAGCATTGTATTGCTGAGTTCAAACCCTTTTTTGGTGTGGATATTTTTCTCTTCCTCTTTTTTTGAACAGGCTATTAATGAAAGAACCATCAATACGGGAATAATATATGTTTTCATGATTTAATAGAAGATTTTCGTTTGCACTAGTTGATTAAGTTGTTCTGCCGACTGCATGATCTCATTTTTCATATCGTAGATCTGAAGGGCTGTTTCCCTGTAGCTGTCCATAAAGTCTGTGAATTCAATCAGGTTAACATTTCCCTTTCTGAAATTGTTCAGCATTCCGTTATAAACAAGCTCCATATTCTGAAGATCTGTCGTTTTCACATCCTGCAGCTGATCATATTGTGCTTTCCAGGTTTTGTATGCAGACTGAACTTTAGTTTCCAGAGTCAGCTTTTGAAAGTCTGCATTTTTCTGGTTTTGTTGAATCGCATAATTTGCTTTTATCACATTCCCCTGGTTGGCTTTCCATAAAGGCAAAGGAATTCCCAGCGTAAGATTAGCTTCGTTATTAAAAGTTCCTCCCGCCTGATCCCATGCAGCTCCTACCGTAACATCAGGAACATTCAGTGATTTCTGCCATTGTGCATACAGCTTACTGTTATCAATAAGCTTCAGATTATACCGGTAATCTGCATTATTTTCCAGGGCTTTACCTTTCAACTCTTCTTCATTACCGAAAGGCTGTGCTGCCAAAGCTTCTTTAGCTTCGGTTTCGGACATCGTTGGCTCTATTTCTTCTGAAACTCCTGTCAGAACTTTCAGATTCTGTTCAAAATCAAGAATATTTTTGTTGATCTCCAGCTTATCATGATTGAGTTGGATAACTATGCTCTGTAATCTGACAGCATCTTTAAGAGAAACATTTCCTTTGGAAGACTGCACACGGTAAGCATCTAAGAGATCATTCATATATCCCAGCTGCCTGTTGGTGTTTTCCAGTTTTAGTTTTTCATAATAAAGATTGAAATAAGCAGAACGAAGCTGATATCGTAAATCTACCAGCAATTGGGAAAACTGAAGCTGGGCCAGTTCTTTATTGGACCTGGCAAAAGCAATTTCATTTTTCTTTTTGCCACCCATATAAATCAATTGAGTAATACCTGCTCCCTTAGAATGTCCTACATCAAAAAACTTTTTGTCCTGCGGATTGTAAGCATTGAACTGTCCGCTTAATTGAGGTAATTCCCAGATTTTAGCCTGCAGAATATCCGCACCAGCCATATTGATATTGTATTGTTCGGCGAGCAGCTGGAGGTTGTTCTTCTGAAACGCTTCTTCGCATTCCAAAAGAGACATCTGCTGTTGTGCCGCCATGAATGAGGAAACGGCGAGGCACAGCACTGCAATTCTGTTCATTATTTTTATTTTTAAATTACAAAATTGCTTTGATGCGATTAAAAGAAACTTAAATGACGCTTAAAAAAATATTAAAATAGGCTTGAGCAGGCCGTTTATCCAATAAATCACCAGATAAAACAAGTGAATTTTTCTCTAACGATTGAATTTTTATTAAAAAAATCAATCGTAGATTTAACAAAAAAACAACTGTTTTATATCAGTTGTTTTTCATTTATTTTTTAAAACTTAGGGTAAACTTATTGATGAAATCTGCTGGTGAAGAATATACAATATCTGCATCATGATATTCCAGAATCCTTTTGACAATTCTAAGACCTAAACCAGAGCCTGCTATATTCTGTGCATTGTTTCCTCTTGTGAACGCTTCAAAAAGTTTAGTCTGCTCATCTTCAGAAATCGTGTTACCATGGGAAATTACTTCAACAGAAAGATTATCATTGGTTTCAGTAATCAGGACTTTCACCTCCGTATTGTCTGAATACACAGCAGCGTTTTTAAACAGGTTGATAAAGACAATCACCAATAATGACTGAATTCCCTTGATGGTTAAGAATGCATTTTCAAAACTATTTTCATTGATCAGAAAATCCAGTTTCAGTTGTGGATAACTTTTCTCTACAGCTTCAAAAGCTTCAAAAATAACTTCATCAATTCTTACTTCCTCATAAATACTCTGGATATTTTCTTTATCAAATTTTGTCAGCAGCAAAAGCGAGTTGGTCAGATCGGACAGTTGATATACATCTCTCTGGATTTGCTTTAAAGATGATAATGTCTCCGGAGAATGTTCTTCAAACTTAATCAGGTTTTCCAGTTGAAAGGCCATTCTTGTTATTGGGGTTCTGATCTCATGCGAAGCACTGGCAGTAAAATCTTTTTGGGACTGAAATACATCATCCAGCCTTCCAATCATTGTATTAAAGGATTTTGCCAGAACGCTTACTTCATCATTGGATTGCTCTACCGGAATCTGCGTGGTGAGTTTATGAGCCGTAACTTCAGAGATTTCTTTGTTCAGGTCTTCCAGAGGTCGGAGAAATTTTTCGACAAAATAATAACTGAAAAAACCGATGAGCATAGTACTCATCACATACGCTGTTATCAAAAGATATTTAAGATAACCTAATTTGGATTTTCCATTGGTATCAAAGGCACTTGTAAGGATATAGTAATTTTCACCGTTGATATTCCTGAGCGCAGCGTAGATTTCTGGAACGGTTTTTTCAGTATAAATAATCTTCTTTTTATCCAGCTCTTTAAGCATGGCACTGTCCCAAATGACATTCCGGTCTTTAATCGTGCTGTAGATGAGTTCTTTTTTTTCGTTGAAAATTAAAATCTTTTCATTCAAAAGGATATTATCTGAATTTTCATTGAAAAAAACTGGTGCTTCTTCTTCAAAGTCTTTGGATTTTGAAATGAAATGAGAAGTAAACTCAAGCCTCTGCCTGAATCTTTCTTTAAACTCATCTCTTCTGAAATCATTAAACGATAAATAAATGACTGCCATCACCATCCCAAATAATAATGAAAAGGCGATACTGATCGTTAGGGCTATCTTTCTCTTTAAAGACATTTATAATGGACTTAGGTAGTATCCGAAACCTGAACGGGTGTGGATCAGTTTTATTTTAAAATCTTTATCAATCTTTTTCCTCAGAAAATTGATATAAACTTCTACGGTATTGGTATTCGTATTAAAATTGTGTTCCCATACATGTTCTGTAATCTGTTGTTTGGAAACCGTTCTTCCCTGCGCTTCCGCAAGATAAACCAACAGCTGGAATTCTTTTAATGTAAGTGTTATTTCATTTCCTCCACGATAGACCTTCTGTTCTGTTTTATTGATAATAAGGTCGTCAACTCTTAGAATATCCTGATCTGAATTATCAGAAGGTGCCTTTCTTCTCAACAGCGAATTGATTCTTAGCAGAAGTTCTTCAAACTGAAAAGGTTTTACCAGATAATCATCGGCCAGTCTTGTGAAAGCATCTTTTTTATCAGAGATATCCCCATAAGCAGAGATGATAATGATGGGGGTATTTTTGTCAAAAGAGCGGATCGTCTGGCAGACATCAAGTCCATTTATCTTAGGAACATTAATATCGAGTAAATACAGATCATAACTACTGTTTTTTATCTGGCGGAGAAAAGTTTCCCCGTCATAGATTTTATCACAATTAAAATTATTTGATTCTAAAAATCTGCACAATTCTGCAGACAGAATGAGATCATCTTCCAGTAAAAGAATATTCATCAAAAATTTATTTTACACGAATTTAACGAAAATTTTATGATTGTGATTGTAAAGATGAAGTAAAAATTGGATCGACCTACAATATATTAAGCCCAACAGTTGGAGCTCCGTTGGAAGCGTTTGAATAAAATTAAAGAATTTTATGAAGCGAAAAACCTTTTTCACTTAGTATGTATTCTATATATTAAAGAAGTTTTAGAAAATGCAGATTCCCGCAATAGTGATTAAAAAAATATTTGTATACTTGTAAAGATCAACATATTAAAAACTAACAATTTAATATAAAAAAAAAACATTATGAAAAAAAATCTATTTGCAGCACTTTTAGTTGCTGGAACAACTTTAGGGTTCGCTAAAGAAGTAAAAACAGAAGGTAATAAACCCAACGAAAAATCTTTTGCTACAAAAATTTTAAAGAAGGATTCTAAATTTCCCCTTCACGTCTTTTATTATTATACGACTTCTAATCCAGATGGAACAATAGACATGCATGTTGTTGATATGTGGATAGATGTTCCTATGTAGACAAAAATAGAGACTCTCCGAGAATATCAAAAATACTATATTACAAAAATGTAAGATAGGAGTCTAAAGAGAGTTTTTCGGATAGTCTCCTCTATTTTTTAATTAAAATTAATATAAAATGAAGATTTTATTTTCTATATGCTTTAGCTTGCTGTGTTCATTTGGATTTGCCCAAAATTCTGTTGAAAATAATACTCAGAAAGGAAATTTGATAAACAGTGTTTTTTATGAAGAATTACCAATTACTAATTTGGATGACTTAAAAGATATTCCAAAACAGTATCAGGAAATGATAAAAACAAGCAAACAAATTCCTAAATATTATGAACTATTATTTAATGGATCCGAAGCTTTGTATAAAAAGGAAGAGAAAAAGAGAGAAAACCCAGAGGATTTGAACACTGGAAATATGCAAATGAAAGAAACGGTAATTAAATTTGGTGGAATTGCTGAAATGTACAAAAACTTTAAAACAAAAACTTCAGTATCTTCAAGAACTATATTAGACAAAGAATTTTTAGTTTCAGAAAATCTTCAAAAAATTAATTGGGAATTAATTAATGAAACAAAAACAATAGGCAGTATTGACTGTAGAAAAGCACAAGCAAAAATAGGAGGAGATTTGATAGAGGCTTGGTATGCTCCCGGCATTCCTACTATGGCTGGACCAAGTATTTATTGGGGATTACCCGGGCTCATTGTAGAAGTTAGAAATAAGACACAACATTATTTAGCAATTCAAATCAAAGAGAATATAGCTGGTACGATAACAATACCAACAAAAGGTGAAAAAATAAGCCCTCAAGAGTTTCAAAAAAAGGTAATACAACATGCTGAAGATTATAAAAAAACAATGCCTCCAATGACTTTCGGCAGAAATTAGGAATCAAATTAAATATTCAAAATCTCCATAAAGTTTATGGAGATTAATTTTTGTAAAAGCTTTTAAATCATATGAAGAGTTCTATTTTTCTTATTTTCTGTTTTCCTGTTTTCTTTTTTTCTCAGATAAAAGTTAATGGAAAAATTTTAAATAAAAATCATAATCCTGTGGAAGATGCTATTGTTCAGATATTAGACAATAACGGAAAAACACTTTCTTTTCAAAACTCTGATTCAAATGGTAATTTCACTTTTCAGGTTAACAAAGAGCCCTCTTATACATTAGAGGTTAATAAAATACTTTTCGAACCTCTAAAAAGGAACATTACTATAAGCAATGATCAAA
Organism: Chryseobacterium cupriresistens; assembly: GCF_046614675.1. Lineage (NCBI taxonomy): Bacteria > Pseudomonadati > Bacteroidota > Flavobacteriia > Flavobacteriales > Weeksellaceae > Chryseobacterium > Chryseobacterium cupriresistens. Next base: position 192,296 of record NZ_JBKKJT010000002.1, on the reverse strand, counting down.
AATCAGTAGAATTAGAAATAATTCTTTCAGAAAAAATAAATCAGGTTGAGGAAGTTAAGATTATCGGACAGGCTTCAGCTTTAAAGCAAAGCGGTGATACTATATCCTATAAAACAAAATACTTTACAACGGGTTCGGAACATAACCTTAAAGATATTCTTAATAAACTTCCAGGGTTTGAAGTAGGAAATGATGGGCAAATCAAAATAGGAGGAAAAAAAGTAGATAACCTTCTTGTAGATGGAAAGGACTTTTTTGGTGATAATCATCAACTTGCCACTGAAAATTTAGATGCAGATATGATTGATGATATTGCAGTTATCAATCATTATTCAGATAATGCGAAAATAAAGGACTTGGAACCTTCGGATAAAACAGCCATAAATATTGGAATCAAAAAAGAATATAAAGGTAAAATAACGGGAAATACTACTTTAATCTCTGCATATGAAGGACGCTACAAAGCCGGAGTAAACTTGTTTAAATTTGATAAAACTACAAACATGAGCTTTATAGGAAATTCAAACAATATAAATGATGAAGTAATTACATTTGATCAATACTTTCAAATGATTATTTCATCTAAAAATGATTTTGTAAGCAAACGCAATGTTGGCAACACAGATTTTATAATGCCAACAACTCTTATTAGTGATGACAGGATGACGAAAAAATATAACAATTTTGGAGCATTGAATCTCACTTCTTATCTCTCAAAAAAGACAAAACTTAACATATACAGTATCTTTAATAATGTTAACCAAAATAAAAACATCCTAAATAATACGCTTTTTTTCGACCAAAATTCAAGTTACAGCACTACTGAAAATATAAAAACAAAAGAGCAATTATTTTTTAACCGAACAAGAGCCAATTTGGACTATTTAGTCTCAGATAACAGTCTACTTACATATAGTTTAGCATTTGATCCATACAGTGGAAAAAAAGACGTTCAAATAGATCAAACTTTTGGTAATATAGAAAATAGAATTGACGAAAAAGTACATGATACCCCTTATACGCTATCTCAACAATTAAGCTATACTTCTAAATTATCTCCAACAAAGCTTTTGGCTTTGTATATTTTCAATGACATTAATTACCAACAAAATAACTTTCAGTTAGATAACTTCCCCAATGTTTTAAATTTAGATTCTCCGTTACTACAGGATAAAAAATATAATCAGGAAACTTATGGACTTTTGAGTACTTATACCTTTAAGCCCAAAAAACTGATTTATTATATAGGATTAGGATATTCTTTAACTCAAGATAGTTTTTTATCTTCAATCGAAAACTCTCAATATTCAAATAACAATAAAATCAGTAGAAATTTCTTCAATACTGAATTTAGTATTTATAAGCGTAAAGGTTTTTTTCAATTTTCTTTACAGAATACACTTTTATACTATACTTCTTTAAACAGGCTTTTATACTTGCCAAAAGCCAATGTAAAATTTCAGTTAAATCAATTATCTGAACTTAATTTATCTTATCAGGTAAAGAATGATTTTGCAAATACTAATCAGACTTTTATACAACCCATACTGGATGATTATAACAGAATTCTGCAAAATAACATCTTGGATTTAGGACTTCCTATGCGAAGTCATAATTTCAGCGTTTATTTAAGATATTTCAATTTGTTTTCAGGTACTATATTAAATCTAAGTTTCAATTATACTAAAAATGAAAAATCAATTATAACCGCTAGCCAATTGCTTCCACAATATATTGTAATAAGCCAAGTTCTTAACTCAACACCTACACAAAACTGGTTTACAAATATTAATTTAGATAAGAAAGTTAGTTTCCTTAAAGCTAAAATAAAATTAAATGGGTCTTATTCACACTCAAATTCAATAAATATAATAGATCAAATAGAAAATCCTATTACTTCACAAAATATCATTTTAAAAGCAAGTTTAATGAGTGTTTTTAAAAATGGAATTTTTAATTATGAAATAGGAGTTTCTAAACAAAAAAATATAAGTAGCTATACAAATTTAAATAAAAAAATATCTAATGATAGAACTGAACTATTTGCAGATTTTGATGGTATTATTAATAAACATTTTAAATACTACTTCCGAAATCACTATAATATTTATATCTCTGAACAAAAACAGCATTTTTTAAAGACCGATTTTGAAATTTCTTATGATTATAGTAAAAAATGGGAATATAGTGTCATTGGAAATGATATTTTAAATTTTAATAAAACTCAAATTATCTTATCTACACTACAAAATGTAACTCTTCAAACAAGTATTATTCAAAGATTACCTGGATATATTGGCGTAAAAGTAAAATATAACTTATAAAACTCCTACAATATTACTTATCTATTGTAATTTAGCCCTGAGTCAGGGCTATTTTAATGACACTATACCCAGTGTATAAGTTCAAAATTAATTTCACCGCTTTATAGTGTGAACTTCCCATTTTGTAAAGTTCAAAGACAATATTAAACACTTACTTTTTTTATATGTAAGAACCAAAATACTTCAGAGCATATAAATCTTCCGTGATTTTTTTAGAACTCAGCAAAATCCTGTTTCATGCGGTTCCTTTTGCAATGAGATTCCATCTAAAATTAGGGCATAAAAAATCCCGAAGAAATTCGGGAAAATTAAGAGCCAACTACGGGACTTGAACCCGTGACCTCTTCCTTACCAAGGAAGCACTCTACCGCTGAGCTAAGTCGGCATCAACTAAAAAAATCACACTAAGTAGCGTGATTTTCGTTGAGCGGAAGACGGGGGTCGAACCCGCGACATTCAGCTTGGAAGGCTGACGCTCTACCAACTGAGCTACTTCCGCAATTTTGTTTCCAAAATTATTGGTAAACGCTGTGCAAAACTAAGAAAACTTATTTAATTTTGCAAGTTTTTTTTATAATATAAAATGTGGGGAGAGCAGGATTCGAACCTACGAAGCCGAAGCAACTGAGTTACAGTCAGTCCCATTTAGCCACTCTGGAATCTCCCCAGATATTTTATATTAAAATGAGCCTCCAGAGGGATTCGAACCCACGACCCCGAGATTACAAATCACGTGCTCTGGCCAACTGAGCTATGGAGGCATTTTAATAAAGGACTGAAACTGATCGAGAAACTCTACTCTACACATTCCAGTGTTAAAAAAATCACTCTTAATTGTGTGATTCTATTGAGCGGAAGACGGGGGTCGAACCCGCGACATTCAGCTTGGAAGGCTGACGCTCTACCAACTGAGCTACTTCCGCAATTTTGTTTCCAAAACTATTGGTAAACGCTGTGCAAAACTAAGAAAACTTATTTAATCTTGCAAGTTTTTTTTATAAAAATATAAAGTGGGGAGAGCAGGATTCGAACCTACGAAGCCGAAGCAACTGAGTTACAGTCAGTCCCATTTAGCCACTCTGGAATCTCCCCAAAAGTTTATATTTTATGAGCCTCCAGAGGGATTCGAACCCACGACCCCGAGATTACAAATCACGTGCTCTGGCCAACTGAGCTATGGAGGCAAATATAAAAAAGAATTCAAAAGATCGCTGTTCCTTTTTTGCGAGTGCAAATATAGAACGGATTTTTTGAATTCTCAAATTTTTTATAAACTTTTTTTAACTTTTTTTTCTACGCCATTTCTTTTTTCTTGATTAATAGCTTTTTAGCAGTATCAACGCAAAGGTCCAGACTTTCTTCAAAACTTGTAGTGGTCTTCTTTACTACGATATCGTCTCCCGGAACCGCTAAAATAATCTCGGCAGTTTTGTTGGCTTTATCCGAATTATTTTCAACTTTCAAGAACACCTTACACTCCTGAATTTTGTCATAGAAGGTATCCAATTTACTTACTTTTTTGTCGATGTGTGATTCTAGTGGTTCGTGTGGAGTTAAACCAATTGATTGTACTGAAATCTTCATAATTCTTCTTTTTTTGATGCTCGAGGGTGAGCCTGATTAAACACTTTTTTCAATTGTTCAATATTAGCATTCGTATAGACTTGAGTACTGGCAAGGCTGGAATGCCCTAATATTTTTTTCACTTTGGAGATCTCCGCCCCATTATCCAATACGTGGGTAGCAAAGCTATGCCGAAGGATGTGAGGACTTTTTTTTTCTTTCGTTGTTACAAGACTAAGGTACTTATTAACTACCACATAAACAAATTTTTCATTGAGTTTTTTCCCTTTCTTATTGACGAAAAAATATGATTTAAATTCTGTCTGCGGATTTCTTATTTCCAGATAACTTTTCAGAAGTTCAGACAATTCATTGGAAATGGGAATTACCCTTTCTTTGTTCCCTTTCCCTATTACTTTTAATTCATTTCCATATAAGTCAACATTCTCAAATATCAGGCCACAAAGTTCCGCTTTACGCATTCCCGTCTGATAAAGAACCTCCATAATGCACTTTTCAAGCACGTCATGTACCTGTTCAAAAACTCTTTCATTGAGATCTGTCATTTCCTCTTTAGACATAGGAATCTGTTTTTCAGCATAAAACTTCAGGGAAGAAATCCCTTCAACGGGAGAAACTGTAATTTCACCTATTTTTAAAAGAAAAAGATAAAAACTGCGGAGAGAAGATAATTTTCTATTGATACTTCTTTTCGAAATGTCGTTTTCACTCAGTTCGACAATAAAATTCCGGATAATTTTTTTGTCTGCCTTGGCTAAATTGTCAGAAGATTCTGTTCGGAGAAAGAAATGGGAAAAGTCTTCAAGGTCTTTTTTGTAGCTTGTGATGGTATGAGGAGAATATCTTTTTTCGAATTGTAAGTATTCTAAAAACTTTTCCAGCATCATAGGGTATAAAAATAAAAATTCACTCCTCAAATATAAGAATTTAAGAAGTGAATTAATATATGGTTAAGAAAAAATCTTAAGCCTGCTCTTCTTTGCTAAGCGCTCTTTGTTTGTAAGCCGCTTTTAGTCTAGCTTGTCTCAAAGTTACAGAAGGCTTAATAAACTGTTGTCTAGATCTTAATTGACGAACAGTTCCTGTTTTATCAAATTTTCTCTTGTATTTTTTTAAAGCTCTGTCGATGGATTCACCATCTTTTACTGGAATTATTAACATATTTTACATCTCATTTTGGATTGCAAAAGTAGACATTTTTTATCAGAACACAAAATATATTGCCATAAACAATCACTAATCCACCCTATGACTGTTTAAAAACCCCGTATTAAAGCCTGTTAGCAAACAATAATATTTTTATCACAATCACTGGATATTCAATTCTTACTACCTTCAGGTTACTCATTTTATTTCGTAATTTCTATTAAAACCATCGATATTAATGAAATGTAAACAAAAAGCACTATCTTTGTATTCACTTTATTCATGGGGTTGACTGGTTTCGACAGCAAGACCAATGGGTAAGTAAGCATGCAGAGAACCGTAGCGCGATCTCTATAATCCCTTGCTACAAAATTTTAACTGGCAACGAAGAGTTCGCTCTTGCAGCTTAATATCGAAGTATAGTAGATCAAGCGTTTTCCCGAAGATTTTAGTAGGGAAGCAAGATATTCCACAAATGCTCAGTTCTGCAGCGTTTGATCCTGGGATATAGGAATGCAGAAATAAGGTTTTAGAAGCTTTGGCTAAAGCTCGAAAATTTCAGAAGATAAGCTGGTCGTTGGGTGTCTATCCTCTGCTTCCAGTCGAAAACCAATGGTAGAATAAGCATGTAGAAAGCTTATGTATTGCTTGTTTGGACGAGGGTTCGAATCCCTCCAACTCCACTGAAACCACTGATTATTCAGTGGTTTTTTACTTTAAAACAAGCTTATACCAAACTTCAATGATAAAACTTACTGTTATATATTAATATATTATATATATGATGAGTTTTTTAAAAAAATCTTGAGATGTATAAAGCTTATTTGAAATCTCTTTTGTTATCACGCTAAAAACAACCCTACTTTTTTGACCTACCATTCATCAATCAAACCTAACAATGAAGTTCAGAAGAATTATCTTCTATTTCTCTCTCTGTCATTCCATGATTGGTTTTATATTCCCTGAACACTATAAATATAACCACCTGAAAACTAAAAGACTAAAGCGAAACAATCTAAAATGAAAGCTTCCGGTCCACAAAAAAGACTAAAAAAATGTTTTATCGTAAAGAATTTTATATATTTGCACCATCTAACAATTAAAAAAATAATTTACTATGTCAGACATTGCATCAAGAGTAAAAGCTATCATCGCTGATAAGCTTGACGTTGAAGAAACAGAAGTAACTCCTGAAGCTAGCTTCACTAACGATTTAGGAGCTGATTCACTAGATACAGTTGAGTTAATCATGGAATTTGAAAAAGAATTTAACATTCAGATCCCTGATGATCAAGCTGAAAAAATTACTACTGTAGGACACGCTATCGCTTACATCGAAGAAGTAGTAAATAAATAATATTCTTCAACAAAAAAAGAAATTAAACAAAGTTTATGGAATTAAAAAGAGTAGTTGTAACCGGATTTGGAGCAATAACACCAATAGGAAATAATGCAAAAGAATACTGGGAAAATCTTGTGAAAGGTGAGAGCGGTGCCGCTCCGATTACTCTTTTTGATGCCACAAACTTTAAAACTAAGTTTGCTTGCGAGGTAAAAAATTTCGATCCGTTACAGCATTTCGATAAGAAAGAAGCTAAAAAAATGGATAGAAATACTCAATTGGGACTTGTTGCTGCAAGAGAAGCAGTAGCGCATTCCGGCATTATTGAAGACAATGTAGATAAAAACAGAGTTGGTGTAATCTGGGGTTCCGGAATCGGAGGATTAGAGACTTTTGAAACTGAAGTGTTAGGATGGGCCAATACGGAAATTCCGAGATTCAACCCTTTCTTTATCCCAAAAATGATTGCGGATATCACTCCAGGACATATCTCAATTGAATACGGTTTCCACGGACCAAACTATACAACTGTATCTGCATGTGCATCTTCAGCAAATGCTATAATTGATTCCAAAATGCTGATCCAGTTAGGAAAAGCAGACGTGATTGTGTGTGGAGGCTCTGAAGCAGCCGTTACAGCAAGTGGTGTCGGTGGATTCAACGCAATGATGGCACTTTCTACAAGAAATGACGATCCAAAAACAGCTTCAAGACCTTTTGACAAAGACAGAGATGGATTTGTATTAGGTGAAGGGGCAGGATGTATTGTTCTTGAGGAATATGAGCACGCTGTAAAACGTGGTGCTACAATTTATGCAGAATTACTGGGAGGTGGTTTAAGTGCTGATGCACATCACATGACTGCTCCACATCCTGAAGGCCTTGGCGCTTATCTGGTAATGAAAAACTGTTTGGAAGATGCAGGCTTAACTGCTGATGAAGTAGATCATATCAACATGCATGGTACTTCTACTCCATTAGGAGACATCGCAGAATCCAATGCAATTTCGAAATTATTAGGCGAGCATGCTTATGACATTCAGATTAATTCTACAAAATCAATGACTGGCCATCTTTTAGGTGCTGCAGGTGTTATTGAAGCTATCGCTGCATTGGGAACTATTATTCATGGTACTGTTCCTCCAACCATCAACCATTTTACTGATGATGAAAATATTGACAGCCGATTAAACTTTACGTTTAATACAGCTGTGAAGAAAGATGTAAAAGTAGCCATGAGCAATACTTTTGGATTTGGCGGGCACAACGCTTGCGTTCTATTTAAGAAAATCTAAATTCAATGAATGGAGTTACAGAAATACTTTTCTAAATTCCTTCTCAAAAAAAGAAAAAGACAATTAACGGAGAGAGAGTATTTTCTCAGTACCGAGCTTAGAAAAGTATTGGGTACCGAGGTACAGAATATTGCTCTTTACCGCGAAGCTTTTTCTTTGAAAAATTCTTCTAAAAATCAAGACAGCAATTACGAAAGACTTGAATTTTTGGGAGATTCTGTTTTGGGTACAATTATTTCTTGTCATTTGTTCCAGACTTATCCTCAGGCCAATGAGGGATACCTGACACAAATGAAATCTAAGATTGTTAATAGGAAAAACCTCAATAAATTAGGAGAAGATCTCAAGCTTACCAGCCTTCTGCAAAAGCAGAACAGCTCATCAGCTTTGGGAGAGAATATCTCTGGAAATTTATTCGAAGCCTTAATCGGTGCCGTTTATTTAGACTTCCATTATGATACCTGTAAAAGGATTATTCTGGAAAAGTTGCTGACCCCTTCCGAGATCAATAAGCTTGAAAACAAAATTGTAAGCTATAAAGGTCTCCTGCTCGAATGGAGCCAGAAGAAGAAAGTCAATATAAAGTATGAAACCTGCGAGGAAATACAGGCGAATAAATCTGTCGTATTCAGGTGCCATGTATGGCTGGGAGACGAAAAAATTGCTAATGCAACAGAGACTTCCAAGAAGAAGGCAGAGGAAAAAGCAGCACAGAGGGCATTTTATATTTTAAACAAAAAAGAAAATATACTTGGAAATTCAAAAACTTTATGATCTTGATGATATAGAATTTGAAGATATTGCCATAGGATTGGTAAGATTAGCCAAAGATATACCTGCTCACGAGTTTTTCTACAAAATAAATCAAATCAACAACCTCAGTTTTTCAAGAAAGAAAGATCTTGTCTTTCATGGAGGTTATTATGATTATTTTTTTCCAAGATATGAAGCCTATCACAAGTTTTCGAAGACCTGTTTTACCTTCATTTCCAATAAATCTTCCGAAAGTAAGCAAAAAAAAATCCAGACAGAACTCTTTACAGAAGAAGAAAACATTAAATTTTTATTAAATAATCAGGTAGATGTGGAATATATTCTGCATAGTTCGGAACAGTTTCCTGATTTTTCCGTAATTTTGCTCCCTGAAAATCTTGTTTTTCCAATTCAAGATTATACATTGAGTTCTGAAGAGGAACTTTATCAAATTATCCAGTATTATGAATAAGTATTTAAAGAAGACAAAAATTATCGCAACACTAGGGCCTGCTTCATCGTCGAAGGAGGTAATGTTAGATCTAATGAAAGCGGGTGTTGATATTTTCAGAATAAATTTTTCGCATGCAGATTACGACTTAGTTCGAAAAAATATTGAAATAATTAGAGAGCTAAACAGTGAGTATGGTTATTCTGTAGGAATCCTCGGCGATCTACAGGGACCTAAACTGAGAGTGGGAGTTGTAAAGGAAGGATCTTATCTGAACCCGGGTGACATTCTTACCTTCACCAATGAAAAGATGGAGGGAGATTCCACAAAGGTGTACATGACGTACCAACAGTTTCCACAAGACGTAAAAGTAGGGGAAAGAATCCTTATTGATGACGGGAAACTAATGCTGGAGGTTATCGAAACCAATGAAAAAGATACTGTAAAAGCAAAAACCATTCAGGGAGGTCCGTTAAGTTCTAAAAAAGGAGTTAATCTACCTAATACAAATGTTTCTCTTCCTGCATTAACGGAAAAAGATGTTCAGGATGCTAATTTCATGCTTGACATGGAAGTTGACTGGATTGCTCTTTCTTTCGTACGTCACGCACAGGACATTATTGACCTGAAAGAATTAATTGCAAACCACCCGAACGGTAAATTCAAGACTCCTATTATTGCGAAGATTGAAAAACCTGAAGGCGTTAAAAATATTGATGAAATCCTTCTTGAATGCGACGGATTAATGGTAGCACGTGGAGACCTTGGGGTAGAAGTTCCTATGGAGGAAGTTCCTGCGATCCAGAAAAACCTGGTAGAAAAAGCAAGATTCTACTCTAAACCTGTTATCATTGCCACTCAGATGATGGAAACGATGATCAACAGCTTAACACCAACAAGAGCGGAAGTAAACGACGTTGCGAACTCTGTATTGGACGGAGCTGATGCTGTAATGCTTTCCGGAGAAACTTCAGTAGGCAGATATCCGGTACAGGTTGTGGAAAACATGGCTAAAATTGTAAAAAATATCGAAACTACTCATTTCTACCAACACAAAAATGAGCCTATCGAGAAAGATTATAACTGTATTGATGAAAGATTCATTACCAACAGGGTTTGTCTTGCAGCAGTAAGAATTGCTAAAACAACCAATGTTTCTGCTATTGTAACCCTTACTCATTCAGGATATACAGCCTTCCAGCTTGCAGCACACAGACCAAACTCCCACATCATCGTATATAGTGGTAACAGAAGAGTAATTACGATGTTGAACCTTCTTTGGGGTGTACATGCCTATTACTACGATATGAAGAAGTCTACTGACGAAACGATCATCCAGGTCAATATGTTAACGCATAACTATGGTTATATTGAAACCGGAGATTTCGTCATCAATATCAATGCTACTCCATCATATGAAGGTGGAAAAACGAATACATTGAGACTTACGACAGTATAAGCAATAAGCAAAATTACTTTTTGTCAAAGCATAAAAAACTCCCGGAAACTAGTTTCCGGGAGTTTTTATTTTATAGTGTAAAGTTTACTGTTAACTTATAAATGGTAGTTTGTCATTCTGAACGCAACGAAGTGAAGTGAAGAATCTCTGAGATTCCTTGTTTCCTCGGCATGACATTTTATCCTTTTAATTTCCTACAATCGTCTTAGCTGTTACAAATTCTTTTAAAGCCAGTAAAGACAATTCTGTTCCATATCCGGAAGCTTTTGATCCTCCGAAAGGAAAACGGGGATCAGAGCTTGTCATACGGTTGATATTGACTGTTCCAGATTCAAGGTTTTCAATGAAGAATAGCTGACGGTCTTTATTTTTAGTCCATACGGAATTGGAAAGCCCGAATGGAATATCATTGGCCATTTGTAAAGCCTCTTCATCATTTTTTGCAATCATCACCATACCCAGAGGTCCGAAAAGTTCTTCTTTTAAAATAGGATTTCCTTCCTTCACTCTGATTAAACCTGGTTTAAATTCATTTTCAGAAACTCTTTCCAGAGGAATAATAATTTCAGCACCATTTTCCAATGCCCTGTTGAACTGAGCTTCCAGTTCATCAGCAAGGTCAGGTCTCGCCATTCCGGCCAGTTTGGTTTCTTTATCTAAAGGATCTCCAATCTCATATTTCTTATATTCTTCAATGAAGATTGGTAAGAACTGATCTTCAATTTTTTCATCAATGATAAATCTTTTTGCCGCAGTACAGGTTTGCCCGCAGTTTTGAAGTCTTGATTTTACACCGGCTCTGGCTGCTTCTTCAAGATCTGCATCATCAAAAATAATAAACGCATCACTTCCACCTAATTCAAGCAAAGATTTTTTGATATTTAAACCGGCTATTGAAGCAACTTCTCCTCCGGCTTTTCCGCTGCCTGTCAAGCTTACCCCTTTTATAGTATCATGTTCAAGGATTTCCTTTACCGCTTTATGTCCTACCTCAAGATTCTGGAAAACACCTTCCGGAAAACCTGCTTCCAGAAGAACTTCTTCAATGGCATTTCCGCTTCCGAAACAAATTGAAGCATGCTTCAAAACTATTGTATTTCCTGCTAAAATGGCAGGAGTAGCAAATCTCAATACCTGCCAGAAAGGAAAATTCCACGGCATTACACCTAAGATTACTCCTTTCGGAGCATAGTGAACTTCAGAATAAGCAAATTCCGATTCTACTTTTTCTGGTTGTAAAGTATTCTCGGCGCCTGCATAATAATTCATCATTAAAGCACACTTTTCCACTTCAGCAATAGATTCTGAAATGGGTTTATTCATTTCTGTTGTAATTATCTTTCCAAATTTCTCCGAATTATTCTTTAAAATTTCCGCTGCTTTTGCAATTAACTTCTGCCTTTCCTCAAACGGCACTTTTCTCCACACTGAAAACGCTTTATCTGCTTTAATAAGCTTGCTTTCAATTAATTGTTCCATAATATAAATTTCTGTTTTAAATTCAGCTAATGAATTTATAAGCGCCTTTATTTTAAAAGCACGGTGAAATCAGCAAATTCCATTCCTTAAGGGTCAATAAAATAATGATTTTCTCTATCGGAAGAATATAACTTTATCTTAAATCATTAGCCATTCATTCACAAGACATGCTGCCAGTCTTGCTGTTCTGTCCTGGATATCGAAAGAAGGGTTCACTTCTGCCACGTCCAGCGCTACCAGTTTTTTATTTTTTAAGATATGTCTGTAAAAATGCATAAAAGCTGTATCTGCAAAGATACCGTTATATGCCGCCGCGGAAACTCCAGGAGCGACTGATGCATTAAAGACGTCCATGCAAATGGTAAGATAGGCATAATCTACACTGTCCAGCAGTTCGTCAATACGCTGATAGACGGAGGTAAGATTTTCAAAAAATAATTCGTCTGCCAGAATATATTTCATTCCATACTGATGAGCGGTATCAAAAAGCTTTAATGTATTGGAGTTTCTCTGGATTCCAATATGCAAAGAATGGATAGGTCCTTCCTGAGCAATCTGCCAAAACCCGGTTCCGGAGCTTGGTCCTACTCCTTTTTCCGGCTGTCTGTTATCGAAATGGGCATCGATATTGATGATTCCTATTTTCTGTTCCGGAAAGGCTGTTTTAACGCCCAGATAATGAGCATACGTCACTTCATGACCTCCACCTAAAACAAGAGATTTTCCTCCTTTTAAAAGTACTTTTGACACATTTTTGGCAAGGTTATTCTGTGTATTTTCCAGATTGCCGTCTTCACAGGTAACATTCCCAAAGTCCAGCATGGAAAAGTCAGGAAGAATCACCGGAAAATTAGACATATTTTTCCTGATCACATCTGGAGCATCTTTTGCTCCCTGACGGCCTTTGTTTCTTCTTACTCCTTCATCTACAGCAAAACCGTGCAATGCAAAATCTCCTGTAGAAATATTGTCGTAATTACGTTCTTCTTTTACCCGTTGAAATATTCTGTGATAGAGAAGTTCTTCTCCGTCCAATCTGCCTTGCCAAATAGTACTCATTATTCAGTCATTTGCCTATTGTCTGTTATTCAATCAGCATCGATTGAAGAACAAATATGGTTATTTAATAATTTTATATAAGATTTCCATCAATATAAACATGTTCAGTTTTCAGGCTTCCCTGGTTATACAGTATATTCTGGAAATTATTGGTTTTAAAAGTGACAAAATCTGCCTTTTTCCCTGTTTCCAATTGTCCTCTGTCTTCAAGATCCAATGCAAAAGCAGCACGGAAGGTCATCCCTGCCAAAACTTCAGCTGTTGTAAGCTTTTGGAAGGTGGCTAAAATAGATGCCTGGGTAATGAGATTTCCCATTGGGGCAGAGCCCGGATTCCAGTCACTAGCAATAGCCACGATAGCACCTGCGTCTAATAATTTTCTTGCAGGGGTAAATTTCTCGCCAAGTCCAAGGCTCGCTCCGGGAAGAGCTGTTGCTACGGTGTCAGACTCTGCAAGGAATTGAATATCTTCATCAATGGTTGCTTCCAGATGGTCTGCAGACTTCGCTCCTACTTCTACTGCAATTCTTGAACTTCCAGGGGTAAACTGATCTGCATGAACGGTAATTTCAAAACCTAATTCTTTTGCTTTTAATAAGAATTCTTTACTTTCTTCAGGCTGAAAAGCAGATTTTTCAATAAAAATATCTACTCTGTTTGCCAATTCTTCTTCTTTTACTTTCGGTAAAATTTCGGTAAGGATATATTCCAGATATTCAGGGTTGCTTCCTTCAAAATCTTTTGGTTTTAAATGTGCTGAAAGGCAGGTAGGAACTAAAGTGGCTTTAGTTTCATTCTGTGCTTTTTTAATAATTCTAAGCATCTTCAACTCGCTTTCCACATCCAGACCGTAGCCGCTCTTCACTTCAATGGTGGTAATTCCCAGATCAACCAAAAAGTTGATTCTTTCTATTAAAGTTTTTAACAGTTCTTCTTCTGATGCATTTCTTGTATGCTGTACGGAACTCCAGATTCCACCACCGCTTTCTGCAATCTCAAGGTAAGTTTTCCCTGCATTACGCATAGCAAAATCGTTGGCACGGTTTCCTCCGAAACAAATATGGGTATGTGAATCTACAAAAGCAGGAAGAACAACCTGCTCTCCTTCAATATGTTCAATTTCTATAGTGGGATTTTCTGTTTTTAATGTTTCAAAACTTCCAACTTTCTGAATGGTATTCTGATCTACTACAATTCCTCCGTCTGCAATAATTTCAAGCTGTTCATCAGAAAGTTTTCCTCTTAAGGGTAAGTTAGCAAGTGTTACCACCTGCTTAAATGGTCCTATTAATTTCATTAATATGTATTAATAATTTCTTCTCTCAAAAATACTTAAAATATCCCAATTATTTAAATCTTAGCGGTTCTCATTTTCAACCCAGGCTTAAACCGCTGTATCAATCTCAACGTTTTCTCAATCTGGCCTTCAACCTTTGTCTAAATTTGCTATCTTTGAAGTAAATGAAATGAATTAATGCCAGATTTTTTACATCCAGATAAGGAAAACTACTCAAACGAGGAGCTGATGCAGGAAGAGCAGATCCGTCCCCAAAGCTTTAAAGATTTTGCGGGACAGAGAAAAACGCTGGAGAACCTTGAAGTTTTTGTTACCGCTGCGAAAAGACGTGGCGGAGCACTAGATCATGTTTTATTACACGGTCCGCCGGGGCTTGGTAAAACGACTTTGGCCAATATTATCGCTAATGAACTTGGGGTAAACTGCAAGATTACTTCCGGGCCAGTATTGGATAAGCCGGGAAGTTTAGCGGGCTTATTGACTAATCTGGAAGAAAATGATGTTCTTTTCATTGATGAGATTCATCGTCTTTCTCCTGTAGTGGAAGAATACCTGTATTCTGCTATGGAAGACTATAAGATTGATATTATGCTGGAAACAGGTCCCAATGCCAGAAGTGTACAGATCGCCTTAAATCCGTTTACTCTGGTGGGAGCTACTACAAGAAGTGGAATGCTTACGAAGCCAATGCTTGCCCGATTCGGGATTCAGAGCAGGCTGGAATATTATTCTATTGAACTTTTATCAACCATTATTCAGAGAAGTGCAAGGGTTTTAGGAGTTGTCATTTATGAAGATGCTGCGATAGAAATAGCAAGAAGAAGCCGTGGAACGCCAAGGATTGCCAATGCATTACTGAGAAGAGTACGTGATTTTGCCGAAATCAAAGGAAACGGTGAGATTGAGATCAAGATTACCAAATATGCTTTGGATTCTTTAAACGTGGACGAATTTGGTCTGGATGAAATGGATAATAAAATCATGCGTGTCATGATTGAAAATTTTAAAGGAAAACCGGTTGGTATTTCTGCCCTGGCAACATCAATTGCCGAAAATCCGGAAACCCTGGAAGAAGTATATGAACCGTTTCTGATCCAGGAAGGTTTTATTATCCGAACTCCAAGAGGACGGGAAGTTACCGACAAAGCTTACAAACATTTGAATATTACAAGACCTAAAAACCCGGGAGAACTATTTTAATTCAAAGTTTTGGGTTTGAAGTTCAACGTTTAAAGTTTAGTTTAAGGTTAATGAGAATTGATTAGTTTATGTTTATACCTAAATTATACAGAAGCGAAGATTACAATTTGATGAGAGAGATTATCAAAGAAAACTCTTTTGCTTTACTGATTTCTTCTGTTGATAAGATACGGGCAACCCATTCTATGATGATGCTTAATGAAGATGATCCTCAAAATGTCTATATTGAAACTCATATTTCAAGAGCAAATCCCCAGGCAAAAACCTTACAGGATGGTGATGAAGTTCTTTGTGACTTTTTGGGAGCCCACACTTATATATCCAGCAGCTGGTATGATCATATTAATGTTTCCACTTGGAATTATGAGGCGGTACAAATCCGGGGAAAAGTTGAAATAATGGATCATGATGAACTGTATGTCCATTTGGATAAATTAACGTCCAAATATGAAAATTTCCAGCAATGTCCAATGATGGTGAAAGACATGGGAAGGGAATTTGTGGAAAAGGAAATGAAAGGTGCTTTTGGGATTAAAGTTATTCCAACCGAAATATTCATCAAACAAAAACTTTCTCAGAACAGAAAAGAAAGTGATTTTAATAATATTATCAGCCAACTTGAACAGTCTGATGATAACGCAAGAAAAATTGCGGAGAAAATGAAATTAATAAAGAAATAATCAAAATATACATATGAAGTTATATCCAATACAATGTGGAAAATTTAAACTGGACGGCGGTGCTATGTTTGGAGTCGTCCCGAAGAGTCTGTGGGAAAAAACAAACCCGGCAGACGAAAAAAACCTGATCGAGCTGGGAACCCGTTCTCTGCTTATTGAAGATGGAAAAAAATTAATCCTGGTAGACTGCGGTCTCGGTAACAAACAGGATGACAAGTTTTTTGGACATTATTCTCTTTGGGGAGACGATACTCTTGATAAAAATCTTAAAAAATACGGCTTTATAAAGGAAGATATTACGGATGTATTCCTTACTCACCTTCACTTCGATCACTGCGGCGGAGCTATAGAATGGAATGACGACAGAACCGGATACAGACCTGCCTTTAAAAACGCCAACTTCTGGACGAATGAAAACCACTGGCAATGGGCTATAGAACCCAATGCAAGGGAAAAAGCCAGCTTTCTGAAGGAAAATATTATGCCGATGCAGGAAAGCGGACAACTTAACTTTTTACCACTTCCCACTACCGGAAATTACGGTTTCGCTCCTGATCTGAAGATGGATGTTATCTTCGTAGACGGACATACGGAAAAGCAGATGCTTCCGGTAATCCAATATCAGGAAAAAACGGTTGTTTTTGCAGCCGATCTTATTCCTACCGCAGGACATATCAATCAGGTATACGTGATGGGATATGATACCAGACCTCTTTTAACACTGGAAGAAAAAGGGAAATTCCTTAAGCAGTGTGTAGACAACGAATATTTATTGTTCTTTGAACATGATGCTCATAACGAACTGGCAAGTCTTAAAATGACCGATAAAGGGGTAAGACTTGATGAGACGTTTAGCTTTAATGATGTTTTTGGATATTAATTTTTAATTATGGAAGAATTACATTCAGAAACACAGCAGACAGAGCCGGAACCAGCACCCAAGATCATTGGTTTAACAGGAGGAATAGGTTCCGGAAAAACCACAGTTGCGCGCTTCATAGAGGAATTCGGCTTTCCGGTTTATTATTCCGATGACAGAGCAAAAGCTATAGTTAATGAGAGTGAAGATCTGAAAATAAAAATCAAAGAACTTCTTGGCGAAGATGCTTATGATGAAAACGGATTGTATGACAGAAAATTTGTAGCGGATAAAGTTTTTAATAACAGAGATCTGCTTCAGCAGTTGAATGAAATTATTCATCCCGCTGTAAGAATTGATTTTGAAAACTGGGTTAAGAAACAAAGCAAATATTTAGTTTTTAAAGAAACAGCTTTACTGTTTGAACTGAAACTTAACAGACAATGTTATAAGTCTCTTCTGGTAACAGCCGAGGATAACATCAGGATCAAAAGAGTAATGGACAGGGATAATAAAACCTACCGCGAGGTAGAAACGATCATGGAAAAACAAATGCCCGAAAGGGATAAAATTAAAATGGCAGACTGCATTATCTACAATAATACCAATCTGGAAGAATTAAAAGAAGAAACTGAAAAAGTGATCTTCAGTATTGAATAAATAAAAACTCGTTAGAAGCTTTTCTAACGAGTTTTTTTCTGCAAAAAATTTTTCCTGAGGGGACGGATTCTTCCGAGATCTTTTACAAAAAAAATAAGCCTCCATTTCCGGAGGCTTATTCTATTTGAAATCTAAATGATTATTCTTTGATAAATTTCTTTTGGGTAGTAGTACCGTTGTCATCGATATCAATTACATAAACACCGTTAATCAATCTGCTTACATTGATCTGGTTGTTGAGTAGGATACCGTCTGCGATAACCTGTCCGGCTGCATTGTAGATCTTATATTTAGCCCTCTTGCTAACATTTTTTACAAACAGTACTGAGCTTACCGGGTTAGGATAAATCATAACACTGGTCTGATCAACCGGGTTAGCGACAACAGGTTTAGAGATTCTTACCGTGTAATCCTCTACTTCTCCGTTTTTGAAGTCAGTACAGTTTACAGGGATACCGTCTCTCGACATGGCTACTCTCATCACTACATACTTATAATCTGTCATACTTACAAAGGCATCTGCCGGTACATTGAATTTACCTGAAACAGGGCTGTTTGAGTTTGGTGAAGAAGTAAATACTCTTTCATTGATGTCAAACTCTCCGTTTCTGTTGAAGTCAATCCAAACTGCGATTCCTTCGTTGTAAGTAGTTCCTGTCCATTTTTTCTCAATGATGATCTCATTGTCAGTGGAGCCCTGGATCATCTCGATGAATGTTTTAGGAACTCCTGTGTAATCTGTATACGTCGATGCTCCGGATTCATTCTCCATTGTTTTCTTACCAGTAGGCTTCACTGTAACTTTAGAGATATGCTCTCCTGTTGAGTTTTCAGCCTTCATCTTACAGTAGATTACTGTAGGAGTTGTAAAGTAGTAAGGAGGAGTATAGTTTCCTGGTGTACCGTTACAGATATTCACTACCTGCATTTCATATTTTGTTAATTCTGTAAGACCTGTCAATACAAGGTTATTAACTAATGATGGTACTTCTGTCCAGCTCGGAATTCCTACTTTTCTATATCTAAGAACATATGTTGCTCCCGGGAACGGATCCCACTGAATTGCCGCTGATGTAGGAAGCAATTGGGTAATTGTTAGTCCCGGAGGCGGAATCTCACATATTCTTTCTGTTGTAAATACTTTAGGATTTGAATATGGATTTAATGTACTTTCACCGTTACACTGGTTAGCAATCTGTACTTCATAAGTTGTGTATGGCTCCAGAGGAGTTGCACTTCCTAATACATAAGTATTGGCAGGAGCTGCCGGTAAACTCACTATATTCCATGGCCCTGTACTACCTACTTTTCTCCATCTCATGGTATACGTAGAACTTGCTGCAAGCGGAGACCACGTAATCAATGCTGTTGTTGGAGTAATATTAGTTACTGTTACATTCGGAGGAGTAGGATCACATCTTGTAGTAAATGTTTTGATTGGTGTTGCCGTTCCAACGATATCTCCACAGATTGCCGCAACCTCTACTTCATAAGTAGTTGCTGGAGTCAATCCACTGATTACTAAAGGAAGGTTACCTAATTGTGCAGAAGCATATACCTGCGTCCAGACAGTTGTTCCCTGCACTCTGTATCTCACCACATAACTTACTCCTGCTCCTGTGATGGTAACAGTAGCTGTTGTATGCGTTGTTGTAAATGTTGGTGCGTTAGGAGTTGCATTGCTGCAAGGTCTGATTCTTACTCTGTAGTCTTCTACTTCTCCATCTACTGCGTTCTGACACATTACAGGAGCATTTGTACGTTTCAGTACAACCCTCATTGTAGTTGTTAATAGTCCTGTGTAAGCATTCGAAGGAACTGCAAAAGTAGCCGTCACCGGAGTTGTTGTGTTGGCTGGAGAAATTAAAATTCTCTCGGCATCTGTAAACTGTCCGTTTCTGTCAAAGTCGATCCAGGCTGTTACAGCATCGTTACCTGTTGCACCTGTCCAGCCTTTTGCTACGGAAATTTTATTATTCTGAGAATCTACATCTAAAGTAATAAGAGTTTCCGGAGAAGTATAACTGATATAATTGGTCTGTACCGAAGTATTATTCATCGGAGGAACTCCAAGGTTCGAAGAGGTAACTGTTACATTCGAAATATGGTCATTCGTACCCGTTCCTGTCATTTGACAGTAAGTTAATGGAGGGGTTGTGAATGTTACTGTTGACGAGTAAGAACCTGTGGAACCGTTACAAGTTGTAGAAACCTGAACATCATAATTAGTCTGCTCTGTAAGACCAGTAATTCCATAGAAGTTCTGACCCGCAGGAACTGTAGCTGTCTGCCACACTCCACCCGGAGAAACTCTCCATCTGATATTATAAGTAGCTCCTGCAGTAGCAACCCATGATACCGTTGCTGTAGTAGCTCCGATATTATTTACTGTAATATTTGTTGGAGCGGCCGTTGAACAAGGCTGAGCATCTACAAATTTTACTGCATAATCTTCTACCTCTCCCTGAGTGAATGTACCACAAGGGTTAGCATTATCAAAATATCTCATTACTACACGCATACGGGTAGGAAGAGTTCCTGTATACACGTTACCACTTGCAACGGTAGGTACTGAGAAAGTAGCCGTTACAGGAGTAGTTGTATTGTATGTGGTATTAAGAATTCTTTCACTGGTTTCAAATGTTCCGTTTCTGTTAAAGTCTACCCAGGCTGAAACTGCATATGAAGAAGGAGAACCCGGCCAGTATTTGTTTACAGAAATTTTATTATTTGCTGAACCTCTTTCAAAGATTACTACTCTTGTAGCATCCGGTGTATAATCTTTATAATTGTCAGATCCGGAATTACTCATCATAATAGGAGTATTCGTAGGAGTAACAGTTACATTATTAATATATCCGCTTGTTGCAGTATTGCTTGTAGGACCTGCTGTACAATAAGTAAGAGTAGGTGTTGTAAAGGTAACAGTTGGTGAGAATGCCCCTGTAGTACCTCCACAAACAGTGGCTACCTGTACATCGTATGCAGTCTGTTCCAATAATCCGGTAAGTAATTGGTTACTGATTAATGGTGTATTTACTGCAATCTGCTGCCATGCTCCGGAAGGAGAAACTCTGTATCTTACGATATAAGTAGCTCCTGTAGTGGATGTCCAAGTAACATTCGCTGAAGAAGGGGTTACATTATTAACCATGATATTAGATGGCGGTGCTGTAGAACATCCAGCCAAATCGATAAGTTTTACTGCATAGTCTTCAGTTTCACCATAATAATAAGTTCCACAAGCACTAATTGGGCTGTATTCATTTAATACAACACGCATTTTTGTAGTCAGGTTTCCTGTATAAGCACCACCGGCAGCAGTTGGTACTGTAAATGTAGCGGTAACCGGAGTTGTTGTATTACTTGGTGAAGTAAGTACTCTTTCACTCGCTTCAAAAACACCATTACGGTTAAAGTCAATCCAAACTCCTGTCAAGAAGCCGTACTGGTAGCCTGGCCACGTTTTTGAAACTGAAACGGTAGCTGTACCTCCTCTTACCAAAGTAACTACTCTTGCAGGATCTGTACTGTAATCTGTATAGCCACTCTGACCGGAGTTGCTGTACATAGACGGAGCACCTTGTGCATTTACAGAAACCTGATTGATATATCCATCAATATAGGTACTCGTAGCAGCGGAATTACAATAAGTAAGTGCAGGAGTTGTAAAGTTGACGCTGGAAGAGAATGCTCCCTGTGTTCCTCCACAGACAGTCGCTACCTGAACTTCATACTGAGTCTGCTCAGTTAATCCGGTAATAATCTGGTTTGCGACCATAGGAGTTGTCACATTGATTGTTGTCCAAGCTCCTCCTGATACAGGTCTGTATCTTACAACATAAGTGGCACCTGCAGAAAGGTACCAGCCTATATTAGCAGAAGTTGTTGTCAGGTTTGAAACTGTAATATTGGTAGGCGGAGCTGTTGAACAAGCCGGAAGCGGGTGGCTTTCCAACTGTATTCTGGGAATATCTGCAAGTCTGTCTTTTGCAGAAGGAGGTGCTGCAGGATCAGGATTTGCGCTATCTTCATAATAGATGATCCCCCTGTTTGCTCCTGCATTGTATGATCCCCAGGCCGTACCTGGAGAAGATGCATAATCAGGAGTTTTTTCATTTACAGCAACCACAAGGTTGTCTGTTCCATTCCATAAAAATGGTGTAGACAATTGAAGAGTTACCCAGCTTCCATTCGTTAAGTTAGGTAAAACTCCGTCAAACACCTGAGTCATAGAACTTACCGGAATCCAGCTTGTATTGGTGGCAAAGTTATTCTGGGTTGTATTTCCCATGTATACCAACCAATCCTTATATACAGCCTGAGAGGATGCAACGGTGGTGGAATAAAACTTTATAGCCGTGATATAGTTTGACGTACCTATAGCAGTCGTAAGCTCTGCAGCAGTATAAATCTGCTGAGAATAACTATACCCATAATAGGAACGTATGGGGAGATACACAGAGGTACCCGTTCCTGTCCCGATCTGGCCTGCCTGAGCCGAGACTTTGGATACAAAGCCTGTGCAAATCAAACAGAGAAACAGAATTAAAGAGGTAAAGAATTTCTTCATAATGTTTTCATTATAATATTAATCACACAAATCTAATCATTTTTTATTATTAATTTATAAGTACATTTATGTTTTTTTTATAAAAAAATAACAAATTAACTACTTATGATCTAAATAAAGAAATCCCCGGGAAGTTCCGGGGATTTACTAATATTTAAAGGTTATCTTTATTTCTTGATAAATTTAGATTTGAACTGTTCAATTCCTTTATCATCAATAGTAATTATATAACCACCTTTCACTAAAGCTGAAACATTTACTTTTCCATTATTGATATTTCCTCTGTCTACTAATTGTCCGGCAGCACTATAAATTTTATAAGTTGCTTTATCTGAAACTTTAGTAATATTTAAAACATCAGTTGCAGGATTTGGATAAATCTGAATACCATTATTTTTAACATCGTTTTCAGAAGTAGAAAGGTTACCTGTGATAACTACATTATAATCCTCAACCTCACCATCGAAAAGTTCTCCACAAACATAATCTGAAGGTAATGATAAACCAATGTTACCTCCTCCAGTTCCAGCACCTACATAGAATGCTACAACTCTCATTCTTAATGGCTGTCCTTCTACTGCATTCGCTGGAATTGTAACGTTTCCGCTTACTACAGTTGATGGCTGCGTTAATGTTACAGGATAATTCAATACTCTTTCTGAATCACTGAAAACACCATCTTTGTTAAAGTCTATAAATGCAGCTACCGTATCATAATCAGCACTACCGGAGTTCCCTACAGTAACAGACATAGGGTAAACATTCCCTTTTGTTAAGTTAATTTGAAGTGCTGTATTTGTTGTATAGTTTGTATATGTACTATTTACAGAAGTGTTATTTACATTCGCAAGTGTCACATTGGCAATATACTCATAGTCTGAACTTGTTGAAGCAGCTGCGCAGTAAGCAAGTGCAGGTGTACTGAAGTTTACGGATGTAGAATATGTTCCTACTGTAGTACCACAAACTAAAGCTACCTGAACTTCATACGTTGTACCATCAATTAAGTTACTTAAGTTGATTGAAGGAACTGCTGTATCAGCTTCAGTCCATACAGTTGTACCTACTTTTCTGTAACGTACTTTATAAGTTGCGCCTGTATAAGACATCCAGGATACACTTCCTGAAGACACTGTAATGTTACTTACAACAACGTTAGTTGGAGCAGCACTGCTACAAGCAGATAGAGGTGCAATACTTACAGGTCCTACCGCATAGAAAACATTTCCTATTGAAGAAACTCTTACTTTAATTGTCTGACCGTTCAATGAAGAAGGGAAAGTGAAGTTTTCGGATCCGTCATTAGGTGTTGATGCTGATAATACCATCCAGGTTGTTCCGTTATCTGTAGTGTAATCAATTTTTACATTAGCAACATTATAAGGAGCTGCATTGGTATTGGCAACAATCCATTGAACTGGCGTTGGAGTATTCACATCAGCATATTGGTTAGCTAATCTGAAAGGACCATTATCTCCTACAACAATAGTCTGAATTTTAAAAGCAGATTGCTGTTGGGCTACATTGGAATTATTATCTCTTACCGTTAATGCAAAATTTGTAGTTCTTGCCTTAGTAGATACGGCTTCCCATGTATTGTTCGCATTATTTAATACTCCGTTCATTACAGAAGTAAATTTCGGGAAGTATCTTGTCGGGCTTGCGTTTGGAGCAGCGGATCTGAATGAAGCTCCTGATGTTGTATTTCCTAAATTATACTTATCAATAGAAACTGAAGCATTATCTACCTCTTCCCAGGAATAAGTCATTGGATCATTTTCAGGATCTGTAGCAGAACCTGTTAAAGCAAAAGCAGTACCTTTAGGTATAGTATATGTTGGAAGATCAGCAATTACCGGTGGATTGTTAGTAATTGTAGTTTCTACATCACAAGTTTTTGCAATTAAATTAGCCTGTACCTGACCGATACTTGCTTTATGGAAATAAGGATCAGAGTTTTGCTGAACATCTGTATCAGGGCCGGTAATACCTGCATATCCCATGATGGTAGTTCCTGAACCTGGTTCCATATTTACTCCGCTTCCTTCAAGATTATGAGAGAAAGTATGGTTAGCTCCTAACTGGTGCCCCATTTCGTGTGCAACATAATCGATATCAAAGGCGTCACCAGACGGAATTCCATTCGCCGGAGAAGTAAATCCTGAACCTTTTCCTTTAGGAACTGCAGTTGTAGGATTGATACATACACACCCGATACATCCGGCGTTTCCTCCACCTCCTGATTTACCGAACAAGTGTCCGATATCATAGTTTTCGTTTCCAACATTGGCTGTCAAAGCTGCTTGCAGCTGTGTGTTCCAAGCCCCTTGTGATCCCGTTGCAGCTGCAGCATATGGATCGGTTGCCGGATCAATATAAATTACATTTGGAAAATTCTGTAAATTCAAATGCAATGCAAAATCTTTCTCAAAAACTCCATTTACTCTGGTTAGCGTGTTATTGATGGCAACCAATGCAGGAGCTCTTTTCTCGGCATCTGTAGCAGTGGCAGGCACGTTTGCAAGTGTCATAAAGTATTGTGTATACTCACCTGTAACAGACATTGCCAGTCTCATTGTTCTGTATTTCTTATCAGAACTTTTGTTAAAAGTTGTTGGCTGATTAGAGAATGACTGCCCATTTTTCAATAAAGCATCTATTTCCTTCTTAGCAGCAGGAGATTCTTCTGTAGAACACAGGAAACCGTTCTTATCCTTTTTTGTTTTAGGATGAACAGCGTAAACCGTTTTGTCTGCTGATGCCGGATCGATAAATTCATATTTATCTCCATGAATAATCATTGACTGAAAATCGTTAGGAGCGATACTGAATCTTAAGTATTTGGTAGGGTCATCGACACTTGTTCCAACATAAGATCCTAATTCATACTTGTCTGCCAGTTCTTTTACAACTACCGGAAAACTGTATACATTAAACCTTTCAATCTTCCCACTCATTGTAGGAAGAGAAATTACTACAGGAGTGGAATTAGCTCCCATTTCCTGTGCATTCTTCAGCTGAGATCTCAGTAAGTTCAGGTCCAGTTTATAGTACCCGTTACCTCTTACATTAGATTGATCTACTCTAAATCCTGTACTTCTTTTGTTGTCGTCTCCTTTTTTAAGAGAAGTAGGTGTCCATTGCCCGAACACTGCCCCTCCTATGCAAGTTAACATTAAAGCAGTAAATACTCTTTTCATAAATTAAAAAACAATTATAATTTCCGCCAAATATAGCTATTTTATAAATCAAACAAATTAAATAACTTAATATTTTTTAATATTATACATCTAAAAAACATATTCATTAAAAAAAACACAAATCAAAGAATATGATTAATTTTATATTCTATATATTGTACAATTCAAGAATTATCATTTATAAAAATTATAAGTAACATTCATTAAAAAAAACACAAACTTTAGGACAATCTAAAGTTTGTGTTTTTTATATTTTAAATGGTAAGAGCAGTTATTTCTAGAACTTATAAGCAATATTCCATGCAAACCCCATATTAAACTTTGAGGAACTTCTTCCAAAGCCGGGAACGATCATTGGAGAAATATCATCCTGTTTGGAAGTGTAAACCATATATCTTGGCTGAAGATTTACATCTATATAAAAATTGGAACTAAACAATTGCACTCTGCCCCCCAATGTACCTTCAAGCCAGAAAGAAGACTGAGAGGATGAAGGAAATGCTTCAGAGGAACTGCTTCCCCCAAATCCGCGAACGGGAATTGCCATATATTCCTGGTTATAGAATGATCCTGCTGCTTTTCCACCAGCATAAAATCCGTTGAATTCATTCTCTGCATCTTTTGCCAGCATATAGAAAGCCCCCAACTTAACGAAGGGACCGCTTGCTTTTGCATCATAACCATTCTTCTGATACACATTCTTTTCAAAACCTGCTTCCGCAATAGCATGCAGATTTCCTTTTATCTTTGACGAAATAAATCCCTGATACAGTTTTCTGTCTGAAAAGAATCCGGCTCCGGTGTTCAGTACATCAAGGCCAACCATAAAATTGGGTTCATATTTCTCATGAACTTTCTTTTCTGCTTCCTTTTTTTTCTCTTGTGCCCAGCTTATTATTCCCAATAAACTAAAAAGAAAGGTAAAGATTAGTCTTGTCTTCATTCTCTATTTGATTTTGCCCGGCTTCCAGTTTCAGAACAGGATTCGGAGTTACTAATTCTGAACTTAAATTCTCATAAGATTTTTTGATTCCGCACCCCGGAGATACATAGGTAGACTTTGTACTATAGCTGATTCTTACATGAGACTCCGGCCCTTTGAATCTGGTTTTGAAATAAACATCCGTATAGGGTGAGTTGTCTACACGTAAAGGAATTAACCTGGAATCAATGTTGGCAAGTTTTCCCAAATCCACCTTTCCTCCGCCATAGTCTACTGATACATACAATGTATCTATGGTTGTATCCTTTCCTTCCACCAATGTTCTGAAACCTACCTTCATTCTGGGAGTTCCTTCTCCGCTTTCACAGATATCATCATCTCCGCCACAGGAAAAAAGCATTCCTAAAAAGCAGATTGCTATGAGAAATTTAAAGTACTTCATATTAAGATTTGAAATTCAAATTTAAATAATTTATTTTTTAACAAGCAATGCAATGTTCTCAACATGGTGCGTTTGCGGGAACATATCTACCGGTAAGATCTTTACTAAAGTATAATGATCTTTCATCAGGGCAAGATCTCTCGCCTGTGTTGCTGAGTTACAGCTTACATAAACTACTTTTTCAGGTGACAGTTTTAAAATCTGCTCTACAACCTTCTGGTGCATTCCATCTCTTGGAGGATCCGTGATTAACACATCTGCTTTAGGATGATTCGCCATAAATTCATCATTGAAAATATCTTTCATATCTCCACAATAGAACGTTGTATTTGTCAATCCGTTCAATGCGGCGTGTTCTATAGCTGCGTCTATGGCTTCCTGTACAGATTCTATTCCAATCACCTGTTTTGCATTTCTTGCTACATACTGGGCGATTGTTCCTGTTCCGGTATAAAGGTCATACACTACTTCATCTCCTTTAAGATCTGCAAACTCCAATGTTTTTCTGTATAGCTCCAGTGCCTGTTTGTAGTTGGTCTGAAAGAATGATTTCGGACCGATTTTAAACTGCAGTCCGTCCATTTCTTCCATAAGGTATCCTTCCCCGAAATATACATTGATATTTAAATCATAAATAGAGTCATTCTGCTTAGGATTAATAGCATATACCAATGTTTTAATCTGCGGGAATTTTTCTAATAAGAATTCAAAAAGTTTTTCTCTGTTTTCTTTTTCTTCTCTGTAAAGCTGGAAAAGAACCATCCATTCTCCTTTGGAGTTCTGTCTCATCATTAAGGTTCTTAAGAATCCTTCCTGATTTCTCACATCAAAAAAGTCAAGGCCAGTATTAACGCCATATTCTTTTACAGCCAGTCTAATGGCATTGGAAGGATCTTCCTGAAGGAAACACTCTTTCAAATCAAGAATCTTGCTCCACATTCCCGGAATATGAAAACCTAAGGCATCTTTGCTCCCGAAATTTTCTTCGGAGCTTATTTCATATTGAGTAAGCCATCTCGCATTGGAGAAGGAAAACTCCATTTTATTTCTGTAAAAATATTGTTCTTCAGATCCTAGAATCGGAACCGTTTCAAAGTCATCAATTCCTCCGATCCTTTTGATATTATTATAGACTTCTTCCTGTTTAAAATCAAGCTGTTTTTCATAGCTCATATTCTGCCACTTGCATCCTCCGCAAGTACCAAAATGAATACATTTAGGCTCAACTCTGTACGGTGATTTTTCAAGAACTTCAATGGCTTCGCCTTCATAGTATTTAGACTTTGCTTTCTTCACTCTCACATTCACAATATCACCTGGAATGGCGCCTGTTACCATTACCGTTTTACCTTCCTCTGTTTTTCCTATTGCCACGCCTTTTGCTCCAGCTGTCAACAATTTTATATTTTCAAGAGTTAGATCTCTTTTTTTCTTCCTACTCATTCTAAAATTTTCTATTTTCCTAATTGAAACTTTAACGTTCCGGTTTGCAAAAATACAATAAAAAAAACCTTATCCGAAGATAAGGTTTCTATACAGTGTTAAAGTTTATTATTTTGTTGGAGCCGGCTGTGGATTTGCTGGCTGTGGGGCTTGCTGCATTGCAGATGGATCAAGCTGCAGTTGTGGCTGCATTTGCGCATTCGGATCTACTTTCGGAGCAGAAAGACCTGTCAGTTTATCAAGAATTGTCACCAATTCCTGCTCACCAAGGTTCACGAAAGATCTGCTGGCAATTTTACCGTCTTTATCGATGATTACAAAGCAAGGTAATTTGAATCCGTATACGCCATATTTCTTAGCGATATCTGAGTTCAATCCTCCTTCTCCGTAAACATTTACTCCCTGAATTCCTTTTAATAAAGAATTACTTGTTTTAATAAACTGGTCTTTTGTATCATCAACGTTTACAAATACAAAATTCATTTTAGACTTATAGAAGTTTACGACTTCTTTTAATACAGGTACGGTAGCTTCGCTGATGTAAGGGTTCCATGAAGCATAGAAGAACAGCATATAAGGTTTTCCTTTGTTTTCAGAAAGCTTGTAAGCTTTTCCGTCTTGTTTTGCTAAAGCTGCTTCGGGAGCTGCCTCTCCGATTTTAAGTCCTGTAATCGCTACCTGCATTTTTAAAAGGTCGCTTTTAATAGTAGCATCTTTAATATCTGAATCGATGATCTTCTTAATCTTGTCGATATTGGCAGCCGGAGTTGTTGGATGAATATCAGCCTGAGCCATTACAAATGCAAGAAGATAATCTTTTGTTGTTTGAGATAAATCTTTTTTAGTTTTTAAATACTGGGCAAACATCTCAGAAGTTGTAATACCTGTTTTTCCTTTGCTGTTTGCTTCAGCATATTTCTGGAAATCAGGAGTCATTTTTACCAGCAGATACTGTCTGTAAAGAGGAATAGTTTTCACCATCGCTTCTTTGTCTGTTTCTAACTGGGTTTCATAATCTTTAAAAGCTTTAGATGATTTGTAAGAAGGGTTTCCGGACATAGGACCGTGAGACATTTCATAGTTGGCAAGCAAATTAAGAATGGTTACTTTCACATCATTTTTTTTCCACTCTAGTAATCCTTTGCTTGGATTATTTTTCTTAGCAAGGTCATCCACGTTTTTATTAATATCCGCTTCAATTTTATGCATTCCTTTCAAAAATGCAGCTTCATCTCCTGCCATCAAAGCGCCTAAGTTAACTTTATTACCATACTCAGCTAAAAACTTCTGAGAAGCTGTAAGGAAATCATTATTCTTTTTAGCATCTCCGGTAATCACATATTCATTTGGGAAGGTAGCTCCGTTTCCTGAGATATTCACTTTTTGTCCTCCTTCAAGATAAATCAGGCTTTGTCTGCCTGCATAGTTGATTACGTACATCCCATCCTTAGGAGCATCAAAACTTCCTGAAAAGTTTCCGTCTTTATCGAGACCTATATTAATTAAAGGCAGGGTTCCTACTCCTGAAGCTTCTACAAATTCAATTCTTTCCAATGGTGAGCTTCCGGTAATTTTTCCTTTTACTTCTACTTTTTTTGAACAAGACATCACAAAGAATGTGATGATAAACAATAAAAGATATTTTTTCATTTCAATTTTTAATATTACACAAAAATACGCTTTTTAGGGCTTGCTAATTCACACTAATTATTTTTTTTAAAAATTTTATTATTACCGTTCAAAAGGGGTATTCCAATTATTGAATGACACCTTTTTGATGGTAAAAAGCATTTGAAAGCTTTTTCATAAAAACGATTCAACTACCTTTCAAATATATAGTTAATAAATAAAGAATGACGAAGATCCGGCCATAAGTTAACAAACTTTAACAGAGTCTTCTTTTTCATAAAAAAATCGCCTCCAAAAATGAAGGCGATTTTCTATGTATTTGAATCAATTCTATCCTTGATCTACAAGAGCAGCCATGTATTCTCTGTTCATTCTTGCAATGTTTTCAAGAGAAATTCCTTTAGGACATTCTACTTCACACGCACCTGTGTTTGAACAGTTACCAAATCCTTCTTCATCCATAGCTTTTACCATGTTCAGAACTCTTCTCTTAGCTTCTACTCTACCTTGTGGAAGTAATGCATACTGAGAAACTTTTGCTCCAACGAATAACATTGCAGATCCGTTTTTACATGTCGCTACACAAGCTCCACATCCGATACAAGCTGCAGCATCCATTGCTTTGTCTGCATCTTCTTTCGGAACAGGAATAGCGTTAGCATCCAATGTATTACCGGAAGTGTTCACAGAAATGAAACCTCCTGCTGCCATTACTCTGTCGAATGCGCTTCTGTCTACCATCAAGTCTTTGATAACAGGGAAAGCAGCACTTCTCCAAGGTTCAATAACGATAGTCTCTCCATCTTTGAACATTCTCATGTGAAGCTGACAAGTTGTGATACCTGTATCAGGTCCGTGAGCTCTACCATTGATGTAAAGAGAACACATACCGCAGATTCCCTCACGACAGTCGTGGTCGAAAGCGATTGGTTCTTTTCCTTCGTTAATTAAATTTTCGTTCAGGATATCTAACATCTCTAAAAATGAAGAGTCTGTAGATACATCTGATATTTTATAGGTCTCAAACTGACCTTTAGTTTTACTATTTTTTTGTCTCCAAATTTTCAGCGTAAGATGTAAGCCTTTTTTTGCACTCATAATGTTATATTTATAGGTTGGAGATTATTTATAACTTCTAGTTTTAACCTCGATGTTCTCGTAGATCAGTTCTTCTTTATGCAACACTTCCGCGTTGATATCGTCTCCCTGATATTCCCAAGCTCCGACGTATTTGTAGTTTACGTCGTCTCTTTCCGCTTCTCCGTCAGGAGTTGAATGATCTTCACGGAAATGTCCACCACAAGATTCGTTTCTGTGTAGTGCATCGATAGCCATTAATTGTCCAAGCTCAAGGAAGTCCGCCACTCTGAATGCTTTTTCAAGCTCAGTGTTCATTCCTTCTCCTTCTCCCGGAACTTTTACATTTTTCCAGAAGTTATTTCTTACTTCTTCAATTTCCTTGATCGCTTCTCTTAACCCTTCAGGAGTTCTTCCCATTCCTACTTTATTCCACATAATGTTTCCTAACTGCTTGTGGAAATAGTCTACAGAATGAGTTCCTTTATTGTTTAAGAAGAAATTAATTTTCTCTTTAATTCCTTTTTCAGCCTCGTCAAATGCTGCTGAATTGGTAGGAATAGTTCCTGTTCTGATATCTGCAGAAAGGTAATCTGCAATCGTGTAAGGAAGTACAAAATATCCATCAGCAAGACCCTGCATCAAAGCAGAAGCACCCAGTCTGTTTGCCCCGTGATCTGAGAAGTTAGCCTCACCGATTACGAAACATCCAGGGATCGTAGACTGAAGATTATAATCAACCCATACACCACCCATTGTATAGTGAACCGCAGGATAGATCTTCATTGGAGTTTTGTAAGGATCATCAGCTGTAATTTTTTCGTACATTACGAATAAGTTACCATACTTCTCCTCAACCCACTTTTTACCAAGATCATAGATCTGCTGATCTGTAGGATTATGAATATGTTTTTCGATAGCGGCTTCTTTACCTTTTTTCATGATCTCTGTAGAGAAATCAAGGTAAACACCTTCTTTAGTATCATTATTTTCAATTCCGTATCCGGCATCACATCTTTCCTTAGCAGCTCTGGAAGCTACGTCTCTAGGTACAAGGTTACCGAATGCAGGATATCTTCTTTCCAGATAATAATCTCTATCTTCTTCTTTAATATTTTCAGGTCTTAATTTACCTTCTCTGATCGCTACTGAATCTTCAATTTTCTTAGGAACCCAGATTCTTCCTGAGTTTCTTAATGATTCAGACATCAAAGTCAGTTTAGACTGCTGTGTTCCGTGAACTGGGATACAAGTAGGGTGAATCTGTACGTAGCATGGGTTTGCGAAGTAAGCTCCTTTCTTGTGAATTTTCCATGCTGCAGAAACGTTCGATCCCATTGCATTGGTAGAAAGGAAATATACGTTTCCGTATCCTCCTGAAGCAATTACTACTGCGTGAGCAGAGTGTCTTTCAATTTCTCCTGTTACAAGGTTTCTTGCAATAATTCCTCTTGCTTTTCCGTCAACAATAACAAGATCCAACATCTCATGACGGTTGTACATCTTAATTCTTCCTTTACCGATCTGACGGCTCATTGCAGAATAAGCACCTAATAATAACTGCTGTCCGGTTTGTCCTTTTGCGTAGAAAGTTCTTTTTACCTGAACCCCACCAAATGAACGGTTATCCAGCTGACCACCGTAATCTCTTCCGAAAGGAACCCCCTGGGAAACACACTGGTCAATAATATTTGCAGAAACTTCAGCTAATCTGTAAACGTTAGCTTCTCTTGCTCTATAGTCACCACCTTTGATGGTATCGTAGAATAATCTGTAAGTAGAGTCACCATCTCCCTGGTAATTCTTAGCTGCGTTGATCCCTCCCTGAGCTGCAATCGAGTGAGCTCTTCTTGGAGAATCCTGGTAGCAGAATGCTTTTACGTTGTATCCTTGCTCAGCTAATGTAGCTGCAGCAGAACCTCCTGCCAAACCTGTACCTACAACAATAATATCAATTTTATCTCTGTTGTTTGGTGCAACAAGGTTCATATGGTCTTTATGATTTTTCCACTTGTCTTTAAGAGGACCCGCTGGAATTCTTGAATCTAATTTACTCATATTAGTATATTGATATTATTGAGTTATAAAATGGAAAACTGCTACGATGATGAATCCTGCAGGAATAAGGATGGAATACCATTTCCCGAAAGCTTTGATCACCGGCGTATATTTTGGATGTCTCGCACCGATAGACTGGAATGAAGACTGGAATCCGTGAGCTAAGTGTAATCCTAACAAAACAAAAGAGATTACATATAAAGCCACTCTCCAAAGATCAGCAAACTTTTCATGAAGCTCAGGCCAGAAACGTTCTGCATCAGGAGTCAATCCTTCTACATACTTGAAATTCATTTCGTGTAGCCAGAAATCATATAAGTGAAGCGCCAAGAAAGCTAAAATAACAGCTCCTGAAATAATCATATTTCTGGACATCCATGAAGAATTCACAGATGCGTTGTTTGCTGCATACTTTACCGGACGCGCTTTATTATTCTTGATCTCCAATACAAATCCCATTACAAAATGGAAAATTACTGCAAAACCAAGAATAGGCTGCATTAAGAACTGCACAAAAGGATTATAGCCCATAAAGTCAGATGCTGTATTGAATGCATCCTTGTTTAGAACTGATAACAAATTGGTTGTCAAATGCAGTATAAGAAAAATCAGCAAAAACAGAGCTGATAATGCCATAGCGTATTTTCTACCTATCGTAGAACTCGTTAAACCTGCCATATAAGTTTAAATTTGAATTTCCACAAAATTAAGAAAGTTTAACAATATCGAAAAGTGAGAAATCTCACAAATAGACAGTTTGTAATCTTTCTAAATAAGATCTTCACCCGTTATAAATACAGGAAAATGGCTAAATTCAGAACCGTCATTTCAGATCATAAGTCTTATCTCTGAAAACTACTTTTTGAATGGAGGGTGACAAGGTTTTTACCTCAAAATGGTCTACTCTTCTGGATGCACAATATGGGTTGATTATATACTGTAAAACCTCCGTCTTATTTTTCATATCCGAAATCCAGAAACATACTCTGCTACCATTTTTTACTGAAAAAATCCTGGTTTTATTAAAATGATGAACCAATATCTCTTCTTTTTGATTTTCAAAAGCCGTGATTCCGCTTCTTATCATCAAAAATAGTAAAACTGCCATCAGCAACCTCATCGCGTTTTTCACCTTGAATTTCAGAATAGCCGGCCTTAACCAATATACAAACACAGATGCAGACATCACTTCTATCCCACTCATTGGGATATTTTCAAAGAAAAGAAAATCAACCTCAGCAAACCAGTGGATCATCTTCAGCAGAACCTGAATAACTTCATCATACACTCTGTTTATAAGATCAAAATCAATTCCCAAAGAAATAAGACCTGTCATTACAAATGAAAAGACAATGATGATCTCAGAAAAAGGAACAATGACAACATTGGCAATAATTGATATGAATGAAAACTGATGAAAATAACAGAGCACCAGAGGAAGTGTTGCCAGCTGTGCTGATAAAGAAATTGTAATGGTGTTATACAGAAGTTTTTCAATATTATTATTCTGTTTTGGAAAGCATTTCAGCAGAGGCTGATTCAGCCAGTAAATTCCCAAAACAGCCAGAAAGCTAAGCTGAAAACCCACATCAAAAAGCTGTTGGGTATCTCCAATCAGAATAAAAAAAGCAGATAAAGCCAGTGAGTGAAGCAGATCCGGTTTCCGCTGGAGCAAAACAAAAATAAAATAAACACTCAACATGATACATGACCGCAATACTGAATTACCCAATCCGATAAAAGCGGCAAACAACCAGATGAAAATCAAACTGAGAATGACCGCATATTTTCTGAGTTTTAAGGTTGTAAAACGAGTCAGTAAAAAATAAAAAATCCCAAAAACAACCACAATATGAGTTCCGGAAATGGCCAGAAAATGAACCAGTCCTGACCTATTAAAATCTCTGACAGTGCGTGCATCAATTTCTGTTCTATCTGCCAGAATAATACCTTTTAGAAATTCTTTAGTTTTTTCAGAAATTGCTGTTTTATCTATTTTTCTAAGAACCTCAAACCTGTATTGTTTTAACCGGTCTACCCATGTTAAATCATTCCGTTCCGCAGAAACAATTCCTTCTGAAATATAAATCTGGTAATGAATATGTTTCCTTTTGAGGTATTGGGCATAATCGAACTGAAAATCATATGTTGGCGCCTGAGGTTGCGTAATATAAGCCTCAGCTTTGTAGTAGTGAATAAAATCCAGTTCTTTCCTGTCTTTTGGAACATAAAAAATTGAATTGAAACAGGTTCCTTCTGCCTGTATTACGCCTTCATATTTTCTATACTTTTCAGAAGAATTTAATTTCTGAGAGATCTTAAATGTAACTGTTTCATGTTTCTTTATCAGAAGCTTATCGTCTGACAAAGAGGTATTATAAAAATGAAGAATAATGCCTCCTCCAAACAATAGGAGCATCAGTAAAACAGTTTTGGTTTTATGTAGAAAATAAGAATGAAAGCAGATTACAACAAGCAGAACCAAACAAGTTACAGCAACCCCATCAATAAAATATTCTGCCAATGCTATTTTATCCTGAAAAAGAATTCCAAGAATAAAACATACTGCCAGAATAAGAAGAGGCTGCTTGTTCAATTTCCATTAATTATCCTTTTAAAATAAGTGATTAAAGGAGAATTTATAAACTCTTAAAGAACTAAATAAGCGCTTTGTCTTCATCAAAAATGTCAACAGAACGCTTTATTTTTTGTTTTAAAAATTAAGTTTGAAAGTATATTATTTCTTTTTCAGAAATTTATCCGTCAAACGCTTCGTTTCTTTTATATAAAATAAAGGATCTTTACCGTAATCTTCATATTTGAAATCACCTGCTTTTTTAGGAACAGCAGGCTCTATTTGTGTTCCTTCATGCCATTCATTGAATGATGTAATTCCAATAAATTCCGGTTTTACCCTGATGGCTGCATCAAACATCTTCTCATAATATTTTCCGTTGTCTCTGCTTTTGAAATTGGCTTCGTTCCATGGGCGGATTCTTGTATCTGAATATCCGGGACCTACACAAGGAATAAAAATCAGATGATGATCTTTAGCAAATTTGGCCATAAAATACCAGTTGGCTGTTGTACTTCCATACACAAACCCTTCACTGGCAAAATAAGTGTAGAAACCGTCAAAACCTGAGTTATTAAAAAATTCAGCATCATTTTTCTCCACCCAAAGCCCGATATAAAGTGCATCTAAATCTGTGTTTCTAACTGTTTCCTCGCCATTTTTGGATAATATTTTCATCCATTCTTCTTTGGGGATTTTATAACTGTCATAGACATAAAACAAAGGCTTCCCTTCTTTTTTATAGAAAGCATGATGATGAGAGTAAGTTTTTACCAGATAAGAAAGCTGTTCTTTTAATTCTGATGTATTTTTATAGAACGGCTCAATATGAAAGGCAATTTTTAAATCAAAGCGATCTGCAATATCCAGATATTTGATAAGACTTTTATCCGTAAACGAATCTTTTCCCAGCCAGCTTACCACCACCACTCCCACCCCGGAGTCTTTGATCATTTTCATATGCTGCTCTATGATTTTTATGTCATTCGAGCTATAATTTCCAAGCGCCGGGTAAAAATTAGCACCAATATCATCTCCTCCTGTGTGATGGCCCAGATTATTCCATTTCGGATTACTCCAGTGAGGAAGAATCTCATGATTCCAGTGCTGATAACTTCCGTCCGTTGCAGGATTTCCATACCAACCGTAATAAAATATCTGGATTTTATCTCTTTTATCGTTCTGCTGGGCAAAACTATTTGAGAAAAATAATGTAAACGTTAATAATAGGAGAAAACGGCTAAAATAATTCATAGTTACAATGTAGATTAAATTCTCAAAAGCATTTGATAAATACTATACTTTCAATATCACTTCAGCAGCATGCTCACTTGCGCCTTTTCCACCAAGCTTTTCTCTAAGAAGGTTATAGTCATTCAGAACCTGTTCTCTTTTCTCTCCAGCTATGATTTTATTCAGTTCTTCTACCAGATTTTTAGTATTCAGGTCATTCTGAATCAATTCTTTTACGACTTCTCTGTCCATAATCAGATTAACCAGAGAAATATAATTGATATTTTTCACCAATCTTTTAGCAATAGCATAGGAAATTTTACTTCCACGATAACAGACTACTTCAGGGATATTCAGCAAAGCTGTTTCCAGTGTTGCAGTTCCGGAAGTCACAAGAGCCGCCTTCGAGCATCTTAGCAGATCATAAGTTTTATTGGAAACAAAATGAACATTATCATCTACATATTTCTGATAAAATTCTTTTGGTAAACTTGGCGCTCCGGCAATGACAAACTGGTAATTTTTAAAATATGATCTTACGGAAAGCATGATTTCAAGCATTTTTTCCACCTCCTGTTCTCTGGAACCGGGCAGCAATGCTATGATTTCTTTTTCGTTCAATCCATGCTCCGACTTGAATTTTTCAATACTGATTTCCTGCAGATCCGAAATAGCATCCAGCAAAGGATGACCTACAAAATGAGAGTGAACGCCGTGTTTTCTGTAAAAATCTTCTTCAAAAGGAAGAATCACCATCATTTCATCCACATACTTTTTGATAATTTCTACGCGGCCTTCTTTCCATGCCCAAAGCTGTGGAGAAATATAATAAACAACTTTAATTCCCAACTCTTTGGCAAATCTTGCAATTCTCAGATTGAATCCCGGATAATCTACCAGAATCAGGATATCAGGTCTGTTTTTCTGAATATCCTCTTTACAGAATTTAATATTATTCAGAATAGTACGGAGGTTCATCACAACTTCCAGAAATCCCATAAAAGCAAGGTCACGGTAATGTTTTACCAGAGTTCCTCCCTGAGCTTTCATCAGGTCGCCACCCCAAAATCTGAATTCCGCTTGGGGATCCTTGTGTTTTAAGGCTTTCATCAGGTTGCTTCCATGCAAATCACCGGAAGCTTCTCCTGCAATAATATAATACTTCATTTCTATAGTAAGGATAGAGAACAAATTAAGACAGATATGATCTTAATTCGTAAATTTGTTCAAAGATAATGATAAAAAATGTCAGAAGAATTTGAAATCCGGAATAAAGTTGCAGAAAGCGGCCTTATCAATTTTGACCTTACCACTTTACTGCCAAAAGGGGAAAGAAAAGGTATTGATCTTAAAGATTTCCTTTTTCAGGAAATGATCCTTAAAGAAAAGGATTTCCGTGAAAAGGTAGATGCAATCGATACGGAACAATATAAAGATACTTATATATACATCTACAATTCTGTAGATACCATTATTCCTCTTTGGGCTTATTTTGTCTTAACTGCAAAACTTACAGATGTAGCTAAGAAAATAGTGTTTGGAAGCCGTGAAGACCTGGAAGTTATTTTAATGCATAATGCCATCCAGACTCATGATTTTGAGGAAATGAGAGGAAAGAGAGTCCTTGTAAAAGGATGTTCAGATAAAGAAATTCCCGAAAATGCTTATATTGAATTGGTAGAACAATTAAAGCCAATGGTAAAATCCCTGATGTTCGGAGAAGCATGTTCTAATGTTCCTATTATCAAAAATTAAAGGCTGCTGAAGCCTTCCTTAAACTTTAACAATATTTGTGAGAGCAGGTTATTTTCTGAGGCATATTTTTTGATAACTTTGGTTTACTTAATACTTAATAAACACAAAAATGAGTTTAATTGACCTTCTTACAGGGAACACCGGCAATCAGGTTGCTGAACAGGCTGAGAACAAATTCGGAATCAGCAAAAATCAGGTAATTGCCCTATTAGCCGTTGCTGCACCTCTTATCATTTCTTATCTTAGAAATAAATCTCAGGATGCTAAAGAAGCGGAAGCTTTAAATAATGCTTTAGATAAAGACCATAACGGCAGTATTTTAAATGATGCTTCACAAATTGAGGCAAGACAGGCTGAAGGAGGATCGATTCTTGATCATATCTTTGGCGGGCAAAAAAGTACTGTTGAAAACCAGTTATCACAAAATACAGGAATTTCAATAGACAAAATTGGTCCTATCCTTGCGATGCTGGCACCTGTAGTTATGGGCTATATCGGACAGCAGAAACAACAGAGTAACGTAGGAGCAGGCGGCCTGGGAGATCTTTTAGGAGGAATTCTTGGAAACGCTTCCAATCAGGCTCAAGCCCAGCAGTCTAATCCTTTGAATGACATTCTTGGAAGTGTTTTGGGAGGTGGCGGACAATCTCAATCATCAGGAAATCCCCTGAACGATATACTGGGAAATGTATTGGGTGGTGGAGGAAACCAACAACAAGGCGGCGGCGGACTAGGCAGCATCCTTGG
This sequence comes from Chryseobacterium cupriresistens, assembly GCF_046614675.1. Taxonomy (NCBI): domain Bacteria; kingdom Pseudomonadati; phylum Bacteroidota; class Flavobacteriia; order Flavobacteriales; family Weeksellaceae; genus Chryseobacterium; species Chryseobacterium cupriresistens. Next base: position 153,033 of record NZ_JBKKJT010000002.1, on the reverse strand, counting down.
CAATATTTTAGGTGGTAAATAATTAATTTAATTTTCATAAAAAAGACCGGAGATATGATCTTCGGTCTTTTTATTTTGATTACTTTTTAGATTTTTCTTCAGAAGCGGCAAAAGATTTTGAGGCTTTTTTAGGTCTTCTTTTACCATAACTTCCGGAATTAATTTTTCCTCTTCTTGATTTTTTGTCTCCTTTTCCCATAGTATTATGTATTTGTTGTCCTACGAATTTAGAAAATACAATACTAAAATCCAATTAATGAAGCTGTTAAAGTTTTATAAATTAGGGAGGAAAGCTGGAGAATTCCATCACCCACGCTTTCTACACTTTTATTGTCTTCCATTTTCCTTTTTTAAATAAGATAAAGGCAACAATGGTAATCAATGTTTCTGCGGCTGGAATTGATATAAAAACTCCTTTGGGTCCCAAGTCAAGATATTTTGATAAAAAATAGGCCAGCGGAATCTGAAACAGCCAGAAACCAAAAAGATTAACCCAGGTAGGTGTCCATGTATCACCAGCTCCATTAAAGGCATTGATCATCACCATCCCGATTCCATAGAAAATAAATCCTATACTCATAATCTGAAGTGCATTTTTAGCAAAATCTTTAATGGCAGTTTCCTGAGTAAAAAAGCCTACTAAAAAATTCCCCATAAAAAGAAAGATCAGACTTACAATCAGCATAAAGATGACATTATATTTCACGGTTTTCATCACCGACTGTTCCGCTCTCAACATTTCATTCGCTCCCATATTCTGCCCTACCAATGTAGACGCAGCATTACTCAATCCCCAGGCTGGAAGCATAAAGAACATCATCAGTCTTAAAGCGGTCTGATAGCCTGCCGATGCATTCTCTCCTCCTGTAGTTGCTACCAGTTCTGCAAGGAAAATCCAGCTGCAAGAAGCAATGACAAACTGAAAAATACCGGGAGTTGCAATTTTTATAATAGATTTGATTAATCCGTAATTCGGTTTAAAATAAGAAATCAGAATACGGATCTGAGTATCCGCAACCAAAAGATGGTACAGCTGATAAATAACCCCAATACTACGTCCGATTGTTGTTGCCAAAGCAGCTCCCGTAAGCCCCAAAGCAGGTACAGGCCCCAATCCCTTTATCAGAATCGGACAGAGAATAATATTGGCAATATTGGCTATCCATAAGCTTTTCATCGCAATCATCGCGTTTCCGGCTCCTCTGAAAATACCATTAATTAAAAATAAAAGCATAATGATTGTACTGCTTCCCATCATAATTCTGGTGAAATTTTTTCCATAAGCGGCAGCTTCTGGTTTTGAACCCATCAGGATCAGGATTTCTTCTGCGTAGAGGACTCCCAGTAAGCTTAAAATAAAAGTAACCGTAAAAGAAACCAGCAACACCTGCGCAGCACTTCTGGAAGCCTGTTCCGGGTTTTTCTCACCAATTCGTCTTGCTACCAATGCTGTTGCCGCCATACTCATCCCAATCGCAATAGAATACATTATCGAAAGTACAGATTCGGTAAGCCCTACCGTTTGAATAGCAAAACCGCTTTCTTTCAGATGGCCGACAAAATAAAGATCCACAAGAGCAAATACGGATTCCATAGCCATTTCCAGCATCATGGGAATGGCTAAAAGCAGCACAGCACTTCTGATATTCACTTTCGTAAAATCGGTCTCTTCACCGCTGAATGCTTTTTTCAAAAATTCAATATATTTTGTCATTTCGCAATTAATATTTTGTGTAATCCCAAAAATACAAATCCAATTATTAGAAAAACTTAGCAATTGGTAATAAAATTTAATTTAGATTTGTATATTCTTAAAAATTATCCTTATGAAAAAAATAATCTCTACCATCTTTCTATTTGGAATGTTACTGTCTGGCAGTATGTTATCTGCCCAGAAGATGACTCAGGAAAAGATGAAAGCCATTTATTCTGATGATGTAGCAACATTTAAAAAACAGTTTGCTCCGGGAGATTACAACAAATGTTTCCTTGTTGGAAATATACTTTATTCACCCCTTGGCTTTAGTGTAATGTCTGACAGAAAGAATATTATCAACTTCCTTTTGGATAGCAAGGCTAATGTCAATAAAAAATGTCAGAACAAAACGCCTCTTGAAGTAGCTGATGAAACTAAAGGCAGCGAAGAAGTGAAAAGAATTCTTATTGCAAAAGGCGGTAATAGAGATTAAAAAACTAAAAACAATAGATGAAACTTCCGAAAGGAAGTTTTTTTTATTTATAAAACCTGCAAAAATCTTATCTTTGCCAACGAAAAATTCAAGGTCCGGAACTGGACCTTAAACATTGAACTTTAAACAAATAATTATGTTTCGATCACACACCAACGGAGAGCTATCTCTGAAAAATCTGAATGAAGAAGTTACACTATCAGGATGGGTACAGACTATCCGTGATAAAGGATTTATGATTTGGGTAGATCTTCGGGATCGTTACGGAATTACCCAGCTGGTTTTTGACCAGGACCGCTCTTCTGCCCAACTGATGGAAGAAGCTAAAAAACTGGGCCGTGAATTTGTGATTCAGGCTACCGGAAGAGTTATTGAAAGAGTAAGCAAAAACCCTAATATTCCAACAGGGGAAATCGAAATTCTGGTAGAGAAACTGACAATTCTGAACGATTCTCAGCTTCCTCCCTTCACCATTGAGGATGAAACGGATGGTGGTGAGGAGTTAAGAATGAAATACCGTTACCTGGATATCAGAAGAAATCCGGTAAAAGATAAACTGATCTTCCGCCACAAAATGGCACAGAAAGTAAGAAATTATTTATCTGACGAAGGTTTCATTGAAGTGGAAACACCTGTTTTGATCAAGTCTACTCCAGAGGGAGCAAGAGATTTTGTTGTACCAAGCAGAATGAATCCGGGGCAGTTTTATGCATTGCCACAGTCTCCACAAACTTTCAAACAGCTTTTGATGGTAGGTGGAATGGATAAATACTTCCAGATTGTAAAATGTTTCCGTGATGAGGATTTAAGAGCAGACAGACAGCCGGAGTTTACACAGATCGACTGCGAAATGGCTTTCGTAGAGCAGGAAGATGTCATGAACGTATTTGAAGGGATGACTAAAACTCTTTTAAAAGATATTACAGGTCAGGAATTCGGAGATTTCCCAAGAATGACTTTCGCAGATGCGATGAGAAAATATGGAAATGACAAACCGGATATCCGTTTCGGAATGGAGTTCGTAGAATTGAATGAACTGGTAAAAGGAAAAGACTTTAAGATATTTGATGATGCTGAATTAGTAGTCGGAATCAATGTAGAGGGGTGTGCAGACTATACAAGAAAGCAGATTGATGAACTTGTTGATTGGGTAAAACGTCCGCAGATTGGTGCTTCAGGAATGGTTTGGGCAAAATTCCAGAATGACGGAGTAAAAACCTCATCGGTAAACAAATTCTACAACGAAGAAGATTTAACAAAGATCATCGAAAAATTCGGAGCAAAAGAAGGAGACTTGATGTTGATTCTTTCCGGAAACGAAAATAAAGTAAGAGCTCAGCTTTCTGCATTGAGAATGGAACTTGGAAACCGTTTGGGATTAAGAAAAGGAAATGAGTTTGCTCCACTTTGGGTAGTAGACTTCCCGCTATTGGAATGGGATGAAGATACCGAAAGATACCATGCAATGCACCACCCGTTCACCTCTCCGAAGCCAGAGGATATCCACTTACTGGAAACTGATCCTGGTAAAGCAAGAGCTAACGCTTATGATATGGTTCTGAACGGAAACGAAATCGGTGGAGGATCTATCAGAATTTTTGACAGAGATCTTCAGTCTAAAATGTTTGATTTATTAGGATTTACCAGAGAAGAAGCAGAAGCTCAGTTCGGATTCCTGATGAATGCCTTCAAATACGGAGCACCGCCACACGGAGGTTTAGCATTCGGATTTGACCGTCTTGTAGCTATTCTTGACGGAAATGAAGTGATCAGAGATTACATCGCTTTCCCTAAGAACAATTCAGGACGAGATGTAATGATTGATGCGCCGGCTTCTATTGCAGATGCACAGCTCGACGAACTGGAATTACAATTGAATTTAAAAGCATAATGTAAAGCGGGGTATTTGCCCCGCTTTTTTTATATTCTCCTACAACCTTAAGTTCACCTTGAACTTCCTGATATTTTATCCTGACAATACTATTTTGAAAAACAAATCTTAATCAAGTAATATTATTTAGAATCAAAAAACATTACAAATTTTACTATAATTTATCGATTTACTAACAAAACAAACTTTACACTAGCAAAATATGCATTTTTACACATTATATCAAACATTCATGAAATAACTTGATTTACAATTTAATAGTAAAAATTAAATTAAAACAATTGAATCAACGAAATAAATACATTTTTCAAATAAAAAAAGAACAAATCAATCATTATATTATGTTATATGTAAATATAATTTTTATTAATATATTTACGTTACACAGCTGAATTATAATGAAGACTTAATCAAAACTTAGGAATTGATGTATTTTTATAATCTCATGCGTATGATAATAATATAGCTGTTCATATTTTAAACCTTGATCACCAAACCAATATTAAATAATATGAAAAGCAAACTATTACTCTTATCAGGATGCCTTGTTTTGGCCCTGAATTCATGTAGATCGGATATTGAAAATGCACAAACAGATTCAATAGACCTTACAACGACTAAACAGGACAATGCGAAGATTCACAAATTATTAATTGACGGAAAATACACATATGTTAATGAAGTCAATGGCGAATATTTCTATGCAGATGATATAACAATCAGTACCGAGCAGTTTAATAAATTAAAAAGCCTGGCTAATTCAGAAATATCCACAGCTCAAAAAAGTACTATTGTAAGCTCATTTATTAAAACATGGCCGAATGCCACAGTCTATTATACATTACCCAGCCAGGGAACTATGAGCACTCAGAATTATAATACGTTCCTTACCAATATTAACAAAGCGTTTGAATTGATCTCGTCTCAAACCAGTATGCAGTTTGTTCAACGTACCAATCAAACAGAATACATCACCTTTACTTATACAACTTCCAACAGTTCTCCACTCGGATGGCAACAAAACAGAGTTAACGGTATTAAGATTTATAATATCACGTATCCCGCCATTATCGCTCACGAAATAATGCATTCTATGGGAATTATGCATGAGCAATGCCGTCCGGATAGAGATCAGTACATCATTGTAGATGTTAACAAAGCTGTAGAAGGAAGCCGCCACAACTTTAACATTTACAATGATTACGCAGGATATGGGGATTTTGATTTCGGTTCAGTCATGATGTATCAGTCTACAGACTTTGCTATAGACCCAAGCCAGCCTGTAATGACTAAGCTGGACGGATCTACATTTACCAAACAAAGAACTGGATTGTCTGCCGGTGATTATGCCGGAATAAACCATTTATATGGACCTGTTAATGCCAGTTCCGCAATCAACGGGACTTATACGATGACAACAGCTTTAGCAAACAATAAAAATGTAGATATTACCGGAAGTTCCACTACAGATGGCACCAGTATAATTTTGTATTCAGCTTCTACAGGAAATAATCAGAGATTTACTTTCAGCAAATCAGATCATGGGTATTATATCATCAAATCTATACTGGATCCTTCAAAGGTGTTAACCGTGAGAGGTAACGGAACAACGAATGGAACGGCTGTTGAATTAAGAACCAATGCTAATGCCGATTCTCAGAAATGGTTATTATTCAATCTGGGAAACAATGGCTTTGGTTTTGCTCCCAAAAATGCGCCGGCATTGAGATTAGAGGTAAAAGATGGCTTAACAACCAATCTTACCCCTATTGTAATCGGCACTACGGATCAAACGGTTCAGCCTTCTACAAAGCAGCGCTTTACACTTACAAAAGTTAACTAAGTTTTTTCCATACAATAAAGAGGTTAGAAAATAAATTTTCTAACCTCTTCTGTTTATAAGATCAGTATACACTGCCTGGCATAAAACTATTTGCTGATCAATTTCAACATCTGCTCCCTTCCCGGCCCTGTCGACAGATACGCTACAGGGATTCCCAATTCTGCTTCCAGAAATGACAGAAATTCAATCACTTCCTTTGGCAGCTCCGAAGGGCTTTTCATGGCAGTAAAATCAGCATCCCAGCCATTCATCCATTTCAATACAGGTCTTCCGTTTTCAGGAAGTAAACCTGAAACATCCACTGTTTTTCCATCTTCCAGTTCATAATGGGTACAGATTGCTACAGATTTTAATCCGCTCAAAACATCTGCTTTTGTCAGAACCAGCTGAGTAACCCCGTTGATCATTACCGCATATTTTAAAGCAGGCAAATCCAGCCATCCGGTTCTTCTGGGACGTCCTGTATTGGAACCAAATTCATTTCCTTTCATTCTGAGATCATCACCAAATTCATCTAAAAGTTCCGTTGGAAATATACCATTTCCCACACGCGTACAATACGCTTTCGCTATCCCGTAAATTTCACCGATCTTTTTCGGTGAAACACCTAGACCGCTACTCGCTCCTGATGCTGTCGTTGAGGAAGACGTTACATAAGGATAAGTACCATGATCAATATCCAGCATCGCCGCCTGAGATCCTTCTGCCAATACCTTTTTACCTTCAGATAAAGCTTTGTTGATATAAATTTCAGTTTCTGTACAATTGAATTTTTTAAGGAATTCCACCGCATCAAAAAACTCTTTACTGATTTCTTCCAAAGCAGGCAAAACAATCATTCCTCCTTCTTCAAGCATCCTGTAATCTCTATTCAGAATATGCTGCGCCCTGCTTTGAAAATCTGGTAAAAATATATCCCCTACTCTCAGGCTCTGTCTTAATATTTTGTTTGAATACGCCTGGGCAATTCCATTTTTTGTAGTTCCGATAGTGGTATACTCAGGACTTTGTTCCATGAAAATATCCAGAAGCTTATGCGTTGGCATTGCCAGGTGTGCTTTTTTGGAAATAATGATATTGTTTTCCGGCTGAATGGTTTTATCAAATACCTGAAGATTCAGAATTTCTTTTTTAAAACTTACAGGATCAATAACAGTTCCCGTACCGATTACATTCTGTACTCCTTTCATAAAGATTCCCGAAGGAATCATTTTAAGTGTTATTCTGCGCCCGTTTCTTTCAATGCTGTGCCCAGCATTAGATCCGCCATTAAAACGTGCTGTAATGTCGTAATTTTCACTGATCAGATCAATGAACTTTCCCTTTCCTTCATCTCCCCATTGTAATCCTAATACAATATCCATATTCGTATTTTAAATTTTATGAAGCAAAGCTATGGCAGTCAGAAGGAAAGACCATTGTCATTTGACAAAAAGAGATTTCTTGAGAAACTAGAAGCTAGATTTTAGAAGTTAGTAAACTCACAAACCCTCTTACTCTCCCACTCAAAATAATATCATCTATCAATTATCATTAATAATTCTAGACAATATTTCTCCTGATCCTGCTCAGTGAAGACGGCGTAACGCCAAGGTAAGAAGCCAGCATAGATTGAGGAACTCTGTTGGCAAGACCGGGATAATGATTTAAAAAATGAATGTACCGCGATTTCGCATCCTGATTAAGCATGATACTGGCGACCTTCAGTTTATTTTCCACTACAAAAGCATGGATTCTTGCAAACAAAACAGGCCATACCGCAATTTTCTCTTCCAGAATTTTAAAATGTTCACGGTCAATCACCAGCAATACAGCATCGGTAATCGCTTCAATATCTTCATGCGCGGGCAGTTGATCCGTAAAGCCCTGAAAGTCTCCGATAAATCGTCCTTCATAGATAAAATACCGTGTAAAATCGTCACCTTGCTTGTTGTAATACAAGGACCGGAAAACTCCTTCCTTCACAAAGGCAATTCTCTGACTTACTTTCCCGGCTTCTATAAAAGGCTCTCCTTTTTTTACTGTCATTTCCTGAATTCCTTCAGCAATCAGCAGCTCGTCCTGAGGATTCAGTATTCCGAATTTTTTGATATAAGTAAAAAGCTCTTCCATATTTTGATATCACCACGGATTGCGGAAAGATAAAGATATAAAAGTCGGAGATAAAAACAATTGTCATTTGGCAACAAAGTCCATGAAAGGTACCACACGGGCTTCTGTCGGCATATTAATTGCTTGATTTTTAAAAACGTAAGACAATGAAAGCAATTTGGAACGGCGCAATTGGCTTCGGATTAGTCAACATTCCTGTAAAAATTTATTCCGCAACGGAAACCACAAAACTGGATCTCGATATGCTCGACAAATCTGATTTTTCAAACATCCGGTTCAAGCGAGTAAATGAAAATACAGGAAAAGAAGTAAAATGGGAAAACATTGTTAAAGGTTATCTCATAGACGACAAATATATCGTTCTTGATGAAGAAGATTACGAGGCTGCAAGCCCGGAAAAAACAAAAATACTTTCTATTGACCAGTTTGTAAAGGAAGTAGAAGTAGACAGTATGTATTTTGAGACTCCTTATTATCTGGAACCTCAGAAAAATGGTGAAAATGCCTACAGACTTTTATTAAAAGCTCTTGAAAAAACAGCTATGGTAGGAATAGGGACTTTCGTACTCCGTGACAGCGCAGCTATTGGGATGATCCGTCCTTACAATGACGACATACTGGTTCTTAACCGCCTGAGATTTGATCAGGAAATAAGAGACTATTCAGATTTAAAAATTCCTGCCCAAAAAGCTCCGAAACCTGCAGAGCTGAAAATGGCTGTCAGCCTTATTGAGCAGCTTTCTCAGGAATTTGATCCCGCAATGTATAAAGATACCTATTCTGATGAGCTGATGAAGATCATCAAGCAGAAAGCAAAAGGCAAAAACGTAAAAGCCCAAAAAGCGCAGCCTGCTAAGGAAGGTAAAGTGATTGACCTTATGGCCCAATTAAAAGCCAGCCTGAATACCTCTAAATCCAAATCCGCATCGTAATGGCTCTCAAAGATTATCATAACAAAAGAAAGTTCGATGAAACCAGCGAACCTAAAGGAAAAACAAAGAAAAGCAAAGACAAACTGATTTTTGTAATTCAGAGGCATGCAGCCTCCAGGCTTCATTATGACTTCCGGCTTGAAATGGAAGGTGTACTGAAGAGCTGGGCTGTTCCGAAAGGCCCGTCTTTAGACCCAAAAGACAAACGACTTGCCATGATGGTAGAAGATCATCCTTACGATTATAAAGATTTTGAAGGAAACATCCCGGAAGGAAATTATGGAGCCGGACAAGTGGAAGTGTGGGACAGCGGAACTTATGAACCTCTGGAAGAAAATTCTAAACTTTCTGATGAAAAAGAACTTCTGAAGGAACTCCATGCCGGTTCTTTAAAATTTATTTTGCATGGCAAAAAGCTGAAAGGTGAATTTGCTCTGGTTAAAATGAAAAATAATGATGACAACTCATGGTTACTTATTAAACATAAGGACGAATTTGCAGAAAGTCCTTACGATGCTGAAGAAAACACTTCACCAAAGTCTCTGGTTACCCAATTTTTAGAGGAAAAAAAAAGCCTAAAAATAAAAGAAAAAAAGAAGTCGTAACTTCTGAAAAATCTTTCAGAAACTTCAATTCTTTGACAAATGAAAAAAAGCTTAAGTCTTTCATTAAACCAATGCTGGCTAAACTTTCAGAGGAAGCCTTCAATGATAAAGACTGGATCTTTGAAATAAAATGGGATGGCTACAGAGCTATTGCAGATCTCAGCCATGATACTTCGCTTTTCTATTCCCGGAATGGAATTTCCTTTTTATCAAAATTTGACAAAATTGCTCAGGATTTCGAACAACAAAAACATCGTATGATCCTGGATGGCGAAGTTGTGGTCTATAACGAACAGGGAAGGCCCGATTTTCAGCTTTTGCAACAAATCGGTGATAACCCTGGTGCCGCCCTTGCCTATCAGGTTTTTGATATTCTATGGCTCAATGGCCATTCTACAGAAGATCTTCCTTTAATTCAACGAAAAGAACTTTTAAAAGAAGCTCTGACAGAAACCGAACGGATCAAGTATTGTGATCATATTCCTGAAAAGGGCATTGAGTTTTTTGCGCAAATGAAAGAAATGGAACTGGAAGGGATGATCGCAAAAAGGGCAGACAGCCTGTATGTTGAAAATCACAGAACTACCGATTGGCTTAAAATCAAGTTTTCCAATACAGAAGAGGTCATTATTTGTGGTTTTACGGAACCCAGAGGATCCCGGGAAAGCTTCGGAGCGTTGATATTAGGAAAATTTATCGATGGGCAGCTTACTTACTGTGGTCATACAGGAACAGGTTTCAATACGGCTTCTTTGAAAGAAGTGTATGAGAGACTTCAGAAAATAATTGTAAAGTCAGCTCCATTCGAAACAGCTCCGAAGACCAATATGCCGGTAACGTGGGTAAAACCTGAGCTGGTATGTGAAATCAAATATTCTGAAATTACCAAGGATGGAATCTTCAGACATCCGGTTTTTATCACAATCAGGGATGACAAAAGCCCGGAAGATACTAAAGATCCATCCTTCACCGAAAAATCTAAAGATATGAATACGAAAGCTTCATCAAAAAAGACAAAGACTTCTGAAAAAGAGATTACCTTAGACAAGCATTCCGTAAAGCTTACCAATCAGGATAAGGTATATTTTCCTGAAGATGGCATTACAAAAGGAGATGTCATTGAATATTATCAGTCTGTAGCACGTTATATTCTCCCTTATTTAAAAAATCGTCCGCTTTCTCTCAACCGCTTTCCCAATGGAATTGAAGAGCAGAGCTTTTATCAGAAAGATGCAGGAGATCATGTTCCTGACTGGATAAAAACCACACAGGTATATTCGGAATCCAATGATAAACATATCGATTATATTTACTGTAATGACAAAGCTACTATGGCTTATCTTAATAATTTAGGCTGCATTGATTTCAATCCATGGAACAGTTCTTTACCAGATCTTGAGCATCCGGATTATCTGGTTTTAGACCTTGACCCTTCTTCAAAAAATACATTTGATGAGGTGATTGAAACGGCACTTCAGGTGAATGAAGTTTTAAAATCAATTAAAATAAAAGGTTACTGCAAAACCTCAGGAAGTACAGGAATTCACATTTATATTCCGATGGGTGGTAAATATGATTTTGACCAGGTAAAAGATTTCGCTCATATCCTCATGAAGCAGGTGAATGATAAACTGCCCAAGATTACCACGCTGGAAAGAAGTCTTCAAAAAAGGGATAACAAAAAAATTTACCTTGATTACCTGCAAAACAGAACAGGGCAGACTCTGGCAAGTGCATACAGTCTGAGACCAAAACCCGGAGCTTCAGTTTCCATGCCTCTGGAATGGGACGAATTGAAACTGGGAATGAAACCTACAGATTTTACTATTAACAATACCCTTGAAAGAATTAAAGAGAAAGGAGATTTGTTTAAACCAGTTTTGGGTAAGGGAATTGATATGATGAAGGCTTTGGAGCTGCTGCAGAATATAGAGTAAAAAAAAGAGACGAGAAAATTCTCGTCTCTTTTTTATTCCTTTATAAATTTGTTGGTTATACTTCCGATTTTCAGATAATATATACCGTGTTCAAGATTACTAACGTCTATCTTATTATCTTTAATAATTGCTTTCAATATATTTCTTCCACTTGCATCTGTAATTTCTACATTATTATCCTTCATTTTTCTGGAATTAATATTCAGGATATTCTTTACAGGATTAGGATATATACTTACACTTTCATCCTTAATTCTCTCCTCTTTAGCCGTTAATATATTTCCATTATTTAAAACCTTTGTAATAATACCTTTATTCGGCGTCTGATGATTTCCAAAAATCAATATTTTCTGATCAGCCGTCATGATTGCAGATCTCATAAATTCCTTATAATTTAAATCAACATCAACTATTCCGTTATTCCCAAAACCCGAATCTACGGAACCATCCGTATTAAATTTTTTGATAAATTGGTTAAGGTCTGCTGCGTTTCCCGTGGGGCTTGCCATACATACCAAAAATAAATGGTTGCTATTATCTAATAATAAAGTAGGATAAAGGATATTATTGTCAACATAATAATTATTGCTATTATAGTAAGATTCATTAACAATACCATTCGTTCCAAAACTATTGTCCAGATCTCCATTTTGATTTAATTTCATCAACGTGATCAGAGATACTGGTGAAGCAGCAGAAGACGAAACTCCATATATGTAAGTGTTATTATCTTTACCTGTTGCCGTACAGAAATAAGTTGAATAATTTTGAATCGGGGTATAAGATATCGAATTATTATTATAAGTAGTATCTAAAATGCCATCTGCAGAATACCTTGACTTTATAAATTGTCCATCTGTTTTTTGCCCGATTAATAGTAATTTTGAATCATTTTGAAGTACCAGGCGTCCTAAATTTGCTTCCTGCAGCACAAGACCATTATTTCCAAACGTGGTATCAATAGAACCATTTTCATTAAGGCGGAGAACGGCTAATTTTGATAACTGGTTATCTACTACTGTTGTGCACAGCAAAATTTTGTTATTACTAGTTAAAATTACATTATGAAAATTAAAAGGGCCAGACAGTCCAAGGGTGTCAAAAAATGAGTTAAATACAGAATTAGCAACCACTCCATTAGTACCAAACCCTATATCATAAGTTCCGTTTTCATTCAACCGGATTAACTTATTGCCCAAAATATCACCAAGGATAATTTTTTGATCAGGCTGAATACACATTTTAATCAAACGGGAAATCGGGTTGGAAGAAACTGGCGGAATAAATACTGTATTGAAACTGTTATCTATAGTACCATCAGCATTCAGCCTTTGAATTACATTGGTAGTAGACTGACTGCTATTGGGTATATTGTAAAAGGTTCCACTTACCATAATTTTCTGCTGTGCAGTAAAAGCTCCGGTTTCATAAATAAATCCGTATGCATTGTTAGGCGTGTATGTATATATTCCATTATTGCCAAAAGAAGGATCTAAAAATTGGCTTTGTGCTGTTACAGATGTTACTGCACTAAAAATTCCTATAAAAAGGAGCAGTTTATTAATCATAGTTAGTAATTTTTTGCAAATATAATGTAATATTTGAGCAGGCAATATTAATCTTAAATATTTGTAGCAACAGCAGTTATTCGCATAACTCAGTAATAAAAACTCCCACATAATATAACGCAGGAGTTTCTTTAAAAAAATTAAATATAATTATTGATTGTAAATATGCACATCCCTTTGAGGAAAAGGAATTCCGATTCCTGCTTTATCGAGAGCTTCTTTACAACCGATGATTAATTCTTCATTCATTGTCCAAAAGTTTTCAGTGGAAGTACTTACTCTTACCGATACATTGACAGCACTGTCTCCAAGCTCTGTTATTACTACCTGGGGCGCAGGTGTTTCAAGAGCATATTGATTATTTTTAATAACTTCCATTAGAATATCCTTGGTCTGCCTAAGATCCGCATCATAAGCAACTCCGATATCCAATGATGTTCTTCTTGTTCCCAGCTGGGTAAAATTGGTAATGCTATTATTTGACACTACCCCATTAGGAATAACAATCAGTTGGTTTTGTGGTGTAACCAGCTTTGTATGAAAAATATCAATAGCCTGTACAGTTCCTGACACACCTGAACTGGTAGAAATAAAATCTCCGATTTTAAAAGGTTTTAATAATAAAATTAAAATTCCACCTGCAAAATTCGTTAAGGATCCCTGTAAGGCTAAACCTACTGCCAGACCTGCGGCACCAATCATGGCAACAAATGCAGAAGTCTGTACTCCAAGCTGTGTTACAACAACAATAAACAAAAGAATATTCAATCCCCAGTTGATAATATTTAAAAGAAAGTGCTGGAGCGAAGCTTCCATGTTTCGTTTTTTGAAAGCTTTTTCAACCAGCTTTTTGATCATTCTGATCATCCATGAGCCAATCAGGTAAATTAATAATGCAGAAATGATTGCAGTAAAAATCCTCGGTGCCCATGAAATTGCTGAAGAAATTAAGGTGTCCCAGTGTTGTTGAATCTTGTTCAATTCTAAATCGTCCATTTTTATACTATGTGTTACTATTTATATCAATATTATATCAATACAGCATTGATATCTTCTGCAGGATTTGAAAAAAGAATTCTACCCTTCCCTACCTGAGCGAAGGTGAATCATATTTATCCTTGAAATAGATTGACAGCAGAAAAAGAATGTTTCAGCTTTATTCAATAATCATTCAGAAACTGAATCTTGCAGGAAGAAATAATTTTTGGGACATAGAATTACAAAAACGATACCGAACTGTCTGCTATTAAAGAAAAATAATATTAATGAAAATTCATTAAGGTAATTTCGCAACCAGGCTTTCCGGCAAAAGTCTAAGAATATGATAAATCATTTTCCATTTAAAATTTGGAACAATGGTAAAAGAGTTTCCTGCACCGACAATAAATTTCGCCACATAATCCGGTTCCATGATCAGGGATTGATTCAGTTCCAATCCTTCATTGATTTTTGTTCTGATATACCCGATAATCAAAGCATTCACGATGATTTTACGGGAAGCTAATTCCTGCCTCAGCCCTGCCAGAAACTGCGTAAATGCAGCCTTGGTACTTCCGTAGACAAAATTGCTTTTTCTCCCTTTTACCCCTGACAAGGATGAAAGACCAATTATTCTTTCCAGGTTCGTATTGCTTTTATCCATTGCAATAATACTCAGAATAGACACACCTCCCATATAATTGACCTCCATCATTTGCTTTGCTCCCTTGAAATCAGTGAGAGCTTGTTGGTTGTCTACTAAAAAACCTGCAGCATAGACTACAATATGAGGCTTTACAGAAAGATTGTAATAAAACTGATGATGAGAACCAAAATCAGCAGCATCAAAATACAAAATAGAAACTTTTGAGCGGTCAAGATTATTTGAATCAACAAAATGATCCAGAGATGTTGTATTTCGGGAAGCAGCAATGACTGTGAATCCTTTTTCAACATATTGTATCATACATTGTTTTGCTACATCTGAATTAGCACCAAGAATAAGAACGGTTTTGTTTGTGTTTTGATTCATGAAGCAAAGATAATTTTTTTATTAAACACTATTCCCACTCATTGCTTTCACAATTGGACCCAAAAGCAGCCAAACATATTAAAAATATGGGAAGTAAATACGACTTATGAGATCAAAATCTTATAAAAAGCTGCGGCGGGTGAACAAAGTTCACCCGCCGCAGCTAAATATTTTCAGACTGAATTATTTCTTTTCTTCAGTGGCTGTCTCTTTTTTGTCATCTGCCTTATCAGCAGATTTTGCTCCAAAGCGCGCTTCTGTCATTTCTCTTGAAACCGCTGCTTTTTCGAATTTCAGTTTTCCGGATAATGTTTCAATAACAAAACCATCATCCTGAACCTGAGCAATTCTTCCATGAAGACCCGATGTAAGAACTACTCTTGTTCCTACTTTAAGGTTTTCCTGAAAGTTTTTCTCCTGCTTTTGCTTTCTCATCTGAGGTCTGATCATCAGGAAATAAAACCCTACGAACATCACACCCATTGCTATCATCATCATTGATGAAGATCCTTGTGGCTGTGCCTGTAAAAATAATGTCAACATATTTTAAATATTATGGTTGAATGTTCGCTGTGAACGTTAATCTGATTGGCGATTTTTCTACGTTTGCAAAAACGTCAGCATACTTCTGAACATTTCCGTCGAAGCTTGAAGAATCAAAGTGCAAAGTAACTTTTCCTTTTTTACCCGGCATGATTGGCTCTTTTGTAAAATCAGGAGCTGTACATCCGCATCCTGGCTTCACTTCAGAAATAATTAATGGATTTTTCCCTGTATTGGTAATTTCATATACATGCTCTACTTTATCTCCTTTTTTGATTTTACCAAAATCAAAGCTGTTTTCAGATAAAGCTACAGAAGTAGATGGTTCGTTGGAAACCGGAGCTGCCGTTTCACCGGTTACAGCTGCTGCTGTAGAATCAGTGGTTACCGGAGCCGCAACAGCTGCAGAATCAGTAGTTGCAGTTTCCGTACTTTGAGTTTCTTTGTTTTCTTTTTTACATGAAACTAACCCAAAGCCTATAATTGACAAGGCGATAATTGATAACGTCTTTTTCATTTTATATTCTATTTTGATCTTTACAATATTTATCTAAAATACCATTGATGAAGATATTGGAACGGTCTGTAGCAAATACTTTCGCAATTTCAATATATTCATTAATGATCACTCTTGAAGGTGTGAAAGCAAAGTTGTCAAGCTCTGCAATAGCTGTAGATAAAATTACTTTATCCATAAGAGAAACTCTTTCCAGATCCCAGTTTTCGAGTCTTTCTTCCAGCTTCTTTTCATTGTTCTCCCAGTTGTTCAGGGTATCTCTCAACAATTTTGCAGCAAATGTTTTATCTTCTTCATCTTTAATCATTTTGATCAAAGTTCTGCTTTCTTCATCTTCTCTCAGGAAACCGATTGTTTTTTGTACCATTGAATTGGCGATATGGATATCATCATACCATGAAAGTTCCTTATCACCTAAATAATCATGAAAATCTTCATTCTCAGCAATATATCTTAAGAATAATTTCCCAATAAATTTCTGATCTTCTTCAAAAGAATATCCTTCTTCTTTCATGAAATCCTGATAACGTTTTCCAGCAGTAATTCTCTGGAAAGTTTTTACCAATAAGTCATCATGCATATCCCATTTCAATTGCTTGTGCTGACCTGTAAAAAATAATCTTTCAGGATTTTCTTCCAGTTTACGCAATACCTGGTTGTTGATGAATTTTTGGTTAGGATTAATATCAGCATCAGTTTTAAGAAATTTATTCTTACCAATTTCGATCTGATTCTCTGCCAAATCTTTCAGACCCACCAAAAAGTTGAGCTGATAGATGTATAGATAATAGATTTTCTCTATCCCGGCAAACATGTTTTTCTCTAAAACATCAAATTTTACAGGATTTTGGTAGTAAGAATATACGGTCTGTACTACTTTTTCACGGATTTGTCGTCTTCCTAACATTCAAAGAGCTTTTTTATGGCTGCAAAGATACAAAATTTAAAATTGATGAAATTCGTAGTGTGATGACATTTTTGTAATTTTGTCAAACTATATGAAAGCGCTAAAAACCTTAAACCCTTATTTTTGGAAACACAAAATACTATTGTTTTGGGGGGTACTCTTTATCATTGCCAGTAATTTCTTTAATATATATAAGGTTCAGTTTGTAGGAAAATCTGTTGATGAACTTACAAAAAATGGGAATCTCGGCTTCAACCAACAGGTTTTAATCTATGTTGGAATTATTGTAGGATGTTCTCTTTTAACCGGATTCTTCACTTTTATGATGAGACAGACCATTATTGTTGCGTCAAGGAGAATAGAATATGAACTTAAAAATAAAATCTACAGACATTATCAGGATTTATCTTTAACGGATTATAAACAGACCACCATCGGAGACTTAATGAACAGATTGAGCGAAGATGTTGTTGCAGTAAGAATGTATCTTGGTCCCGGGGTCATGTATGTAGCCAATCTGATTGTCTTAGTATTGATAACGGCGATCTACATGGTAAAAACAGATGCTTCCATGACGATGTGGACTTTACTTCCTCTTCCTATTTTATCGTATGCTATTTATAAGGTAAGTTCAATCATCAATAAAAAGTCAAAAATCATGCAGAAAAGCCAGTCTGCGATTTCAACTTTTGTACAGGACAGCTTTTCCGGAATCCGTGTGGTAAAATTTTTCGCCAGAGAAAAATATATCGAAAAAAACTATGGCATCAAAGTTACTGATTATCAAAACAAAGCCTTGGATCTGGCCAAGACAGAAGCCTATTTCTTCACCATTATTCTTTTCGTTATCGGTTTATTAAACGTAGCCATCATCTGGATTGGAGGTGCCAAATATATTGCCGGAGAATTAAGTATCGGTAAGATTGCTGATTTCTTCATGTATATCAACACCCTGATTTTCCCGTTCTCTATGGTAGGATGGGTAACTTCTGTGAATCAGAGAGCTGAAGCGTCTATGCAGAGGATCAATGAATTCATGGATAAGAAATCGGAGATCATTAATACCAATTTTGAAAACTATCCTATCAAAGGAGATATTGAATTCAGAAACGTTTCTTATGTATATCCAAATACGGGAATCAGGGCACTGGATAATTTAAGTTTTAAAGTAAAAGCCGGAGAGTCATTGGCTATTATGGGTAAAACCGGTAGTGGAAAATCAACAATTGCCTTGCTGTTGTGCAGATTAATAGATCCTACAGAAGGGGAAATTTTAATTGATGGCAAAAACCTGAAGGATCATAATCTGGAGAACTACAGAAACTTTATCGGGTATATTCCTCAGGAAAGTTACTTATTTTCTGATTCTATTGAAAATAATATTGGTTTTGCCATTGATCATCCTTCTCACGAGAAAGTAGTAGAATACTCAAAAATTGCAGATGTTCATAAGAATATTGTAGAGTTTAAAGATCAATATAAAACACTTGTTGGTGAACGCGGAGTAATGCTTTCGGGGGGACAAAAGCAGAGAATTTGTATCGCAAGAGCCTTAATTAAGAACCCCAATATTATCATTTTTGACGATTCTTTGTCTGCTTTAGACACAGAAACTGAGCAGAATATTCTGGAAAATATTGATAGAAAAATCAGCAATGCCACTTCCATAATTATCACACACAGAGAGTCTAGCGCTCAAAAAGCCCATCAAATTATCAACCTTACTGAAATTGCCAATTCTGTAACCGCTTAGCCATTTCATTCTCAATTGTTAAATAAATCATAAAAAAAATTTTGTGATTAAAAGAATTCTTTTATATTTGTTCTTAACAAGATTAAAAAATATCTAACAATGAGTGAATACAAGGAACGCCATGAAAATGAGATTTTCACGAAGGTGTTAAAAGCAGGGAGAAGAACTTATTTCTTTGATGTGCGCGAGACGAAAGCAGGAGATTATTATCTTACAATCACTGAGAGTAAGAAGAATTTCGGAGAGAATGGGGAAGCTACATTCGAGAAGCATAAAATTTACCTTTACAAGGAAGATTTTAAAAGTTTCCAGGAGATGTTTAATGAGTCCACAGATTTCATCATTAATGAAAAGGGTGAGGATGTAATTTCAGAAAAACATGACAAAGACTTCAAAAGCAGATCTTTTACAATTGATTCTGACGACGAAGTTTAAAAAAGAATATCTAAAAACACAAGCATCTGAAAAAGATGCTTTTTTTGTGCTCTGAAATTGTTTAAATATAAAAAAACGGGCTAAAGCCCGTTTATATTGAATATTAATTAGTTATTTCCTTTTTTCGTATTTTACTGATACTATTTCTTTTGAATCTTCTTTATCAAAAGGTGCTGATTTCAGGAAACTGTATAACACATCTGGCAGCTCATTCTGACATGGATCTTCTGAATTTCTGTTATTCATGCTGTTCACACTATTATTTGTAACATTTGCGGCAGAAAACATGACAATTCCCCCATCTTTTCTAAGGGTAGCCAACTCTTCATTCTTAGTACTTGAATCAAAATTTCCGAAGCACATTACATTGTTTTTGGTTTGCAGAACAGGAAATTTTTCAGAAGTAATGCCGGATAAGCTATTCCCATTCAGTTTAAATAATTTATAATCCCCATCAAAATTCCTGTGAGCAATAATTTCAGCAGCACCATCGGCGTCAATATCTCCAACAGCAAGCCCCTTCCAATCTGAAGCAGAGCCCCAATTTGTAAATTCAGTAATTTTTGTGAGAACACCACTATCGTTTACACGATAAACATGGATACCATTATTTACAGCATTACTATCATCCGCATCAAAAAGCAGCACAATCTCATCTTTGCCATCTTTATCTAAATCACCTGATGCTACCGCTTTAATTTTAGAACTTGCAGCCAAGTTAAGTGTATTGACATATACTGACTGTATATCTGTGCCAACAAATTTATATACCCTAACTTCTTTATTAAAATTTCTTACTGTGATAACATCATCTTTTCCTCCACTTATAAAATTTCCTGCAACAACCCCTGCCCATTCGGACTGGGTTCCCCATCCTGTATATTTAGCATGCTCAGCAATATTACCATTTTCAACTTTTAGGACATAAAGACCATTTTCGGTAGCATCTGCATGATCATTTAAAGCTATGATCTCACTTTTATTATCTCCAAAAAAGTCGCCTGCAGCCAATCCTTTCCAGTTATTGGAACCACCATATACTTTACTGGTGGTAACCTGTCGGAAGGCTCTGTCGTGGGGTTCTAAGGTCTGCATTAAGCCGTCAAAATTTCTGATAACAACAAATTCATCATCGCTATCTCCATCGAAATTACCACTGGCAATACCTCTCCAATCGGAGTCTTCTCCATATTCATGATCCGTATTGACAGGCACAACTAAGTGTTCAAAATTTGATAAAAGTGCCCAAGTTATTGAAGAATCAAATACCGTTATATTGCTATAATAATTTTTAGCAGCCTGCAGATCTGAAACGATCTGATATAACATTTGATCATCATATTGAGATAAATACAACCATAAATAAGCGGTATAAGTACCGTATCTAGGAGTCACAGTAGGATCAGAGGTATTAATATTATACTTGATATTCCAATTTTCACCATTATAATTAACCCCATTTTTTATATGTAAAGGAGAGATATAAATATCTTTTGTCAGTGTTTTAGTATAGGCATTGATATCTGCAGTGGTATAAATAAGGCTTCCATTGATTGAAATACCATACCTATTACATTCATAAGGAAAAGCAGCAGTCAAATCAGCATGGGAAATATCTTCACGTAAAGTATCATACTTCCAGTAGGTCCAGACATTAGATCCTAAGTTGGTATTAAGTTGTGTATTTGCTTTTATAAAATTGGCAATTTGATTGAGCTGGACAAGATAATTGTTTTCATTCGTTGCTCTGTACATTTGTACAAGCACCCTTCCAACAGAACTTTGCATATTGAATGGTAAAATTACTCCTGGAAAAGCTATTGGTAGATTATTATCGCTTCGTTCTTTGTAATATCCTATGGTGTTGTTAGAACCTGGCTCTATAAACCATTGATCTGAATGATAATTAAGTGTTTCCTTTATTTTCAGGATAAGGTCATTGGCAATTGCGTTATAGGTTTGTCCGGTATAACGGCCAGGTAAATCATATGTTAAGTTTTGAATAATGTTATCTTTTTTAACGATTGCTGCAAATTTAGCCATAGGATATAATATATTAGCACTATGCACCAGATGAGGATAGGTTGCTCCCGAATCCATTTTTGGTATATTATAGTGATTATTCGACCAAGCAGGACCTATACTATCTCTATAATCAGAAATTTGACTTAAACCCGGTACCTGACCTCTAAGATCATCCCTTCTGTCAATAGTGTTACCAATACATTTTATTAAGGTTTTGGCATATTTTGGTTCTTTTGTCTTCTCATACATTAAAACCAATGCTTCCATATGGGCCGGTACAGCCCACGCGAACTCAAGCTGATCCGGACTTGTTGAATTACCATCCCACTGATCAAGACCTCTTGTATCAAAAAGACGTTTATAATAAGATTGGGAACCTGATTGAGAATAAGATTTTATTGCAAAAAAAACAATAAGAATTGTAAAGATTTTTTTCATGTTAATAGCTTTGATTATGGTAATTTTAACGAGATTTTTCTCACGATTCTGGTTAAACAAATATAAATGTTTTGATCACCACTCATAGAATTTATTTAAAGAACTTTTATATAATATTTTGTAAATAGAGGAAAGATTTATCGATACTGAAAAAAAATAAAAAAAGCCTTTCAAACTTTGAAAGGCTAAAAATAAGTAAGATTTATCCGTACATTATTTCTTGACAAATTTCTCTGTAATGATTTTGCTTTCCGTCTTTACGTTGAGAATATAAATTCCTGGCAGAAATGCTGAAATATCAATTTTCGATTCTTTTGTGGTTATTATAAGTTGCCCGGATAGATTAAATACTTCCACCTTCAAAATTTTATTATTGGTTTCTATATTCAAAATATCTTTAGCGGGATTTGGATAAATTTTAAAATCGTGAATTGGTAATTCTGCAACACCAAGGTTTCCCATCAATTCGTAAGCTCCAGCATCTGGATTACCCATACGGGCTGTTCCTCTTATATCGTCTGAGGGCGCATCTGTCAGCATTCCGTAATTGACAGCAACGCTATTGGGTAACAAGGACAAACCATCATCTGAAGTTCTTAAAACTCCATCAGCTCCAAAAATATTGGCTTCATCTGTAAAACCAGGATTAGTCTGGAATATATTATTAGGATAACCATATAAAGAATTTTGGTTTGCCAAAGTATAAAATCCCTGCGGCAACTGAAACAGGTTATTATAGAAGTAATTTTCAGCCGGCCAGTCATTATGATTTTTATAATCTGCTCCAGGCTGATTATCCGTACCATTGATATTACCCCAGAATATATTGTTTTTCACATAATTATTTCCCAGATAGGTAAAAAATCCGCCGCCTCTTGTTCCTATATTTTTATAAATGGTGTTATTGATCACTTTATTGCTTCCGTAATAAAGAAAAATTCCTCCTCCCATATAGTTTGAAGTATTTTCATAAAGCAGATTATTGACGATGAGATTTGAACCCTTTTCAGTATAAATACCGCCGCCACCATAATAATAGGTATCAATCTGGCTGATCCCGGCTTTATTTTTAGCAATTACATTTTTACTGATTACATTATTTACACCCAAAACCGCATAGATACCTCCACCATCGCCGGTAGCAGTATTATCGTGAATATAGTTATTGGTAATGGTATTGGTTCCTTGAAATACAATCACACCTGCGCCGTCATAAAAAGCTTTATTATTATAAATCTCATTGTTAGAAATGATATTATTACCATTTGAAGTATAAATGCCTCCACCGGAATAGCCGGAGTTCAAATAAATCCTGTTATTGGAAATTGTATTATTTCCATTAATAAAATAGATAGCAGGACCTGCTAATCTCGAAACAATATTTCCGCTTACATTATTATTAACAGTGCCAACAGCAAAACCATTGGAAATGGAAAATCCGTCTAATTTTACTCCAATAGCGCTGGCAATATTCGCTGCAAACAGCACCACATGATAGCAATTATCATTTTTAGTTCCTAAATCTCCCAGGTCGCCGCTTAAGAGCGTTATATTAGTGTTTAAATTCCGGTCTGTTAAAGAAGTTTCTGTTCCATTAAAACCACCGTAGACTGAAATACCATCTTTTAAATAAAACGTCTTATCTCTGATATCTGAAGGAGAAGGATTTCCAAACGGATCTCTGGTAGGAAAATATGTTCCGGCGGCAACCCAGACTTCATCTCCAATCTGACTGCTATTGATTACTTCCTGCAAATCATTGCCTGCTGTAGCCCATGAAGTGTAGGGTGCGCTTCCGGTGGTGGAATTAATATTCACATATCGTACTGTTGAGGAAATTACAATGAAATTGAATATAAAAAGTAAAAAGTAGATCTTTTTCATTACCCGATAATGTTTTATAATTATCGTGCAAATATACTTTTTCTAAGCCAGGATAAAAAAAATAACACACCAAAAAGTGTCATTTCAATACAACTTGATTGTTTTTGGGACATAAAAAAAGCACATTTTCTTTTTGAAAATGTGCTAATTTAGGGTGAATGATGGGTCTCGAACCCACGACCTTCGGAACCACAATCCGACGCTCTAACCAACTGAGCTACAATCACCGTTTTCTGAGTGCAAATATAGGACAATTTCCTCAACTACCAAACAATTCCATCAAAATTTTTCAAAGAAATTAATCTTTCAGACGTAAAGCCCTCAGCATAAGCAACTCCCGATAACCGTCCTAAATCCTGTGCCCGGTACGTTAAGCTTTCATAGAAGTCTTTTGTCGTAATGGGAGTCTCAGGTTCTTTAGAAGTTGGGTCATAAAACTGAGTTTTGTACGCCATACAAGCTTCCAGTTTTTTAGGCAGGTATTCTGAAATGTCAATAACAAATTCCGGTTTAATATCTTTCCACTGAATATAATGAAAAATATGTTTTGGCCTCCACACTTCCTGAGATTCACCTTCCAGTACGGTTTCAATTTTTCTCAGTCCGGACAAAAAGCACGCATCCGACACTAATTTCGCTCCTTTTGCATGATCCGGGTGTCTATCATCAATTGCATTAGCCAAGACGATTTCTGGTCTGTATTTGCGGATCATTTTTACAATCCTCATTTGATATTCTTCGGAATTTACCAAAAATCCATCTTTCATTCCAAGATTCTCTCTTGCGGAAAGCCCAAGGATTTTGGCTGCATCTGCTGCTTCAGTCTTTCTGGTTTCATCTGTACCTCTTGTTCCAAGCTCTCCCCTTGTAAGATCTACAACAACGCATTTTTTTCCTTCAGAAACCATTTTAGCAATAGTTCCGCCACATCCAAGTTCTACATCGTCAGGATGTGCACCAAAAGCAAGTATATCAGTTTTCATAAACTCAAAGATAGGATTTAAAATAAAAACTTCCCAAACATTACGCATGGGAAGTTTTAATATCTATAATTTAAAATTTAAATTACTTGTTGATTTCGGCATTTAATTTAACAGCATCCTGGTAAGTAGGGTCTAACTGTAAAGACTTAGCAACATAATCTTTTGCTTTTGCTATATCAGAATCTTTGCTCATGTATGCTACTGCAAAGTAAGCGTAAGCAAGAGTCTGTTTGTTAGCTTCCTGATCAGCAGGTTTTACCGTGCTGATGAATTTCTCATAAGCCAATTTTGCAGCTTCATTGTTTCCTGCCTGCTGGTAAGAATACCCTTGGCTGTAATATGCCGGAGCCCAATCAGGAAGAAGTGCTGACATTTTTTGCCATGTAAGGATTGCTCCATTCCAGTTTTTAACATCCTGGTAAGCTGTTGCTAACTTAAATAATGAATCAGAATCCTGGCTGTTGGCAGCAACTTTCTGTTTCAATGCTTCAATTTCAGGATTAGTAGGTCCTTTATCAGCTTCTGCCTGAGAAGCTCCTCCACCACCTGCGATGTTTGCCAATTCAAGATCCCACTTCATTGTTTCATCCTTAGCAGCTTTTGCAATACCCACTTTTTGCTGAGCTTCAGCCATTAAAGCAGATTTTTTAGCTGCATCTTTTTCATCTTTTGCTAAGCCGGCAGCAATAAGTCCCTGTAAACCTTGGTCTGCAGGCAATATTCTTGTTTTCTCAGCCTGCGAAACGAAAGTATCCATATTTTGCTTGGCATCTGCATAATTTCTATCTGCATATGCATTATAAGCTCTCAATTTGAATTTGATAGGATCATCAATTTTATCAAAAATCTTATCTAATACCATTTTAGAGTTTGCATAATCTTCATTCGTGAAATATAGTTTTGCAATTTCTAATTGGGTATATGGATCTTCATCAGCATATTTTGTATAGTTGATAAGATCTTGAGTAGCCTTTGCATTTTGCTGGTATCTGATATCGTAACCAGCCAATGCTTTGTACGCAGGAGCGTATGTAGGATCTACAGCAATTGCTTTATCAACGCTTTCTTTCGCTTTTTGCCACACTTGAGCAGCCATCCATAAAGTAGCCATTCTCGTGTAAACTGAAGCTTTATTTTTTGCTACAGGTAACGCCTTGTCGTAAGCAGACATGGCTTCTCCCGGAGATCTTTTCAATCTGTAAGCATCTCCTAATGTATAATAATAATGTGCAGGAACACCTTTTTTCTCAGCTTTCTCAATAGCTTTAGTCAAAAACTGGATTGCCAGGTCCGGTGAACTGTTTTTCTCGAATAAAGTTAAAGCTTCTGCTGCTCTGAAAAGAACTTCAGCATCTTTTTCTCTTGAATCAGCAACTATTTTTTGAATTTCAGCAACAGCATTTTTATCGCCTTTACCTAATTTAACAGCAGCTAAACCAATTTTGTTCAGATAGCTTTTACCGTCTGCAGCTAATCCTTTGTTAAAGTTTTCAGTTGCCTTAGCATAATCCGGTTCTCCTTGTCTTAAGAAAGTATTTCCCAAATAGAAGTAGTTTTCAGCTGTAGGCTCTTTAGCGATCATGTCAGTGAAGTTTGTTTTTGCCTGCGCAAATTTATCACTGTCTATACTGTTGATACCATCCTGCAGTGTTTGTGCAGAGGCAAAACCGGTAAAAAATACCACGGCTGCTCCAAAAGCAATCTTCTTTACATTCATATTCATTATATCTTTCATTTTATATTTTCTAATAATTGAGTTTTATTATACACAATTTTCAGACCAAATCAAAATTTTTAATAAGGACAAATTGTGAATTTAATATTTTTTAACGCATCTGAACTTCTCTCTTATAAATGTTATAAGGTTGTAAGCCTTCTTTCTGTACAATTTTCTGTCCTAAGTGGGTACATGAAAATCTTATAAAACCATTGGCAATATTAAAGTTACCTTCATTAATCAGGAAATAAAGAACTCTGGTAAACGGGTATTCCATCGTGCGAAGTCCATCAAAATCTGCAGTATACGATTTTCCTTTCTCTACCACAGGAAGTACCTTCACCATGTCTCTCAGCTTTTCTGAAGTTTTATCATAGGGACGGCTGAAAGTATTCAATCCAATAACGCCTATTTTATCAGGATATTTTCCCAATTCCTCTATAATCTTCTGATTTCCCGGAATAATAGAAAATTTCAGGTCTTTTGGCTGTTTTTTTAATTTCTCAGCAACAAAGTTCAGGTTACTCGAGTTGGTTCCGTCAAAAATAAATTCTTTTTTATCAGACATCAGACCGCTGCTGATTTCTTCCATTGAAATACTTTCTTTCGGAGAATCTTTAGGAACAACAAAAACCACCGCATCCGCAGCAAATTTAGCAGGAAGGAACTTCAGATCTGTTCTTTCCTCATATGTTTTAATTTCTTCAGGATTAAGATTTCTGGACATCACCACCACTTTAGCACTTCCTTTCAAAAGATCAAGAAGTCCTAAGTCTTCTTTCTTGGTTTCTACTTTGATATGTGTTTCAGGATAGTTGATCATATAGCCTTCGGCTAATGCTTCTGTGACGCTTTGAAAAGATTCGTCAGTGAAAATGGTAAGATCACCTTTGTGATAGGAAGGAGCGTTTTTCTCCTTTTTGCAGCTTGCAAGCATTATGCTCAGTACAAAAATTACTGCAAGCTTGAAACTATTCTTCATTTCTCGATTTTTTAATTCTTGAGATCGCTCTGTAAATTCTGAAAATACCATAGATAATGAGCACCACTCCCAATGCATAAGCAACAGCTGGCTCTAAAATAGTAAAGAAGAATTTGTAGACAATCACTACAATTCCTAAAACGATATAAAACAATCCCGTAACCAGGGATAACCAATTGAACATCATGTAACAAAAATACCAAAAAAAATAAAAAGAGAAGCATAAGCCTCTCTTTTTATTTATATTTTGAATAAATAAGTCTTATTCAAAGTTCATCGTAAATGGTACGCTATAGTAAGATCTAACGCTCTCCCCGTTTCTCTTCGCAGGAGTCCATTTTTTAAGTTTCTTAACTACACGCATCGCTTCACTGTTGAAGTCGCCGTTTGGAGATTTTTCTTCAATAGTAACATTCGAAACAGTACCGTCTTTTTCTACAACGAACTTAAGCTTCGCTTTAAGTGTCCCTTCACCTCCTTCCATCAAAGAAGTATCAAAGTTATCACCCAGGAACTTTCTCAATGCTCCCATACCTCCAGGATATTCTGCAGACTGGTCAACATCTTTATAGATCTCGTTAGGGTTGTTCGCTTTTACTTCTACTGTACTTGCTTTAGTACCTGTAGATGGTGGCGGTGGCGGTGGTGTATAAGCCGGAGCTTTTACCCCCTCCTGATTCTGTAAACCAGTTGTTGTTTCCAACTGCTTAGAAATCGGCGGTGGTGGAGTTTCAATTTTCGGAGCTTTTACAGGCTCAGGAACTACGTTCTGAATAACCTCAATTTTCTCCTCTTCTTTTGGAGGTGGAGGTGGTGGAGGTGGTTCTTCTTCTTTAGGCTGCTCGATAATCGGATCTTCTTCGATAATATCTACCAAATCTGCCTTCACTTCCTGCTTAGGCGGAGCTGTAAGATTTTTAATCGTAAGATAGATGAACGGAGACAAAGCTGCCAAAAGGAATAATGCTGTTCCGATAATAAAAGACTTGGTTAAAAGTCTCGGATACTGATGTCTAAGATCATAGGCACCATATTCCTTGTTTCTATTTTCAAATACGATCTCGTCTAAAGTAAGATTCTGACCGTATACATTTTCATCTGCCATAGATTAGATATAACAATTTTATGGTTAAATTACTTTGTAGCAGCAGCCGGTGCAGCAGCACCTCCTACTTTTTTCTCATAAATAGCTTTTTCCCAAGGCTTGATATCAGTAACCCCGTACTGCTCACTTTTGGTAATTGCCATTTCATCAAGAATATCAACAAAGTTCTTATATACAGCATCGTCAGTTGGCTTAATGATCACGGTAAATTTCGTTTGATCTGCAGCTCTAGATTTTGCCTGCTGAATTACTTTTCTAATTCCTTCTCTATCAAGGGTAGTTTCCATAAGAGTCTGGTCATTCAAGGAAGTAGCATCCTGCTGGTGCCAGAAAACTCTGTTATTTTTTCCTAATAAGATAGAAATTGAGTTAGAAAGTTTAATTTCTGTTGGAGGTGGTTTTTGTTTTTCATCTTTCGGTTTAGCCGGAAGACCCAAATCCATAACGTTCGGTTTACTGAACGTAGTTGTGAACATAAAGAAGGTAATCAATAGAAAACCCAAGTCCACCATCGGAGTCATATCGACTCTGGTACTTTGCTTCTTGGAACGGACCTTGCCGCCCTTGCCGCCTTTCTCTTGTACTTGTACTTCTGCCATTTCTATCGATATTATTCGTTAGGTTTACCTTCTTGTGATGTAATCAACCAAAATTTAAGAAAATCAATATCTCTTAAACCCTCAAATAGACTTTTAACTTTAGGATACTCAGTTGTAACGTCACCTTTAATCGCTAACTTGTAGTCAGGGTTAACGCTCAAACTTTCTTTTACCCAATCAATTAATTGTTTATTTGTACTGTCCATAGGAATACCTGTAGGACTCTTATAATTTTTCTGCTCATCTGCAGGCAAATCCAAATACCCTTTAAGTTGGTTCATTGGAACTCCAATTGCCTGAATTTTCTGGAAAGCTGCTTTTTGGTTGTTGTCAAAAGTAATACCATACTTTTGTCCCATTTTATCCAAAAGTGCAAGTCTTTCTGATGCATTTTCTACTGGCTGGAAATAGAATTTTCCGTCCGGAGTAGCGTTGATAGTCATTAAACTAGCATCAGGAAGCAATTTTTCCGAAATTGAAGATGGCGGTTTGATCTGCTCCACGTCAGGTTTTTTAAACTGAGTGGTCAAGATAAAGAACGTAAGGAGTAGGAACGCAACGTCACACATTGCAGTCATGTCCGTAATTACTCCATGTCTTTTTGGTTTGACTCTCGCCATTATTATAAAATATTTTTAATTAAACTTCTTTTAATTGCTAATGCAAATATCTTGCTAATTCTTAGTTGAATTCAGCGAAAGACTGTTGGATACTCATAGAGATCTCATCGATCTTGTAAGTTAATCCGTCAATTTTAGATGTAAAGAAGTTATAAAGGATAATAGCGATTGCTGAAGTACCAATACCTAAAGCTGTGTTGATCAAGGCTTCAGAGATACCAGTAGATAGAGCAGCTGCATCCGGAGTACCACCTCCTGAACCTAATGCGAAGAACGCCTTAATCATCCCGATTACCGTTCCAAGTAGTGCTACTAACGTTGCAACAGTACCTAAAGTAGAAAGGATCATCATGTTTTTCTCAAGCATTGGCATCTCAAGAGTAGTAGCTTCTTCGATAGCTTTGTTAAGCGCTACCATTTTCTGCTCTTTATTTAATGTAGTATCGTGAGAAAGTGCTTTGTAAGTAGTAAGACCTTCTTTTACTACGTTACCAACAGAACCTTGTTGTCTGTCACACTCTTCGATAGCTTCGTCGATTTTGTTTTGGTTTAGTAAGCTTCTTACCTGTACAACAAAGTTGTCTAAGTTTCCTTTTCCAGCTGCTTTACCAAGAACGAAATATCTTTCAAAAGAGAAAACGATTACAGTAATCATGAAAGTAATCAAGATTGGTACGATAACCCCTCCTTTGTAGATAATACCTAAAAACGATTCTGGGTGAATGTCTTTTCCTTCAACACTTGAAAAAGCTACAGAACCACTTCCTAGTTTATCTGCATCTTTAAAGTTTCCTGGGCTACCAAGAACGAATAAATAAATACATACTCCTATAGCAAATAGAATAGGAATAATAACAGCTGGATTTAAACCTCCTGCCTTTCTAGCAACTACTTGCTCATCATTTTTTGAAACATTCATTTCCATATTTAACTAAATTATATTGTTTTAAAATTTTACAGGGTGTAAATTAAAGGCAAAATTAATTAAAATGCAAGAGTCTTAATTAAACATTTTGCTTTTTTTTGATAAAGAAATTTTAATACGATTTCGAAATAATAATTATTTTAAATTATTTTATTTATTTTTTCCAAATTTAACATTTGAATTAAAAAATCAAAAAAATAAGACACCCATTTTTTTTAATTTCCCAATGTTAATTTTTTTTTAAATTACGATATTCACAATACGGTGAGGGACTACAATGATTTTTTTAGGGGTTTTACCCTCCAAAATCTGTTGCATTTTCTCGTTCGAAATCACCAAATCTTCCACTTCCTTGGCAGATAATTGAGCTGAAAGCGAAATTTTGAACTTCATTTTACCATTTACGCTTACCGGATACTCAATTTCATCTTCAACCAGATAATCCTCATTCAATGCCGGGAATTTTTCAAATTCTATCGATGTACCGTGTCCTAATAAACTCCACAATTCTTCACAGATGTGAGGAGCATATGGAGAAATGATAACGGCAAGCGGTTCTAAAATATTGCGCTTGTTGCATTTTATTTTCTGAAGCTCATTCACAGCAATCATAAATGATGATACGGATGTATTGAAAGAGAAGTTTTCAATATCATATACTACCTTCTTTATTAAGGTATGTAAAACTTTGTATTCCGCTTTTGTAGGTTCTTCGTCTGAAACTTCAAATACGTCTCCGTTGAAATACAGGTTCCAGAATTTTTTAAGGAAACCATATACTCCGCTTAACCCTTGAGTATTCCAAGGCTTGGATTGCTCTAACGGTCCTAAGAACATTTCATATAATCTTAGTCCGTCTGCTCCGTACTCTTCACAGATATCATCAGGATTGACTACATTATATTTTGACTTGGACATTTTTTCTACTTCACGGTCTGTGATGTATTTTCCGTCTTCCAGAATAAATTCTGCATCTGCATAATCCGGTCTCCATGCTTTGAAGGCTTCAGTATCCAATTCGTCAGAAGTTCCTTTTAATAAAGATACATCTACGTGAATCTGCTGAGTCTGGTAATCTTTAGCTAAATTTTTAGATACATACTGATTCGTTCCGTCAATTCTGTATACAAATGCACTCATTCCCAAGATCATTCCCTGGTTGATCAATTTCTGGAATGGCTCATCATGGCTGATATAGCCTCTGTCTTTTAAGAACATGTTCCAGAAACGGGAATATAATAAGTGGCCGGTTGCATGTTCGCTTCCTCCTATATATAAGTCTACCTGTCCCCAATAATCTGCTAATTCTTTTTTAACAAAAGTTTCTTCATCATTAGGATCCATATACCTAAGGAAGTACCATGAGCTTCCTGCCCAACCAGGCATAGTAGATAATTCTAACGGGAAAATTGTTTTATCATCAATAAGATCTGTAGCAACTACCTTCTGGTTAGCTTCATCCCATGCAAATTCTTTTGCATTTCCTAGCGGCGGATCTCCATCTTCTGTTGGTAAGTATTTTTCAACTTCAGGAAGTTCCAAAGGTAAAGCAGAAGTTGGCAACGTGTAAGGCATTCCATCCTTATAATATATAGGAACAGGTTCTCCCCAATAACGCTGTCTTGAGAAAATAGCATCTCGCTGTCTGTAGTTGGTAGTTCCGTGACCGATGCCTTTTGCTTCGATCTCAGAAATCATTTTTGCTTTCGCTTCATTATAATGTAATCCGTTTAAGAAATCAGAGTTTACACAAACGGAATCTTTAGAGTCAAAAGATTTTTCCTGAACGTCTTCTTCGGTTTCTACAACTTTCTTGATTTCAAGATTAAATTTCTTAGCAAATCTGTGGTCACGCTCATCGTGTGCCGGAACTGCCATTACTGCTCCTGTTCCATATCCCATCAACACATAGTCGGAAATATAGATCGGCATTTTTTCATTGCTGAACGGATTGACCGCATAACTTCCGGTGAAAGCTCCGCTCACGTTTTTCACGTCAGACATTCTGTCTCTCTCCGTTTTCTTGGAAGTTTCTTCAATATAAGTATCTACTTCTACTTTTTGAGCATCCGTAGTAATGGTTTCCACTAAAGGATTTTCCGGAGCCAGTACCATAAAGGTTGCTCCAAATATCGTATCAGGTCTTGTTGTAAAAACCTCAACAGTTTCGTCATGTCCTTCTACTTTGAACTGAACCTGTGCTCCCTGAGATTTCCCAATCCAGTATTCCTGGGAATCTTTCAACGGCTGCGGCCAGTCCAGAGTGTTTAATCCCTGTAATAATCTTTCAGAATATGCGGAAATTCTCATGCTCCACTGCATCATTTTCTTTTGGAAAACCGGGAATCCTCCTCTTTCGGATTTTCCATCCTTTACTTCATCGTTGGCCAGTACAGTTCCTAATGCAGGGCACCAGTTTACAGTTGTTTCTGCTCTGTAGGCAAGACGGTAGTTTAAAAGGATATCTTCTTTATCAATATCGGAAGCATTCTTCCATTCTTCTGAAGTGAAATTTAATTCATCATTCTGATTGGCATTTAATCCTTCTGTTCCTTTTTCTTCAAAATGCTGAATCAAAAAATCAATAGATTCTGCCTTATCCGTATCTTTATTATACCACGAATGATACAACTGGATAAAAATCCATTGTGTCCATTTATAATAAGAAGCATCTGAAGTTCTTACTTCTCTGCTCCAGTCGAATGAGAAACCGATTTTTCTCAGCTGCTCTTCATATCTGTTGATATTTTGTTCTGTAGTAATAGCCGGATGCTGTCCTGTCTGAATAGCATATTGTTCAGCAGGAAGTCCAAAGCTGTCATATCCTACCGGGTGGAGTACATTAAACCCCTGATGTCTTTTGTATCTCGCATAGATATCCGATGCAATATATCCCAGCGGGTGACCTACGTGAAGTCCTGCTCCTGATGGGTACGGAAACATATCGAGTACATAAAACTTAGGTTTGTCTGTGTTATTAGAGGTTTTATAGGTTTGATTTTCCTCCCAGTATTTCTGCCACTTTTTTTCTATCTGCTGATGATCGTAAAACACTTGATATATATGTTATATGTTAGACTGATTATTTTTTCTTTTTGTCAAGATTCACAAAATTAATGATTTTAAAGTAAATAGAAATTGAAATTATGATGAATTACAAATTCTACCCTCAACAAAAAAATCCCATCCGGAGATGAGATCTGTTTTTATATCCTGAAGTATATACTATTATTGAGTAACTCTCTTGAAGGTATATGTTCTTGTCTGGAATATAGTAGGATCCTGAGTCTCCTCTCTTACCGCAAGATTGAGTGTTGTTGCATCCAAAGTAATCACCTTTGCATTCTGCGGCTCTACGATTCCCTGAATTTTCATCTGAACGTCTTTTCCTTCCTTATTATAAGTGTAATTGAATTTTATATCTGAAAGAATAGCACACTGACCTGGTGTAGCAGTATCTCCCCAGTTCGTTTTCCCTCCCTTGGAGTCAGCGCTGAACCACCATCTTGTCTTTTTCTGACAGTCTGTATAAGTAATCGTGTTAGAAACCGGGTCTTCACCAACTTCCACAGTGGTAACTACTTCTTTTAACGGTTGCCATGTCCCAACAAGAGGAGCTTCCATAACAGTATCGTTGTCACTGCTGCAGCCTGTAGCGGCAGCAAACAAAGATAAACCTGCAAATAGTAATGCTAATTTCTTCATAGATCAATTTTTTCAAGCGCTAAAATTATAATTTTTTTGATTTATATTACTATTTTTTATGAAAAATTATTTCATCGACGATTATTTATATATATTTAAAAATAGGGACACCTCATTTTCCCTTTATTTAACAAATAATGAATACATGAGCATCGTTCATTCTATTAAAAAAGTTATTTTTGCAGGAAACAAAATACAAATGCAGGATATTACGAGAAACAATTTTGATTTTATACGTGTTCTCCTTGCCTTTATTGTCTTTTTGGGACATCTTGGCACACTCAGCGCTTCTCCTGACCTCAAGATTTTTGAGCACAGCCCTATAGAAATTGCAGTTTTCGGCTTTTTTGCGGTGAGCGGATTTCTTATTGCAAGGAGCTATGAAAGGTCTTCAAGCCTGAAAAGCTATTTAAAAAAGAGAATCAGAAGAATTGTTCCCGCCTACTTATTGGTTATTTTTTTATGTGCAATTTTATTAAGTCTGGTAAGTACCTATTCCTTCATTGAATATTTCAGCAATACACAAGTTTATAAATACCTATTTTGGAATTCATTATTTTTAAACTTTAAAGCACCCTGGCTTCCCGGAGTTTTTGGGAATCAAGCAGTGAATGGTGCCCTATGGACACTGAAAATAGAAATGTGCTACTATTTTGCGGTTCCTCTGTTGTTTTTGCTTTTCGGAAAAAACAATAAATACAGAAATGTAAGTTTGGTTATTCTATACTTCTTATCACTTATTTACCTCAATTATTTTGAATCTTTAAATAAAATTTCGATTGCCAAACAGCTCCCTGGAACATTATCCTATTTTATCCCTGGAATGTTGATTTACTTTAATTTTGATAAATTCATCCAGCATAAAAATCTCATTTTCATCATTGCATTCGTTACTGTGTGGATTGACTTATTTTTAAAAGTTCAGCTTTTTTCTCCAATGATGATCGGGGTTATCGTAATGTACATTGCCTATTCATTCAAATTCTTAAATAATTTTGGAAAATATGGTGATTTCACCTACGGAATCTATATTTTCCACTTTCCTATTATCAGAACTTTTCAGACTTTAGGATTGTTTGAAGATTACAATCCATTTGTAATGGCTTTGGTATGTATGTTGGTGGTTATTGCGGTAGGTGTAAGCTCATGGCATCTTTATGAAAAAAGATTTTTATAATTTAGCAGTTTAAAAAACACAAATGAAAGATCTTGTCTCCATCATTACTCCCTGTTATAATTCTGCGGAATTTATCGAGGAAACCATACAGTCTGTTCTTAATCAAACCTACGAAAACTGGGAGTGGCTGATTACAGATGACCTTTCCAAAGATAATACTCTTGAGATCATTAGAAAATATAATGATCCGAGAATAAAACTGCAGGTACTGAAGAAAAACGGTGGTGCAGGAAATGCAAGAAACAACAGCCTGGAAAGAGCCCAGGGAAGATATATTGCGTTTCTGGATTCTGACGACTACTGGTATCCTGAATATCTGGAAACAATGACGGATTATATGCAGGAACACAATGCAGAACTGGTATATTGTAACTATTCAAGATGTAACGAACAACTTCAGCCTATTCTGAAAGATTTTCTGGCGGACAAAGTGGTTACCTTCTCCAATCTGCTGAAGACATGCCGTCTGGCACCTGTTTCTACGATGTATGACACCAAACGGGTTGGTAAGTTTTTGTTCCCAGTGAAAAGCAAACGCGAAGATCATGTGATGTGGCTGAATCTTTTAAAAGTAATTCCGGAAGGAATTCCTGTACAAAAGACACTGGCAAAATACAGAATGCGTGAAAACAGTGTTTCAAGAAATAAAAAAAATATCATCAAAGATCAGTATCTTGTCTATAAAGATTTCATGGGATTCTCAACAGTAAAATCATTGTATTATACGGCTAACTGGGCCGTAAACGGATTCCTGAAATATTCGAAAATTTTTAATTAATGGAATATTCAAAAGAGTTCAAAGCTGCGCTGAGTGCTTTTTCCGGAACGGAGAAAGATAAACTTATTTTCAGACTCCTGAGAAAGGATAAATTATTGTCGAAAAAGCTCTACTTTGAACTGATAGATCCGGAAACTACCGATGATAAAAGAAATGCCATGGAAGAACATGTGGAGGAACAGGTTCTTCTTGCATCAAAATACGTGGGAAATGCCAAATATTTTCTGTCTGTTGTCCGGAAAATAAGTGCTGAAATTACAGAACATGTAAAAATTACGACTGATAAATTCGGAGAGGTTTCCCTGAATCTTCTTCTCGTGAACAAGGTATTGGAAAATAATGGTGATCTCAGCAGACAAAGGTTTGACAATGTTTACAAACTTTATATTTACATCATCAACAAAATCTTCAAATCTTTGGTCCTTATAAAAAAACTGGATCAAGATTACTGGATGGAAATTGATGAATACCTTCGTGATACCCTGAATAAAGTTTTAGAGAATCCTTATCTCCAAAAGCTGTGCATCAACAATGGTCTTGACTTTAACTGGTTTGAATGTAACAGGATTCCTGACAACATTGATCAGATTATGAAAGATATTAAAAGCCAGGGATTTTTACGATAGAATTTTCTGAAGAATCATTCTCGTAGAATCAGGTTTCCTGTCTACAAATTTTTCAGCATTTTGAGACATTTCAGTAAGTTCTTCTTTGTTATCTTCATTCGTTAGAAATAAGACAAATTCTGAGGCCGTATACTCATCAGAGAAAGATTTCCCTCCATTGGCAGAGATCAGGTCGTCAGCTTCCGGATTCTTTTTGTAGTGATTCCCAAAGATCACCGGAACACCAAAAGTAGCGGCTTCCAGAATATTGTGAAGCCCGGCATCATGAAATCCTCCTCCCACAACAGCTACATCTGCATAAGAATATAATCTGGACAATAAACCTATGCTGTCTATGATCAGAATGGGAGTATTGAAAGTTGAAGATTGAGTGTTTTGTATTTCACTGTACAATAAGGCATCCGGGAATATATTTTTCAAATGCTCTACTCTTTTCAGATCGTGGGGTGCGATAATAAGTTTTACCGTATTATTTTTACGGGAAACCATTTCTGCTATTTTCTCTTCCGCATGCCATGAACTTCCAAAGACTATTGCTTTATTTTCGCCAATAAAGTCTGCAATGAAATCTACATGATTATTTCTTTCCCGCAGCTGTTTTACTCTGTCAAATCGTGTATCTCCTGTTACGGAAGACTTTACCAGTCCTATACTTTTCGCCAATGCCAAAGAAAACTGGGTCTGATGAAAAAACCAATCCACATTTTTCTGAAGCTGTTTTACAAACCATTTTCCGTAGGAAGTAAAGAAAGATTGCCTTTCATAGAACAGCGCCGAAATAACATAAATTTTTGTGCCTTTACTTTTCAGTTCAGCGAGGAGGTTGTACCAATAATCGTATTTAACCGTAAAAAATAGTTCAGTATTAAATTGATCTGTAAATTCTTTGACAGTCTTTTTATTGTCGAAAGGTAAATAACAAACAACGTCAGCAATGTGTTTCTTCTTAACCACATTTTCATATCCTGACGGAGAAAAGAACGTCACCAGAACTTTGTGCTGAGGAAAATTCTCTTGGAGTTTCTCCAGAACAGGTAATCCCTGCTCATATTCACCCAGACTTGCCGCATGCATCCAGATGACTTTATCTGTTTTTGAAAATGAAGATTTTACTTTATCCAAAGACTGCGTTCTCCCTTCAACGCCTTTTTTAGTTTTATCATTAATCAACGCGAAAGCCTTCATTCCGAAGGTAAGGAGACTGATGAAAATATTATATAAAAAAGCCATTTTACTTATTCTTTAATTTCAATTCTGTCATGATCCGTAGGAGGATTGGATATGACCAAAAACTCAATCTCTTCAGTGGATTCATTGGAGATAAAATGTTTTGCTCCCGGCTCAACAGAAATAGATTCTCCCTGGTTAACCAGGAATTTCCTTTCGTTGATATAAAATACGGCTTCTCCTTTCAAAATATAGAAAAACTGTTCTGCCACTTTATGAAAGTGCAGTTTCTCCGAAGTTGCTGCAGGCATCTTCTCCTGCTTTACGGATAAGTCCCGGGTATTTTTAAGGATCCAGCTGTCACATTGGTTCCCCCATGTATAATGTTCTGAATTATTTTTAGAATGTATCATTTAAACAGATAAGCAATAAAGAGTAATGCAGGAGTAAATAAAACGACTGATAAAAAGATCGTGGCCATTGAAATTCTGGGTTTGGCTTTATCATCAGCAGCATATCTGAACATATAGTCCTGAAGGTTGAGAAAAACCATTGCCAGTACAACAAAAAGAATTCTCAGTCCGATTTTCATAATTAAAAACTGAGCACTTATGTTCTGGTCTGTAATTTCTACCGGAAAATTAGTGTCTTCGGGATGTCTGGTGCCATAAGTGAATACAGCATACAATCCCAGCGCCAGTACAGGCATCAGAAAAGCATACATTTTCCCTCCAAATCCATCCGCTTTTCCTTCCATATCAAAATGGACGGGAATTCTCTCTGGCAACGTGTTATAGTTTTTCAGGGTAAATCCCCATAAAAAAGCGACCCATCCAAAATTTAAAATATCAAAAATTGTAAAAAGAATATTTTCCATTTAAGATGAGATTGAATGAGGATTAAATTACACTTTTCAACACTCTCAGTTTATGAGTATGCTTATTCATTTCTTTATTGAAGATTCCGGTGGAATCCAGCGTGTCTATTCTTACTTTTCCGGAAGCATGAATGATCTTCTGATTCTCCAGCATAATTCCTACATGGATAATCTTTCCTTCTGCATTTTCAAAAAAAGCAAGATCACCAGGCTGTGTTTCTTCCACGAAAGTAAGCGGTTCTCCTACTTCAGCCTGTTGTGAAGCATCTCTGGGTATTTTTATATTGTGAATTTTATAAACCAACTGGGTAAATCCGGAGCAGTCTACTGCAAAAAAGCTTTTGCCTCCCCACAGATAAGGCACGTTCAGGAACTCTTTTGCCGTCAGAGCGATGCTTTCGCGCACATCATGACTTCTTCTTGAAGCTACTACCGGAAATTCCACTTCTGAACCCATAGAAAGCAAAGTTTTTCCATCGTTCATTAATACGGAAGAAAAATCTTCGGTAACCACAGTCACTTTTCTTTTGGCCAGCTCTTCGTCTGTTACAGGTTTCAACTGTTTGGTGTCCATCCATCCTTCGTAGCCATCATAATGCATCTTTATTTTGGTCCAGTTTTTATCCACTTCCAGAATATCCGCACTTTCTCCAAACAATATTTCCGTAACAATTTCAGCTCTGTCAGAATTTTCTGCACGAACCGGCGCTACTGTAACAATACAAACTCCTTTATTCATTAATTTTCAATTTAAAGATTGAATAATTTAAAGATTAAAATACAATGTTGTATCTCTTTAAATGTTTAATCCTTGAATATTTCAGTTACTTTCTGCGAAGAAAGTTCACTCCATCACGCAAAGGTAAAATAAGATTTTCAAAATCTTCGTCTTTTGCTGCCAAATCATTCAATTCCTGGATCGACTGGGTAGATTTCAGTTTCGGATTTTCTTCCAGCACTTTCCCATACCATAATACATTGTCAAATAACACCACCGTTCCGGATTTTGTATGAGGTTTAATCAATCTGAAATATTCGGCATAGTTTTCCTTATCAGCATCTACAAAAATCAGATCAAAAAATTCATCTGTTTCTTTTAAATATTCCTTGGCATCCTGAAGTTTAAAATCGATCTGGCTGGCATATTCGCTGGATTCAAAATATTTTTTAGGAAGATAGGCAAGATCTTCATTCACATCCAATGTGGTGATTTTTCCGTCTTTTGCCAGTCCTGATGCAAGACATAAAGTAGCATATCCGGTAAATGTTCCTATTTCAAGAATATTTTTCGGCTGCAGCATCTGGGATATAATCGTCAGCAGTCTTCCCTGCTGATATCCGGAAATCATATGAGGCTGTGTTGTTTTCTGATACGTCTCTCTTCTCAGCTTTTTCAGAATTTCGGATTCCGAAGAAGCGTGCGCCTCCAAATATCTGTCCATTTCAGGATTCTTTTCTTCAAAAAAACTCATACCATTTTAATTTAAACAAATTTAAGGATTTTAAAGCTACTTTTTTAATTCAGGAAGAAGATACAAAAAAAGAGAGAAATTAATCTCTCTTACATGCATCTGTATACTTTAAAAGTTTATTATATTGCTATACAATATTCTCTTATACCGGCACAAACCCATCCCGGGCAACACTTTGTTTGCAGGCTGGTACAAAATATCTGTGGATTACACCCGTTAATAGCACCTTGTACAGTTTTCATTTCTCCTCTTGAAAGTTTTTTTGAATTTTTCATAATAATTTTAGTTTAGTATTAATTTCCTACTCTTTAAGATTTTCGGACACCTCTGTTATTATTTCCTTATATGGAGATTTAAATATACACATTCTTTTATTAATCAGACAATTATATCATACATATTTGATTAATAAATTAAAATTTTACATAATACAGGGGAAAACCCCATATAAAATACCGTAAAAACACGGATGGTATTTTTGTGGTATTAGTTATAAGTTTGCAGTAAGAATAAGGGGTAAAAACACTAAGAGAAAACATGATGATTGCAGGAGAGACACAAACTAACCATGAGAATCACACTAAAGTTGTACTGAAAAGTAGAACTGATTCTTCTGCAGCAAAAAGTAAGAAAGAAATATCCACTTCATTTTTGCAACGAATTATTTCGCTCCTGAAAAAGGAAGAATTAATTTGATTAAGAATAGATCCCGGCCACCTTCGGGATTTATTTTTGTTTTAAACTGTCGAATGTCATTTCCAAAAAATAAAGACAATCTTTTCTTCAAAAAAAATCGGCAGATTCTATTCCGAAACAGATCAACACATCATAAAAAAATCCCGAATTGCTTCGGGATTTATGATGATATAGGGTGTAGTCATTATTTCTTAGGAGCGATATCCATCAGTTTCATAAACTCATCAAGTTTAGGCATAATGATGATTTCCGTTCTTCTGTTTTCTGCTCTTCCGGAAACGCTCATGTTAGTTGCTTTCGGGTTATATTCAGAACGTCCGCCAGCAGTAATTCTTGCCGGATCTACTCCAAACTGAGTCTGAAGTACCTTAGCTACAGAAGTACCTCTTAATGCAGAAAGATCCCAGTTGTCTCTCGGAAGGTTTTGAGAGTTTAACGGAGCGTTATCCGTATTACCTTCAATTAATACTGAGTATTTATCATAATCGTTGATTACTTTTGCTACTTTACCTAACACTTCCTGAGCTGCCGGTAAGATATTGTAATCTCCGGTTTTGTATAACATTTTATCTGAAAGAGAGATCATTACTACTCCTTTCAATACTTTTACCTGTACATCTTCATCAGATACATTATCCAAAGATCTCTTCAGCTTATTA
This sequence comes from Chryseobacterium cupriresistens, assembly GCF_046614675.1. Classification (NCBI taxonomy): domain Bacteria; kingdom Pseudomonadati; phylum Bacteroidota; class Flavobacteriia; order Flavobacteriales; family Weeksellaceae; genus Chryseobacterium; species Chryseobacterium cupriresistens. The sequence continues at coordinate 111,355 of NZ_JBKKJT010000002.1, read as the reverse complement.
GACAATGCAAGGTTCAGACTGTCGTTCTTGGCATTACTGGAGATCAATTGCTTGATATAAGAATTGGAAGCATTGATTTCTCCTACCAGTTTATCAATGTTAGCAGAACTTTTTCCCGTGTTCGACAAACATGCATCAAGTGATGATTTTAAAGCATCATGCTGGCTTTTCAATAAGTTGTTTTCACCCGCCAATGCAGAGTTCTGAGATTTCAAATCCTGAATTTCTCTTTGTCTTTCTCCAATATTTTCAATACACTGCTTATAGTTTGTGCTCAAAGCATCATACTGCTTTTTGCTGACACAAGATGTCATCCCCAGCGCCATTGCAGAAACTGCTAAAATTTTTAAAATCTTCATAAATAATCATTTTTAGACTACTCAAAGTTAGGAAAATTCAATTGAATTATATCGGTTATCTTTGCATAAAAGAAATTCTCAACATATATGTTGAATAAATCAGCCTTTATCAGTCAGTTAAAAAATCTCGTTCACGAGCCGGAAAATCACACCTATCTTTTAGCGGTAAGCGGAGGAGCAGATTCTATGGTTCTGGCCTCATTGTTCAGGGATTTCAGGCAGGAAATTCAGGATGCCGGGTTTCAGTTTCAGGTAGCTCATATCAATTATAAACTTCGGGGGAATGATTCGGATCTGGATCAGAAAACAGTGCAGGATTTTTGTGAGAAAAATCATATAAAATTTCATTTGTATGAAGTTTCGGGAAAAGACCGGAAGCCTGAAAATTCTATCCAGCTTTGGGCCAGGGAACTGCGATACCGTTTTTTTAACGAAATCAGGGAAAAAGAAAAGCTGGAATTTCTTGTTACCGCCCATCATCTTAATGACCAGCTGGAAACTTTCATCATTAATCTTTCCAAAGCTGCAGGAATCAATGGATTAAGTGGAATCCCATCAAATGATCATCATATTCTGAGGCCTTTCTTACAATTTTCCAAAAAAGAAATTTATCAGTTTGCCGCGCAAAACAATATCGAATTCAGGGAGGATCTTTCTAATAAGAAGAATGATTATCTGAGGAATAAAATCAGGAATGAGATTGTTCCGATGCTGATGGAGACCAACGATCACTTTCTGGAGAACTTCAGAAAAAGTTCTTTATACCTGAATCAAACCAAAGAGTTTGTACAACAACAGATCCAGGAAATAGAAAATCGTCTGACCGTATTTAACCCAAACTATAAAATCTTATCAAAGGGAAAGCTGGATAGTGAAAGCGATTTTGTAAAATTTGAAATTTTAAAGAAATACGGATTCAATCAGGAGGAAGAAATTCCGAAAATTTTTAAAGCCGGAAATAACAGTTCTTTTTTTTCAAAGGAATATCAGTTGATTGTCAACCGGGATGAACTCATCTTTATTGATAAAAGTGAAAAAAAGGAAACTCCGGAAGAAATAGTATTGATGGAACACTTTGATTTTTCCGAAAACCAGATGAGCATCAATCTCGTAGATGATATTGAAAACATTTCGGGGATCAATAAAGGATTTGAATGGGATTTCGATGCAGAAAAGCTTCAGTTCCCACTTCTTTTGAGGAAACAGCAGGATGGAGATGAGTTTTATCCGACAGCGTTTTCAGGAAAAAAGAAAGTTTCTAAATTTTTCAGGGACGAAAAATTATCTGCTTTGATTAAGGAAAAGACCTGGTTATTATGTGACTCCGGGAACCATATCCTGGGAGTTATCCCTCTCAGACAGGATCGCAGGTATCAGGCAGACAGCACTACTCAAAAAAAGATAATTGTAAAGTGGACAGAAAAACAACTAATTCGTTAGCTGTTGATGATTTTAAGAAAGACAGCAATATAGCTTTTGGAATTTTATACCAACAGTATTTTGGTTATACCCAGAAATTCATTCTCAAAAATAAAGGAAATCTTGAAGATGCAGAAGATATCTTCCAGGATGCACTGCTCATTCTTTACGAAAAGTTGAATGCTGACGAATTTAAAGTTCAAACCTGTCTCGGAAATTATATTATCGGAATTGTAAAAAATCTGTGGTTTAAAAAACTCAAAAACAGAAACTTTTATGTTGAGTCTCCTGAACACTATTTCATGGAACATCGGGAGGAAATAAGTACTGCCATTGAAAATGAAAGATATTATTGGGAAAAGCTAGCCGGTTATATCAAGTCTATTTCCTCACATTGCCAGAATCTGATTCATGACATTTTTATCGAAAATAAAAGTATAGAGGAAATTCAGAATAAATATCAGTATTCCAGCAGGCATAATGCTCAGAATCAAAAATACAAATGTGTAGAGCAGATCAAAAGGATTAAAAACAATAGCATTTTTTCTACCTGACAATCAAATCATTAAAAAAATAATTTAATCTATGGGTGATTTTTTCATGAATCAGGGAACTTAATAAGAAAAGAAATATATGTTCAAAAAAATCATTTTGAGTTTTCTTATAGCAATAGGAATTTCATTACATGCACAAAGCACAGGCATCAGTTTTCAAAAAATTGATTTGGAGGCTGCAAAAAAAGTCGCAGCAAAAGAAAATAAACTGATCTTCATTGATCTGTTCACTACCTGGTGTGGCCCATGCAAGCTCATGGCAAAAAACACTTTCACAGATTCCAGAGTCGGAGAAATGTTCAACAAAAATTTTGTAAACCTGGCCATAGACGCGGAAAAAGAAGGCTTAAGCCTGGCCAAAGAATTTAAAGTAGTCAACTACCCTTCTTTTTTATTCCTGGATCCAAAAGGAAAACTGGTTCAATATGATTTCGGCTATTATAATGCTGAACAGTTTTTAGGCGTAGGAGCAGCTGTTATTGAAAAAAAAATGCCTCAGTCCGGTAAAACTTTAGATCAGGTAAAAGGAAAAATGATTGGAGATAAGATAGGTAATTTCAGTGCGAAAGATCATTTGGGAAATACATTTTCTTCATCAGCAGAAAACAAAAAACTGGTGGTTGTTTTTATTCGCGGACAATGGTGCCCTTATTGTAACAAATATATTGAAACATTACAGAATCTGGCTCCTGAACTGAAGTCGAAAAATGCAAAACTCGTTATTATTTCTCCTGAAAAACCGGAATTTATCGAAAAGACAATCAGTAAAACAAAGACCGATTATACCGTTTTATATGATGAAGGCTATAAAATAGCAGAAGCATTTGACGTCCTTTATACTCCTGACAGTGAAACTCTTAATTTATATAATTCAAAATTAAAGGAGGATTTTGCTGACAGCAGATCAGATCATTCCGGAAGACTTCCTGTATCGGCAACCTTCATCCTTAATGAGGATAAAGAAATTAAATGGAGGCATTTTGATACAGATTATAAAAAGAGAGCATCTGTAGAAGATATTGTAAAAAACCTGAATTGATTGGTCCAAAACTTTTATCATGACAAACGATCATCATAATACCACGTTGGCAAAATTGACAAAATCAATAATCACTTTAAATGATGAAATAAGTGATACCGCCATGGTGATGAAGGCAGAAGACGAAATATTTTTAGGCATCAGGCTTAAAAAAAGAAAGTTTCTAAATTTTTTAGGGACGAAAAATTATCTATTTTAGCGAGGCAAAAAATCCGGACACGCACTCATCAGGAAAAATACTGTATTTGACAGCTATCCTTCAGGGAAAACAGAAGATATGCAAAGAATGAGAAAACGAAATGGAGTCTCAAAACTTTAATGAAATGAACAATGAAATTTAGAAACTGGTTTTTATTAATTCTACTATTTTTAGCGACAGGAATTAATGCGCAGATAAAAAATCCTGTAAAGTTTAAATTCACCATCAACGATCTGGGAAACAATCAGTACGAAGCGGTATTGAATGCTACCATGGAAAGCGGATGGCATATTTACTCCAAAGATTTACCGGAAGATACCGGAATTCCAACGGAGTATAAAGTGACAGGAAAGAATATTGAGTTGATTGGAAAATTTACCGAAGTAGGTAAAAAACATGAAGAATTTTCTGAAGCATTCGGAGGTACTATTGTTTTTTATTCCAATGCTGCCGGATTTAAGCAGAAATTTAAATTAAAAGATCCGACAAAACCTGCAGATGTCACTTCCGAGATTACGTATCAGACTTGTGATGACAGAGTTTGCCTGGCTCCCAATACATTAGAATTCAATCAAAAAGTTACTCCAAAAGGGGCAGCGGAAGAGGCTGCAGCCGAGGAAAACGCAGCGCCTGTAAAGGATTCAGTGAAAGTTACCGGGACCGTTACTGAAAATCCTGCAAAAACTGAAACTGCGATCACAGAAGCTTCAAAACTAGATCCAAAGCAGTTGAAAATTGCAACCATCGATTTCAAAAAGCCATTGACAGATTGCGGTACTGCGTCTGCCAAAGTGGATGAAAATTACTGGACGTATCTATTCCTTGGATTTATCGGAGGATTAATCGCTTTGCTTACGCCATGTGTGTTCCCGATGATCCCATTAACGGTTTCTTTCTTTACCAAAGGAAGTAAAAACAAAGCCAAAGGAAAAAGAGACGCTCTTATTTATGGCTTTTTTATCCTTCTGATCTTTGTTTTATTAAGTATTCCTTTCCATATTATTGATGGAATTGCCGGAAATATCTTCAATGAAATTTCCACAAGTGTATGGCTGAACATTGCGTTCTTCATCATATTCATCTTCTTTGCCGGAAGTTTCTTCGGGTATTATGATATCACGCTGCCAAGTTCTATCGCCAACAAATCTTCCAAAGCGGAAGAAGCGGGAGGAATTATCGGTATTTTCTTCATGGCATTAACGTTGGTGATTGTTTCTTTCTCCTGTACAGGACCTATTTTAGGAAGTTTACTGGGAAGTGCAGTAACAGGTTCATCCAATGTTCCTATGCTGCTGACCTTTGCTTTGGCTGGATTCGGGCTGGCATGGGCGATTATTTTTGGACTGCTGGCATTATTCCCGCAGGCATTACAAAGCCTTCCGAAATCCGGAGGATGGATGAATACGGTAAAAGTAGTTTTAGGATTCGTAGAACTGGCATTGGCATTGAAATTCTTGTCTAAAGCTGATCTTGTATCCAAAACATTCTTCTTAAAAAGAGAGCTTTTCATTGCCATCTGGATTATTATCGCCTTAGGATTAGCAATCTATTTATTAGGATTGATCAGATTCCCCCATGATGATAAAAAGCCTAAAATCTCTATAACAAGAAAAATATTAGGGGTATTGGGAATTGGTTTCGTGATCTATCTGGTTCAAGGGTTAATCCCATCTGACCGTCCGAAACTTCAGTTATTAAGTGGAATTTTACCTCCACTCAATGTAAGCTATTTCCATGATGAAAAAGACGGAATTTTAGGAATGCATCCGGAGCACGATTTCTTCAAAGCTGTAGAACTGGCCAAAAAAGAAGATAAACCAATCCTGATCGACTTTACAGGATACGGTTGTGAAAACTGTAGAAAAATGGAGGAATTTGTTTGGAGCGAACCAGATATCTTACCGATTCTTCAGAACGATGTAGTACTGGCTTCTCTCTATGTAGACGATAAGGAAGAGCTTCCTGAGGATCAGAAAACCAAAATCGACCTTGGAGACGGACAGATCAAGAAGGTAAAAACAATTGGAGACAGATGGAGTTTATTCCAGCAGGTGAACTTCAATAATAACTCTCAACCTCACTATGTTTTAATTACTCCTGATGGTAAAGTAATCAACACGCCTGTCTCAGGATATATGCCTAAAGAGGATTTCAAAAAATTCCTTGAATGCGGGGTAAATTTCTATAAAAAGAATAAATAATTTATTAACATATCATTCAAAAACTCACACTTTATCGTGTGAGTTTTTTTATTTCATGAATTAAATAAACAATAAAACACAAAACGTAGTCTAAAATTAATTATATTTGAATAACTATCACCAATTCAAATACATATGAAATATTTAACATCTACTTTTTTATTTCTTATCTATTCCGCATTAGCTGCCCAGTCTGCCCCTTCCATAGAATGGCAAAAAGCATTAGGAGGCACCCATGGTGAATCTGCCAATGCCGTTCAGCAAACCTCCGACGGAGGATACATTGTAGCCGGACATTCTATGTCCAATGATGGAGATGTCACCGGGAATCACGGAGGAGGAGATTACTGGATCGTAAAATTAAACCCTGCAGGAGGCATACAATGGCAAAAAACGTTAGGAGGAAGCCATGTTGATGATGCACAATCCATCCGTCAAACTACCGATGGAGGATATATTATTGCCGGATCATCCAATTCCGGTGACGGGGATATCAGCGGAAATCATGGAAATTATGATTACTGGATTGTAAAACTTGATTCCAACGGGAATATGCAATGGCAGAAATCGCTGGGTGGAAGCAGTATGGATATGGCACAATCTATTCAGCAGACTTCTGAAGGAGGATATATTGTAGCCGGATCTTCAAGTTCCAATGACGGAGATGTGAGCGGAAATCATGGAGGAGGAGACTATTGGATCGTAAAATTAGATATTAACGGAAATATACAATGGCAGAAATCGCTGGGTGGAAGCAGCAGTGAACAGGTCAATTCTGTGCAGCAAACTTTTGATGGCGGGTATATTATTGCAGGAACCACCGTGTCTACAGATGGCGATATTACTGTAAGCTACGGGAACAATGACTTTTGGGTAGTAAAACTCGATTCCGGCGGAAATATGCAATGGCAAAAAACGTTGGGCAATATTGGTGATAACATAGGATATTATGCGCAACAGACTTTTGATGGCGGTTATATTGCCGTGGGCACTTCTTTTAATTCTTCAAATCTTGAGAGCGGACTTCCCGATTATTGGGTTATAAAACTAAGCAATAACGGAACCATCGAGTGGGATAAATATTTTGGAGGAAGTTTTCATGACAACGCCATAACTATTCGCCAGACTCCCGAATGGGATTATATTGTTGCGGGTTGGACAGCTTCCAACAACGGACAGGTAACCAATCACCACGGTAATCTGGATTACTGGATCATAAAACTGGACAGCAGCGGAAATCTGAAGTGGGAGAAAACCCTGGGAGGTCCCGATTTCGATTACTTAACTGCTCTTGAACTGACCGCTGATAACGGATATATTGTTTCAGGAAGTACAGGATCCACAAGTGGAGACGTTACCGGACATCATGGTATGATCGATGCCTGGGTAGTTAAATTAAGTCCTGAACAGCTTGGCATTCCGGAAAATCAACAGAGGCATAAACCCAACCTCTACCCTAACCCTGCAAAAGACTTTTTCTATTTAGATCATCTGCCCCGGGAAAGTACTATTAGCATTACTGATATGTCCGGACGAAAACTTTTCTCTCAAAAATATAACGAAGAAAAAATTAAAATCAGTACATCTGCATTCACGGAAGGACTTTATATGGTACAGGTAAAAAACAAAGAAGAAATTATTCTTACAAAGAAAATAACAATCACCCGGTAACCCCTTGAAAATATCATAATTACCCTTTCCCTTCAGGAAAAGTATTAAAAAACAGAAATATGTAAAATTCACGCAATAATAATCAATAGATTCATGAATCTATAAAGTTTTTAATAATCAAGGCATATGTTTTGTATGAATTCTTCAAAAAAATATAGTCTAACATTTAAAAACTTTAATCATGGCAGAAGTAATTGCACAAGAAAAACAAGGCGGAAAGCAAAAGAAAAAAATGATCCGCGTGGACATGACTCCTATGGTAGATCTGGGATTCCTACTCATCACTTTCTTCATGTTCACCACCAATTTTACAAAACCGAACGTAATGGACCTGGGACTCCCTGCAAAAGATCCAAATCCCAGTTCTATTGATACTCCGGTAATTGGAGATCAAAACCAGATTACCTTTATTCTTGGAAAAGACAACCGCGTATTTTATCATCAGAGCAATCAGAAAGATCTGAATACAGGAAACCTGAAAGAAACAGATTTCAGTGGAATAAAAATTTCAAAGATCATTGCTGAAGCGTATAAAAATGCTCCGGCACCTGATAAATTCACAGTGATTGTAAAACCAACAGACGAAGCCAATTACAAGAATTTTGTAGATATGCTGGACAACCTTGCTATTTCTAAAAAGGAAAGATATGGGGTTACAGATATCAAGCCCTGGGAAACAAAGGTTTACAAGGAATTAACTCAATAAAAGACAAGGGCATTTTTTTAATGCTCTTTTTTTTAACTAAATTTGAAAGGAGAAACGGATCTGCAGATAACCTGCTGTATTATTTTTAACCTTCTAAATTTTGGAATCATGCTGAACTTTGAAAGAAAAGGAAACGGAAAAGAAACATTGGTACTTCTTCACGGATTTATGGAAAATCTATCCATCTGGAGTGATATGGAACATCACCTTTCCAAAGATTTTTCACTGCTCAAAATTGACCTTCCCGGCCATGGACAGTCTGAAATTCTGGCTGAAGTTCACACCATGGAATTGATGGCTGAAGAAGTAAAAAAAGTATTGGATGATCAGCATTTAGAAAAAATACATCTTCTGGGACATTCTATGGGAGGATATACATCTCTCGCTTTTGCAGAGAAGTATCCTGATTCTTTAAAAAGTCTTACATTATTTTTCTCTACGTATTTTCCGGATGATGAAGAGAAAAAACAGCAGCGGATCAAAAGCTACAGAATCATCAAAGATGCTTTCGCCCACTATGCAAGAGCCGGAGTTCCCAATTTATTCAATCCAAACGAAAGGGATATCCTGGAAGGAAAAATAGAAACCGCTCTTGAAACAGCCCTTTCCACCAACAATCTGGGAGCACTTGCCTGTGTAAAAGGTATGGTGGAAAGAACCGACAAAAAGCATGTGCTGGAAAACCTGGAAGCTAAAATCTTAGTACTGGCGGGTAAACATGATAATGCGGTAAAAACGGATATGATGATCAAACATCTTCCGGACAGAACGAATATCAAATCTTATATCCTGGACTGCGGACACAACGGTCATTGGGAAAAGCCAGGAATCTGCGCAGAAATCATCAATACAGAACTTCTTCACAATCTTCCTAAAAAACTGGTTTTATAAAAGAGGTTACCTGACAAATTAAGCTGTGCATAACAAAAAATCCTGTATATTAGTAGAGGATAATTTGGGTAATGGCTTTATTTTCATTCAAAAAAAAGAAACCACCGGCACCACCGGTTATCGGACTTACACTTTCAGGCGGAGGAATGCGTGGGATTGCTCATATTGCCGTACTGAAAGCTTTGGAAGAATACAATCTGAAACCACACATTATTTCAGGAACCAGCGCAGGATCCATCATTGGTGCTTTTTATTCTTTTGGAAAAACGCCGGAAGAGATGATGGAAATTGTCAAGCAAACTTCTTTTTTTTCCAGGTCATCTTTAAAATTATCCAAAAACGGAATCTTCAGTTCCAATTTTATTTTAAAACTGTTCAAAGATTATTTCCCTGAAGACAATTTCGGTATTTTAAAAATTCCGGTGTATGTAGCCGCAACGGAAATGACTCATGGCATTGTAGATTTCTTTTCTGAAGGAGAGCTTTTTGGACCATTACTGGCTTCCTCAAGCGTTCCTTTTATTCTTCCACCGGTAAGAATTGGTGAGAAAATTTATGTGGATGGCGGCGTTCTGGATAATCTTCCCATTGAGCCTATCATGGATAAATGTAATTTTCTGATTGCCTCTCATGTCAATTCCATCAGCTATGATGAGTTAAGCAAGATGAGCCTGATGAAAGAATTCGACAGAATCCTTCACTTAGCGATCGCAAAGTCGGTCTATTCTAAAGCAAAATACTGCAATATTTTTCTTGATCCGCCCAAAATGACGAAATACAGTCTTTTCAACAAAAGATATATGGATGAAATGTTTCAGCAAGTGTATGATTATACCTGCCAGGAGCTTGAAGAAAAGGGGTTTCGTAGAAGTATTTAGAAGTTAATCAGAAAAATTTACAGATTTTTGCCTCTATAAACCTTCCTCTTTTACTTTTTCTTTGAAGTTGACGATCGTTCCCGCTAAAGAATCTAAAGATTTCCCTCCGGCTGCATTAATATGCCCGCCACCATTGAAATATTTTCTTGAGAATTGGTTCACATCCACATCATCTTTACTTCTGAAAGAAATTTTAACGAAGTCTTCGTACAGATCTTCCATAAAGAATGCTGACATTTTCACTCCGGCAATACTCAAACCATAATTCACAAAACCTTCTGTATCTCCTTTCTGGAAACCAAATTCTTTCAGTTCGTTTCTTGTCAGGCTTAAAACCGCTACGGTTCCGTCATTCACCACTTCTATTCTTCCAAGAACCAAAGCAAGCAAATGCAGGCGGGAAACCGTATTGGTATCCCATGTATTGGAAGTAATCATGGCAGGGTCTGCACCGTGTTCAATAAGATTAGCAATAATCCTGTGGGTAGTAGCACTGGTAGAACGAAAACGGAAACCTCCTGTATCCGTCATGATTCCGGTATAAAGACATTCCGCCATATCCTGGTTCACCAGCTTTTCATCCTCCATTGCTTCAATGAAATGATAAATCATCTGTGAAGTGGCAGGAATGACTGTATCAGAATACACAAAATCAAATTGTTCCGGTTGTTGGTGATGATCAATAAGGATTTTCTTCCCCGGAGCTTTTACCAGCCAGTCTCCTAATAATCCTATTCTTGACGGAGAATTAAAATCCAGGCAGAAAATAACATCTGCTCCCGCAATCAAATCCGCAGCCAGTTTTCTTTTATATTCTGCAATAATAACTTTTTTAGATTCCGGCATCCATTTCAGAAATTTCGGAAAATCATTGGGTACGATAACCTCCGCATGAATTCCTTTTGCTTTCAGATAATGTTTTAATCCAAGGCTTGAACCAATAGCATCTCCATCCGGGTTATAATGGGTAAGGATCACTATTCTGCTATCCTGGGTAAGTAATGTATTGATATCTAAAAGTTCTGCTGGTGTAAACATCCGGTGTTTATTTTTCGTTAAAATTAAAGTTTTCAAAGATAGAGCTTTTATATAAATCATTTAAATATTATTTTTGTACCGGAAAAATGGTTTTGTGATGAGGGTTTGTTAATACCCTACCAAAAAACATTACATTTAATTTTAAAAAAAGATAATTAAAGTTTGTAACTTATAAAAATTTATATATCTTTGCAACCTGAAAATTAATAGATTAATTACGATTTAAACATATAGTAATGAGTAAAAGAACATTCCAGCCATCAGAAAGAAAGAGAAGAAACAAACACGGTTTCAGAGAAAGAATGTCTACGCCAAATGGAAGAAGAGTTTTGGCTGCGAGAAGAGCTAAAGGCAGAAAGAGATTAACTGTAAGTGCTGCACGCGCTAAGAGATAATTTCTAATTATCATATACAAAACATGCTTGAGAAGATCCTTTTCAGGCATTTTTTGTTGTTAAAATTTACTAAAATTTAGGCTACATCAACATCTTTTTCTATTTTTAGAAGTTGAAATATTTTTATAAGAAACAGCCTTTAAAATTAAATTATGCCACATACCAATATCTCCGGAGACAATATTATAAGTTTGCAGCACGCGAAGATTGCGCAAAAAAATTTCACTGTTCTTTCTGATGTAAATCTTAACATTAAAAAAGGTAGATTCTGCTACCTTATCGGAAAAACAGGTTCCGGAAAAAGCTCCCTTTTGAAAACGCTTTACGGACACATTCCATTGGCATCAGGACATGGGGCTGTTGTAGGATTTGATCTGGCAAAACTAAAGCCGTCTGATATCCCTAATTTAAGAAGAAAACTGGGAATTGTATTCCAGGATTTCCAGCTGCTTTCAGACAGAACGGTTGAGAAAAACCTGAAGTTCGTTCTTGAAGCAACAGGATGGAATGATAAAGTAAAAATGGAAGACCGTATCAACGAGGTGTTGGGAAGCGTGAACATGAAAAGCAAGAAGCACAAAATGCCTCACGAACTTTCCGGAGGGGAACAGCAGCGTATTGCCATCGCAAGAGCCCTTCTGAATCACCCGGATCTTATCTTAGCCGATGAGCCAACAGGAAACCTTGACCCTGAGACTTCCAACGAAATTATGACGCTATTAAAGCAGGTTGCCCTTGAAAATGGAGCTGCTGTAGTAATGGCAACACATGATTACCACATGATTCAGAACTTCCCTGGTGAAGCCATCAGATGTGAAGACGGAAAAGTTTCTGTATTGGATACTTCAGAATTATTCGAATAAGAATAAAAAAATAAGAAGGTCAGAAATAACTAACTTCTCTATTTAAAAACATGAAACTCTTTGGTGAGTTCAAGATATTGGTCCGAGTATTGTCTCGGACTTTTTTCTATAATAAAATCAGACTCGTTAACTTCTTTTACTTGTGATGAAAACTCCAGAATCAATCTTTTTGCCTTTGCATTTTCAATTCCTCTAATATTCACTTTTCTGTTCAGATGCAGTTTATTTTCCTTACCGATTGAAATAAAAACTTCCCCTGCTTCCACAGGTATGATTACAGAAAACATCCCTTTTTCTGACAATAATTCTGCCGCCTTACTGATCAACTGCATGAAGTTCAATTCTACGGTCTGACGAGCAATTTTATCTTTTTCAGATCCTGATTCTTCAAAATACGGAGGATTGGATACAATAAGATCAAAACGATCTTCCGTTTCAAAAGTTTTAAAGTCCTGATGACTGTTTTTCAACCTGGCATGAAAAGGAGAATTTTCAAAATTGAGCTGGGTAAGCTTGGCAGCATCATCATTAATATCCAGCCCTAAAAATTCCGCCTGTAGATTTCTTTGTGCCAGCATAAGAGAAATTAGTCCTGTGCCTGTTCCTACTTCCAAAATACTGGAAGCATTTTCAACATCCGCCAAAGCACCAAGCAGAACACCGTCTGTTCCTACACGGAAGACATCTTTAGACTGCTGAATTTGAAATTGTTTAAATGTAAATGGCTTCACTATAAATTGGTAGGCAGTGTAATAATGAATGTAGATCCCTTCCCTACTTCTGATTTCACGGAGATCTCACCTTTATAATCTTCGATCATTTTTCTCACCATGGATAAACCAAGCCCCATCCCACTGCTTTTAGATGTAAAGTTTGGCTCAAAGATTCTTTCGTACATATTTTCAGGAATCCCGACTCCGTTATCCTGAACAGAGATAATGACTCTTCTCTGGTGCTGTTCGACATCTACATTGATGATCAGTTTTCTCTTATCACTTTCTGCCTGCTTTGCGTTGGTAACAAGGTTTGTGATAATTCTGGAAAGATAAATCCTGTCCATATTGATCATAATATTCGCCTTGTTGGCATGCATGAAAATACTGTCATCGTTGAATACACGGAGAATATCTTCAACTTCGGTATTCAGATTGATCACTTCATTATTCTTTTCAGGAAGTTTCGCAAATTCTGAGAATGCTGAAGCTACGGTAGCAATCAGATCAATCTGATCAACAATAGTTTTACTCATTTGCTTTACTCTTTCTCTGATATTCGGGTCTTCAGGATCAAATTTTCTTTCAAAATTCTGAATCGTCAGCTTCATTGGCGTCAGCGGATTTTTCACCTCATGAGCCACCTGCTTGGCCATCTCTCTCCATGCTTCTTCGGATGCTTTGAATCTAAGTCTTTCTTTCTGGTCCTGAATCTGTAGAATCATTCTGTTATAAGCTCTTGCCAAAGCATTAAGCTCATCATTCTTATAATATCTGATAGGGCGCATTTCGTTTTCAAACAAGGTAATACGGGTAATCATATCAGAGAATTTCGTAATGGTTTTGGCAAGACTATTAGACGTAACCCAGCTAATCCATATACTAAAAAGGATAAGAAATATATCTACTAAAAGAATATACTTTACATACTGATGAAGAACTTCAAGATAAGCAGATTCATTGTGGTATAAAGGAATATAAACAATTCCGATAGGCTCAAGTTCATTGTTTTTCAGCAAAAGATAGGAAGAGGTAAGCTTTGCATCCTTAGCCGCATCATAATTCACCATGTCTACTCTTGCGTCAGTAGACAGGATCTTATTGATGATTTCTATAGGAATTGTTTTCTGCTCAATTAATCCTTCATCTTTGTTGGAAAGCAAATAGTTTCCTTTCAGATCATAAATAAAAATATCATGCTGGTTGATATCCGCTATTTCAAAGATTTTATTCCCCAAAACCTCCGGAAGATCTTTTGTTTCAATAAGTTTCTGGCTTACCGCATAGTCCAGATATCGCATTACAGCATTGGTTTTATCCTGCATATCGATATTACTCTGCTGTAAAGAATGATTTCTCAATACAAAGTAAGGAACAAGTGATGTAGCAACCACACTTAAAAAACATACCAGCAGGAAACCAAAAAACACACGATTCCTTAAGCTATATCCTTTATACTTATTTATTGACATTCTACTTTTTAATTAACCTAGCAATATACTTACCAATGATATCAAATTCCAGGTTTACTTTGTCACCAATTTTCAAATGTTTCATATTCGTAAACTCCCAGGTATAAGGAATAATAGCTACGGAAAACTGATTATCTTCACTTTTAGCAACAGTAAGACTGATTCCGTTTACAGTAATGGATCCCTGAGGTACCGTTACAAAACTTCCGTCATTATCATACTTCATGGTAATAAAATAACTTCCGTCTTTATTTTCGATACTCACCACTTCACCGGTTTTATCAACATGTCCCTGAACAATATGACCATCGAGTCTTCCATCCATTTTCATACAGCGTTCAAGGTTGACAACGGTTCCCAATTCCCATTTTCCAAGGTTGGTTTTTTCCAATGTTTCATTGATTGCCGTCACCACATAATGATTGTCTTTTATTTCAACAACTGTAAGACAACAGCCGTTGTGCGCAAGGCTTTGATCAATTTTAAGTTCATTTGTAAAAGGGCAAGTCAGGGTAAAATCTATATTGCTTCCTTTTTCTTCAATCTTCTCAATAACACCAACTGCTTCAATAATTCCTGTGAACATATTATTTTTTGCTAAATTTGTAAATTATAATCTTCAAAGATAATCAAAATGAGCCCAAAAAACCATAAAGTACGAGTAGGAATTTCAATCGGTGATTTCAACGGCATCGGCCCGGAGATCATTATGAAGTCTCTGAAAGACAAAACTATTACAGATTTTTTCACACCTGTAATTTTTGGGTCGGGAAAATTATTCACTTATCAGAAAAATATTTTTAAGCTGAATATTAATTTCAACTATGTTAATGAACCTTCGCAGGCACAGGCAGGGAAACTCAATATGGTGAACCTTACCAAAGAAAACGTGAATGTAGAACTGGGAGTTCCTACCGAAGAATCTACAAAGATGGCAATTGATTCTCTGGAAGCAGCTACTGAAGCTTTAATGAAAGGAGACATTGACGTTCTGGTAACCGCTCCGATCAACAAGGATGAAATGGTAAAGATGGGTTTCAAACATGCAGGACACACAGGATATTTTGAAGAGAAATTCAATAAAAAAGGACTAATGTTCCTTGTTACCGAAGATCTTAAAGTGGCTGTTTCAACTCATCATATCCCTATTGCAAAGGTGGCTGAAAATATTTCCAAGGAAAAAATAAAGAAACAGATCCGAGTTTTAAACCAGACGCTGATAGAAGATTTCTGTATTCAAAAGCCTAAAATTGCAGTGCTGGGATTAAATCCTCACGCAGGAGATGGCGGTGTTATCGGAAATGAAGAAATCGAGATCATCAGCCCAGCTATTAAAGAACTTTCTGACAACGGAATACTGGCATTCGGACCTTTTCCTGCAGACAGTTTCTTCCAGCCGGGCAAATACAAAAATTTCGATGCTGTTTTAGCGATGTATCACGACCAGGGGCTGGCTCCTTTTAAAACATTAGCGTATGAAGAAGGAGTAAATTATACGGCAGGACTTCCTTTCATCAGAACATCTCCGGATCATGGAGTTGCTTATGATATTGCAGGAAAAAATATGGCTGACGAACAAAGTTTTACAGAAGCGATCTTCACTGCTATTAAGGTTTTCAAAAACAGAAGTGAATACAGCGAACTGATGAGCAACCGCCTGCAGCCTAGAAAAATGGCTGTAGACAACGGAATAGATGAAGATCTGCCGGAGGAAACTGAAGCATAAATCTTTAAAACAAATTTTAAATTAATTTGTTTCAGATTTTATTTGTTATTATAAAAAAAATGCATATTTTTGCACACTCATTTTATGGACAAGTTAAGAAACTATGACGTAAGCTTTTCCGGACTTAAAAACGGAAAACACGAGTTCAAGTTTGAGATAGATAAAACGTTCTTTCAATTATTTGACACTGAGCAGGAATTTACAAATCCTAGAATAGAAGTGAATGTATCGCTTGATAAACACACTACTTTTCTAGAATTTGAGATTAAAATTAATGGATTAGTTGAATTGGTTTGTGATATCACCAATGAAAATTTTGACTATCCTATTGAGAATGAAATCAAAATTTTGGTGAATTTCGGGGAAGAATATGATGACAGCAATGAAGATGTGATTACCATTCCTACCGGAGAGCATGCTTTCAATGTAGCACATTTGATTTATGAAAATGTAATGCTTTCTATCCCGATGAAAAAGATTTCACCGAATGTAAGTGATGAAGATCTTAAAATTCTTGACCAGTTCAGTCCTAAAGATATTGAGGTAACTGAAGAAGAAGAACATGAAAGTGACCCAAGATGGGATGCTTTAAGAAAATTAAAAGACAATAATTAAATAGAATAATTTAAATATGATGAGATGATGAATCTCATCGCTCATCAATTAAAAAAGTTATTAGAAAATGGCACATCCAAAGAGAAGACAGTCGTCTACAAGAAGAGATAAGAGAAGAACTCACTACAAAGCTGTAGTTCCTCAATTAGCTAAAGATGCAACAACAGGAGAGCTTCACCTATACCACAGAGCTCACTGGCATGAAGGAAAATTATACTACAGAGGTAAAGTAGTATTGGAAAAAGAAGTAGCGGCTACTGAAGAAAACTAAGAGTCGCTTTTCGCTGAAAAAGCCTCATTTTAATACAAAAACCGCCCAATTTTGATAAAATTTGGCGGTTTTTTGTTGTTTTTTACGTTTTTTTGGTATCTTTGGCATCAAATCAAATATCAAATTTATGGACATTAAAGACATACAAAATCTTATCAAGTTTGTATCTAAGGCTGAAGTATCAGAAGTGAAGTACAAAACTAAAGATTTCGAAATCACTATTAAAACTCCATTAGCTGGAAGCGATGCTGTTTATGCACAACCTGCAGTATACCACACTGCTCCACAAGCGGTAGCTGCTCCGGCACCTGTTGCAACTCCGGCCGCTCCTGTTGCTGAAAAAGCTGAAGCTGCATCTGATGACAGCAAATATGTAACAATCAAATCTCCAATGATTGGTACTTTCTATAGAAAACCATCTCCTGATAAAGATGTATTTGTAAATGTAGGGGACGAAGTTTCTGTTGGTAAAGTAGTTTGTGTTATTGAAGCAATGAAGCTATTCAACCAGATTGAATCTGAAATCAGCGGAAAAATTGTTAAAATTTTAGTTGACGACGCTACGCCAGTAGAGTACGACCAACCTTTATTCTTAGTAGATCCATCTTAATTAAATATTGATTAATGATGATTGATAATTGATTATAAAATCAATTTCAAATTTCAAATTTTCAAATTTCAAATCGTATTAAGATGTTCAAAAAAATATTAATAGCCAATCGTGGCGAAATTGCAATGCGTATTTTACGTACTTGTAAAGAAATGGGGATCAAAACCGTTGCAGTATACTCTACTGCTGACAAAGACAGTCTTCACGTAAGATTTGCTGATGAAGCAGTATGTATTGGCCCTGCAATGAGTAAAGACTCTTATCTTAAAATCCCTAATATTATTGCTGCAGCGGAAATTACCAATGCTGATGCTATTCACCCAGGGTACGGATTTTTATCTGAAAATGCTAACTTCTCAAGAATCTGCCAGAAGAACGGTATCAAATTTATTGGTGCTTCTCCTGAACAGATTGAAAAAATGGGAGATAAAGCAAACGCTAAGGCTACTATGAAAGCAGCAGGTGTACCTTGTGTACCAGGTTCTGACGGATTGATCGAATCTTATGAACACGCTGTAAAGATAGCTGAAGAAACAGGATATCCGGTAATGATCAAAGCTACCGCAGGTGGTGGTGGAAAAGGAATGAGAGCTGTTTGGAAAGCTGAAGACCTTAAAGATCACTGGGAATCTGCTATTCAGGAAGCTGTAGCTGCCTTTGGAAATGGAGGTATGTATATGGAAAAACTGATTGAAGAGCCAAGACACATCGAAATTCAGGTTGCTGGTGACCAATTCGGAAAAGCGTGCCATCTTTCTGAAAGAGACTGTTCTGTACAGAGAAGAAATCAGAAATTAACTGAAGAAACGCCTTCTCCTTTCATGACAGATGAACTTCGTGAGAAAATGGGAGAAGCTGCCGTAAAAGCTGCCGAATTCATTGGATATGAAGGGGTAGGAACTATCGAATTCCTTGTAGACAAACACAGAAATTTCTATTTCATGGAAATGAATACAAGAATCCAGGTAGAGCACCCTATCACTGAGCAGGTAATTGATTATGACCTGATCAGAGAACAAATTCTTCTTGCTGCTGGAACTCCTATTTCAGGAATTAACTATTATCCTAAATTACATTCAATCGAATGTAGAATCAACGCAGAAGACCCTTACGCAGACTTCAGACCGTCTCCGGGGAAAATCACAGGATTAAATATCCCTGGAGGACACGGAATCAGAGTAGACACTCACGTGTATTCCGGATATACAATTCCTTCCAACTATGATTCAATGATTGCTAAGCTTATTACTACGGCTCAGACCCGTGAGGAAGCCATTGCAAAAATGAGACGGGCTCTTGAAGAATTCTATATTGAAGGAGTAAAAACAACGATTCCTTTCCACAGACAGCTGATGGATAATGAAGATTATCTTTCAGGGAACTATACTACAAAATTCATGGAAGATTTTGTAATGGATAGAAAATACGATAATCACTAAAAAGAATTATCATTCATATAAAAAGAAGGCGTCCGAAAAGGCGCCTTCTTTAGTTTTATACTCTATTTCGTTCTAATAAAACAGGAAAAATTATTTTTGTAGTATCAATTAAAACCAACATAGGAGCGATGACATCAGCAATACAGGAGAAATTAGCAAAGACACTTCAGATTTCTATGGTGCGTGCGAAGGAATTTTTGGATATTTGCTATATCGTAACTTATGATAAAAGCAAAATGATAGAACCTAAAAATGGAGTATTTGATCGTTTAGGAATCATTTTGAATGGCGCTGTCCGGATTTATTACATCAATGAAAAAGGCGAAGATATCAGCTATCTTTTACAGGTGAATAATGACGTAATTGGTGATTACGCAAGCTATATTACCGGAAAAAAATCAATCGCTGTTATACAGGCTCTTCTAAAAACTGAAGTTTTATATTTTGATAAAAAAGCTGTTGGGATGTTAATTCAGAAAGATATTTTCTGGCTTGGGCTGGCAAAACGCATATCGGATTTAGCTTTTCTGGATGCAAAACAAAGGCTTGACGAACTGTTTTTTTATACACCGGAAGAACGCTATCTCAATCTTTTGAAAAAGTCACCCGAAATTCTGAACAAAATTCCACAGAAATATATTTCGTCATATTTAGGAATTACGCCACAATCGCTGAGCAGAATCCGGAAAAGAATTTGCTAATTTCAGAAAATTAACTTAAGTGAACGTTTTTGGTTTTTCCAGCCATTAATTTTGCCTCATAATATAAATGCAATCACAATGAAAATAGCAATTATCGGTGGCGGAATTGGTGGTTTGACAACAGCTTTAGCCTTACAAAAAAATAATCTGGACGTTACCGTTTACGAAAGTGCACCCGAAATAAAGCCTGTGGGCGCCGGAATCATTATGGCTAATAATGCCATGCAGATTTTTGACAAACTAAGCATTCGCCACAAAATCGAAATGGCAGGTCATAAAATTTCAACTATTAACATTACTAATCCACAGCTCAAAACCTTATCGGATGTACAATTAAATACATTCGAAAGTAAATACGGAGTAAGCAATATTGCCATTCATCGTGCCGATTTACAAATGATTCTGGCTGAAGAAATTGGTTTTGAAAACATTAAACTTTCTAAACGTTTATCCAAAATCGAACAGGAAAACGGTTATCAACTCACTTTTGAAGACGGAACTATCGCTAATGCAGATGCTGTTATTGGAGCAGATGGAATTAAATCAGTAGTACGTCGTCAAATTTTAAATATTGGAAAACTCAGATCTTCCAAGCAAAAATGCTGGCGTGGCGTCATCGAATCTGATTGGACAGAAAAATATAATCACCATGTTTATGAAGCCTGGGGAAAAGGCAGACGCTTCGGCTTCGTGAAAATTAGTGATAACAAAGTTTACTGGTACGCTGTGGTTAACGAGCACCTGGTTAAAAATCCCAATAATCTTGCTGAGCTTTTTGCTGAATTTAATCCCGAAATTCTCAGCATGATTTCCGAAACACCCAAAGAGAAAATATTTGTCAGTGACATTATCGATTTAGAACCGATTTACCAATGGCAAAAAGACCGTGTTTGCCTGATTGGTGATGCAGCCCATGCAACAACACCTAATATGGGACAAGGTGCATGCCAGGCCATTGAAGATGCATACATCATTGGAAAGCTTTTTGGTGAAGGTAAAAAGGTGGATGAAGCTTTCACTCAATACGAAAAACTGCGCATGAAAAAAGCACATTATATCGTCAATACAAGCGCTGCTATTGGTAAAATTTCTCATTATGAAAACAGTGCGGCAGTTTGGCTCCGTAATACTTTATTAAAGGCAACCCCTAGAACTACTAACGAAAGACAAATGGAAAAAGTTTTTGATATTTCGTACAATAGTAATTTATAAGATAAACCCCAATCAAAAGCTGTTTAGGGAACAGCATTTAAAAATATTATAGCCCTGATAGAACAGCAAATCAATACCGGAATGATTAAAATGTAGAATAATCTTCTCAGTATAAATTTCTTATTCTTAAAGATAGAATACCTGCAACTGTTATCCGTTAAGAAAATATTTTCCATTAGGGATTCATTTTCCCTCAAAATATACTCTAATCACAGCCTTATACTCAATTCTATTTTTGTTTATGGGTATCATTAATATTGTGTAAATTTGTAAAAAACAACAATATGTCAACAGCAGAACAAACAAAAAACTCACAGTATTTTATTGACCTTGAAGACAAACATGGAGCGCACAACTATCACCCCCTTCCAGTAGTTCTGGATCGCGGAGAAGGTGTTTTCGTCTGGGATGTGGAGGGCAAAAGGTACTATGATTTTCTTTCAGCATATTCTGCTGTAAACCAGGGACATTCTCATCCTAAAATTGTTGGAGCACTGGTAGAGCAGGCACAAAAGCTGGCTTTAACTTCAAGAGCATTCTACAACTCCAAATTAGGAGAATATGAACAGAAAATAACCACTCTTTTTGGATTTGACAAGGTTTTACCAATGAATTCCGGAGCTGAAGCTGTGGAAACAGCGGTAAAATTAGCCAGAAAATGGAGTTATGAAGTAAAAGGAATTGCAGAAAATGCAGCGAAAATTATCGTTTGCGAAAACAATTTCCATGGAAGAACAACAACAATTGTTTCTTTCTCTAATGATCCTGATGCCAACCAGAATTACGGACCTTTTACACCAGGATTTATCAAAATTCCTTATAACGATATCACTGCATTGGAAGAAGTATTAAGCAGAGAAGCCGGAAATATTGCTGCGTTCTTAGTAGAACCAATTCAGGGAGAGGCCGGAGTGTATGTTCCTGATGAAAACTTCCTTAAAAATGCTTCTGAAATATGTAAAAAATATAATGTCCTTTTCATTGCTGATGAAGTTCAGACAGGTATTGCAAGAACAGGAAAACTGATTGCCTGCCACCATGAAGATGTACAACCGGATATCCTGATCTTAGGGAAAGCACTTTCCGGAGGTATGTATCCCGTATCTGCTGTTTTAGCGAATGACAACATTATGAATGTTATCAAACCGGGACAGCATGGCTCCACGTTCGGAGGAAACCCTATTGCGTGTGCCGTAGCAGTAGCCGCATTGGATGTAGTAGCTGACGAAAAACTGTCTGAAAGAGCAGAAGAATTAGGAAAGCTTTTCAGAGCTGAAATAGAGAAGCTTATTGAAAAGACAAACCTTATTACCAAAGTAAGAGGAAAAGGCCTTTTAAATGCTATTCTGATCAATGATACACCTGATAGCTCTACCGCATGGAATCTTTGCCTGCAGCTGAAAGAAAACGGATTGCTGGCAAAACCTACACATGGTAACATTATCAGACTTGCACCACCATTGGTCATTACTGAAGAACAATTGCAGGATTGCGTGAAGATTATTGAAAAGACTATTCTCGAGTATAAATAAACTGATATTCATCGGATATTTTAATATGATCAACACTATTTGAACTGTTGATTTCCGGAAAAGATTAATGGGTATGGTAGTTAAAAACCATACCCTTAATGTATCTCATCAATACATGTATTTCCCTAGACATACCGTCAGCAATGACTTCAAAAAAGCATAAAAAAATCATATTTTTTCACTTTTTAAAAATTTAGGAATTGTATTTGCTATATACATCCGAATACAATAATGTATATTCTTCAAAGGCGGCATTTTTTCGAAATTTGCATAATAGAGATAAATGACAAAGATTGGTCTATAAAATTCAAATTTAGACTTATCTTTGAAAGATTAAAACTATTTAGAATGACCTTAAGAGAGATAGTACATATTTCCTTATTAAACAAAACGTTGTGATGAATATAAGTGGTTTAATCATAACATATAATGAAGAAAAAAATATACAGGATGTCCTTGAGTCTTTTGATTTTTGTGATGAAATAATTGTGGTAGACTCTTTTAGTACGGATAAAACTGTAGAAATTGCAAAGAAATTCCCCCATGTAAAAGTGATTCAGAATAAATTTGAGGACTTTACAAAGCAGAGAAATTTAGCTCTTGATCACGCAACCAACGACTGGGTATTATTTTTGGATGGTGATGAAAGAATTACTCCGGCCCTGCAGCAGGAAATTATCGGTGAGCTGAACAAACCCGGGCAAAAGGATGCCTATTATTTTTACAGGAAATTCTTTTTTGCCCAAAAACCGATTCACTTTTCAGGAACACAGTCTGATAAAAACTTCAGGCTATTCAGAAAATCGAAGGCCAGATATATGGCGGGAAAAAAGGTACATGAAACTCTGGAGGTTAACGGAACCATCGGTATTTTAAAAAATAAATTACTCCACTACTCCGTTTCAGATTATGAATCTTATAGAAAAAAGATGATTCATTACGGAGTTTTAAAGGGGAAGGAACTGGCTGCAAAAGGGAAAAAGTACAGTGTTTTGGTTCAATATCTTAAAACAGCTTTTAAATTCTTTAAGGCCTATATAATGAGACTGGGTATTTTAGACGGAAAAGAAGGCTATCAATTATCTTATCTGCAGTCTTTAAGCGTTTATGAAACCTATGAATCATTAAAAAAAGAGCAAAATTAGTTAAATGAAGATTTGTATCATTAGTTATGATTTTTGGGATTATGATAAGTATATTGTTGAGACATTATGCAAAAGAGATATTGATGCTCATCATATAAAGATCAGTAGCGTTACTCATTCCAACTTCAATGAAAGAGCTGTAAATGCTTTAAGCAAAACTTTTTTAAATAAAAATCTCAAGACTGAAAAAAGACAGAAATATGTTCTGGATTCTCTGGAACAATTAGGCCATCAGGATCAGATTCTGGTGATGAATCCGGATACATTTGATCTTTCTACTCTCAAAAAAATTAGAAAATATACAGATCGTCTGTTGACCTATCTTTATGATAATCTTGAAAGAGTTCCTGTAGAAGATAAGCTGTATCTTTTTGACAAAGTATTCTCATTCGACTATGTTGACGTCAAAAAGCACGGGTTCGAAAAGTTAACAAACTATATTTATCTTCCCCATTGTTCACAGGAAATCCAACAGCCTGAAATGGATCTTTTCTATATTACATCTTATGATAACAGAAGAGTTTCATTAATAAAATTACTGGCTAAAAAGCTGATTGAACAGGGATTAAAATTCCAGATTATGATCATTGGTAAAAAATCCTGGAAGCATCAGCTGACCAATATTTTCATGACGGTACCGAAAAATCTTTTTCTGATTTTCAGTATCAAAAAAATTCCGCATAACGATCTTCCAAAGTATTATAAAAACTCTAAAGTTTTACTGGACCTTATGCGTGAAGGGCAATACGGGCTCAGCTTCAGGGTTTTTGAAGCCATGGCTCTGGATAAGAAAATCATTACTGATAACGAAGCCATTAAAACCTATGACTTTTACAATCCCAATAATATTTTGATTTTAAACAAAAATATTAGTAATCTTGACAAATCTTTTTTTGAAACACCCTACGAGAAAATTCCGGAAGAAATCTATTACAGATACACTTTGGATAGTTGGGTGAATAAAGTTTTTGAACTTGATACTAAAAACTGACAAATGGGAATCTTAAAAAAAATAAAAAAGCACTTCGAAAGAAAAGAAAAACTTAAATATCTTCAGTCTAAGGATATCGTCAACATTAATCTGTATGATGCTTCCCAAAAAACGATCCTTTTTGCATCAAGAGATTTCCCAGCCCATGATAAAGAATCCGGGGCTAACAGACTGAAAGAACTTATACTTATTTACAAAGAATTAGGATACAACTGCATTATATTCGCTCCCCATATGTTTGAAGACGATTCTTATGTGAAGTTTTATCAGCAGCGCAATGTTATCGTTTACATAGAGAACACTAAGTACAGGAATATCTATGATTTCCTGTCTTCTTTTAAAAAGATAGATTACGTTTGGTTCAACGGGCCTCTGGCTCTGAATCTTTTTTATGAAAAAATGAAAGCCGTTTTATCTTCTGCCAAATTTATTTATGATATGGTAGACATTCATTTTTTAAGGTTTAAAAGAGCCATAGAACTGGAACCTACCCGTATTTCATTAAAGAAGAATTATAAACATTTTTTTCGCCTGGAAACAGTTGTTGCACCACAACTGGATTATATCATTGCCATATCTGATAAGGAGAAAGCAATTATGAGCCAGTATGCAGATAAAAATAAGATCATTACAGTATCTAATATTCATTATCCCAAAATTGATATTTCTGAAAGAAAAAGTTTCAGTGAAAGCAAAGGAATTACCTTCATCGGATCTATCCACGAGCCAAATATTGATGCGGTAAAGTTTCTCTATGAAAAAATAATGCCTATTGTCTGGAAAACCAATCCTGAACTGGAAGTAAGCATCATTGGGAATGTCGCTGAGAAACTTGATCTTAAACTATTTCCTAAGTTTAAATTTTTAGGCTTTGTGGAAAGCATTGAAGAGCATTTTATGAATTCCAGAATTATGGTTGCTCCCTTACGGTTTGGAGCTGGAGTAAAAGGAAAAATAGGACAGGCATTTGAATATTTCTTGCCTGTAATCACAACAGATATCGGAGCGGAAGGAATGAGACTCACCAACCATAAAAATGTATTGATAGCGAATGATGAAAATAGTTTTGCTCAGGCAATTCTACAATTAAATAATGATGAAGAGCTTTGGAATACATTAAGTCAAAATTCTATTGACAGTCTGAAACCATTTTCCATTGAGTCCGTAAGTTCTACATTGAAAAAAATTTAATTAAGAATGGATAATTCTTTTTTTTTAATCAGCATTATTGTTCCGTGCTACAACGCTTCTTATTATGTAAAAGAAGTACTCGAAAGTATACAGAGCCAAACTCATTACAATATTGAATGTATTGTTATTAATGATGGCAGTACAGATAATACTCTTGAAATCATCAATTGTTTTTCAGACGAAAGATTCCATATATACAACCAGAAAAACAAAGGTCTTTCAGATACTCGAAATTTCGGATTGGAAAAAGCCTCCGGAGATTTTATTTTTTTCTGTGACAGTGATGATCTTCTTCCTTCTAATGCCTTGGAATCACTCATATCTGAGTATACAGGTAAAGAGGATATTATTGTGGGAAAAACATCAACCTATTCATGGGAAGAGAAACGAAACGTTTCATTCTTACCTCAGCCTAAAGAAAAACAACGCTTAGAAAATAAAAATACGGAAATCCTGTTTAAAAAAATAACGGAAGACTTAAGTCCAATTGCCCAGAATAAATTATATAAATCTTCATTTTTAAAAGAAAATAATCTCACATTTTTAAGTGGAATTTATCACGAAGATGAATTATGGTTCTTTGAAACGATGTTCCAGGCAAAGAATGTTGTCTTTATTCCTGATATTACTTATTTCTACACTATCGACAACGCACAGTCCATCACTAAAAAGAACAGTGATAAAAATCTTTTAGGATACCTAAGTGTTATTCAAACGATATATAACAACTACTATTTACAATATCCTGAACAAAGCAATATTGCCTACTATATTGCCTACTTAAAGAAAATTATTATTGGAAATTACAAGCATTATTCAAACTATTCCAATACAGCAATTCATAAGATGGAAACGATATTCAAAGAAGTTAATCCTAAATTCAATGATAATATTTCATTGAAAAGTATTGAGAAAAAATATTTCCGGTATATTAATGACCTCAGTTTAAAAGATGCTGAGACCATAAAAAAAGAATATTTCAATAATCCTGTCAACAGTCTCAGAAAATACTACAAAATATTAAGATTCAGTATACTTAACTTAAATTAAAAAAGTGAAAAAAAGAAAATTTCTTTTGGTAATGCCTGACTATTCCGATTTTCCAAAGCTATTTTTAGAGAACTTGGAGAAGGAAGGTTTTGAACCCTATTTAATCACAGACAATGTTTCAGGATTTAAATACAAGGGCTGTGAAAGCATAAAAAATTTTTTCATTAAAAATATTCTTAGAAATAAAGAGTATAAACAATATCTTATTCAAAAGCATTTTCTCGATGAGCTGAATAAAAACCTTTCTGCCATTACGGAAGAATTGGATTATGTCCTGGTGATTCGTCCGGATAATTTCCCAATTTCATTTATAAAGAATCTAAAAAGTAAAACCCAAAGATTAATTGCTTATCAATGGGATGGTATTGAAAAATTTCCAGAGATCAGAAACTATTTCAATTTATTTGATATCTTCTTTTGTTTTGAAAGAGTAGAATCTCAGCCCAATATTCAACCTATTACTAATTTTTATTTTGATCACCTTCCTTCTTCTGAAAAAAAATATAATGCAGAAAAGCCTAAGCTTTACTTTGTAGGTTTATATTGGAAAAGCCGTGAAGAAAAAATTAACCGATTTATTGATGAAGTCTCAGGTTTATCTATTGAACTTTCTATTTTCATTCAATATTTTCAGGAACCTGAAACGAAAAATGATAAAATACAATATATTCAAAACAGAATTAGTTTCCGAGAAAATCTGGATCTTGTTAAAAGTTCAGACATTCTTTTGGATTTTGTTGATCCATTACACAACGGACTTTCCATTCGTTTCTTTGAAGGAATATACTATAAGAAAAAAGTAATTACGGATAATGTGACGGTTAAAAAATACGATTTTTACCATCCTGATAATATCTTTGTTGTGGAAAATAATAATTATAAAAATATTAAACAGTTTCTAAAAAAACCTTATTTTACATTATCAGATGACATTGTAAAAAAATATGGTTTCAGTAATTGGATCAAAAAAATCATAACATAAAAAATAAGCTTTATTGATAAAAGCTTTCTTTATTTAATCTTTAAATCCTAAATAATTTATAATATTATTGATATTCTTTTCCTGTTGCCCAACTGAGAACTTAGCAAGTGGTAGTGCGCTGTTACTATGAAGAGTTTTCCACAAATTTTCATCGTAATATAGTTCCAATATCTTATTTGCGAAATGCTGCGGATCTTCATTGGAAACAAGGGCTGTTTTTCGATCTTCCAGATCCATTCCTTCCGCCCCAATTGATGTAGTGACTACAGGCAATCCAAACTCCAGAGCCTGCCCTATCTTTCCTTTCACTCCAGCTCCATATCGTAGAGGAGCAACAAATATTCTCGAATTTTCAAACCAGTAATCTACACTCTTCTGATAACCTAATATCTGAAACTTCTCAGAATTATATTTTCCTTTAATCTCTTCAGGAAAATGTGGTCCTAAAATATATACTTTAATAGAATCGTCTTTGGCCCAAACTAAAGGCATTATATCTTCATACAAAAACTTGACGGCATCCATATTGGGCATGTGATAGAAACCTCCAATGAATAAAACACCTTCCCGAACAGAATAATCCATATCTCTGCATTCTACAGGTTCATGAATATTACTAACAGTAAAGATCTTTTCATTTTTGATCCCTTGGCCCGAGACAATTTTCTTTTCTTCATCACTGATGGAAATAACCACATCTGACTTTTGCATTCCAAAATATTCCTTTTCCTTAAAGAATCTCATCTCTTTTTTACGGGACTTTGTCACTTCAATATATTTGTTTTCTCTCTCCATTCTTAGATAATGAAGATCGACCATATCATAAATAATCTTCTTTCCGGAGATATCATTTTTAATTTTCCCATACCAAAAATCAAATCCAATCGGTCTGAAAATCCAAACAATATCTACATAATGAAGAGCTTCTTTCACTTGATCCAAAACTTTTACAATTTTGTTCTGAGCATTTACATAGTCTTTACAAACTTCCACACCAATGCTCCGAAAAAAATCAACGTAGATATCATCCTCTTGGTTGGGTTGCTGAATCCCTAAAATAACTCTATGATTATTTTTTTGCAGAATCTTTACAATTTCAAGAAACCTTCTTGAGCCAGAATCCTTATCAGGTTGTGGCATACGTTCCTCCAGAATCAGAATATTGGGCTTTTTATAAAACCTATTAATATTATTTCTTCCTTCATTATCCAGAAATCTTGAATCAGTAAAATACGAATCCCATCTATTCATAAAGACAGTTCTGTTTTTCTGAAGCAAAAGTTCCTTTCCATTATCTTTTCCAGTATAAGAAACATTTTCAAAATGAACAATTTCCGATTTAGGCTGATAATAAATATCCAGCTTCTGCTCATATTTCAAGCGTTGACATAGATCTGTTTCTTCATAATAGGCAGGTAAAAAAGCTTCATCCAAAAGATTAAGTTTTCCATCAGTATCAGTTCTATGTAATAACAAACTACATCCTGAACAATAATCTACTTTTCTTAAAAAGTTATATTTTGGAGTATCAATAGCTTCACCTCTTCCTAGATTAACAATTTCGGTATTATTAAAAATAAGACAGCCCGCCTCTTGCAATGTATTGTCTGAAAATACCATTTTAGAGCCAACTGCACCTACATTTTTATTGTTCTTAAAAACCTCCAACAAACTGGATAAATAGTTTTCCTGAACTTCTACGTCATTGTTCAACAAATAAATATATCTTCCTCTTGCCTTCCGAATTCCTTTATTTATATTTCTTAAAAATCCTAAATTTTCAGTATTATTAATAATTGTAATTCCGGGAACTGTATCCAGATACTTTAAAGTTTCATCTGAGCTGTTATCATTGATAATAATAATTTCTTTTGATACGTCTTTATCATACTGTTCAATTGTATATAAACAATTAAGAGTATATCTGATCTGATTGTAAACAGGAATTATGATAGAAACTTCTGGCTCATTTTCATAAATAAAGCCAAATGTATGTTTTTTAAAAAAGTCGAGTTCAAAATGATTGATCTTTAGTTTTCTCTTATTATTGATAAAATTCCGATCCTTTATTTTATTTTTAAAAAACCTTTTAATTCCCATTTTAAATTTATTATTTTGTCCTGCCTTTTTAGAAAAACAAAATTAAGCATTTATTGTAAACTATGAGAGTAATAAGTTGGTTATCTTTTGTTCCTGGAGTGCAATAAATTCACTTCTGTTTATAAGATTTGATTAATCAACAAAATCATTTAATGCCTAATAAATACCGAAAACTTTAAAGGATATTGATTTCCGTTAATCAAAACATATATGGAAGCATTGTATTCAAAAACAGTAATCTTATTATGAAAAAAAGAAAGATATATTTTGTTTGCCCATCAGTTTCTGTACCTTTTGGGGGTATAAAACAAATTTATAAATATGTAAATATTTTAAACAATCATGGTTATAATGCTACTGTTTTATTAAAAAAAAAGAGAAAAAGAGATAATATATGGTATCGTGACACAAAAATATCTTATCATTATGAACTTTTAAAAAACATAGAAAATAGTAATAACCCTAAAGAACATAAAAATAGTTTTTACGAAAGATTAAAACTGTTCTATAACAATTTATTTTCACATCCCATAGAGAAAGATGCGCTATTTGTTTTTCCGGAAATATATGGAAAATCATTCCATAAAACTATTCCCAATCATCAGTATGTAATACTTAACCAGAATTGCTACTACACCTTTCAGGGGTATGGATTTGATTATAATGAAAAGAATCCTTATTTAGATAAAAATTGTTTAGGAACTATTGTAGCATCAGAAAATGCACAAAAATATTTTAATGTTGTATTTCCTGCTCTTGGTCTATATAGAGTCCGTTTAGGAATTGATACCCATATTTTCAGTTTTGAAAATAAAAAAAAGAAAAAAATTGCTTTTATGCCAAGGAAACTTGCTGAGGATTCTTTACAAGTTATTAATATTTTAAAAGCACGAAAAAAGATGGATGATTGGGAGTTTTTCCCAATTGACAATATGGATGAACAGGAAGTTGCAAAACATTTAAAAGAATCCGTATTTTTTTTAAGCTTCAATCATAGAGAAGGCTTTGGGCTTCCTCCTATAGAAGCTATGTCTTGTGGATGTTTTGTAATCGGTTACTCTGGACAAGGAGGAAAAGAATATTTTAAAGAAGAATTTTCTTGCCTGGTTGAAGAAGGTAACATTATTGATTTTGTTGAAAAAATAGAAAGCCACGCATTAGAATATCATGAGAATCCGACTCTTTTTTCTGAAAAAGGGAAAATAGGGTCACAATTTGTGATGAAAAATTATTCCTTGGAAAATGAAACACAAGATTGGATCAGTACGTGGGAAAAAATAATTTCCCAATGCTAGAGTACGATATTCTTTACAAAAGAAACGCTATATTAGGACGAGACAAACTGCATAAAAAAGCTAACCTTTTCGGCTAGCTTTTTTTATACTTAACTTTTTTTATTAAATTATTATTTTTTATTTGCCCAAACAACACTACCGTTGTTGTTGTAAATCACAATATTTCCATCATTCTGAACTGAAAGTCTTTCAATATTTGATGAGCTTATACCTGTACTGTAAACAGGTTTATGTGAAGAATCATAGACTACCAGATTTCCATCTTCCTGAAAAATAGCGCTTCTTCCACTTCCTGCTGTTGCCGAAGACCAGATATCTTTTTTAGTTCCGTTACTATACATTACCAAATTACCATCTGTCTGGAAAATTAAATAATAGTTATAATTTTCAGAAAATATCTTTTGTCCTTTTACAAATCTAAATCCTTTGTAAATATTACCATTATTATAACTTCCTGTATTAGAACCTCCGTTTCCACCGAAATTGTTTCCGTCAGAACCTCCCTTAGAAGACCACAAAGCATTTCGTCTCCTGTTATAAATTACAAGATTGCCATCATCCTGCATCTCAAGGTTGGCTGCATTCTTGTTGGTGGTGTTGGTACTGAATAAGGGTCTGTTTGAAGAATTATAAACGACAAGATTACCATCTTCCTGAAAAATAGCCCTTGAACCTTCACCAGGAGTCCTGGAACTCCATTCCGGCTGATTCTGGCTATTATAAACTACCAAATTTCCATCATTTTGAAAAATCAGAAAGTGCTGATTATTTCGGGAATAGTATCTTCTATCCTTTACCAAATTAGTGCCAAGTGTAATATTTTGAGCCATTATACAAATTCCTGCCAATAGCCCAAACATTGCTAATAAATGCTTTATCATAAGTTTATGTTTTTTATTTCCTTATGTAAAGATAAATAATAAAAATCATACTTCTATTTACCCCATCAAAATTAGTTGTAAAAGAAAAAATCTAACATCAATTTAACATTTGCTTAAGTCCATATATGTACACCCTGGAAAAGGAATAATTAACAGCACATTATTATAATCAATGAAAATGAATACAAACAGTAAGGCAGTACTATCTTTTAATGGTAAAAAAATATATCATATTATTTATCATTAAAAACCGTCTCAAAACTGAGACGGCTTGTAGTTATAGAATATCAATATTTTTAATTAATAAGCATAGAATTCAATTCCCTCCTTAATATAACCTGAAGGTGTTACGCTGGATCTTGAATAATAATGATCTTTACCGTTCCAATATTGGTAGATAGGAACTGTATTAGGCTGCTGAGTAGCAAAAGCATTAAACTCGATTCCTTCATCTACATATCCCGGATAATATCCCGGAGTTTTTGTATAGTAATGATCTTTACCATTCCAGTATCTGTAGATAGGAACTGTATTGGGAGCTTTGTACAAGAATGCGTGAAACTCTGTTCCTTCAAAAGAATATCCGCTGTAGCTTCCAGCAATTTTTGTATAGTAATGATCTACTCCGTTATAATATCTGTAAATTGGAATGGTGTTAAATTCTAAATACACCTTATTATCAATCAGATATTGATCTACATAGGCTTTAAGCTGAGCTTTTTTAACAGGGTCTTTTACAAAGTCATAAATAATAATCAACCCGTTGCTTCCAAAGTCAACCAAAACAGAATTATTTACATTTGAGCTGTTCTGCCAATTGGAAATATTAACTTTAGTATTGGTCTGATCCAGATTCAAATCTCCTACTAAGCCTTTTGAAGGATCCCCGCCTCTGGTTTTGTAAGTCAACTTTTTAGAAAAATTCATGTGGTATTCAGAAGTATTCACATCATTATCCACATTCACATTAAAAATATTCAGCATTCCTGCCTTTATTCCGATTCTGGCTGCCTTATCACGAGTCTGGCTCGTTGTTTCAGACTGGAATAAAATATCAAGTTTTGCTCCTGTATAAATATCCGTCATTACGTGAGTTCCATAATCCTGAACAATCTGCTGCGGAGTTTTTGTCTGTAAATCCTGAGCAAATTCAGGAGTTATATAATCACCCAGCATATCGGTAGTAGCATTGAATCTTACTCTTTTCTGTTTGATCGTAAGGTTATAACTTCCGTAGATATATTTTGCATCAAACTTATTGTTGGTTGTTACCGCTGAGCCAAAACCTACAGAAAGTATTTTTTTAAACAGTGGAAAATTAACTGTTGCATCCACTTTGGTTGAAACCATTTTCGAATAAGCCTCAGCATTTTCACCATAATCTTCGGAATACTCCTGAGAATTTGTGTTTTCGCTGATTAATCTGTTGCTCTGCTCTAATTTAAAGCGATCAATATCAACTACCTTAAAACCGGCAGCTGTCGCATTGGCATATTCACCGGTAACATTATAACCATGTCCCAGAACATCATAAATTCCGTCTCCCGCAAATTTGGAAGCAGATAAGCGATTATTAGCTTTTGCCGCAGGGCTTTCAGGGGTTGTCTCGCTATTCAGTTCCTCCGTTGAACATGAACTCATAAAAAGCATCAGTAGACTACTGAAGCAAAATAAAATTTGTTTTTTCATAGATTATTTAAAAGTTTCAGCAAATATACTATTCCACAACGAGTGAAGTAAGTAAAATAAGATGACATATATCATCATTTAGTGAATTTAACAATTAAATGAAATAACCTTTAATAAAGCATAGAACATTCACTTAAAAGGGATTTAACAAATAAAATTATTTGCAGAAATAAATTTGATCAGATATAGGAAATAACATTATCATCAATTCAACAACTTTCTTTATGACCCCAACTTCCATAATATAATTTCCTAAACTAAAACCGTAAGATTAAAATATCATTCCATATATCTATCAGGTTATTTTAAAATGACATATGAAGAAAGAAATAAAAAAGAAAGAAATAAAAAAGCAAGGAGAAAAAAAATCAACGGATATAAATCATCCCGTAAACGTATAATTTTAAGTAAATTTGCAAAAATTAAAATTGAAATGGAGAAAGTAAGAGTACGTTTTGCTCCAAGTCCTACAGGACCATTACATTTGGGAGGCGTAAGAACCGCATTATATGATTATCTTTTTGCTAAAAATCAAGGGGGAGAATTTGTATTGAGAATTGAAGATACGGATACGGCCAGATATGTAGAAGGAGCCGAAGAATATATTGAAGAAGCTTTAGAATGGTGCGGAATCATTCCTGATGAGAGTCCTAAAAAAGGAGGAAAATTCGCTCCTTACAGACAGTCTGAAAGAAGAGACATCTATGACAGATATACCGAGCAGATCCTGAAAACAGATTATGCTTACATTGCCTTTGATACGGCTGAAGAACTGGATGCAATGCGTGCCGAATATGAAGCGAAAGGTGATGTTTTCTCTTATGATAATAAAACAAGAAACCGTTTAAGAAACAGCCTTGCCCTTTCTGAAGAAGAGGTTCAAAGGTTATTAGACGAAAAGACGCCTTATGTAGTACGGTTTAAAATGCCTGTAGACAGAGTATTAAATCTTGAAGATATTATTCGTGGAAAATTTTCAGTCAATACCAATACTTTAGATGATAAAGTTCTGGTAAAGAATGACGGAATGCCAACGTATCATTTTGCCAACATTATTGATGACCATGAAATGGAAATCTCCCACGTAATCCGTGGAGAAGAATGGCTTCCATCTTTAGGACTTCACACTTTATTATACGAAGCAATGCAGTGGGAAGCACCACAGTTTGCCCACCTTTCTTTAATCTTAAAACCTGAAGGAAAAGGGAAATTAAGCAAAAGAGACGGAGATAAATTCGGATTCCCGGTGTTCCCGCTTGATTTCGAAGATCCTGCTACCGGTGTGATTTCTAAGGGATACAGAGAAAACGGATATCTTCCTGATGCTTTCATTAATATGGTTGCATTATTAGGATGGTCTCCTGCAGATGATAAAGAAATACTTCCTCTGGATGAAATGATCAGGGAATTTGATCTTCATAAAGTACATAAAGCGGGCGCAAGATTCAGTAAAGAAAAATCTGAGTGGTTCAACCATCAGTATATTCAGCTGAAGTCTGATGAGGAACTTCTTCAGATCCTTAAAAATACCGACCTTGACCTTTCCGGTGTATCGGATGAAAAGCTGTTGAAAGTAATTCATCTGATGAAAGAAAGGGCTACTTTCCCGAAAGATATCTATGAAAACGGTAAATTCTTCTTTGAAGCTCCAGTTTCGTATGATGAAAAAGCATCAAAAAAAGCATGGAATGAAGAAACATCGGCAATTTTAGGTGAATTGGCGACTGCTTTTGAAACAACAGACTTTGTGGCTGAGACATTAAAGCAAACCATGCATGATTTCGCGGAAAACAAAGGATTAGGAATGGGTAAAGTAATGATGCCGTTACGATTATCTTTAGTAGGAGAATTGAAAGGACCGGACGTTCCGGATATTCTGGAAATCCTTGGTAAAGAGGAAAGTATCGCCAGAATAAACAATGCTGTAAATAATTTTAAATAGAATAACCATAATTTTTCATACATTTGAAAGATTTAATTTACTTCAAGAAATGGAATATTTAAGTTTCGAACTTCCTATCAAAGAATTGATGGATCAATACCAGACGTGTTCTTTAGTAGGAGAAGAAAGTGGTGTTGATGTAAAATTAGCATGCAGCCAGATTGAGGATAAGATTTTAGAAAAGAAAAAAGAAATCTATGGAAATCTTACACCTTGGCAAAGAGTACAACTGTCCCGTCATCCGGATCGTCCTTATACATTGGATTATATTAACGGAATGGCAGACAAAGGCAGTTTCTTAGAACTTCATGGAGACAGAAATTTCGCTGATGATCCGGCAATGATTGGAGGATTGATTACCCTTGATGGTCAGAAAGTAATGATCATAGGGACTCAAAAAGGAAGAACGACCAAAGAAAGACAGCACAGAAGATTTGGGATGCCAAATCCGGAAGGATACAGAAAAGCTTTACGATTAATGAAGCTTGCTGAAAAATTCAATATCCCTGTGGTAACTTTAGTAGATACACCGGGAGCTTATCCGGGGCTGGAAGCTGAAGAAAGAGGACAAGGTGAAGCTATTGCAAGAAATATTTTTGAAATGGTGCAGCTGAAAACTCCAATCTTCACTTACATCATCGGAGAAGGTGCCAGTGGCGGAGCATTGGGAATAGGTGTAGGAAATAAGGTATATATGTTGGAGAACACATGGTATACAGTAATTGCACCAGAAAGCTGCTCTTCTATCTTATGGAGAAACTGGGATCACAAAGAAGATGCAGCCAATGCATTGAATCTTACTCCGGCAGATGCCTTAAGAGAAAAGTTCATTGACGGTATCATTGAGGAACCGCTTGGAGGAGCTCATTATGATCAGGAAACAACCTATCTGAACCTGAAAAATTCAATTTTACAAAATATCAAAGCTTTTTCCAAATTTACAGGACAGGAGCTTGAAACCCAGAGACAGGACAAATTCATTGCAATGGGCCAGTTCAAAGGATAAAAAATAAAAAAAGGTTAAGAATTTTTTCTTAACCTTTTTTCTTTAGTTTTCTTCTGTTTCTATTCTGCAACATTCAGTGCAATTTCAATATCCTGGCTGATTTTCTTTAAGGAAGAATATTTGGCATCACAAACCATTGTGGTCAGCACGTACTCTCCTTTATCTACCAGAATAAAATTTTCTCCTTTGGCAGGTACACTGAGATTATAATATTTTTTACCACTTATCTTTACAATAAGATTGCAGGTGGATCTGTTTTTAATATTGATATAGGCTTCGTTTTTATTAATATCATTATTAAAAAGGTGTGTAAGCATTGCTGCTGTTCTTTTATTTTCTTCACTGGGTCCTGCTTTAGAATTACCGGCATTTTTTGCAGAACTCACTGATGCAAAGGTAGTTGTTCTTCTTTCTTCTTTTAAAGCTTCTATAGCAGCTGCTGTATTATTAGAGACAGGTTTTCCATTAGCTGTATATGTTTTTTTTGCGGCCATCGTCTTTCCGCTGTTCAATTCATTATTTTTAACGATATTTTCAATTTTTTCTTTGCTGATTGGTTTTATGGTAGGTTTTGCTTCCGGAGAATTCCCTGCCATGATAATATCAATCAGTTTTCTCTTAAAATAGTCTGTTTTAGCATGTCCGGGATTCTGCTTCAAAAAGCCGGCAATTACCCTTGCCTCTTTTGAGATCTCGGCTTCCTGTTCGGTATAGATGATTACCGTTTCTTTTTCAACAACCGCTTTAGATTTTGTTTTTTTCTTTTTTTGAGAAAAACCTAGTGCAAAAATGCATATAAATAGAAGGAAGAAGATTTTTTTCATTAATCAAACCTTTAAAATAGTATTAAATATATTAATAACGTGAAAAGTCATTTTTTAGTTTATCATTAAAATCATTATCTTTGCACTGCTCTAAAATTAAGCTAAAAATTAATACTAATCTTAAATAAAAAATAATAGATATTATGTCTTATACACCAGTTGCTGCAGATGTAGCTAAATTAAGAAACCAAACAGGTGCAGGTATGATGGACTGCAAGAAAGCTCTAGTTGAAGCTGAAGGAGACTTCGAAAAAGCGGTAGATATCCTTAGAAAAAAAGGACAAAAAGTTGCTGCTAACAGAGCAGACAGAGAGTCTACTGAAGGGGCAGTAATCGCAAGAGTAAACGAAGACAACACTTTAGGTGCTGTAATTTCTTTAAATTGTGAGACTGACTTCGTTGCTAAAAACGAAGCATTCGTTGAGCTTGCTTACGAACTAGCTGAAATGGCGATCTTTGCTGCTACTAAAGAAGAGCTTTTAGCTACAGATTTCCACGGAATCACTGTTGCTGAGAAATTAGTTGAGCAAACAGGAGTTATCGGTGAGAAAATTGAGATCGGATCTTTCGAAAGAATCCAGGGAGCTTTCTTAGGAGCTTACATCCACGCTGGAAACAAAATTGCTGCAATCACTTCCCTATCTGCTAAAGTAGACGGAGCTGAAGAAGCTGCTAAAGCTGTTTCTATGCAGGTTGCTGCAATGAACCCAATCGCTCTTGACGAAACTGCGGTATCTCAGGAAACTATCGACAGAGAGTTGGAAATCGAAAGACACAAACTTACTGAAGAAGGTAAACCTGCCAACATTATCGACAACATCCTTAAAGGTAAAATGCAGAGATTCTACAAAGACAACACTTTGGTACACCAGGATTTTATTAAAGACGGAAGTATCTCAGTTGCTGATTATGTAAAATCTGTAAACGCAGACTTAAAAGTAACAGGATTTGTAAGAGTAAGCCTATAAGCTGACTTTTTCAAGAAATATAGAATCCCGGTGAATTTCACCGGGATTTTTTATTGACACTATTCATATCTATAGATACGATCAAACATTTGAAAAAAATTAATAAATCTAAATAATTCACATATTAAAGAGATAATGACTAAGCATCAGAAAGATCAAGTCCAGCCGCTAATTACCAGTTTCATACCCAAGAAGGCATTTAATTAAAAATAGACGACTTTTATTTAACATTTATTTAAATTTTATTAAAAGTATTTCATTTTTTATTTTATTTTTGTAGAAATCCTAATTCCATACTCATGAAAAGATTTCTACTCAGTTTGGTATTAATTTTTTTGACAATTAATACACTCTTTGCACAAAGGGATACCGAGCACTGGATAGCTCCCTATTACGACAGTGTTGGCGGCAACAGCTATGTCAACATGCTCTATCTTTCCACAGACTCTCCAACTCCCGTTGATGTAACCATTTACAATAATAATGCTCCAGTAACCACCGTTACAATCAGTAAAGGTAGCCCGCAAACTTATAAAGTTACCAACAGTCTTATTTCTGCTACCACTACTACTGACGCATTTGTTGTGGGTAATAAGGGATTGTATTTAAAAGCAGCCAAGCCTTTTTACTGCAGCTTAAGACTGGCTCAGAGTGTTCACGGGGAAGTAATAACCAGTAAAGGAAAAGCCGGAATTGGAAAAACATTTTTCGTGGCTGCCGCTCCCAACACCAATACCAGCAGTATTCAGAATTTTACGGCAGGTGTCCTTGCTACCGAAGACAATACCAATGTAACCGTATCATGGAATCCTACTGCCGGAGTTGTTTTTATTAATGGAAATCCTACTGGAAATACTCAGACTTTCACTTTACAAAAAGGACAATCTTTCATTCTTGCAGGATCCGGTTCTCAGTCCGGAAATAAAACAGGCTTTATCGGTGCCAAAATTGTTTCTGATAAGCCTGTAACGTTGACTAATGGAAGCTGTAATGCCAACTTCTCTGCTTCAACAACAGGAAGTGATCCGGTTCTCGATCAATCTGTTCCGGTTGACAGACTTGGGAATACTTTTGCCATGGTAAAAACAAGATCTACTCAACCTTCCTTAAATATGGAGGGAGGTCTTATTGTTGCTACCGAAGATAATACTGAAGTATATTTAAACGGCGGAGGTACTGCTGTTGCAACACTTGCTGCCGGAGAATGGTACAGAATTAACGAAACCAGCTATGTTGCTCAGGGCACATCAGGACATTCAAATATGTTCATTTCCACCACCAAAAATGTATATTTATACCAGTTTATCGGAGTTTTGCAAAGTGATGCTACCAATGGATTCAACTATATCCCGCCATTAAACTGTTTCCTTCCAAGAAAAATTGATGAAATCGGGAAGATTAATGAAATGCCACTTGGAGTGGGAGGAGCCAGCTCTACTCCCAGTGATCTGGTAGTAAAATTAAACATTCTAACAGAGGCTGGTGCTACTGTAATGTTGAATGACGCGCCTCTTCTCCCTGAAGCAGGTCCTTATCCCCTTGCAGGAAATGCCAACTGGGTAACGTATGCCATCAACAGTGTAACCGGAAATATTAAGATTACGTCTACAAAAGCTGTAACAGCAGGTATCAATGGAGGATATAGCTCTGCAGGATACGGTGGTTATTTTGCAGGATTCTCTTCAATCCCTGTTATTGCAAAAAAAACAGGTGAATGTGTTCCGGGAATCGTTCTTGAAGTAGATGATGGATATGAAACCTACCAGTGGTTCCGTGACGGAGTTGCCATTCCGGGTGCTACCAGCTATACCTACACACCTACACAATCAGGAAATTACACCGTAAAAGTAACTATGGGAACTTGTCCTCCTGTGACAACTCCGATTTATAAAGTACAAAACTGTTTAAAAGAAACCACACAGGCTCTTAATGCTTGTTCTACTAAAATTATTACCCCGACATTTACTTCTTCCACTCAGACTGTGGTTCCAAGTACGGTAGTAATTTTGACTCCTCCTACCAAAGGAACAGCCGTGGTTAATCCAAACGGAACGATCACTTATACCCCTAATCCGGGATATCTGGGACCAGACAAAATCGTTTATAAATTCTGCGGAAACTCAGTTGAGTTTACAGATTGCGAACAGGTAACCTTAAACCTTACTGTAGTACCATTCATTGTAACGGATACTTCTATTAAGGCTTGCTGGTATGATGTAGATCCTTATGCTTATTTTGACCTTACCAAAGCAAAGGTAACAGATTATAATGCTGTTACAAAAAAATATTATCGTACTCTGAATGACCTTACTGCAGGTATCAATGCAATCACAACACCAGAAAATTTCCCTTCAACAGGAGGATTTGTATATGTGAAAGTAACTACTGCTGAAGGATGTACGGCAAATGCCAAAATTGAATTAATTGTACTTCCAATTAAAAAGTCTCCGGTCCTTGTAGATCAGTACATCTGTATGGATGCTAAAACTAACCTGGATGCTGGTCCTGGATATGATTCATATCTATGGAGCACAGGAGCTACCACATCAGGTATCAGAGATATAGGTGTTGGGGAATACACCGTAATCCTTGGTAAGAACGGATGCTTCCTTACCCAGACTGTAAAAGTTAAAAAAGTGGAAGATCCGGTAATCCAAACTATTGAAATCAACAACAATACAGCTACTGTCATTGTAAGCGGTGGTAAAGCACCTTTCAAATATGCGGTTGATGGAACTGCTAACTGGCAGGATTCAAATACCTTCACAGGTTTAACAAGAGGTCAGCACACATTCTATGTAAAAGATTTTTATGACTGTACGCCTATTGCTGTAGAAGTCACAATTCCTAATCTGCTCAATGCAATTACCCCTAACGGAGATAATGTAAATGATTATATAGATTACAGCGAACTGGCTTATAAGGAAAATCTGAGCTTTGTAGTGTATGACAGATACGGAAACATGGTGTTTACCGGAAACCGATTCAACAACTACAGATGGGATGGA
The DNA here is from genome assembly GCF_046614675.1 of Chryseobacterium cupriresistens. Lineage (NCBI taxonomy): Bacteria > Pseudomonadati > Bacteroidota > Flavobacteriia > Flavobacteriales > Weeksellaceae > Chryseobacterium > Chryseobacterium cupriresistens. The sequence goes on along the minus strand of NZ_JBKKJT010000002.1, from coordinate 69,779 downwards.
AAACATTTTGATAAAAAGCTGGGAACAGGAACATACTGGTACCATATCAGCTGGAATGAATCCAACAAAGAAAAGACTCCAATAAAATATACAGGTTGGATTCTGGTTAAAAACAGAGAGTAATAATTAGTTTAAAACTATATTGAATAAGCCGCGATCGTCTGATCACGGCTTATTTTTATTAATCTTTCCCAGTAAATTTATCTGATAATTATGTTAAAAACAGAAAAAAAATAATACAAACTTAAACTCTTCTTAATCACTATTTCAAAATCATATTTTTTTGTTCTATTTTCAATAATTTAATACTTTTTATCACTAAATTTGCTACAAAGACCACCGCTGAATGAAAAAAATTTTATCTTTTTTGTTTATGCTTTGCATATTCATCTCTGCTTTTGCCCAATTGGACCGGGAGCATTGGTTTGCTCCAATGATAGATAGAACGGGCGCTCCCAATCCTTATCAAAAACTGTATTTATCTACCAACAGAACAACTCCTTTTCCTGTAAATATTTATAACAATAATATTTTAATCGGGACAGTAAATATCAGTAAAAATAATCCCCAGAAGTTTGATGTATTAAGGGATTATATTATTACCAAGCTGCAGGGAGATTTATTTACCCCAACAACTAAGGGATTATATCTTAAGGCTGAATTTCCTTTTTATGCCAATTTAAGGTTTTCAGTATTTAATCATGCAGAAATCATTACTTCCAAAGGAATTTCTTCCACAGGACTAAAGTTTTACGCTGCTGCTGCTCCTATTACTGTGAGCAACTCCATTCTGAATTTCATGACCAGCATACTGGCAACTGAAGACAACACCATTGTTACTGTTTCCGGCTACAGTCCTACTGTACAATTTTCAAATGGAATGACAGGAGCCGCCAACCCGACGATGACATTTACCTTAAATAAAGGGCAGTCTTATATTATTGACGGAATCGGCAACATAGCAGGCAACTTTAATGGCTTCATTGGCGCAAAGATTACTTCGAATAGACCTGTGAACGTAACCAATGGAAACTTTAACGGTCAATATGCAGGAAATTATCCAGTTAGTTCAGATATTTTAATGGATCAGGCAGTACCTGTCAACAGACTTGGAAATGAATTTGCCATTGTAAAAGGAAGCGGACCGATTGGTACCCGTACAGAAGGGGTCATTGTAATTGCTACTGAAGACAATACTCAGATCTTTGTCAATAATGAAATCCTTCCTGTAGCAAACATCAATGCAGGAAAATATTTCATTATTCCCGACTCCAAATACATCCTTCAGGGAAATGGTCATTATAATTTATATCTCAAAACATCTAAAAATGCTTACGTCTATCAGATTTTAGCTGGAGATTCAAATGCAGGAAGTGAAGTATTTACCGGGGGATTCAATTTTATTCCCGCGTTAAACTGCTATCTTCCCAAGCAGATTAATGAACTAGGGCTTATTAATGAAAATTTTGTCCATTCCAACGGCCACCCCGGAGGTATTCTGAATATCACCACAAAGTTGAATATTATTACAGAAAGAGGAGCTAACGTTACAGTTAACGGTACAAATCCTCCTGCAATAACAGGTCCTTACAATATGACAGGCACAACGAATTGGGTTACCTATGGTATTCCCAATGTGACAGGTACTATTACCGTAGTATCAGACAAGGCAATAATGGCTGGAATTACTGCCGGAAGTGATGCCGTAGGATACGGAGGTTTTTTTGCAGGCTTTCCTACGCAGCCAGTTATTTTACAATCTGGAGGCGGCTGTATTCCAGGAATGGTTCTTACCGTAGATCCTTTAATTTATGATACCTACCAATGGTACAGAAACGGGGTTATTGTTCCGGGAGCTACCACTTCGTCCATCACCCCTACTTTACCGGGATATTACACATGCTCTGTAACTATGGGAAGTTGCGCGCCCTTGGTTACTGAACAATTTAAAGTTCTGAACTGTACAAAACTTACCAATACATCCTATAATGTATGTAATGCTAAAACCATAGCTCCTGGATTCAGTAGTTCATCACAGACTCCTAACCCAAGCACTGTAGCTGTTACGACAGCACCTTCATTAGGCACAGCTGTTGTAAACCCATCTACCGGTAGCATTACTTATACGGTAAATACTTTGGGTACATCAGGGACAGATACATTCACTTATACATTCTGCGGAGATGATCCTGACTTCCCGGATTGCGAAACAGTCACTGTTACCCTGAATATTCAGGCTCTAACAGTAATGAATGCAACATTATTTGCCTGTGATATCAATGGGCAGGGAACATTCAACCTGACGACAGCAAATGTGACCAGCAATTCACCTGTTACCATTACTTATTACCCTACCCTTCTGGATGCTCAGAATGAAAATGCAGCGACATTGATCACTAATACAACCGCCTATACCGCAACTAACGGAACAATCGTATACGCAGTTGTTAATGACCATATTGGCTGTAAAAATATTGCACAGATAACACTATCCCTTTTTAATAAAGCTATTGTACCGGATAACTACAATGGTGTTTTCTGTGATGATAATCTCGATGGAACAGTTACAGTCGCACTTTCCAATATAACCCCAATTGTACTTAACAATCCGAATTACTTTACTAATGTAAGATACTATGCCAGTCTTGCAGATGCCAATGCAGGAAACAACAATACCCTTCCAAACAGCTGGAGCTATACAGCCACCACTACCATTTACATCAGAGTAGATTCTCCTGACGGGTGCGCTTCTGTGATCAAACCTTTGCAATTCAGTATCGGAGCTAAAATACCATTAATTACAAAAACCGTTACAGAAAGTACCTGCGATGATGATCTGGACGGAATTAAAAGTGTCAATTTAACACAGTTTATTCCTCAGTTTACCCTGGATCCCAATGTAACTTACACTTTTCATGCAACTTTAGCAGATGCTCAGAATAATGTAAATGCGGTTTTATCCCCAGTGAATATTACTACTTCACAGACTTATTATATCCGTTTTGAAAAAAATGGAGTTTGTCCTGAAATAGGAACTCTGAAAATCAACATTAAAGTTCCTAAAAAATCAGATATTTTAACAGATAAAGCAATTTGCCCGAAAACCACTACCACACTTAATGCAGGACCAGGATTTGAAAAATACCTCTGGAGTACAGGAGCTACCACTCCCTCCATTACGAATGTTGCCCCTGGAAATTATTGGGTAGAGCTTACCTTTAATGGCTGTGTATACAAGCAATATGTAAATGTTACGGAACTGCCACTGCCTATAATAACCACTATTGAAATTGATGGAACAACTGTAAAAGTTGGGGCAAGCGGCGGTACACCTCCTTATGAATATTCTTTAGATGGAGTGGTATGGCAGAGTTCTAATGTTTTTTACAATGTACCAAGAGGAGCACACAATGTATTTGTAAGAGACTCTAAAATGTGTGAAGATGTTAAAAAGCCATTTGCCATTATTAATCTGATCAATACCATTACTCCGAATGGAGATGGTTATAATGAAGTAATAGACTATTCTGCTTTAATGAAGAATGATAATCTCGTATTCCGGATCTTTGACCGATATGGTGCAGAAGTTTTCAGAGGAACCCCTGAAAACAGATACACCTGGGACGGAAGAGTGGGCGGCAGATATGTTCCTACAGCAAATTACTGGTACTTTATCACCTGGACGGAATACGGCTCCAACCTTATGATAAAATATACAAGCTGGCTGCTGGTAAAACACAGATAATACGCAAAGCCGGAAGAAAGGACACCAGAAATTTAATTAATTCTTTCTTCCGGTTTTTTTTATTGAAATCCCCCATTTTTGAATATATGGCAAGTTTCTAACACTCCTTAACAATTAAATCCCAAAGTTTAATATAACTTTAACCACTATTCTTTATCTAATTACACAAAATTGCTTTATTTCTATGTAATTTTGTGCATTATATGAAGAAACTGTTTACTCTACTGCTATTGGTTTTTCTGGCAAAAATTAATGCACAAATATATTCCGGGGAGGTATTTCTGAGAGACAACTCTATTTTATATCTCAATCAGGTGTATGTCACCAACCTGAATACACAAAAAACCGTTCTCACGGACTACAATGGTAATTTTAATATTCCTGCCAATATCGGGGACGTGATCCGGTTTACCTCTATTGTGACCGAAAGAAAAGACATCAAGCTGACTCCTCAATCTATGGAGCAGAAAAATCTGGTTGAGCTCAAAATTGCGTATTACGAAATTCAGGAAATCGTTCTCAGCAGGTTTAAACCTACCGGAAATCTTCGGTATGATGTAAACTCTTTAAGAAAAGAAGACAAAGCATACGCTCTAAAAAAAGTAATTGGTCTTCCTGAACCAAAAGGTGACGGAACACCTCCGGAACTTCCTGTTGCCGGACTCCGGGATGGAGGGCTTAACTTCAGCCTTGAGAGCATCTATGATATTCTTTCCGGAGAAAGAAAGAAAAAACAGCGTTATCAGGCTTATGAAAGAATGAACAGTTCCATAGCACAGATTAAAAATTATCTGGGTAAAGATTATTTCACAAAATTTAAAATACCGGAAAACTTAATTGATAACTTTCTTCAGTTTGTATATTCCTCAGAAAATATTCAGGCTTATGTTTTGGCGGGTAACTTTGAAGCAATAAAAGTCCCTATTGAAAAATATCTTCCTATTTATCAGAAAAGATTAAGAAGCTCGCATCTTCAGGAAGTTGTAGGCAGCAATTAATAAAAGAATCATTTGAAATATTTTATACCTCATGTACGTTACATGGGGTATTTTTTATTGAATGGCTGAAAAACAGCAATGAAGCTTCACTAGAGCAGCTACACTATGGATTATTCAACTTTTAGAACATATTATTCTTCAATATTCAAAAATATGTTTAATTTTATCTCACAAACAAGTGTTTAAAATAAAAACACTGGTATTTCGTTATCCAAATAAAAACTAACCGATCCGTGAAAGCAAATTAAAAGAGAAACACCAAATTTCTAACTTAATATGAATTAATGAAAAAAGTACTTTTACTTCTTTGTTGTATGTTTTTCGTTACTATGTCTTCTCAAAAAAAAGGGAAAGACTACAGTGATATTTTGAAAAGTAAGAATATTTACGAGATCAATGCTTTTTTACGGGATGCCCATCCTGATGATCCCCGAAGGTCCGTTCTTAAACCAAGGGTCATGGAAATGATGAAAGAGTATATCAAAAATGCACATCCTGCCGATCAAAAAGTAAAAGATATGCAGGAAATGCTTGCTATGCTGCGGAGAAGACCTTCTACCAAAATTACTTTTGATGAAATGAATGCCATCATCAAACAAAAACAGATTGCAAAATATAAAGCTGAGCTTGCGGCAAAACAATCTACTACAGTGTATACCCCAAGCACTGCTCAAAATACATATGTTGTAAATGCTGCTGCCAATACTGCCGTTCCCAATACTGAAGCAGAAGAATTCAACATGCTGATGGCAGTGTCTCCTGTAGAACATAAAAACAGAACTGTAAAGATCCTGAATTCCTTATTTGATAATGATCCCAATACTAAAGAATGCATCGTTCTGATTCAAAATAAATCAGACTGTAATATCATTGTAAGAATGGAAGGTGTAGGAACCACCAAATACAGGCTGGCAGTTCCTGCTCAGGGTGAAGGTTCCATTGTGATAGATAAAGGGCAATATCTTTTCACCAGCCTTGTTTGCGGGGCCCAATATGCGTCGCAAAAAACAATTGAAAGGCCAATTATGGTGGCTTTAGGAGGCCATTAACACAAACCAGGAACGAATGATCTCTATGTCTTTTACGACCAAAAGACATAGAGACTCCATAAATTTTCACTATTTTTGCACTCATTTTATAACTCAATGGGCAAGAATAAATTAGCAAGATTTGCAGAAAACAAAATATTACCGAATGTCATTCAACCAACAAGAGAAGATGCTTTGAATGGTTTCGAACTTAAAGGAAAATGGAGAGAAAATTTCTTTAAAAACGACAATCCTATTGTACTGGAGCTGGGCTGCGGAAAAGGAGAATATTCTGTAGGACTCGCAAAAACATTTCCTGAAAAAAACTTTATCGGGGTTGATATTAAAGGGGCAAGATTTTGGTTTGGCGCTAAAGAAGCTATAGAAAACAACATGACTAATGTAGCTTTTCTGAGAACTCAGATCGAACTTGTAGATTATTTCTTTACAGAGAATGAAGTAGATGAAATCTGGATTACATTCCCTGATCCACAGATTAAATACAAAAGAACAAAACACAGATTAACACATCCGGATTTTTTAAACCGATATAAAAAGTTTCTGAAGCCAGGAGGTATTATCCACCTGAAAACCGATTCAGAATTCCTGCATGGGTATACGCTGGGATATTTACAGGGAGCAGGTTATGAGATCATTTCTGCTCATCATGATATCTATGGCGCCCCGGAATACGACCCAAATACGGAGCATTTGAGAGATATCAAAACGTATTATGAAGAGTTATTCTCAGCGAAAGGAAAAACCATAACTTACATCAAATTCCGGATAAGCTGATGAAATAAAAACCTGATGAAAAAAAATTTTTTAACGATTTTATTCTTCACATTTCTTATTCCCGGTTTTACACAGGCTCAGAAAAGCAGTAAAGATATTCTAAAAAGCACGAATATTAAAGAAATTGAAGAATACCTAAAGAATGCACACCCTGATGATCCCAAAAGAACTGTGCTGAAGCCTAAGCTTATTGCTTTAAAAAACTCTGAATGGACAAAGGGAGCCCGTACTGCCAAACCTATGGAAGCAAGGCCTGTTATCTCCGATATCCCTAAAAGCATTATGAGAAACCCTAATTCAGATGATGCTGAAGAGTTTAAAAAACTTATCGCAGAGACTTCTGCTGAACATAAAGAGAAAACAGTGAAGCTTCTGAATGCAATGTTCAATGAAGATATTACACGCAAGGAGGCTATACTCTTATTTAAAAATAATTCTGATTGTAATATTGTATTGAGAGTTGAGGGAAAAGACTTCTATAACCTCGCTGTTCCGGCCCACGGAGAAAATTTTATTGTGATCAATAAAGGTTCATACACGCTTAGTAGTAACATCTGTGATATAAAATATTTCTCCCAGAAAGATATTAAAAAAAGTATATTTGTAACGGTGGGCAGCCCAAAAATGTCCGAAACGCAAGCCAGTGCAATCAAAAAGGATGAGGTTCAGAAAAACAAGCCATCAAACAAAAGAAAAATCAAAAAATAAAATAGTATGAAAAAACTATTAGTTTTTGCCGGAGTTTCAATAATCTTTGCCGGTTGTAATGTAAATTACGGCGGTTATCCGGGAAGAACCTCCTATCCTGCCGGTAATTCAACAGGCAACAGAGCCAATACAGAAAGAGAATATAATGAACTTATAAAGACCTACAAGCCGGAAACAGCTGAAGTTCTGAACGACCTTCTGAATAATGATGATCCGAAGAATCCCAGGACTTCTATTTCTGTAGAAAACAAGTCTCCATGCAATATGGTGCTTACAGTAAGCGGGGGTAATTTCTTCAAGAAAATCCCCATTGGTGCAGGGAAAATTGGATATACCATGGTTCCTAAAAATCAAAATTACAGACTATCGGGTATTCTTTGTAACTCGGTATACCAGTCTACAAAGTTTATCACAACTTCTTATTCTATAAAACTTTCAAATTAAGATATAACCGGCAGAATTCTGCTGGTTTTTATTTTAATGAATATTCTGACCCTTTATTAAGGCCTGCAGAAACAAATACACTTAAAGCGGAGAAAACATAACATCAAAAATAAGAATCCAAAGAAATGATTTCTGATATAAATAAAAAAACGCTGGATCGAAATCCAGCGTTTTTCCTATATTAAAGAAAATCTTCAATTATTCCGCATCGAAATCAGCATCTGTATCAGCAGATACTTTTTCTCCTTCTTCTTTAGATTTTTCTTTATCAGCTTTTCTCTGAGACTGACCTTCTTTGATAGATTCAGAAACTACGCTAAGGATCATATCAATAGACTTAGAAGCATCATCGTTTCCTGGGATAACGAAGTCAACTTTTCTAGGGTCAGAGTTTGTATCAACGATACCGAAAACTGGAATACCTAATTTCTTAGCTTCAGTTACCGCGATGTGTTCTCTCAAGATATCAACTACAAATACAGCAGATGGAAGTCTCACCATGTCAGCGATAGAACCTAAGTTCTTCTCAAGGTTAGCTCTTTGTCTGTCAACTTGTAATCTTTCTTTTTTAGATAAAGTTTCGAATGTACCGTCTTTTTTCATTTTGTCGATAGCATTCATCTTCTTTACAGCCTTTCTGATAGTAACGAAGTTCGTTAACATACCACCTGGCCATCTTTCTGTAATATAAGGCATATTAAGTTCAGAAGCGTGTTTTGCAACTACTTCTTTCGCTTGCTTCTTAGTAGCTACGAAAAGAACTTTTTTACCTGCAGAAGTTAATTTTTCTAAAGCGTTGCAAGCTTCATCCAATTTAACTGCTGTTTTATGTAAGTCTACAATGTGAATACCGTTTTTCTCCATAAAAATGTATGGAGCCATATTTGGATTCCACTTTCTGGTCATGTGACCGAAGTGTACGCCAGCCTCTAAAAGGTCTTTTACATTTGCTTTTGCCATGTTTTCTGTTTTTGTTAGTTTACTTTCCGTCTTTTAAACAATCAACAACTTCTTTAGATGGGAGAAGCGTTTGGATGCTAAACGTAACGGGCAATTGGCGGTCTGCTTTTTGCTTTTGGCAATGGGCTTTTCGCCGAGATTAAGTTTAAAAAAAATTTAATACATTCCTGTAGCCAATAGCCATAAGCCATCTGCCAACGAGAAATCTTAACGTTTTGAGAATTGGAATCTCTTTCTTGCTTTTTTCTGACCTGGCTTCTTTCTTTCCACCATTCTTGCGTCTCTTGTAAGTAAACCAGCTGGCTTCAATGCTAATCTGAACTCAGCGTTGATTTCGCATAAAGCTCTAGAAATACCTAATCTGATAGCTTCTGCCTGACCTGTATTACCACCACCGAATACGTTTACGGTAACGTCATACTGACCAACAGTCTCAGAAAGGATAAACGGTTGGTTTAATTTGTAAACCATCACGTCTGTAGAGAAATATTCTTTAGCATCTTTACCGTTTACTGTAATAACACCAGAACCTGGTTTTACATAAACTCTAGCTACAGAAGTTTTTCTTCTTCCGATTTTGTGAACTATAGACATAATTAATTATTTAAATTCGTTAACATTAATTGTTTTTGGCTGTTGAGCTTCATGTTTGTGCTCAGTTCCTTCATATAAGTAAAGGTTCTTAAGGATAGCAGCTCCTAATCTGTTTTTAGGTAACATACCTTTTACAGATTTCTCTAATACCTTTAAAGAATCTTTCTTCTGAAGTTCAGCCGCAGTCATAGACTTCTGTCCACCAGGATATCCTGTATGCCAGATATAAGTCTTATCAGCCCACTTGTTTCCGGAAAGTGTAATTTTCCCAGCATTCAAAACGATTACGTTATCACCACAATCTACGTGAGGTGTGTAGTTCGTTTTGTGCTTACCTCTCAAAATCTTTGCAACCGTAGAAGCTAATCTACCTAACGGCTGTCCTTCAGCGTCTACCACAACCCATTCTTTATTAGCAGTAGCTTTGTTCGCTGAAACAGTTTTGTAACTTAATGTATTCACACGTTTTAGTTAAAGATTAAACATAATTTACCCCTAAAAGGGTGTGCAAAGGTACAAATTATTTTTGTAACCCAAAAACATATTTTATTTAATCTATATAATCCATGTGTTATACCCCTCTATCAATAGATTTTAACATTATTTACAATTTGGCATAAAACTTGCGAACTTATGAGCCGGTGAAAAAAAACACTTCGAAGATTCTAAAAACACAATGAAACAGCAAAGAGTTTATTCCCTCAACTCTTTCTTTTTATTAAATTTACTTTAAAGATTTCCGTAAAACACCTGGATATAATTATAATTTCATTGAAATATTTATATTTGCGTTAATCATATTCTATATCCATGAGTCACGGAAAACTAAGAGAAGACAAAACCTGCCTGAACTGCGGGCATCAGGTTGAAGAAAGATACTGCCCTCACTGCGGACAGGAAAATACTGAAAGACGGCAGCCCTTTTATTTTCTTTTTACCCATTTCATTGAAGATTTCACGCATTATGACGGTCAGTTCTGGGGAACTGTAAAAAACCTGTTATTTAAGCCTGGTAAACTGACTAATACTTATCTTGAAGGGAAAAGACAGAAGTTTGTACCCCCTGTAAAGCTTTATATTTTTGTCAGTTTCATTACATTTTTTGTGTTTGCCCTTTTTCCTATGGTTAATATTGGTTCTTCGAAAGAGAGAAATACCGGAGAAAATGGCAAGACGAATCTTCTGAAAGTCATGAAGCCTGTTGAAAAACAAAAGCTGATAGACAGTATAAAAGCAAAAAAACATCTGAATGGGGAAGACTCTCTTGCCATTGAAGGACTGAAAGCAGTTCCCGACTCTTCTGAAATAGAAGATATCATTGACATGGACAAAAAGATAGATCCGGATGTCAGTTTTGGTGAATACAAAACCCGAAAGGCTTATGATTCGGCTAAAGCCAAAAATCCGTCATCTCTTACTTTTATTGAAGCCCCAATTGTTCACAAATTCTTTGAACTTAAAGAAAAAGGGGTGAAGAAAAAAGAGATTATGGCCGGTATGGTAGAAAAGTCTTTCCACAATCTTCCCAAAGCACTTTTTATCTACCTTCCTCTTTTTGCATTCTTTTTATGGTTTTTCCATAGTAAGAAAAAATGGTGGTATTTTGATCACGGAATTTTCACGCTGCATTACTTCTCATTTTTACTGCTCACCATCTTATTCATTTTCTTACTCTCCAAATTAGCGGGTCTCACAGACCTCTGGCCGGTTAATACCATTTTGTATTTAGCAATATCAATCCTGTCATTGTACACGATGGCCTATTTTTTTATTGCCCACCGGCGCGTTTATCGTGCTCATGGTTTGGTAAGCATTATTGTCGGGATGATATTATTCACCATTAACTTTATTGCCTTCATGTTTTTACTGCTGGGTCTTGCCCTGATCAGTTTCATGATGATTCATTAATAAAAAAAAGAGACTGTCGTATCGGACAGCCTCTTTTTTATTTATTTTCTCAGTGACTTTGTTGCCCTGAAACTTGCGATGACATAATAGGCCACAAATACCATGGAAAACTTCAGTATAGATGGAATAGCCAGTTCAAGTTTAAAAATTAAAGTACCAGCCCCAACCAGTATAGCCATCACTACAAAAGATAGCCCCAGCTTTTTAGCCAATGTAAAATCCGGAGTATCCAAATAATAAGCAATACCCCAGGCAGCACCAAAAGCAACGGCATAATATAACTCCAAACCGATGTTTTCTGAACTTAAAAGGAAATAATTAATCAGGAAGCTTACTATAGTTCCCAATGCGAAATATATCAACGCTTTTTGCATGTCTGTAAAAATATGCTGCAAAAATAGAAAATTTAATTGTGGCGCAGAATCATTGGAACTATTTAATTATTGAATAAAAGACTGCTTTTATATTTTAAAAGCAATACAATATCACCCAAAAAGGTAATTGAATACCAATATTACAAATTATACATTTGAAATAGAATTAAGAGCTGAATCCACAAACCCAAAAGTCAACAGACATGAAAAAAATCCCTCAAAAAACAGTAAAAATCACTCACTTTAAAGAAAATAATGTTGAAGTGAATGTAATAATCAGTGCCAACACACAATTTGGCGACCCTCATTTTATCATTAATGGAAAGAGAATAGATGATAATAATTTAAATGACGATAAATTCTCTTTCACCATTCCAAAAGCAGATTTAGCATCAGATCATTTACTTTTCGCGACTTCTTTCAATATTAATATGCAGGTAAATCATCTGCAGATTTTAATCAATACATGCAGGATAAAGTTTGAATTTCCTCAGATTCCTTCCAGGAATTTTCATTTCAATCCTTTTGAAGGTAAAACAACTGATGATTTATCCGGCAAGTTTATCTATGGTGTTTATAAATACATAAAAGTTGAGCTATGAAAAAGATAGTACTACTAGCAGCGCTGATGTCTAATATGACATTATTGTTTGCTCAAAGCAAAGAAATCAGTGCAGAGTTAAACAAACTCGAGCTTTCCAATGCACCAAGTGTAATGCTTCTCGGCCTGGCAAGTTCTGATCTGGAGACCCCGAAATCAAAAAAGGCTTTTATGTCCAGTATTGTCAATTCATTCAGCGAGAACGACGGTCTTCCCAATGCCTATGCAGTAGAACTTACTCCTACTCATTTATTTCCACTGACGGAAATGGATGCTTTAAAGTATGCCGGCATTAAAAGCATTAAAAAAACAGATAATAGTTATGAGTATAAAAATAACATTTTCAGTGAAGCCAAAAACGTTTCTGTCTCATTTGCCTTTCTGAGAAATTATAAAATTGAAGATCTTGACACTGAAAATCCTTCGGTATCTTTTTCATTACGTACCACAGTATTTAAAATAAGAAATAAAAAAAACATAGAGGCTATTACAGACTCAAATAAAAATATTTCAAAGGCCTTAACTGATATTCAGACAGAGTTTGAAAAATCAAAGGAATATAATGATATAGAAGCATCCAATGCCAGTCCGGATGAAAAAAACGAGAAGAAGGCAAAAGCATTTGAAAAATTTGCCACAGAGTATTACAAAGCGGAAACTGAAAAATATAAAAAGTACCTGGACGAAAAACCTGCTTTTCAGCTGGATGTCGCTTCTGCCTACAGTACTTTCTTTTTAGACAATCAGTTTAAGAATAATCAATTCGGGAAATTGGGATTCTGGATGACCATGAGTTCCGGGATCAATCTGGAAAGAACAAAAACTCCACAGAAAAAAGAAGATCAAAATAATGAAAAATCAAAAGTAATCATCAAAGAAGCCTCCACCACAGATGCTTCAAAGATCGAAAAAAGATTAAATTTCTATGCCGTTGCGAGATACATGCAGGATAAAACGGTTTATGATGCAGGCAGCGGATTCAGCAGGACTGATAATTATGATTTCGGTGGCAAAATAGAGCTTGTATACAATAGATTCTCTATTGGCTATGAGTTCATCTACAGAAGCAGCGATCTGGATGATACCTACCGTTCCAATGGAGTCATCAACTATAAAGTGTCTGACAGTGTGTATATCAATGCTGCCTTTGGAAAAAATTATGGTGACAAGAATAATCTTATTACATTTTTAGGATTAAACTGGGGGCTGGACAGCAAAAGAAAAACACTTTTTTCAGAAAAATAATAATAGAGATTTTTTATGAAATAAAGGCCAAACTTCATGACACAAAAGAAAAAATGTCAGCGGGATATTATCTGCTGACATTTATATTTTTACAGAATAGTGTAGTAATCTGTAAAATACAGACCCAGCCTCTAACAAAGTATTTCGAACTTAAAAAACAATTATCATAAACGTTTAAAAATCAGAATTTTACCCTACAATACGAGGTTTTTATTTTATTGCTATATTTGAGAACTTAGAAACTGTCTAGAATTTTTATGGAAACCCAAAAATATACTCCAACCAACAAGGTAAGAATCGTAACTGCTGCCTCATTATTTGATGGGCATGATGCTGCGATCAATATTATGCGTCGTGTCATTCAGGGAACAGGATGCGAAGTGATCCACCTGGGACACGATAAATCAGCAGAGGAAGTTGTAAATACAGCCATCCAGGAAGATGCCAATGCTATTGCATTAACTTCATATCAGGGAGGTCACAATGAATATTTCAAATATATCTATGACCTTTTGAGAGAAAAAAACTCACCGCAGATCAAAATTTTTGGTGGCGGAGGCGGTGTAATCCTTCCGGAAGAAATCAAAGACCTTATGTCTTATGGTATCGACAGGATTTATTCTCCGGATGACGGCCGTGAGCTTGGGCTTCAGGGAATGATTGATGACCTGGTACAACGATCAGATTTTGCAACAGGAAAAGATGTTACAGCAAAAGATCTTGACAATATCAGCTTTGAAAATCCATCAAGTATTGCACAAATCATCTCAGCCGTAGAAAACTTTTCGGAAGAAAAACCTGAACTTGTAAAAGCTATTGACGAAAAGTCTAAAGATCTGACTATTCCAATCATTGGTATTACAGGTACCGGAGGAGCAGGTAAATCTTCATTAACGGATGAACTGGTAAGACGTTTCTTACGTTCCAATACAGACAAAAAAATCGCTATTATTTCCATTGACCCTTCGAAAAAGAAAACCGGAGGTGCTTTATTGGGAGACAGAATCCGTATGAATGCAATCAATGATCCAAGAGTTTATATGCGTTCTATGGCAACCAGAGAAAACAACGTTTCTGTTTCTCCATTTATTCATTCTGCACTGAATGTATTAAAACTGGCTCATCCGGATGTCATCATCCTTGAAACTTCGGGAATCGGGCAGTCTGGTTCAGAAGTTTCTGATTTTGCAGATGTTTCCATGTATGTAATGACTCCTGAATACGGAGCTTCTACTCAGCTGGAAAAAATCGACATGTTAGACTATGCGGATCTGGTAGCATTGAATAAATCTGACAAACGTGGAGCACTGGATGCTCTTCAGGCCGTAAGAAAACAGTTCCAGAGAAACCATTTGCTATGGGAAAGCCCATTAGATGATATGCCGGTGTATGCTACCAAGGCGTCTCAGTTTAATGATCATGGAACAACAGAATTATACAACAGATTAATTTCAAAAGTAAACGATAAATTCTCCGGATTGAATCTAAAAACTTTTGTAGAACAGGAAGTGACAGAAGAAGTAACGATTATTCCTCCAAAAAGAGTCCGTTACCTTTCTGAAATTGTTGAAAACAATAAACAATACGACATCAATATTGAGAAACAGGCTGAACTGGCCAGAAAAATGTATCATATTGAAGGCGTAAAAAATATCATTTCCAATGATATTCTGGATGCTGAATACCAAAAGGCGGAAAAAGAGCTGCAACAAGAAAATATCGATTTCCTGAAGACCTGGGATGATACAAAAAAAGCATTCCATGCAGAGTTTTATTCTTATTTCGTAAGAGGAAAAGAAATTAAAGTTGAAACTTCTACTGAGTCTTTATCTCACCTGAGAATTCCTAAAATTGCATTACCAAAATACAATGACTGGGGTGATCTGATCAGATGGAAAGGCCAGGAAAACCTTCCGGGAAGCTTCCCTTACACGGCAGGTATTTATCCGTTCAAGAGAACCGGTGAAGATCCTACAAGGATGTTTGCAGGAGAAGGAGGCCCTGAAAGAACCAACAGAAGATTCCATTATGTTTCTGCAGAAATGCCTGCAAAACGTTTATCTACTGCATTTGACTCTGTAACCTTATATGGTCAGGATCCTGCTTTACCACCGGATATTTATGGTAAAATCGGGAATGCGGGAGTTTCTATTGCAACACTGGATGATGCTAAGAAATTATATTCCGGATTTGATCTTGTCAACGCACTAACTTCGGTTTCAATGACGATCAACGGTCCTGCACCGATGCTGTTGGCCTTCTTTATGAATGCTGCCATCGATCAGAATGTTGAAAAATATATCAAAGAAAACGGTTTAGAGTCTAAAGTAGAAGCTAAGCTTAAGGAAAAATTTGACGATAAAGGGTTAGAAAGACCTAAATATAACGGTGAACTTCCTCCATCCAACAATGGTTTGGGATTACAGCTTTTAGGATTAACCGGTGATGAAGTGATTCCTGCTGATATATACGCAGAAATTAAAGCTAAAACAATTGCTACGGTTCGTGGTACTGTTCAGGCGGACATCTTAAAAGAAGACCAGGCACAGAACACCTGTATTTTCTCTACAGAATTTGCCTTAAGATTAATGGGTGATGTTCAGGAATATTTCATCAGAGAAAAAGTAAGAAACTTCTACTCTGTTTCTATTTCGGGATACCATATTGCTGAAGCTGGAGCCAATCCGGTTTCCCAATTAGCATTTACACTGGCTAACGGGTTCACTTATGTTGAATATTATTTAAGCCGTGGAATGGATATCAATGATTTTGCACCGAACTTATCTTTCTTCTTCTCCAACGGTATCGATCCTGAATACTCAGTAATCGGACGTGTAGCAAGAAGAATCTGGGCAAAAGCGATGAAATTAAAATACGGAGCAGACGAAAGAAGCCAGATGTTGAAATACCACATCCAGACTTCGGGACGTTCACTGCACGCTCAGGAAATTGATTTCAACGATATCAGAACCACGCTTCAGGCACTGTATGCGATCTACGATAACTGTAATTCACTTCATACCAATGCTTATGATGAAGCGATCACTACTCCTACCGAGCAGTCTGTAAGAAGAGCGATGGCAATCCAGTTAATCATCAATAAAGAATTAGGATTGGCTAAAAACGAGAATCCGCTTCAGGGATCATTCATCATTGAAGAATTAACGGATCTTGTAGAGGAAGCTGTATATACGGAATTCGACAGAATCACAGAAAGAGGCGGTGTTCTCGGAGCGATGGAAACGATGTATCAGCGTTCAAAAATCCAGGAAGAATCTATGCATTACGAATGGCTGAAGCATACCGGTGAATATCCTATTATCGGAGTGAATACCTTCTTAGGAAAAGATGGTTCACCAACCGTTCTACCGGGAGAAGTTATCCGTTCTACGGAAGAGGAGAAACAGGCACAGATTGAGTCTCTTCACAACTTCCAGCAGGCCAATGAAAATAAGTCTGAGGAAGCTTTAAGAAAACTTCAGCATGCAGCCATCAACCAGCAAAACTTATTTGAGGTGATGATGGATGCTGTGAAGTACTGTTCTTTAGGACAAATTACCAACGCTTTATTTGAAGTAGGCGGTAAATACAGAAGAAATATGTAAGGCTATACAGCAAACATTTTTATAAATCAAACCTCAAAGGATTTCTTTGAGGTTTTTATTTTAATTGTAATAAAAACCAAGAACACTATTTCGTCATCTGATTTAATTTCAAAACCCTTCTTAAATCCTTATTTTTGACAGATTTATTTTTACAATGAAACCAAAAGCATTATTCAACTGGAGCAGCGGAAAAGACTCTTCCCTTGCTCTTTATAAAATACTAAAGGAGGATCAATATGAGATTTCTACACTGCTTACCAGCATCAATCAGGAGTTTCAAAGGATTTCTATGCATGGAGTTCATGTATCGCTTTTAGAAAAACAGGCAGAAAGCCTTGGGATTCCTTTGATCAAAATGGAACTTCCAAAAGAACCATCCATGGAAGAATACCAACAGATCATGAGTAAGACAATGACTGAAATTCAGGCTCAGGGCATTACCCATTCCATTTTCGGAGATATTTTTCTGGAAGACCTGCGAAAATACAGGGAAGACCAATTAAATGTTATCGGTATGAAAGCCTTATTTCCTCTATGGAAACAAAATACAACTGACCTCATCCGTGAATTTCTGGACCTTGGTTTTAAAACGATTGTAACATGTGTGAACGGATCTTATTTTGATAAAAGCTTCGCCGGAAGGATTATTGATCAGCAATTCATTGATGACCTTCCTGAAAATGTAGATCCGTGCGGAGAAAACGGAGAGTTCCATACCTTTACTTTTGATGGACCTATTTTCAAAAATCCTGTTGAATTCAAAATCGGGGAAACCGTCAAAAAGACTTATCCTAAGCCTAAAACAAGTCCTGAAGAAGAAGACGGAGAATATGTTTTCTGGTTCAGTGACCTGATATTAAGATAAACCTGCGAGCTTTCTTCCACAGGTTCTTTCAATGTATTATTTCCTCAGCAACACCCTTATTCATAACATTGAAATATTCCACAAAAGCTGATTAAATCTATATAAAGTTGTTCCAGCAGCCTATCCTAGCACGCAATTTGCTTCTCTTAATGCTCTTCAGGATATTTTAGTATCTTTAAGAGTATAATCATCATTTAAAAATACAACACCTGTGATCAAAAATTTATTATTCCTGTCTTTTTTCTGTTTTTTATTTTCCTGTACAACAACTGAGGGTCCAAAAATTGCCCCGGTTGATAAAAAAGCAATTATAGACTCTACCATCTCAGCTTTTCAGAAAACACTTTTGGAACAACAGATTGATTCTGCTTTTAAAAAGTATCATTTCAATGGAAGCATTGCTGTTTTTAAAGACACCATTCCTCTTTACAGAAGAGAAAACGGATATTCTGATTTTAAGAAGAAAACTAAAATTGACAGCAATACCATTTTTGCGATAGGATCTGTGAGCAAACAATTTACCGCTGTTTTAATCTTACTTCAGATGGAGCATGGAAAACTGAATGTGACAGATAAGGCTTCAAAATACCTGAAGGAATTTCAGATCAAAGAATATGAAAACATTACGATTCACCAACTGTTAAACCACACTTCAGGATTGAACCTGATGGGTGGAAAGCTGATGTTTAAAAGCGGATCAGATTTCTATTACTCCAACGATGGTTTTAATGCACTTGGAAAAATTGTGGAAAAAGTCTCCGGAAAATCCTATCATGAAAATGCATTGGAACTTTTTAAAAAAGCAGGAATGTCCCATTCTTCAACAGGAGACATTTTCAAAGGAAATAACTTTGCCAGTGCTTATGTTGGTACTCCTGCTAAATTCTCTGAGGTTCCCAATATGCCGAAAAGATTAGGCGGGTCGGAAATCGGAACACCTGCCGGAGGAATACTATCTACCATTGGGGATCTTCATTTGTGGAATAATGCCCTGTACAACGGGAAAATTCTAAAACCCGAAACTTTGAAGCTCTTCATGGCCAAAAGTGCGGAAAGACACCATGCTATCTTTGGGAAAATGGGTTATGCTTACGGAATTATGCTTAACATCGGCCAGCCCAATTCCTATTTTCACAGTGGTTATGTAAAAGGTTCTCCTTCTTTAAATATTTATTATCCGGACACCAAAACGTCTGTGATTATTCTGTCTAATATTGCAGATGAAGAAAGAGGAAAAGGCGCGATCTTCAGACCTCATATTGAAGTAAAAAAGATCACTGATCATCTTGAGAATACACTGAACCAACTTCGATCAAAACATTAGTTTTAGCACCCATTTGTTTACACGAGCTTCAGAAATTCCTGCATCTTGACTAAATTCTTTTTATGCTCAAGAAAATTGAATACCGCAAAAGCAAGAGCTGCCTGTAATACAAATGGAAGAATTAAGGTTACCAGAACCCCGGCAACATCTGCATAATTCTGTTCTCTGAAAAACTGGTAGGCATGTTGCCCGTTCCTTATGGCCACCTGCGTCATGGAGCTGGCACACACAACCATTAATCCAAGATTCTGCTGATACATGGTATAGAGACATTTTCCTTTGTATTTAAAGTCTGCTTTTATATACTTCCAGATTTTGTGATTAAAAATCCATATCAATATTGTTGTCACTACAAATGAACCATTCAGAAGTCGGAAAAACAGTTTATATTCTTCCTGATTTCCTGCCATAAAAATTAGTAACAGATTAACAGCAAATGCCAGAGCAGCTACCATCAATGATTTTTTGAAAATCCCTCTGTATTTCTCCCGGATAATTCTTTTGGCAATCAAAGGAATTTTTGTAGGATAAAATAAAAAATAATTAACCATTTTAAACTCATTGCTCCATGATTCTTTTACCTTCAAGAAAGCGTCCTCAAAATTGATATTCTCATTGCTTTGAATATCCAAAATCTGACTGATCATATGATCTCTGATTTCTACCAGAATATCCAGAGACAACTCTTGGACCACCAGATAATCTGTAATTTTATTTTCCTGTGCTTCAGTCATCATATGTTAAATATTGTCTGTAGGTTGAGTAAATAACTTTTCATCTCAGTTTCCTGTTCTGCCTGTTGTTTTTTTCCTTTTTCAGTCAACAGGTAATATTTCCGGTCTCTCCCATTAATCTTTTGAATTTCGGAAGTAATCATTCCATCGCTTTCTAATTTATGCAGCAATGGATAGAGCGCTCCTTCTGTCATTTCAAGTTCACCCAAAGTAAGTTCTTTAGCTCTTTGGGTAATCTGATAACCATACATCTTCACTTCTTTCGAAAGGAGCTTTAAAATAATATTCTGTAAAGTACCCTTATAGAGACTATTTTTTTTCATAGAATGGTTTAAATACCTTACAAACTTATGCATAATTTTCTTATGTATTAAAATTTAATTTAAAAACTTTTAATTTGTCATATGAAAAAAATGTACTTCATAGCCATTTACCCTCCTCAGGAAATTATTGAAGAAATAAAAGTTTTTAAACAGGATCTGGCAACAAATTATGCCAATTCCAAGGCTTTGAAAAACGAAGCACATATTACACTCTTTCCTCCCTTTTCGAGAGAAATTGAACTGGAAGAAGATATTCACATTGTTTTTCAGAAAATCAATACAGAAATTACACCTTTTGAAATAGAGCTGGATGGCTTTGGAAGCTTTCCCAATCCTAAAAATCCTGTCCTCTATATTCAGCCCAAAGAAAGTAGTCAATTAACAGAACTTTATCATAGGGTAAAAGAGCGCTTTAATTTCACAAAGTATTCGTTTAATCCGCATATGACTGTAGGATACAGAGATCTGGCCTGGGAAAATTATCTTAAGGCCTGGCAAAAATATGAAAACATGGAATACAAAACTAAATTCTTAGTCGATAAAATAATACTTCTTCGCCATGACGGACGGTGGGTACCCATAGCAGAGAAAAAACTAGAAAAATAAAACCGGCTCCCAGAGCCGGTTTCGTGTAATTATTCTTTAATGATTTTCTGAGAAATGATCAGGTTTTTATTTTCTTTTACATTCAACAGATAAGTACCTGCCGGATAGTTTTTAATATTAATCCGTATTGCAGAATCATTCAGTTCAAATCTGGATGGGATAAGCTTTCCTGAAGTGTCATACACTTCTACTTTTACATCTTTTGAAAAGCCTTGTTTGCCTTTAATAAAAAATTCTCCATCTGTCGGATTAGGATAAATACTGAAACGGCGCTCTTCCGCTTTTACTTCTGAGAGTTTAAGAGTTGATTTGCTCAAAGTCCAGGAAACATTGGTAACATGGAGTGTACTGTGATTGTCTACTTTTAAAAGCGGATTGTTATCCACTACCGATAATGTCAAAGTATTATTTCCGTTGTTAAGTTGTCCGGGAGTAATCGTTATGCTACTTCCCGTTGCTCCCAGAGCCGTTCCGTTTAAGCTCCATGAATTAACCAGCGTGTTCGGAATGGGAAGAATTTCATTCACAGTGAAGGTAACATTGGATGTAGCATCAACGGCTGTATTATTGGCCGGAGTATAGGAATCCACAGGGGAAACCAGAGTATGAATCCTTTCAATAATTGCCTCTTTACACACAGAGCAGAACTGCTGGTTAAGATATCTCATTTCACAGCTCTGATGGGGTCTGAACCAGCTTGGGCTTTCAGCATGGGCATATACTCCTACCCCATTTAATCCTACCCAGTTTTTCCATTTTATCGTTGCCGGATTAGAATTTTGTGTTTTATTGGGAGATTCCAGCGAACCGGAAAACCAATATTCATCGGCCAATTTTCCAAAGGAATGTCCCAGTTCATGCACTACAATTTCATTGGAAGAACCGTTGAGTGAAGCAAAAGCATAGGTACCGCCACAACCTCCGTATTCTGTAGAATTACCCAGCACATAAGTAATATCATAGTCCGGGATATTGGCAGCCAGAACCTGTCCTACTTTATTGGTAGTATTGCTGTATATACACCTGTGAACTCCTACATCGAAAGTAGACCCAAGATAGTTATTGGGATTAGTTACAGGAATTACAGGCTCTGCAACATCTGCTGCGGTTCCGGGATGCTTTACTCCTGATTCTGTGGAAATTACTTTTACCGCATAGGCATTAAAGTAATTCTTATATTCTGTATAAGGACTTTTCGTAAAAAGATAGTTGATCGTATTCTGAGCCGATGTTGTAAAAGCAGTTTGCTGTGCAGCGGTAAACCCGTCTCCCAACACTGCAATAACAATCCGCTTACTGTTGTCCCCGTTTTGTAATAGCGGAACGGTCTCAAAAGTCTGGGCAAAACAACTGCTTCCTATTAAAAGGGATAATAAAGTTTTTTTCATGATTATAGTTTTTGTGTGAATATTACTTGTGCACCATCCTCAGTTGCTTTTTCAATCTTTACCGACTGTACATTTTCAGAGTAAGAAAACCTGGCACTGAATTCGGTATTTTGAAGGGAAGCTTTATGTCTGGATATTCCCTCTTTTTCATATACTTCCAGTTCAGGATTGAAAGGATCTTTCACCAGCTGTTTACCCATTTCTTTTCCGTCAGCTCCTGTTAATGTAATCACAAGATCACCCTTACGGATGTTGTTTCTTTCAAATGAAGGCATCTGTTTCAATCTGCCATCTGCAATTTTAGTACTCTGGAGAGTAATTTTTGCATTTCCCGACTGATCTTTATCTGCTTTGAAAAACAAATAAATGATCCGTTCGCTCTTTGCTGTAAAAGCTTCTGAATGCTTATTCTGAACTAAATTATTTCTCTCTTTAAGGCTAAACAAGAGAAAGACAGGAACAATTAATACATTAAATACATTTTTCATGATCATTTTTATTTAAAGATATTAAAATTTTAAACATAAACGAAAATCATTACCAATACTTTTTCCACTAAAAAAACATAGAAAGTCCTATCTTTGAAGCAATGATTTCAGAGAAAATAATTTTAGGAATTGACCCGGGGACAACGGTAATGGGATTTGGTATCATCTCCGTAAAAAAAGGAAAAATGGAGATGGTTTCTATTCATGAACTTATCCTGAAAAAATATCCCAATCACGAAACCAAGCTGAAGTATATTTTTGAAAGAACCCTTTCTCTTATTGATGAGTTTCATCCTGATGAAGTAGCTCTTGAAGCTCCTTTCTATGGGAAAAACGTTCAGAGTATGCTAAAACTTGGCCGTGCTCAGGGCGTTGCTATGGCAGCCAGTCTTTACAGAAATATTCCTATAACCGAATATTCTCCAAAAAAAATCAAAATGGCGATCACCGGAAACGGAAATGCCAGCAAGGAACAGGTAGCAGGAATGCTTCAGAACCTTCTTAAATTAAAGGAGTTTCCTACAAAATATTTAGATGCTTCCGATGGTCTTGCCGTAGCTGTATGTCATCATTTTAATTCCGGGACAATAGCAGATACGAAATCGTATTCCGGATGGGAGAGCTTTCTTAAACAAAATCCGGACAGATTGAAATAGGTTCCACATTCTTTTTTCAATTTTTCAAAAACAAAATTTAACATTCTAAAAAACAGCATTTTACCCAAACAAACACAATTACTTGGTAAAACATAATACTATCTTTTACATTGGTATGATTTTTAGTACTACCTTTGTATAAATTTTCAGTTATGAAAACAAACCAACAAACTATAAATCAAGGGACTCATACAATAAACTGGTTCCAAAAGTTTCTGATGGTATGTTCAGGCGGGAACATCCATATTTTAAGAAAAACTCCGAGTGAATGGAACAAGTTTTCCGGTATCGGGGGTATCGTACTTTTCACTGCAGTATTCGCTACTTTGTCTGCAGGCTATGCAATGTATACAGTATTCGACAATATCTGGGCGGCTGTAGGATTTGGAATCCTGTGGGGTCTGATGATCTTCAATCTTGACCGTTATATTGTTTCTTCCATCAAAAAAACAGGAACATGGTGGAATCAGATTCTGATGGCTATTCCGCGTCTCATCCTTGCTACGTTCCTGGGAATTATTATTTCCAAACCTTTAGAACTTAAAATTTTTGAAAAAGAAGTCAACAAACAGCTGAATACCATTATTCAAAGAAATAAAAAACAACTGCAGGGTGAAATGAACGGGCGAATTCTTCAGCAGAGCGGTCCTTTTGAAACAGAAAAGCAGCAGATTTCAGGAAAAATCGCTCAGTATCAGCAGGCATATGATTCGGCTTCGGTAGAGCTTGAGAAAGAAATTCTGGGTAAGCAATCCGGACTTACCAGTGGAAAAGAAGGCTATGGTCCCAATGCAAAACGTAAACAGCAACTGAAGGAGCAACGCAGACTTGATCTGGAAAATTATCAGAAACAAGCGGCTCCAAGGCTGGAATATTTAGACAAAGAAATATCGAAGGTATACACAAATCTGGAAACGGAAAGAAAATCTACAGAAACATTTGAAGATAAATTCAATGGTTTTGCAGCAAGGCTTCAGGCTTTGGACGAACTTGGTAAGAATTCTGCCATCATTGGGCTTGCAGCCACTTTTATCATGGGATTGTTTATCTGCCTTGAGATTTCTCCGGTTCTGGTAAAACTGATTTCTCATATAGGACCCTATGATTATCTTTTAGAAAAAACAGAAAATGATTTCAGGCTGTATTCTAAAGAAAAAATTGAAAAAGGAAATGCATTGACTGATTTCAGAATCGATGATTTTAAAGATAATCTTAAACATTAAAATGGTCATTTAATACATTATTAGCTGTTAAATATTAGAGAAAAAATCTATAATAAATCAATTTTCAATAAATAAAATCTAACCTTTTGTTATATAACGAAAGGTTTTTCTTTTAATCAAGCATTTTATGTAAAATATTTTCTAATTTTATACTACTTAAAATTCTTGCTATCATGAAAAACTTAATTTTTGCATGTACACTGCTGATATGCAGTGCATTTGTTCCCGCTCTAAAAGCACAGGCATCAGAACCATTTTTAGGGCAAATAGCCTTTGTACCTTATAATTTTGCTCCAAAATACTGGGCAGAATGTAATGGGCAGCTTCTGCCCATCGCGCAAAATCAAGCACTTTTTTCACTGTTAGGAACCACTTATGGAGGAAACGGAGTTACCACATTTGCTTTACCTGATATGCGGGGAAGAGTACTTGTTCATAACGGACAGGCACCGGGCGGCCCTACAATGTACACCATGGGAGAAACCGGAGGAACTGAGAGTGTAACATTATTGGTAACACAAATGCCGGCTCATAATCATACCGTGAATGCTGTAACAACGGAAGGAAATCAAAATTCTCCAACCAATAATCTTCCGGCAGACACCAAAACACTTGACAAAGAATATTCCGATGCAGCGGCAAATACGACCATGAAAAACACAATGGTAGGAAGCACAGGAGGAAGCCAGCCTCATGAAAACAGACCTCCGTTTATTACGCTGAAATGTATCATTGCATTAGCAGGAGTCTATCCATCTCAAAACTAATCGTTATGAAAATTCTTTACTTATTATGTCTTGTTATAGGAAGCTCAGCTTTTACACAGACAATAACATTCAGTGGATGTTCCAATCTGTTTGATAGCCCACCTAATACGTATGTATTTAACAAAACAGGAGTAGATGCCTTTAGTAAGAACATCTACATGACCAGTCCTATTGATGGCGGACAGGATTGTAGTGGATTAGGTACCTGTGAATTTAAAATCCAATGGAACAATGCTCTTACAAGATGGGAATTTCTTGGTGATGAAGGAAACGGAACTTTTACAACTCCTTATCTGATTTATTATAACTCAACAGGTAATAATTCTGTTCCGATACCTCCCGGTAACAGTATCGGAACCTGGGTTGAAAATACAGCAATGACTAACGGGCAATGTGGAGGAAATCTTACTGCAGTAAACTCCACCATGACAGGTGATGTACAGACCACTACATTAGGAACTTCAGACCTTTCAAAAAATAAAATTCAGATCTTCCCTAATCCTGTGGTTGATTTTATTACTATTTCCGGTATTGACGATGGGCTAACCATCCAGATTTACAATATTGACGGACGTCTGGTAAAATCAGAAATGTTTGATTCCAAGATTGATGTTTCACAACTTGTTCCCGGAGGATATATATTAAAAATAAATACCCGGAATTTTCAGATACATCAATTTAAATTCATGAAAAAATAGAATGATATTCTGTTTCAAGAAATCAATTACTGAAGCTTTCGGAAATTTCGGAAGCTTTTTATTTTATGGCAAGGAATGTTTTTTGCATGAAATGAAGTATGCCTTCAAGTGTTGTCAATCATTTCATCTATTTTCCGGATACTGAAATATTAAAAATTATATATCAGTCGGGAGCAGTTTATGATTATCTTAAGGTACCTCCTGATATTGTTGAAAATTTTAGAAAAGCTAGATCTAAGGGGCAATTTCTTAATAAAGTTATTAAGCCAAGGTTTAAGTACAGGAAGATGGAATAAAAAATGTCCCCATTACAATGGAGACATTTATATATACCTGAATGAAGATCAGTTTATTTAATGATTAATTTAGAAGACTTACTGTCTTTTCCATTAGAAATCTGAATCATATAAACTCCTTTTTCTAATTGCTGGTCCACTTTATAAACACCGTTTCCTTCTTCAGTCACAGCTGGACTTGCCAACAATCTTCCTGACATATCAGAAATAGAAACCTTCAGATTTTTACCATTTTTAGCTTTAATGAAGATTTTATCTCCGGTTGCTACCGGGTTAGGATAAACTGTTAAATCACCATTATCTGCTTTCACTTCGCTTGTTCCCAGATTGGTAACAAATTTTACAGTATAATCTTCAACCTGCCCATACATTAATTGCCCACAAGGAGTCATATTAGGGTTCTCATCATCAACAAGAACTCTCATTCTTAGTGGAGTGTTCAATACTACTGAGGCTGGGGCTGTAATCGTTGTACTGTACGTACCTATTAAGGTAACCGGATCCGCAATAATGTTATCAGCTGAACCTACAAGTTCAGAAGCTTCAAAAGTACCATTATTATTGTAATCGATCCATATTCTTACATCATTATTTGAATCTGAAACATTCACCTGAAGATTATGAGTTCCCGTTGCAGAAAGCTCAGTTGATGTTGCTCTTAAGCAGTTTGCACCTGTATAATCTTCATAAAAATTAGCAGCAGCCTGCCAATATCCTGTTGATGCATTATTAATATTTCCCAGTTTTACTAAAGTAGGGCCTACAAAATAGTTACTTGGTGTAGTGATACCTGTTGGGTTACATGCAGCAGCAATAGGAGTTCCAATTGCAGCTCCTGCAGAAGGAGCCGTTGCACCTAATGAAGTACTCAACCCTCCTTTCATCAAGAAAAAGTAAAGAGCTGCTCTGTCATGCTGTCCATTTGTAAATTTAAATGCTATCGGATTGGTATAGTTCATCATATTATACTGTACGCCCTGATAGTTTGTTCCTGTACAATAATTCATATCATTGTTGGTTGGCGCAGGATCGTTTAGCAAACTTCTTGATCTTTCTGTATCACAAACCTGATCATCGTCTTTGTTACAGTCATTATTAGTCATTGGTGGACAGTAGGTCGTAGAAGTAGTTCCTTGTGGCGGCTGAGCGTTAGCATTACCAAATGTATGAAGTAATCCCATACTATGTCCAAACTCGTGAGCCAGAGTAATATCATCCTGTAAAGTAACTACAAAAGATTTCATAAAGGATTCGTAGTTAGCATCGGCATTTTGAGGCAGCCCTGCCCATCCCATGATACCATATGTTCCACCTCCATCTACTTTATTCATGATATAGATATTAAAGTAAGACGCTTCCGGCCAGTGTGGCGCAATAGTCTTTACCTGATCCGTAGTAACCCCATTTGCTCCACTACGTTTTACCCCATAATCATCATATCCTGCAAGAGTTCCTCCGTTGTATCTAACAATTCCTGTAGTAGCATTACAATTAGGGTCTCTTTTAGCTAATACCAGTTTAATTGGCATCGTAGCAGCAGTACCAAAATCTGCCGGAACTCCCTGAGCCCATTGATAAGTTCCTGCATACATCTCATTACAATGATCCAGCCAGGCCTGAATTTGTGCATCACTCTTATTGTAAGCAGTACCAATAGCCGCACCCGTAGGTGCTATTACGTGTACAACTACAGGAATTTCATAAACTCCATTTACAATTTTGTACGCACTTCCATTTTTAGCAGTAGTATTTTGATTACTGCTAATAACTTTGTTACGGATATTACGAATCATTTCATCAATTTCCGCATTCTGTTTTTGGTGTACTCTCTGTTCATTATCAAAGTCACACCACTCTTTTTTTTGCTGTGCAGATACTGAAAGGGATAGTAACAAAGCCCCACAAAGGATAGTTTTCTTCATTTTACTAATTTAAAAAATTAAACAATTTAAAAATTTACAGCCTTTACATTCTTACCCGTGATACTCACAACTAAAACAAGCAATAAATTTAAAATTTCATTACAGTTAGTAGAAAAAAACTAAATATTGTTACATTCAAATCATAAAATAAAATTAACGCGAAACCAAATACAATAAACTTTATTTATATTATAATTATAAAAAACGGAAAAATAAAACCAAATCGATAATTTAATAAACAGATAATTTAAAATTAACACCCTGTCAACCAGACTATTAAAACAGAATCATACAATAAAAAAAACCGCACATATTGTGCGGTTTTTCATATTTAAATTCAATTATAATTTTATAAAGAATAATTTGGAGCTTCCTGCGTGATAATTACATCATGAGGGTGGGATTCTTTCAATCCGCTTCCTGTAATCATTACCAGTTTGGAATCTTTTTGAAGTGTTTCAATATCTTTTGCTCCACAGTATCCCATACCGGCTCTCAAACCTCCTGTCAACTGGAAGATCACATCCTCCAGTTTTCCTTTATGCGGAACTCTTCCTTCAATTCCTTCCGGAACAAATTTTTTAGCTTCACTCTGGAAATATCTTTCTTTACCACCTCTCTTCATTGCTGAAAGACTTCCCATTCCCTGGTAAGATTTGAATTTTCTTCCCTGGAAGATAATTTCTTCTCCCGGAGCCTCATCTGTACCTGCTAAAAGAGAACCAAGCATTACTGCTCCTGCACCACTCGCAATAGCTTTAACGATATCTCCTGAAAGTTTGATTCCACCATCAGCGATTACCGTTACATTTTTTGACTTAGCATATTCGTAAACGTTATAAATAGCAGATAGCTGAGGAACACCTACTCCTGCAACTACTCTTGTTGTACAGATGGAACCCGGTCCTACTCCAACTTTAAGCACGTTGGCTCCTGCTTCAATAAGGTCTTTAGCAGCTTCTGCAGTTACGATATTTCCTCCTACAACATCAAGGTTCGGATATGCTTTTCTGATTTCTGAAATTTTATCTAAAACTCCTTTAGAATGACCATGTGCAGAATCAATGGCTACAATATCAACTCCAGCCTGTACTAAAGCCTCAATTCTCGCTAATGTATCTTCTCCTACACCTACTCCGGCTCCTACGATAAGACGTCCGTTTTGATCCTTATTAGCATTAGGATATTCCAACTGATTATCGATATCCTTTATCGTAATTAAACCTACAAGTTTGTTATCTTTATCTACGATAGGAAGTTTTTCAACTCTGTTTTTAAGAAGGATTTCTTTAGCCTTTTCAAGGTTGGTATCTTTATCTGAAGTGATCAGATTATCTTTGGTCATAATCTCTTCCACTTTCATATCAAGATTTTCCTGATATTTTACGTCTCTGTTGGTAATAATTCCGATCAGAACATTATCAGCATCCACTACCGGAAGGCCGGAAATCTTATATCTTGACATAAGATCTTTAGCTTCCCCTAAAGTATGATCTTTAGATAGCGTAACCGGATCAGATATCATTCCGTTTTCGGAACGTTTTACACGGTTTACCTGAGCTGCCTGCTCAGCAATTGTCATGTTTTTGTGGATAAATCCTAACCCTCCGACTCTTGCTAAAGCAATGGCCAGATCAGCTTCAGTAACAGTGTCCATCGCAGCGGAAACTATCGGAACATTCAGCGTGATTTTGTCGGTAAGTCTTGATTTTAATGAAACCTGGTTAGGTAAAACTTCTGAATAAGAAGGGACTAGAAGAACGTCATCGAAAGTGATGGCTGTCTCTACAATTTTGTTATGAATAGACATCTTTACTTTCTTTGCAAAATTAGGTTATTTTGGTGAGATATGAAAATCCTTTTTGATAGTTTAAATAAAATTTAATAATCAATAACTTAAATCGAAAAACCGCCCTTTTGTAAGAACGGTTACGGTACAAAATAATTGAATAAGTTTGAAACTACTTTATTTATAGGTTAAATATGATCATGTAAGATCTATTTGATGAGACTTCCATTTTCATCAATATTCTCAATATGGGTCTGATTATTTTTATCGATGTATAATTTTAATCTTACTTTCCCTTTATTATCGCGGATAAATATGCCTACATCACCATTGGCTGTCTTGCCTGCAAAAAAGCGTTCACTTCCCAGTTTACCTTTTTCCTGTAGTTGTGCGAATGCTTTTTTAGAAGCTTCCGGATTTTTCAGTTTCCTGATAGAATCAGCAGCCTTAATAATATCCTCCATCGGGAAATCATCAGGTCGATCCCAGAGTTTTAAACCATATACTCTTTTTTTGTCTTTTCCTGAACCTTCAAAATACTGAAGCTGCATAATCTGATCTGTATTTCTCTGGTCTACAGAATAGACCATTCCGGATTCTTTCTCATTGCCATCATACACAAGCCCTCCACATTCATCTCCCAGGGAATTGAAAAAAATAAGTCCTGCTTCTCTTTCACGGGGTTTCATTTCCTTATGATTCACCAATCCGGGATGCTGACGCTCCTTATTACTGATAACCATCTTTAAAGTTCCATCTTTCTCAACGATATTGATACGTTCTACATCTATTTCTTTGAAACGTTCGTTGGAAGACTGATTTTTAAAAGCAAGAAGGAAAAACATTACACATAGTACGGTAAGTACAGCGGCGTAGATTTTAAGGACCCGGACTTCTCTTATTAATTTCTCCATGCGGTAAAAGTTTTGGGGATTAGTTATCAGGATTATTGAACAGCAACGGAATTAATCATTTTGGGATGTTGATATCATTTTTAGTTTTTACTTGATTTGCCTTAAGCTTCCTCCTGAAATTTTATCCACTTTAGCATCCAGCTCAGGGTTTCCTTTCAATTTTACATCGGCTCCTGAAGAAACATTTACTTTCAGTTTGTCTGTAACCAATAAGGAAAGACTTGCTCCCGAAGTAGATTCAGCTACTGCCGTGGCAATTTTAAGGTCATCTGCTTTACACGAAGCGCCACTGCTCGTTTCTATCACGGCGGAAACAGCTTCTCCGGATAAGCTTACACTTGCTCCGCTTGAGGTATCCAAAGCCAGTTTCTGTGTGGTAAGTTCAGCAGTCAAAACAGCTCCGGAACTCGCTGTAACATTGGCAGCCTGTCTCGCATTAAAAGTTCCTTTAATAACAGAACCTGACTCTGCTTCAATCTCCATACTATTTTCATTAACAGGATTTACTGCTGTAAAAATACTTCCGGATGAAGTTTTTATACTTTGAAGAGAAGGAGCAGAAACATTAACATTAAGATTTTTAAATCTCAGATTACGGACTCCCTTATTGTCTACGTATATTTTCAATACTCCGTCTTCCACCTTGGTGATAACATATTGAAGTTTATCTGCATCTGCAATTACTTTTACACTGCTGGTATTTTCCTGCTTGAAGGTAACATTTACTCCCACGCTGGCATCTATTTTTGAAAATTGGCCTACATTCCTGTTATCTCCATTCAGATAAGAAGAGGTATTGCCTGATGTAAGGTCATTTCTTACAGAACTCGTCACAGAAGATGTAGTTGTTTCACCAGAATTAATGATCTTATTAACATCCGACAGCTTCATCTTTCCATTGAGGATAAAAATGATATTCTCTTCTTTGGAATCCACATTAAAAACCAGATTCTCCAGATAGTTGTCTTTTTCTTCTTCAGCCAGAAATTTCATAGAAGTTCCGTCACTGCTCATGGACATCAGCTCATTGAAGTTGAGAGCGTTTAAAGCCTTGTTTATTCTCTCTGTTTTTTCTTCATTCATTTTTATGTTCGCAAGATTTTCATCTTTTAAACGATCCGGGAAAGTAATTTTAGGAATAATCAGAATTTTAAGTCCTTCTACATCGTTCAGTATAGGTTTTATCTTTCCGATATAGGCATCATTAACATCAATGGTATTCAATAGCTTGAACATCGGTTTTTTGATGTTGATAGAGGTTACTCTTCCTCTTTTTTCAAAATCCTGAAAAAGCTTGTCTAATTTCTCAGTCTGTGCAGAATAAGTTGCAAAGCTGCTCAGCATTATGGCTATTATAAAAAATATTTTTTTCATGAGATTGATCTGATTTTTAGTATTCGCTGTCAAGATTTTCATTTTTTTGAGAAGATGCTACTGTTTTTTTTAACTCACTTCCTAACTTCATAAAGGAGTATTTTGCAACATCTATAGCTTCTTTTTCACTGCTGATTCTTTTTCCGTTTACAATGACATAAGAATCATTGTATGCTGTTGCAGAATCATTTAAATTTTTACCCAGGAAGGAAGAATTATCAACATATCTGGGTTTTCTTTCTTTTTTAAGCCTTCCTCTTTTTGGCAGAATTTCATCCATTACATCTTTCTCTGCCACCTGGTTATCCTGAAAAACAGAATCTTTTTTCACTCCGGAAATAGAATCGGTATGATTCACCGCTACTTGTTCCTGGTGATCACTGTTTTCTTCCATAAACCCGGACTTTTGTTTTAAGATTTCATCTTTTACGAGTTTTTCTCTGTCCTGCACATCTGCTGTGCCGGAATTATTATCATTAAGAAATAAGCCGATTCCGAATACCAACATCACACTGGCGGCCATCCAGAACCATTTGGGAAAAGAGGGTTTCTTTTTTTCGTCCAATGGAATAATAGGTACAGCATCCTGTTCAGCTTCCGTACTTTCTGCAGTGTGAAGAAAGTCCTCAAAGCTCCAGTCCATTTTTTCTTCCTTGATCTCCCGGAAGACTTCGTTGTATTTATCTTGTAATTGATCTTTTTTCATAGCTCATCAGTTGTGAAATTTGTTCTTTTACTTTTTGTCTCGCACGCATCAGGTTTACCCTTACTGCATTTTCCTCCATTTCCAGCATTTCAGAAATTTCGGAAACATCATATTCTTCTACATCTTTCAAGTGGATGACCATCTTCTGTTTCTCAGGGAGCTGATTGATAAATCCTACAATATGTTCCTTAAGGTTATCAACTTCCATACTATAAAGCTCCGAGCGGTGAAGCTGCATATCCGCAAAACCGATCTTTACGTCGTGATGCTTCAATCTGTTCAGGCATTCGTTCCGGACCGACTTCAGCGCATAGGATTTAAAATTCCCGAATTGCTCAAGCTCATCCCTCTTCTGCCAAAACTTCATCATGAGATCCTGTACTACATCTTCTGCTTCATCACTGCTCATGACAAACCGTTTCGCAAAACGATACATCTCGTCTTTGAGAATAAACACCGTATTCTTGAAAGTTTCTTGGGTCATGAGTTTTGTTTCTTATAGGTAAGACAATTGCAGTTACTTATCTATTACATCAAAAATAAAAAAACTTCAAAAAAATTTGAAGTTTTTTATTTTATTGAATTAATACGTGTCAAAAATATGTTTCAGAATCGCTTTATCCTCTTCTGATAAAGCTACTTTTCTCCTTGCCATGGCTCTTTCTGCTACCTCATATACTTTATCAAGTTTGAATCTTTCATCATCTTTCAGTCCGCCCCATGAAAAGTTTTCCACAAGATTAGGTGGAAATCCTGGTTTGAAGATATTAGAAGCAACACCGATTACCGTTCCTGTATTCAATTGTGTATTGATAGCTGTTTTGGAATGATCTCCCATAATAAGACCTGCAAACTGCAATCCTGTATCTTCAAATGATTTTGTTCTGTAGTTCCAGAATTTTACATTTCCATAATTATTTTTCATGTTTGAAGAATTGGTATCCGCTCCGAAATTACACCATTCGCCAATCACAGAGTTTCCTACAAAACCTTCATGCCCTTTACTGGAGTATCCGAATATAATGATATTATTTACTTCCCCACCTACTTTACAGTGAGGACCAATTGTGGTAGCTCCATAAATTTTAGCCCCAAGATTAAATTTGGAATCATCACAAAGAGCGATTGGCCCGCGAAGATGACAGCCTTCCATCACTTCAGTATTCTTACCGATATAAATCTTCCCTGTTTTTGTATTGATGGTAGAGAATTCAACATAAGCTCCTTCTTCAATAAACAGATCTTTTTTATCACCTAAGAAACCATTGGTTGAAGACAATTCCTGTGAAGTTCTTCCTTTGGTAAGCAGATCAAAGTCAAAATCAATCGCATGATGATTATAGGTAAACAGATCTTTTGGCCTTTTAAAGAAAACAAGATCTTCCTTAATATCTGTCATTTTCTCAATCTGGTTCAGAGAAAAACCTTTCATATTGATTTTTGCGGCGATTAATTCGTCTTCGTACACCAGCGCCTCCCCTTGCTTAAGATCTTTAATTTGTTGGATTACGTTTTCTGTTGGCAGGAAATTCGGAACAAGAAAAAGGCTTTCTTTTTCCTCAGGGCTTTTAAATTTATCCTGAAGATATATTTCTGTGAAATAAGTTACCTCAGTGTTTTCAAGTATTTTCTGCCATCTCTCAGAAAATGTAAGGATTCCGCATCGCATAGCAGCAACCGGGCGGGTAAAAGTAAGCGGAAGAAAATCTTCCCAGTATTGTGCGTCTGAAAATACCAACTGCATCATTCAGTTTTTAAGTTTAAGGTTTAAAATTCAAGATCAACAAATTTACAATAAAAAAAGTCTCCCAAAAATTGGAAGACTTTAATATTTTTAATGTACAAAAATTACTTAGCGAATTTTTTATACTTGTTCATGAACTTATCAACTCTACCTGCAGTGTCAACTAGTTTTACTTTACCAGTGTAGAAAGGGTGAGAAGTTGAAGAGATTTCCATTTTGATTAGAGGATACTCTTGTCCTTCGTACTCGATAGTGTCTTTTGTTTCTGCAGTAGACTTGCAAAGAAACATCTCGTCGTTACTCATATCTTTGAAAACAACAAGTCTATAATTTTCTGGGTGGATTCCGTTTTTCATAATACTATTTTTAAAAAAATTAAAGTTTGCTTTCGAAATAGTAATGGATATTTCTCTGCTAAATTTTAGGTTGCAAAAATACAACATTTTTTTAAAATTCCAAATACTGAATTCAATATTTTTTTATTGATAAGAAATTTAAAGTATTTTCGTTAAATTTGGAACTTACTTAAACTTTAATTTCAATGAAATTCAAATTATTACTGGCTTTTTCCTTCTGGATGTTACTTGTAGCAGTATCATGTAATAAAGATGACATAACGTTTGACAGCCCTACGCAGGAACTTCGTTTCTCAAGAGATACGGTATTTTGTGATACGGTATACCATCAGGTACGTTCAGAAACTTATGTTGTAAAAGTATATAATAATGAAGATAAGGATATTATGATCCCAAGAGTGAACCTTGAAAAAGGAGCCGCTTCATTATATAGAATCAATGTAGATGGAAAACCGGGATATGATTTTAAGAATGTTCCTTTAAGAAAGAAAGACAGTCTTTATATTTTTGTTGAAATTGCCCCGGAAGCTACAGGACCAGAGGCCATAGCAGAAGACAAAGTTCTTTTTACCGGTCCAACAGGACAACAGCATGTAACTTTATTTTCTGTCGTTCAGGATGCAGAATTTTTTATTCAGACTCCCGGCAACCCGAATGTAATTACCAGTTCCACAACGTGGAATAATGATAAAGCAAAGATCATCTACGGAAATCTTACCATTAATCCTAATATAACATTGGATATCAATCCCGGAACGAAAGTATACTTCCACAAAAACAGCGGAATGAAAGTTTCTTCCGGAGCTTTTTTAAATATCAACGGTACTCAGGCCGATCAGGTGATTCTTCGCGGAGACAGGAATGATCCTTATTATGATACGATTCCTAAAAACTGGAATTCTATTAAAATGGAGGCCAATTCTACCCTTAAGATGAACCATGCAAGACTTTTCGGAGGTACAAGAGGACTGGATATGAAGCAAACCAATGCTACCATTACCAATTCATTTATCCATACTTTCTTTGAATATGGAATTTATGCCGTGGGTTCTACCGTGAATGCCAATAATCTTGTCATGAACAATTGCGGTTTATCATGTATCGGTATTTTCCTTGGTGGAAAACATAGCTATACTCACGCTACGATTGCCAATTACTCCAGGACGATGAGTTCTTTTGACAGAGCAGGAATTTTTGCAGCCAATGAATGGAAAAATGATGCGGGGCAATCACAGCAGGGCGCTTTGCAGCTTCTTGACATCAAAAACAGTATTGTGTATTCTGACAGGGATGATGCTGTTCATTTTGAACAAACCCCAGGGCAGCAGTTTGAATTCTTACTTCAAAATTCATTAATCAAATATACCAGTGCAACAGGATCCGGTTTCACTTTTGACAATAATCCGAATGTGATACAAACGGTCAAGAATGCAGAACCACAGTTTGTCAATTATTTTATGGCTAAAATGAATTTAAGGGTAAAACCTGGTTCTCCGGCTCTTGGAAAAGGAAATGCGGCTGTTGCAGCAACGGTACCTTTTGATATCGTTAATGTTTCCAGAACCACTAACCCAACTTTAGGAGCTTATCAATAATGGAAATTACACAGTTACAGCAGCAGGTAGATGAATGGATCAAAACCATCGGTGTAAGGTATTTTAATGAGCTTACCAATATGGCCATGCTGACAGAAGAAGTGGGTGAAGTAGCAAGGATCATTGCCAGAAGGTACGGTGAGCAAAGCGAAAAAGAAAGTGATAAGACTAAAGATCTTGGGGAAGAACTGGCAGATGTACTTTTTGTTACGTTATGCCTGGCCAACCAAACCGGAGTCAATCTGCAGGATGCTTTCGACAGAAAAATGAAAATAAAAACTGACCGTGATAAAGACCGGCATCAGAACAACGAAAAATTGAAATAAATATAAATGATGAGTTATGAATACTACATCAATTTGTAACTCATTATTTTTTTAGAAATGTAGATCATAATGAAGCTAGAAAAATCAAAATTATCGGGAGATAAAACAGTACAGATCAGCGGTTCGAAGAGTATTTCGAATCGTTTATTGATTCTGGAAAGCCTGTTTAGTAATATAAAAATCGGGAATTTATCCAATTCCCAGGATACTCAGCTGCTGAAAAAAGCATTATCTGAGAACACAGAAACCGTGGACATCCACCATGCAGGAACGGCAATGCGTTTTCTTACTTCTTATTATTCTATTCAGGAAGGAAAGACAACTGTTCTTACAGGTTCCGGAAGAATGAAGGAAAGACCTATCAAAAATCTGGTAAGTGCTTTGAGAGATCTTGGAGTGGAAATTGAATATATGGAGAATGAAGGTTTTCCCCCTTTAAAAATTACAGGAAGAAAAATCACCCAGACTTCGGTAAATGTTCCTGCGAATATCTCAAGCCAGTTTATCACTTCACTGCTACTTATAGCAGGAAAACTTGAGAATGGATTGGTGATTAATCTTGTGGGTGACGTTACTTCAAGATCTTATATTGAAATGACGCTTGATATCCTGACCAGATTTGGTATTCAAAGCAGTTTTGAAGGAAATACCATCAAAGTAGAACCTTTCACTCCTGACAATTCCGCAGTAGTACATTATGAAGTGGAAAGCGACTGGAGCTCGGCTTCTTACTTCTACTCTATCTGTGCATTGGGAAGAAAAACAATCCATCTGAAAAGTTTTTATAAAGAATCCACACAGGGAGATTCTGCCATTGCTGATATCTACGAAAAGTTCTTCGGGATTAAAACTACTTTTTCTGAAGATGAGCATCAACTAACGCTTGAACCTCAACCCGACTTTTCTTTCCCGGAAAAAATCGTCCTGGATATGAACGACTGTCCGGATATTGCACAAACTCTTTGTGTAACAGCCGCCGCTTTAAAAATTCCTTTTGAGATTTCCGGACTGGGGACCTTAAGAGTAAAGGAAACCGACAGGCTTCTGGCTTTATATAATGAGCTTAAAAAGCTGGGTACCGAAACAGAGATCACAGATTTGACGATTAAATCAATCAGTTTTGGAGAGCCACAAAGCCATATTTCTATTAAGACCTATCAGGATCACAGAATGGCCATGAGTCTTGCACCATTTTGTCTGATCGGCGAGCTCAATATTGAAGATGAAGATGTAGTGGAAAAGTCTTATCCAATGTTCTGGAAAGATCTTGAAAGTATACTGACTCATTAATTTAACAATATAAAAATGTGGTAATTTGAAAAATGATTTTTATTTCGGATTACCACATTTTTAATAATACTGATAATCATGAAATCTGTCATTCACTTTTTGATATTCTTATCTGTGACGAACTTATCTGCTCAGAAGCTGAAAAATTTTTCG
Organism: Chryseobacterium cupriresistens; assembly: GCF_046614675.1. NCBI lineage: Bacteria > Pseudomonadati > Bacteroidota > Flavobacteriia > Flavobacteriales > Weeksellaceae > Chryseobacterium > Chryseobacterium cupriresistens. Next base: position 31,237 of record NZ_JBKKJT010000002.1, on the reverse strand, counting down.
GTTCCGAAAGGTTATACTCAGATTGCAGAAGCCAAAGGCGATCTTGACAAAGATGGAAAAGATGAAACTATCCTGGTATTTAATACGAATATAAAAGCATCATACAAGCAGAACCCGGAAGGTATAAGTGACTATAAAAGGGTTTTCTATATTCTGAAAAAGGAAAACAGTAGTCTGAAAGTATGGAAAGAAAATTCTGACATCATTTTTTCAAGCGGATTCGGATTTTATCCTTCCGATAATACTCTTTCAATCAATATAAAAAATAACTGTCTTGTTATCGAACAGCTGTTTTTTACCAATTCAAGGCATACCCAGAAATATAAACATACCTTCAGATTTCAGAACGGAGATTTTTATCTGATAGGTTTGTACGATCATTTTGAAGATACCTGTGATTTCAGTTTCACCAATGAAATCAATTTTTCTACAGGCCAAGTAATTGTTGACAGAGAATATTCATCCTGTGATGATGAAACCAAACTACCCGAAAACTCGCATAAAGAATTTACTCATAAATTCCCGGCTCTTATTAAAATGAATGATTTCTTTATCGGAGACCACAAGTTCAAAATCCCCGGGTTGAAGGAGGATTTTGTGTTTTAAGAGAGGAGATTGAAGCTGGACGCTATAGGTTACTCTTTGACGGTGAACTTCAATATTCATTTATTATGATTTTTTATAGCTACATTTCTTTAACGCAAAGTAAAATTAATTCTAATGTTATAGTAAAGTGAGCTAAGAGGCCGACATACGTCGGTCATGAAGCTTTCTTTTATACCTCCGCTTAGAAAGAATCAATTTTATTGATTTCATCTTTGCTTCCTCTACATTTCCGGAATTAAAAATAATCTTTGCGTTAAGAAAATCAAACTTCCATCATCCATCCTCCAGCTACTTGACTTTAAACCAACTTAATTATCTCTTAAAGTTAAATTAACTCCTAATGCTTTGATATATTCTTATTTTTAAGCTACTTTAAAAATAGAAAAACTATGTTCAAACAAAGCATGAAACGTATGACAGCTATCACTCTTGGAGTGGTTACTGCATCCATCTTTTTTTCCTGTGCAAACGACAGTATCCTGGAAAGGGATTCCAACGAAAACAATGTCGCTTCTTTAACAAAAACAGCTGGCAGAGCTTCATTACTGCCTGTTTCTCTGAATAGCTGGATGGCCGGTCTTCAGGATAATATTTCTATTTCAAAAATATCAATTCCCGGTACTCATGATTCCGGAGCACGTATAGATGCCCCTCTTGTATCAGGTACGGCTAAAACCCAGGACCTCAGCATTGCAGAACAGCTGAATGCCGGTGTACGTTTTCTGGATATCCGCTGCAGACATATTGACAATGCTTTCACTATTCATCATGGTGCAATTTATCAGAATATGAATTTTGATGATGTACTGAATGCCTGTTATACGTTCCTTCAGAACAATCCGTCAGAAACCATTATCATGTCTGTTAAAGAAGAATATGATGCTTCCAACACCACCAGAACTTTTGAGCAGACTTTTGATTCTTATGTTCAGAAAAATCCGTCTAAATGGGATCTTGGAGCTAATATTCCCACGCTGGGTGCTGTAAGAGGAAAGATCAAGTTATTAAGAAGATTCTCTTCAGGAACAACTAAGGGAATCAACGCTTCACCATGGGCTGACAATACTACTTTTGACATCAATAACTCAGGCGTACAGCTGAAAGTTCAGGATTATTACAAGGTAACCAACAATGATGATAAGTGGAATGCAATCTCCAGCCTGCTTAACGAAGCTAAAACTGATACGAATGGCAAACTTTTCTTGAATTTCACCAGCGGTTATAAACCAGGAATCTTCGGGATCCCAAGCATTCCTACCGTATCCAATAATATCAATCCAAGACTTAAAACATTCTTCCAGACCAATACTAAGGGAACATTCGGAATAATGCCTATTGATTTTGTGAATGCTGAGCTTTCTCAATTGATCGTTAACACCAATTTCTAAATTATTATTTGTTAGATTTATTCAAAGGCTGTCTCTTTGTTAAGGCAGCCTTTTTGTTCTGCTTTTATCTCTCGCAGATTTCACAGATAACGCCGATTATCCACAAATATCTGCTTAATCTGTGAAATCCGCGGGAGCTTTAAATTAATTCATAAAAAAAGACTGTTTCAAAAACGAAACAGTCTCTCTTTGTAAAAGTAAAAAAGTGTAAATCAAAAGCTACTTCTGAATTCCGTAAGCTGCCAGTATTTTGTTGAAGATCTCAGTATTTTCAAACAGTCCTGTAAACTCTTTTGAATTCGGCCCGTACGCAAAAACACTTGAAGGAATAGAAGTATGATCATTCGTACTGAAATTTCCGAATACCCAGCCCTCTTTCAGACTGCCATCCAAAAGTGTTAAACCTCCGGTTTCATGGTCTCCCACTACAATCACTAAGGTTTCTTTATTTTCGTCAGCAAATTTCATAGCTTTCCCTACAATATGGTCGAAATCCAGTAATTCTGTCACCAGCTGTTCTATATTATTGCTATGTCCTCCTCCATCAGTCTGCGACGCTTCAATCATCATAAAGAACCCTTTTTTATTGTTCTTTAAATCATTTAAAGTAAGATCAAAAGCATCTGCAAGCCAGTTTCCTCTTCCATTACTGATTCTTTGTGAGGCCAGAGGATCAATAACCAGCGTACGGTTATTGATTTTCGTTACTGATTTCAAATCCTGATAGAGATCTATTCCGGCATCTTTAAATTTCTGTATATTTTCCTGAGACAAGCCACTTGTAGGGCCACCGATCAGGATTTTAGTTTTTGAAGCTGCAAAATCTTTCAGAATAGGTGCCGAACTGTTTCTGTTATCCGAATGAGCGTAGAAATCAGCTGGCGTTGCATCTGTAACATCTCCGGTGGAAATCAGGCCTGAAACCATTCCTTTTTCAGCAATGATATCAGGGATCTGTGCCAGTGCTTTTCCCATGTTGTCAACTCCGACAAAAGTGTTTTTGGTTTTCACTCCTGTTGCGAACGCTGTAGAACCCGGTGCTGAATCTGTAATGTAGGCATTGGATGAATTGGTCTTGGAAAGCCCTGTGGATTTCATATTGAAAACATTCAGTTTCCCTTTATTAGCTGTAAAGGCAGCATAATATTGCGGCAAAGAAGTTCCGTCAGGAATAAGCAGGATGACATTCTTTACTTTTTTCTCCACTCCGTCTGATTGATACGTTGGAGTATAGGTGCTGTATTCTTTTGTATTTTTATAAAAGTTTTTCGGAATGGTGTTCATGAATTTTTTAAGATCCGGAATATGATCGGTATTGATATAATCTACTCCCAAATCCATCAGATTTACCCATGCATTCGGAAAATCCGGAGCTCCGTAAAAACGAACAGGTTTTTGCTTCACATGAGCTTTGTCAACCACACTTTTAATTTTTGCGGTTTCTTCATCCCTTGGAATTCCTTTCCCGTTCCATTTTACCAATCCCGGAAGATCTTCACTGAACATTCCGATTCTTTTCAACTGATCTGCAGAATAATTTTGGTCAATATCTCCATCAAAGTAAAGATAGTTGGGATAGTTCTTAAAATCTGCAGGCTGAGGTCTTCCTCCGGTAATCACAATTTTAATTCCGGAGTTTCCGGTAATCTCCGGGTATTTTTCCAGTGTACTCACTAAAGCTGCCAGTGAAGTTTTATAATCCTGCTTAATATCAATCAGCAACTGAAGTTTCTTACCAGCATCAGGATAGATATTTCCTTTGTTCAGCTTAATCTGTTTTGAAATATTATCGAGATAAAGACTTTCCAGTGTTCTGTCCGGAGAAAGTTCTTTTTCAGTATGAGCAACCCAAAGCTGGCCTTTTACCGGAAAAACATCTGCTTCTATAGAACCGAAATTGGCATAATATGCCTGCCAGAAAGGGATGTCCTGCATATAATCATTATGCGAATGCGCATTCCCTACATTATACTTTAAATAATTCTGTGCCTGATTTTCAGAAAAAACAGCCAGGGCCAGTACAGCCCATATTTTTGATAGTTTCATTTGTTTAACGTTATAATTTTACAGACCAGATGGAAGGCCTGCCTTTGAAAAAACTATATCATCACAGAAAGTTCTGCAATGATATAGCGGCTTGTAGATAAAGATTAAATTTTACCAGCCTTCATTTTGTTTAATGATCCCATGACTGTTTACGATTTCAGCCTGTGGAACTGCCCAAACATTATGTACAGCCGGATTAAAGTTTCTTGCGGCCCAGACTACCTGTCCGTTGATACCATGCAGAGGCTTAGCATAAGCAGCCTGCGCATCTCCCCAACGTACAAGGTCTCTGTGTCTGTCTGCCCATTCACCCGCCAGCTCGCAACGTCTTTCATGTTTAAGATCAGCCATTGTACATCCGTTTTTAGCAGATAAACCTGCACGTGCTCTGATCATATTGATCTCCTGATCAGCAGATTTTCCCTGCATCAGTAAAGCTTCTGCTTTGATCAGGATCACCTCAGCGTAACGCATGATCGGAACAGCAAGGTCTGTACACGGATAATCTCCGTTGGCGCTTACGTGACCACTTTTCAGCTCATATTTGAAGGCATCCATATATTTATTAAACTGATATCCGGTAAGGGAATTGGTAGAAGCGTATGTTCTTTCTTTTCCGTTAAAGGTAAACTTGTCTCCTATTTTAAGAATGGTAGCACTTCTTCTAAGGTCTCCGGTTTCGTATTCATCAAATAACTCTTTTGTTGGCTGAAAATATCCCCATCCGTTATATTCTCCCCATCCTTTGTTTTCAAGCATTACCCCAGGAAGAATACTTCCCCAGGCAGTAAACTTTGTAGTTCCGGGAACAGACCAGATGTATTCTGAACTGTAGTTATTTTCAGCTTTAAAAACATCTGCAAAATTACCTAATAAGGCTCTGTTTCCTTTGGTCATTACTTCATTAGCCCAGAATTCTGCATTCTTCCAGTCTTTCATAAACAGATATACTTTTGCTAACAATGCCCAGGCTGCCGCTTTATGAGGTCTTCCGTAATCCTTTGCAGGAAGTTCTGCCTGTGCAGGTAATAATTCGGCAGCTCTTTTCAGGTCGTTCACAATGTAAGTATAGTTTTCCATTACGTTGGCTGCTCTTGGAATCGGGTTAGGATCAGGATCTTTTGAACGGTCGATGATAGGAACACCTGCTTTTTCATTTCCATAAGAATAGGCAAGCTCAAAATACATTCTGCTGCTCATGAACAGAGCTTCTCCCAGATATTTATTTTTTGTTGCCTGGGAGGTTTGAATATTATCAACGTTACGGATCACACGGTTCGCAACTCCAATCACATTATATCTTTTGTTCCATTGAGTTTCAAGATCACCTGCCGCGATATAATTGCTGCTGAAGTTTTTGGCGTTATCCGCCTCACTTTTTGCTCTTCCGGTTACCATATCATCACTGGCATTGATAAACCAGAACAAACCTCTTCCGTAAAATTCACCATCGAATAAAGGCTTGTACATGGCGTTTGCCCCGGTAATAAGGTCGTTCTCTGTTTTCCAGAAGCTGGCTTCAGTAGGGGTTCCTTCAGGTTGAACATCCAGTTCGCCTGTACATGACAAAAGCATTACGGATATTCCTGATACTAACAATATTTTATTGAAAAATTTCATTTTTTTACTTTTTGTTGGTTAAAAATTATAATCCGATCTCTACTCCGAAGATGAATGAGCGTGCCTGAGGATATCTTCCGGTATCAACTCCGTAAGAGTTCATTCCTACTTCAGGATCAAATCCTGTATACTTCGTTATGGTAAACAGGTTGTTGGTGGTTACATACACTCTCACTTTGTTTACATCCAGTTTATGGTACAATTCTTTTGGCAAGGAATACCCGATGGTAAGGTTTTTCAGCCTTAAGTAAGATCCGTCTTCTACATAGAAATCTGATACTTTTGAGTAATTTCCACTCGGATCGCCGTGTACCAGTCTTGGGATATCGGTATTCGTATTCTGAGGCGTCCATGCATTCAGGATATCTCTGTCCATATTATAATTCTGTCCCGTTCCGCCCGGGTTCAAAGAAATAAACTTCATTCCGTTGAAAATTTTATTTCCGTAAACGCCCTGGAAGAATAAATTCAGATCAAAGTTTTTCCAGGTCATGTTGTATGAAAAGCCATAGGAGAACTTAGGGTATGGACTTCCAAGATTAACAAAGTCATTATTATTAAGCACTCCGGTATTTCCTTCTTTTTTCAGGAATTTGATATCTCCCGGCTTGGCATTGGGCTGGATAAGATTTCCGTTGGCATCTTTATAATTGTTGATTTCTTCCTGAGTCTGGAAAATTCCTCCGGTCTTATAACCATAGAAAGAATACAAAGGATCGCCTACTTTCACACGGGTTGGCTTTAATACACCTCTTACTCCGTTATCATTGATAAAGATCTCATCCACATTGGCAAGCTGCTTCACCGTATTTTTTAGTTGACTCATCGTAGCTCCTATTGAGAACGTGAAATCACCTGAAACTACTTTGTTATAATTAATTCCCAATTCGTATCCTTTATCCTGGAATAATCCCGCATTCACATACTGATTATTATACGTTGCCGTACTTGGTAAGCTTACATTGAAGATCTGATCTTTGGAATTTTTCACGAAATAATCAAACTGTAAGGAAAGGCTGTTGTGAAGGAATGAAGCATCTACTCCAAAGTTGGTCTGCTCAGATTTCCCCCATTTCAGATCGGGATTCGGACGTGTGGTTGCATAATACGCAATGTTCTGAGAAGGATCCTGACCGAAAATGACATTATTATCTCTGGTCATCAATGGATTCACAGCCTGTGGTGAAATTCCTCCAAGATTCCCCAGAATACCATAGCTTCCTCTCAGTTTCAGACTTGAAAGCCATGAAATCTCCTTCATAAAGTTTTCTTTCGAAACCACCCATGCACCGGAAACCGCATAGTAATTGGCAAATCTGTTTTGTTTTGCTACCAGTGAAGAGCCATCACGTCTTCCCAATAAACTTACAATATACTTCCCGGCATAGTCGTAGTTTACCCTCGCCAGATAAGAAACCAAAGATTGCTTGAATCTGTAACTGGAAACATCTTTATTGGTATCCGCAGCATTCTGAAGGTGCTGGAAAACCTCAGCTTCACTTCTGAAATCATATGATTTTGCCACAAAACCCTCATCAATTGTTTTCTGGAAAGTAAAACCTCCAAGGAAATCGAAATTATGCTGTCCTGCTGAGATTTTATACGTTAACAATTGTTCTGCAAGCGCTGTTGAAGAATTATTGGATTGGTATTCCAGATTATTGGTATCAAAAATTTTCCCAATCTCAAGGACTCTGTATGTAAAGTTTTTTACATCCCCCAGCTTAAAAGTCTGTGAGAAATTGGAACGGAATTTTAAATCTTTCGCCAGTGTAATTTCAGCATAAGGGTTGATTAAAATTTCGTGGGTAGGATTTCTGATGCTGATTCTTTTAAGATAAGCAACAGGATTGATCATATCTCCGTAACCACCTGCCACATCAATCGGCAGTCCTGAAAAAGCACCACTTGGTGTATATACCGGAACATTGGGCGGATAGTACATAGCCGCCACCAAAGCACCTGTATAACCACTTTTGGTATCGGCTGTATTGCCGTCAGAGTAATTATAGTACATATTTTCTCCGATCGTCAGCCAGTCTTTTACTTTATGTTCAGAATTGACTCTGAAATTGTATCGTTTTGCCTGAGTATTCAGTAAAATCCCCTCAAGGCTTCTGTGGTTCATGCCTACAAAATATCTGGATTTCTCACTTCCTCCACTAAGATTAATATTGTATTCCTGAATAGTTCCTGTTCTGAAAATTTCTTTCATCCAGTCTGTTCTGGTAATTCTTCCGTCCGGATATTGATTAGGATTAAAAGCAGTTGGCAGACTTCCCAGTTTCCCCGCATTTTCATAGGCTTTGTACATCACATCCTGAAATTCTGCCGCATTCAGGGATTCTTTCAGCCTCCATGCCTGGTTTACGCCGTACTTAACATCAAAATCTACTGTTAGATTTCCTTTCTTCCCTTTTTTAGTGGTAATAAGAATAACCCCTCCGGAAGATCTTGCTCCATAAATGGCCGCAGATGCATCTTTAAGTACAGAAATATCCTGAATATCATTCGGATTGATAGAGGGTGTTCCATTGAAAACCACTCCATCCACAACATAAAGAGGAGTTTCTCCATTGATTCCTCCCAGACCACGAATATTGACCTTCGGTGCTCCGTTAGGATCTCCACCTTCGTTCACTACAGTTACTCCGGGAGCTTTCCCCTGAAGAACTTCTCCTACTCCGGATAAAGATCTGGAGGTTAGCTTATCCAACGAAGCCTCCGAAACGGCTCCGGAAACTTTACTTTTTTTCTGTGTTCCGTAGCCGACAACAACAATCTCGTCGATGGATTTTTCTTTTAAGCTGTCTTTTTTCTGAGCGAGGAACATCGGTGAAGCCGATATTGCACCAATAAGTAATACCCTTCCCGTTAAATAAGTTACGGATACAGGGATTTTAAATACATTCATGATCTCCTTTTTGATTAGGTGCAAAATTAGATCAGTCTGCTTCCATGCCTCATTAAGGTTTTCTTATGTTTTTATTAAGAAATTTTAGATTTTTTCAGGTACCATCTACCACAAAACAAAATTAAACACCTGTTTTTCAGAAACATATGTAATTAAAAGTAATCATTCCTCCGATGATGAATAATGAATTAATATTAAGTTTGTCTTAAATTTATTCCATGATAGGAATAAAAAAAACGCAATTCAGCGGTTCGAACGAAAAATATTTTAAGAATCTAATTCTTAAAACACAAACTATACTTCTTTTTCTGTATAAAAATTAACTGTTTTTTTCACAAGATTTAACTTAACAATTCCACTTCGTATTCCCATAAAAATATTTTCCTCATCGAATACCACTACAGAGTTTGGATACAGTCCCCCCCAAAACTGTTTCCTGAAAAGGAGTGTCGCTTTTTGATCCACTACTTTATAAAAGCCATGAAAAGAAGCAATGTAAATACTGTCATTGAATATAGTTAAAGTTTCTAATGAATCCCCAAAGGATTCGACTCTATTATAAGTGAAAGCTGAATCTTTTTTTAATTCATACAAACTTCCCCATATACCTGAGCCTTCTGTGAAATAGATCTTATTCTGAAATCTGAAAATATCAACAATGTTTCCAAATTTTATTTCAATTTTTTCTCTATCTTCTTTAGGCTGGAAGTATAGTGCTCCCCCAAATTCTCCTTTATTTTCTCCAATCAATGTTCCATCTTCAATTTCTAATTCAGAATCTTTTTTGTAATAGCTCGTTTTTTCCACAATCAATCTACCATTGTCTTTTTTGACAGCATAACAGTCTTTAGAATGAATAAGAACGAACCATTCCGGAGATTCTACTTTTGGAATAGAATGTTCAGTGAAATTCTCCGGAATTTTAATTTCTTGTCCTGTACAATAAAAGCTAAAATTGAGTATGAATAATATTAGCAGTTCTTTTTTCATCATTAATTTAAAACGTAATTAATTACTAAATTTTACCGGAGTTAAAATATAATAACTTTTCCAACACTGATGGATTATTTCTAAATATTTTAAATCAGTTAGAGAATACATCCAACTTTACAGCTTTGTTCCTATCAAAGTTCATTTTTCTTTTTTTACATTTGCTGAAAATAGATTTACTTTTGAACACAGACCATTAAAAACGTCTCACTGGTATCAGAAGAAAATAAAAACATTAAAAATCATACGAATTCAATGACCATCATTATAACAGGAACCTCATCAGGAATCGGGTTTGCATTGGCAGAATATTTTGGTAAAAAAGGACATCAAGTATACGGATTAAGCCGAAAACATACAGAAAGCCAATACTTCAAATCGATCCCAACTGATGTGACAGACAATACTGCAGTTCAAAATGCTGTAGCTGAGGTTTTAAAAACAGAAACCAAAATTGATGTTCTGATCAACAATGCCGGAATGGGAATGGTAGGAGCCGTGGAAGATTCTACGAAAGAAGATATTCTGAAGCTTTTCAGCCTGAATCTTGCCGGACCTGTACAGATGATGAGTGCCGTACTCCCGAATATGCGTGAGCACAAATTTGGAAAAATTATCAATGTTTCCAGTATCGGAAGTGAAATGGGTCTGCCTTTCCGCGGATTTTATTCGGCTTCTAAATCGGCTCTGGATAAAGTAACGGAAGCGATGAGATATGAAGTTTACCCATGGAATATTGATGTATGCTCTCTGCATCTGGGAGATATTAAAACCAATATTGCAGACAACAGAGTCATTGCACAGGTCTCCCAGCCTTATAAAAATGTTTTTGACAAAGTATATGCGCTGATGAATTCTCACGTGAATGACGGAACAGAGCCTTCGGAAGTCGCAGAATACATTGAAAAACTTTTAGCAAAAAATAAATGGAAAGCGCATTATTATTTTGGTAAATTCGGACAGAAAATCGGGGTTCCTTTGAAATGGATTCTTCCGCAGGGAACTTATGAGAATTTGATGAAGAAGTATAATAAACTGGATAAAAATTAGTTGATTGATAAGGCGCATTGTCATTCTGAACACTGACTGAAAGTCTGCGAACGTAGTTCAGAAATGCAGTGAAGAATCTTTTGTATTTTATAGAGATTCCTTTTCATATTCAGAAGAATAAATTGAAATTACTTTTAAAAATATTTTTTGTACTGTTCTGCGTTTTTACACAAGCGCAGAAGAAGCAGTATTGGCTGATTGATACGGAAACCAAGGTCAGGAAAAAAGTAAAAGATTCTACTTCAGCTGTAAAATTTCTGGATTCATTAGCGCAGAGTAATTATTTCTTCACTCAACTGAAAGACGTAAAAGTAAAAGGTGACAGCACGGAAATTTTCTACGATAAAGGAAAGAATTTCAATGAAACATATGTCAACCTTACAGATTCTCTTGTTCAGAAATTAAAAATCCAGAAAGATTTTTTCACTAAAAATTTAGACTCCACCAAGAAAAGTATCAACAAGACTTATATTGATGAAGGGTATTCTTTCAGCAGAATCAAATCTAAATACAAAGGTCAGAAAAACGGTTATCCAATCGTAGAACTTGACATCAACAAGAATGATAAAAGAACAATCAACGGATTCGTAGTAAAAGGATACGAAAAAGTTCCCAAAAGATTCATCAAAAACCTTGAAAAGGAATTTAAAGGTAAAAACTATGATGACAAAAACCTTTTAGCCATCAACAAAACCTTTCAGAGCCATCCTTTTCTGACCCTTGAACGGCAGCCTCAGACTTTATTTACAAAAGATTCCACCAGTATTTACCTGTTTCTGGAAAAGAAAAAGACAAATACCTTCGATGGGGTAATCGGTTTCGGGAATGATAAAACCTCCAAGTTTACCTTAAACGGGACAATGAATGTCAATTTCAGGAATATGTTCAATGGTTTTGAAACTGTGAATTTATACTGGCAGAGAAACCCTGATAAAGGACAGACTTTCGATCTTAGGGTAGATATTCCGTACCTTTTCAAATCGAATGTCGGGATGGATACAAAAGTAAATATCTACCGTCAGGATTCTACGTTTGCCAATGTAAAATTCCTGCCTGCCTTTTATTACCACATCAACAACCGGAATAAAATAGGTCTGAGAGCAACTCTCGAAACCTCTACTATTATTGATACGCTATACGTTCAGGGAAAAGACTACAACAAAAAAGGGATCGGGATATGGTATGAAATGACTGAGCCTACAGATATTGACCTTTTCCTTTATAAAACAAGGATCAATGCCGGATATGATTTCTTAACGACTACTTATTCAAAAGATAATATTAAAGCCAATCAAAATCAGTTTTATTTCTTTGGAGAACATAATTATCATATTTCAGGAAATCACTTTCTGAACATCAAAGCGGAGGGCGCCATGATGGATTCAAAAATAGAATTCTCTGCCAATGAATTATACCGTTTTGGAGGCTGGAATTCCATGCGGGGATTCAATGAAAACTCCCTCGCCGCCGACTTTTATTATTATGGAAGTCTGGAGTACCGGTACCTTATCGGTAACCAGGCCTTCTTTGATGTCTTTGGACAATATGGGCAGCTTAATAATAAATCTTTAAATGTAAAACCCAAGCTCTACAGTGTCGGGCTCGGTTTCAATTTCTTCATTCCTATTGGTCTGATGAGTTTCCAGCTGTCTAATGGTAATGAGTTCGGAAATCCTTTTAAATTTAATGATATTAAAATCCATTGGGGAATTCTGAGTAGGTTTTAGAAACAAAGAAGGAAGTGGGAAGCTTGATGCCACAAGTTATTGAGGTCACGGTTTCACTATCCTAGTATTTTTAAAAGGTTTTATGTTAATCTTATAACACGATAACAACCTCCAGTACTCCTCTCCAGTCTCCTTCTTTATATTAATATTTATATAATAAAGCAAAAGTCCCTATACAAAGGACATTTTTCATTTTACTTATTTATTAATTCTTATTGTTAAAAAATATTAAATCGTATTTTTATTTTAATACATCATTAAAGTACTGGTAACAGTGCACTGCTAAATTTGCCTTCAAAAAAATGAAGAAAACTCTAGCCACTTTTGCCGTTTTTTTACTTCCTCTTTATTTTTCTGCCCAGGAAATCAATATTTCAGGAAATGTAAAATCAGAAAACGGTTCTAGTGTTTCCGGTGTGAACATCACCGACAAAAACACAGGAAAGACTGCTACTACAGATGAAAATGGTAATTTCACTATTTCTGCAAACCCCAAAGATATTCTTGAATTTTTTGCTCCTGATTTTTCCGTTTATACCGTTGAGGTTTCTTCCAAAAAACAGTATTCCGTTGTCTTAAAAAAGCAAAACGAAAAGCAGATTGAAGGCGTTGTTATTACCGCTTTAGGTATTGCCAAAAAGAAAGAAAAAATCGGATATTCTACTCAGGAAGTAGGAACAAAACAGTTTGAAACCATCACTACTCCAAGTATTGGAAATTTATTCTCCGGACAGGTCGCAGGATTGAACGTTTCCAATCCTACTGGAATGCAGCAGGCTCCACAGTTTACACTGAGAGGAAACTCCAATCTGGTTTTCGTCATTGATGGTGTGATTGTAGAAAAAGAGGTTTTCCAGAATTTAGATCCTAATAATATTGAAAACATCAACGTCCTGAAAGGAGCTACCGCTTCTGCTCTCTATGGTTCAAGAGGTCGTTACGGAGCTGTTTTAATCTCCACAAAAAATGCTAAAAAGAAAGGCTTTTCTGTAGAATTCTCCCAAAACACCATGATTACAGCAGGATTTACCAATCTTCCGAAAACCCAGACTGAATATGGTAACGGTTCCCATGGAAAATACGAATTCTGGGACGGAGCCGATGGCGGGGTAAATGACGGAGATATGATCTGGGGACCAAAATTTATTCCGGGATTACAGATCGCTCAATGGAACAGCCCTATCAGAGATAAAGTAACAGGACAGGTTGTTCCGTGGTATGGAGCAGTAACAGGAACTCAGTATGATGATAAATCAAGATATGAAAGAGTTCCGATTGACTGGAAATACCATGATAACTTAAGTACGTTCTTAAAACCAGCAGTAATCAACAATAATAACTTCGCGATCAGCTATAGAAGCAATAAAGACGTATACAGATTCTCCGGGAATTTCATGAATTATGACGACAGAGTTCCCAATTCTTATCTTCAGAAATATGGAATCAACTTCTCTTCTGAAAACCATTTAGGAGATAAATTAACCTTCGATACAAAATTCAACTTCAACCAGGCTTTTACTCCTAATATTCCCAACTATGATTATAATCCAAGCGGACACATGTACACCATCCTGATCTGGATGGGAGGAGATGTAGATGGAAAAGCATTGAAAAATCATATGTGGATCCCAGGAAAGGAAGGAAGAGCACAAGCCAACTGGAACTATGCCTGGTACAACAACCCATGGTTCGGAGCCGAGTATTACAAGAACCAGAACAGAACCAATATTATCAATGCCCAGACAGGTCTAGAGTATAAAGCGACACAGGATCTATCGGTAAAAGGGAAAATATCTCTTGTCGAAAACCATAGCAAAACGGAAATTCTGAGTCCTTATTCCTATTTCAATTATGATGCACCAAGAAGTGGCGGTTATATTTTGAAGGATAATAAAACATGGAACCTCAATTATGATGTGTTGGCAACTTACAAGAAAAAGATATCTGAAAATTTTGATTTTACAATCAATGCGGGAGGTTCTGCTTTCTATTATAAAAACAACAACAATGAAAGGTCTACGGATGGATTAAAAATTCCCGAAGTATACACTTTTGAGAACTCTATCGGAGCACTGAAAAATTACACTTATCTGAAGGAAAAGTTGATTTACAGTGCGTATTCAACGATTGATATCGGGTTGTACAATGCTTTCTTCATCAATGTTTCCGGGCGTAATGACTGGTCTTCTACACTACCTAAGGCCAACAGATCTTACTTCTATCCTTCTGCTTCCATCAGTGCGGTTATTTCCAACCTGGTAAAAATGCCGGAATCTATCAATATGTTGAAACTTTCTGCTTCATGGGCGAAAGTAGCGTATGACTTCCAGCCTTATTCCATCAGAAATTATTATCTGAACAATGGGGGAATCACATTCAATGGAAACCCTACTTATTATTATCCAACCACTCTGAATGTAGAAAATTCTTTGAAACCGGAGCAGACAAAATCTTATGAATTAGGTTTAAGCGCAGGGTTCCTGAATAACAGAATCACTTTAGACGCTACTTATTTCAGAACATTAGATTATAATAATATTCTCCAGTTCCCTGCTGCAGAATCATCCGGTTTCACTTCTCAATATGTAAACGGAAATGAATATACAACCAAAGGATTTGAAGTTTCCCTTGGTTTAGTTCCGGTAAAAACTTCTGATTTCAGCTGGAAAACATTAATCAACTGGAGTACTTATGAACAAAAGCTGACTTCCATTTATGATAATATGCCGAACTACAAAAATATTAAGCTAGGCGAAAGAATGGATAGCTATTACGACTATACATGGCAAAAGTCTCCGGATGGAAAAGTAATTCTTGATGCGAATACAGGAATGCCGACAAGAGCTAATAACCCAAGTAATCTGGGACATTTCAATCCTGACTGGACTTTCGGTTTCAACAACACATTCAAATATAAAAAATTCACTTTAAACATCGGAATTGACGGAAGCATCGGAGGTGTGATGAGATCCCAGGTTGTGGAAAAAATGTGGTGGGGAGGAAAACACCCTAATTCTGTAGCGTACAGAGATCTTGAATATGCAAATCCGGGAACGTATTATTTTGTACCTGATGGGGTTAACTACAATCCGGCAACCGGAACCTATACTCCACACACAAAAGCTATCAGCTACCAGGACTGGGCGCAAAATTATCCCTACCGTGCAAGAGTAACACAGGACGAAAGCGAAGAGTTTGCTAACGTTTTTGACAGAACTTTCGTCAAGCTTAGATCTGTAGTATTAGAATATGACTTCTCTTCATTACTCAACCCAAGAGGAATGGTGAAAGGTTTCACCGCCAATATTTCTGCTTACAATCTGGCGATGTGGAAAAAATCAAAAAACCTTTATTCTGATCCAGACTTCCAGACAAAAACAGACAATGATATTCAGGATCCATCCAGCAGATGGTTTGGAATCGGATTTAATCTTAAGTTTTAACTAAAAAGTACGTCAAGACAATGAAAAATACTATAAACAAAGTGACAGAGCAAAAAGGTAAAACAGCAAAATGGCTGATGAAATCTTTATTTGCAGCCGGACTTCTGACATTAGCATCATGTGAATCTAACCTTGATACCATCAATGAAAACCCTAATGACCAGGCCAGTATTGATCCCAAAAATCTATTGACTTACGTTGAAAAATATACTTTTCAGGTAAACGGGGACAATATGTATGCCTCCAGAATGATGATTGGTACTGATGGTGAAAATTCATACCAGTATATGAAATGGAATGATACTTCTTTTGAAGTCTATACCAAAGGACTTCTGAACACTGGAAAAATGATGCAGGAAGCTGAAAAAAGAGGAAACAAAAATTATCTGGCCATCGGAAAATTTTTGAGAGCGTATCATTTCTTCAATATCAGTTTAAAAGTTGGAAGTGCTCCTTATTCTGAAGCAGCAAAGGGTGAATCCGGCATTACCCAGCCTAAATATGATACACAGGAAGCTATCATGTCCGGAATTTTATCAGAATTAAAAGAAGCCAATGATCTTATTAATACCACCGATAAAATTGAAGGTGATATTGTCTACAACGGAGATGCTTTAAAGTGGAAAAAACTGATTAATTCATTCCGACTGAAAATTCTGATCACTTTATCTAAAAAAACGACAGTAGGAAGTTATAATATCGCTGCAGAATTTGCTTCTATTGCAGGAAGCCAGTCTCTCATGACCTCTATTGCAGATAACGGTGAACTTAAGTTTGCTGATGCAGCAGACAGCAGATACACGATGTTTAACAACAGTGGATATGGTTCAAGTTTGTACATGGCTGATTATTTTATTAATATGTTCAAAGACAGGCATGATCCACGTCTGTTCACGTTTGCAGCACAGACTACAGGAGCAAAAGAAGCAGGAAAAGCCATCACAGACTATACAGGATATAACGGCGGAAACCCTACTTCTCCGTATTCTGATAATGCAGCACTGATCACTGCAAAAAACATTTCCAAAGTAAACGATCGTTTTTATAAAGACCCTACCAATGAACCTGCTTCTGTATTAAGTTATTCAGAACTTGAGTTTATTCTGGCTGAAGCTACAGCAAGAGGCTGGATTTCCGGGTCGGCAAAAACACATTATGATAATGCGATCAAAGCAAGTTTCAATTTTTATCAGACCTATGTAAAAAATCCGGGACAATATTTCTCAGGCTTTGATGTAAATCAATATCTTGCAACTCCTTTGGTAGTATATAATGATGCTGATCCACTACAAACACAACTGGAAAAGATCATGACTCAAAAATACATGACCATGTTCCATCAGGCACAATGGACTTCTTATTATGATTATCTGAGAACTGGCTATCCAAATTATCCTTTAAAAACAGGAGTTCCGGCGCCTTTCAGGTTCAGATATCCGCAGTCTGAATATAATTACAACAGCAATAATTTAAAAGCTGCTTTAAACGCTCAGTACGGAGGAAATGATAATATCAACTCAAAACCCTGGTGGTTACAATAAAAATCTGATTATTTTTATATAAAAACAAAGAAACCGCAGGAAAATCCTATTAACTTGCGGTTTCTTTCTTATTACGATTGAACATGAACAGAAGAGAATTTTTAGAAAAATCAAGTCTTTTATTAGCGGGATTAGGAACGTCAGGAGTTCTGCATCCTTCCATTTTAAAAGCTTTAGCCATTGATCCGGCTGCCCAGTCTACATTTTATGATGCAGAACATGTTGTGATCCTGATGCAGGAGAACCGTTCATTTGATCATGCTTTTGGCGCTCTTAAGGGAGTAAGGGGCTTTTTAGATAAAAGAGCTTTTATAAAACAGGATGGACATTCCGTTTTTTTCCAAAAAAATAACGAAGGGAAATATGCTTCTCCCGCCCGCCTGGATTTAAGAAATACAAAATCTACCTGGATGAGCTCTTTGCCTCATTCATGGGCAGATCAGCAGAAAGCACTGAACAAAGGGAAATTCGATCAGTGGCTTCAGGCAAAAGCCTCAGGAAATAAAGATTATAAAAATATCCCGCTGACATTAGGGTATTACAACCGTGAAGACCTTCCTTTTTACTATCAGCTGGCAGACGCCTTTACCATATTCGACCAGTATTTCTGCTCTTCACTCACCGGAACAACTCCCAACAGGCTATTCCTTTGGTCCGGAACATTAAGGGAACAGCAAAACGGAAAAGTAAAAGCCAATGTTGTTAATGAAAACATTGACTATGATAAAGCAAGACAGGCCAAATGGAAAACCTTCCCTGAGATTTTGGAAGAACAGAATGTTTCATGGAGAATTTATCAGAACGAAATCAGTCTTCCAAAAGGAATGTCCGGCGAGCAGGAGGCCTGGTTAAGTAATTTTACTGATAACCCGATTGAGTGGTTTTCAAGATTCAATGTTAAGTTTTCAAAAGGATATTATGAAAACATTCCCAATATCATAAACTATCTGAAAAAGGAAATTGAAAAAAATCCTGATCAGAAAAAAAGACTGGAAGCCATGCTGGCTGAAGTTCAGGAAGATCAGGTGAAGTACCATCCTGACAATTATTCAAAACTTTCAAATGAAGAGAAAAACCTGCACGAAAAAGCTTTCACCACCAATGTACATGATCCTGATTACTGGAAACTTGAGATCGGAAAAGATGAAAATGGTGAAAGGCTTGTCGTTCCCGAGGGTGATGTATTATTCCAGTTCCGTAAAGATGTGGAAGAGAAAAAGCTTCCATTGGTTTCATGGCTGGTAGCTCCGGAACATTTTTCTGATCATCCGGGATCACCATGGTACGGAGCCTGGTATATTTCTGAGGTTTTGAATATTCTCACCAAAGATCCTGAAACCTGGAAAAAAACAATTTTCATCATCAATTACGATGAAAATGACGGGTATTTTGATCATGTACTTCCTTTCGCCCCGCCGGTAAATCCAAGTCAGCCTGTTGATATGAACGGAAAAGAAGGGGTGGAATATGTGGATAAAAGTCAGGAATATATGAGCAATCCTTCTTTGAAAAGCTATGAAAAAGTAGAAGGAACTGTCGGATTGGGTTACAGAGTCCCTATGATCATCGCTTCTCCCTGGACAAAAGGAGGTTTCGTAAACTCTGAAGTATCGGATCACACTTCTGTACTGCAGTTTCTGGAGAATTTTATTATGAAAAAATTCAAAAAGAATGTTCATGTTGACCATATCAGTGACTGGAGAAGAGCGGTATGCGGTGATCTTACATCAGCTTTCAATTCTTCCAGTGTAAAAGTTCCTCAGATGGATTATCTTGATCAGAAGGATTATGCTAAAACCATCAATGCTGCCAAAAATAAACCGGTTCCCAACCTGAAATGGTATTCTGAAAATGAACTGAATGAAAATTTACTTGATATTCAGGAAAGAGGCTTGAAACCATCCAATCCGCTGCCCTATCATTTCCATGTCAATCTGGAAGGGGAACAGATAAAAATGACCAATTTAAAAGAGAATGGAGTTCCGCTTTTGGTATATGACAGAACTCAATTCGACAATAATAATTATCATTTTTCATATGCTTTATATGCAAAGCAAACGCTATCCCATACTGTGCATCCGGGAGCTTATGATTATGAAATTTTCGGTCCCAATGGCTTTTTCAGAAAATTTAAGGGAGATAAAACTGCAGAAACAGAGGTGATCTTGACGAATATGGCCTCAAAAAATCAGATTGAATTAATCATCAGAAATCATAAAAAGGAAAATTTTTCCATCCGTCTGGAAGATCTTTATACAAGAAGCGAAAGAACAGTTTCTGTACAAAAAACGGAAGAAAAAATCATTATTGATCTTGATAAATATAAAGGCTGGTATGATTTGAAGCTAAAATTAAACGATCATCTGTGGCACTTTGCCGGAAGAATAGAAACCGGAAAAGTTTCCGTTTCTGATCCGCATTGGACTTAAAAACGCTTATAATATTGATAAAATACTGCACAAAGTTGTGCAGTATTTTTTTTGAGTTATTTCATCTTATAATGCATTACATATGATAAATAAGCAGTTATAAAAAAATTGTGGTATATTTTTTTTAAAACATATTGAATTTTGTTATCTTCACTTTACTAATTAACAGTGTCATGAAAAAACTAAATTTAACTATTGCAGCGTCTTTATTTGCGTTTGCTCTATGCGGGAATCTGAGTGCCCAAGATCTCGCTACAGATAACCATACGGTTACCATTTCTATTCCCGAAGTTGCATTGGTAGATATTGAGCCATCAGCAACAAAAAATATTACCCTTGGATTTACAGCACCTACTGAAGCAGGAAATCCCATTATTCCAGCTGCAGCCAACACGACTTTGTGGCTTAATTATTCTTCTATCAAATCTGTGGCAGATCCTACCCGTAATGTAAGTGTAAAAATGAACGCTATCATTCCTGGAGTAGATCTTAATGTAACGGCGGCGGCGGCCACCGGAGCAGGAGCAGGCACATTGGGAACTTCCGCAGGACTGCTTACATTAACTGGTACTGACCAGACTATTATTTCCGGTATTGGAAGTGCTTATACAGGAAATGGAGCTAATAACGGTCACAATCTTACCTATGCAATCGCTGCAGGAAGTGGTCCTGGAGGGGTAGCCGCATATGCAGATTTACAGGCTACAGCTACTGTTGCTGCTACCGTTACTTATACAATATCAGACAATTAGAATTTAATTAAAATTCTATTTTACGTTTCAAAAACAAGAAGAAATTTGTATCCAGTTTCTTCCTTGTTTTGTATTATTAATGTTTTAACTCCAAACTTATATCATGATAAAGCGTATCCTTATCCTGATTACCCTGATTTTGCAGTTCAGCTTTTTACATGCTGGTATTGTGATTCTCAACGGACTTACGCATTCTTACAAAATAGAAAACGGAAAGGTTTATAAAGGAAAAGTTGCCATTGAAAACACGGGCAGCAATCCTCAAAGTGTAAAAATATTTTTACAGGATTATACCTACCATGCGGACGGAACGATCAATTATACAGCATTACGTACCAATAAACGAAGTAACGGAGAGTGGCTGAAACTCAACACTAATCTTGTTACCCTTAAAGGTAAAGAAAAGACTGAGATCTTCTATGAAATAACCATTCCCAATCAGGCAATGGATCCGGGAAGCTATTGGAGTGTGATTATTGTAGAGCCGGTAGAAGAGATAAAACCCAGCGACGGTAAGCCGGGAGTAAGTATCACTTCTGTTATACGGTATGCCATTCAGGTAATTACAGATTTTGAAACAGAAAAGGCCCAGCCGGACCTTAAGTTTGAAAGTGTAAAGGTGGAAAAACAGGAAGGAAAACAAACGGCAAAGATAGCAATAGCCAATAATGGTAATCTTTACTGTAAACCGACTGCTTCCATAGAAATCTATAACCGAAAAACGGGTGAGAAGGTGGGAACTTATTCAAGTTTAACAATGGGGCTGTTACCCGACACCTCCAAAACATTTTACATTGACATTAGTAAAGTACCCCCTGATAAATACAAAGCAGCTATTATAGCCACCGATGAAGAAGAGAATGCTTTTGCACTCAATGTGGAATTAGAAGTAAAGAATGATTAGAACTTGGACTTTATTTATTATCATATCACTATTCCCGGTATTTATTTTTTCCCAAGAGCAACCCAACAGGTTGATCAGTAAAAAAGATAGTTTATTGCCGGGAATGTCTACTTCTATTCCCTTCACATTCGAAAATAATTCGAAGGAAACCAAAACATATGATATTTCAGTTGTCACATCAAGTTCCTCAATCAATCCTATTCTGGCAAAAGGAGAATTTCAGATTCTTCCGTATGAAACATCAGTATATCTGGTTCCATTACGTGTCGGAACAGAAACAGGACAGGGTACTTATTCTGTAACCCTGAACATTACAGATCGTAGTAATGGAACAGCTTTTACAAAAAATTCAAAAATCGTAGTTTCCGGAAACAGAAAGCTTTTGGTAACGGCTTTAAATACCCCTGAATTTGTAAGAGCAGGCGAAACAATCCGTGCTTCTTTCCTTTTGAAAAATAATGGTAATGTTACAGAAAACATTGTTCTTGAAAGTAAAAATGCTGTAGTTGATAACGAGTCATCCCTTGTTCTTGCCCCCAATGAATCAAAAATTATTACGATTCACAAAGTAACAAGTCCTGAACTTGCTCAAAATGAATTTCAAAACCTAAATCTTTCGGTACACCCGAAGAGTCGTCCCAAAGAAATTCAGGATGTCTACGCAACTACTCAGGTAATTTCAGTAAAGCCATCTGAAAACGATATTTATCACAGACTTCCTGTTGCCCTCTCCCTATCTTTTATCGGAATGCAGAATATGGGAGTTTATCACGATGGTTTTCAGGGTGAAATCTATGGTAAAGGAACACTGGACAAGAATAATAAAAACCAGATTGAATTTAGAGCAGTTACTCACAATCCTGTAGAAATCAATACATTTACTCAATATGAAGAATATTTTGTGAATTATAAACGGAACAATCTTTCTATTCATTTAGGTGATAAAACCTACTCTTCATCCTATCTTACAGAATTTGCAAGATATGGGCGCGGGGCAGAAATTCGCTATGATTTTAATAAAATAAGCTTTGGGGGATTCTACAATCATCCCAGATTCTTCAGAGATATTAAAGATGAATTTAATATGTATTCAGCTTTTAAAATCCGGAAAGAGTCCGAAATTTCTGTGGGCTATCTCTACAAAACCCCGAGGAAGGAAGAAATCAGATTTGGAGATGTAAGACTTGATTCAGATGCTCATCTATCATATGCTAAAGGAAAATTCAAAGTGTCAAAAAATATCAATCTTTCCGGAGAACTGGCATATAGTACAACGAAGAACACTGATGGAACAGCTTATTTATTACAGGCAGAAGCTGTATTTAAAAAATTAAACGGAAGTCTGATGTATATGAGAGCCAGCCCTGATTTTGCCGGATATTTCACCAATACCAATACCTTTAACGGTAATATTTATTATAATATCACCAAAAAAATCAGCGTATTTGCCAATTATATGCAGGATGCCAAAAATTTCCAGAGAGATACATTGCTACTGGCCGCCCCGTACAGAAAGTATTTTCAATATGGAGTGCAATACAAATATATTCCTACTGGTTTCATCATCCTGAATAATGGATATCAAACTTATAAAGACCGTTTGGAACCAAAGCAGTTTGATTACTATGAACGTTACTTCAAGGTGAGTATTAATCAGCAAATAGGAGTTTTCCAGGTCAATCTGGATGGACAATTCGGTAAAACAGATAATTATATGACTGGATTTAGTGGAAATTCCAGTTTTTATTCTGCGAATCTTTCATTTCAAAAATTCAGTACCTCATTTAACATCTTCGGAAGTTATGCTATAAGCTCAAGATATCAGCTTCAAAACCAGAGAAATTTTTATTACGGAGCGAGAATCTTCAGCAAGTTTTCTGATAAGACCAGCTTAAGTATCTTTTATCAGAACAATTACATGCCAGAGGAATATTTTAAAGACAGAAATCTGTTTGAGCTTCTTTTTCATCAACAGCTGTTTCAGGGGAACGAACTTGATCTTTCCGGAAGGTATTCACTACAAAGAGGGGAAATCGGAGATAAAGATTTTATATTTTCCATGCGCTATACCTGGCGCCCCAACGTTCCTGTACAAAAAATTGCCGAGTATATTTCACTGTCCGGAAATGTCAGCAGCTTAGGATTAAAAAAAACAGAAGGAATAAGACTAATACTTGGAAGTTATCTGTCTGTTACGGATAAGGATGGAAATTATATGTTTAAAAATGTTATTCCCGGCAACTATTTTCTTGAAATAGACCGTTCCACGACAGAAATCAATGATATTCCAACCCAGACTTTTCCTGCAGCGCTTTCATTACTCAATAAGGAAAATACATTTAATTTCGGATTAACAACAGCGGCGACTGTTCAGGGGCATGTTAAGTTCCTGGAAACCGGAGATAAAGATCAAAATGATTTTGGCCAGCTGCCATCTGCTAAAGGAAAGAAGAAAAAAGAAAGTATTATTGTGGAAGCTACCAATAACGATCAGACTTACCGTAAAGTATGCAACATAGGAGAAGATTTTGATTTCACCTATCTGCGTCCGGGAGACTGGACTGTGAAAGTTTACCGCAATGGATTGGACAAGCGTTATAAAATTTCAACGGACAAATTTATATTTACTTTACAGCCTTCGGAAACAAAGAAAATAACAATCAATGTTGTCAAACAGCAGATAGAGATCAAATATCAAAAGGAATCCTTGAAAGTAGGATATAATGAAATAAAAAAGAAGAGATGATTCTGATCCGTACCCTATTATTAATTGCATTTTGTGTTGTATCCGGGCCAATCTATTCCCAGACCGCAAATACTACTATTAGTCTTACATTGCCTGTAGTAACTTTAATGGACATTGAGCCTACAGGAAGTATTGTGTTAAATTTTACAGCTCCTACAGAAGCTGGAAATGCTGTTGGAGCACCGACTCCCAATACATCAAAGTGGATAAACTATACATCTGCTATTGCTTCCGGAGGACTTACAAAAAGAATTACAGCATCTGTGAATCAAGTTATTGCCGGAGTCAATATAAGGCTGCAGGCAGCTGCGGCTTCCGGAGCAGGAGGCGGAACATTGGGAACATCTGCAGGACAGGTTACCCTTACTACCACTCCTACTACCATTATTAGCGGTATTGGTGGAGCATATACTGGAAACGGGGCCAATAATGGTCATGGA
The DNA here is from genome assembly GCF_046614675.1 of Chryseobacterium cupriresistens. Lineage (NCBI taxonomy): Bacteria > Pseudomonadati > Bacteroidota > Flavobacteriia > Flavobacteriales > Weeksellaceae > Chryseobacterium > Chryseobacterium cupriresistens. The sequence goes on along the minus strand of NZ_JBKKJT010000002.1, from coordinate 6,641 downwards.
CTTACCATATCGCTTTCCACCAACACGTATGCCAATTTACAGGCACAAGCCAATACAGCAATTGTCATCACCTACACCATCACAGAATAAAATTAAAAAATGAAAATAGAAAGCCCGTTTTTAAAAAAACAGTTCTTAAAAAAATATCTATATATTATTGCTTTAATAGCAGGTGCTTGCCTTAAAGGGCAAACTATAAACATTGCAGGAACGAGCTGGACTGCCAGTGTACCTGCCATTACGGAGGCAGGAAGTAACTATATCGGGACCTATGAGAATCCTTCTCAGTTAACACTATCAGGCAATTTACCAGGATCTTTTCTGAATGTTCTTTCAGCCTCAGGTGCTAAAATATCCATGCAGCTTGCTCCAACGTCCTGGAACAGCTCTTTGAAACTCTATGCGAAAAGAAGTGGAGGTACTACTAAGATAAATGGACTTTGCCTGGGATGCACCGCAACAATTACTGGTGGAACGGCCAATTATATAGAAATACTTCAAGCCAGTGCCGTAACGCTATCAACTATTACTTTTACAGGATTATTAGGAATCAGCAATAGTGTAGATTACTCAGCTATTAGTGTACAATTAGAGATTAGTGGCGTTTCTGTAACAATTCCTGCGGCGGCTTATAGTACTCAGGTAGTTTTTACAATTGGAGCCAATTAAACTCCAAAGCCAATCCATATCCAACTTATCATAATTAATTGAACAATCCATTTAAAGATATATTCAGTCAATTTGTATATAAAAAAACAATCCTTTTCAAAATCAGAAAAGAATTGTTTTTTTTAGTATGTAAATTTAATTAATGTTTGGCCCACCAAAGAGGAGTCAGTACAGCATCCGTACCACCAAGTAATTGCACAGCTTTATCATATCCAGACTGATCAGTATTTCTGAAAGTACTTGGATATCTTAATCTCTGAGGGAAGTTCTGAATAGAATTCGTCATATAGTTCCCTGAGCTCAGATTAGGAAGGTTGGGCAATGGAGCTTCAATGGCAGGGTTTTCAAAAAATGGCAGCCCAAGTCTTCTCTGATCATTCCAGGATTCTAACGGTAACCAAGGCATATTGGCAATATATTTCTGGGTAATAATCTTTGTCAGTTTATCATTCTTTACCGATCCGTTCTTATAAATGGTATTGACAGGATATTTAATTTCAACAGAAACCAAATTCCCGGTTACAGGATCTTTATATTTCATGGTATGGCTTGCTCCCGGTTCTGTAATATGACTATAAGAAACAGAAGTACCGTCACGGTTATAATCCGTTGAAGCACTATATTGACCATAGAATTGTGAAACTCCATTATAAACAAAACTTTCCTGAATTCCTTTATTATATGCAGCTTCATCACTCATTGGAACTGTCCAGCCTTTCAATGCAGCTTCTGCCAGAAGGAAATAGGTTTCCCAACTTGCAAAAAATATTCTTGCATTCTTACTTTCTCTATACTGCTTACCTAAAGCCGGCATACATCCTACTACATTTCTCAAGCCGTTTCTCTGTCCTTTTACGCCCCAGTTTCCAATGGTATAGGCATTCCAGGTATTTACGGTATTTATTGTTATTTTAGAATTGTCTTCAAACGTAAGATCTCCGTGATTGGTAGTTGCCTGATTGGTATAAGTCGGATACAATGAGTAAACCGGGCTTGTAAGATCCCCCGGAATATAGAATGTTTTATAGGCTCTCGGATCTATTTTATTGGGTAATCCGTCCAGCCAGTAGCCTGCACTTGGGTCATTGGTCATTGTAGTGAACTGTTGATCATATTTTATACCGATATAATCAGATGCCTTTACCTGTGCATGTTGAGCTGCTGGTAATTGGTCTGTAGAATTTACTCCTCCTAGTCCAATGTATAAATTATTAAGGGTTGCTGATAAAATCTGAGAGTTCCATTCTCTGGACATTACACCTGTTAGCGCATCCCATCCCGGTTTTTCAGCAACTTTAAAATTATCTGTACTTGTAGCGATAAACATATTTGAATTAGCCGCTGCTTCAAATTCTGTTTTTGCTTTTGAAGGATCTACTTCGGCGATTCTCATAGCAATTCTCATCCTCATAGAGTTGGCATACTTTACCCACTGAGTCCAGTTAAACCCATAAACCATATCATAAGCATTAGCATTTGATGGTACTCCCTGCGTTGTGTCCATTTTTGTGACTGCATCTTTCAATTCTTCCAAAATAAAATAATACACTTCTTTTTCAGAATTAAAAGTAGGATTCGTTCCCTGAAAAGCGTGAATCGGTTGAGGTCCGAAATTGTCCGAAAATTCACTCATTAAATAAGCTCTCCAAATTCTGGAAACCTGAATGACATTATCATAATAAGGTTTTCCCTGTCCGGCCGCCTTTTTTTCATTAGCCAACTGAATGGCCGCATTCGCATTATTCAGCCAGTCCGAAATGTATTTCCAATATTCAGAAGTCCAGGAATCATCGTAAGTTCCACCTGCAATTCCGGTTGTCAAATGCTGTCTTGCTGCCGTTTTCCAGTATAAAACAAAAACACGTTCTGCAATATTAGGATCCTGCTGGGCACCGAGAATTGAGTTATTTAATAAATATTCGGGTTCTGCCTTATTAGCGTCTACGGCAAACGGGTTATTATTAATGTCTTCAAAATCATTGCATGAAGTACATAGTAAACCAATCGTAAAAAATGATAAGATATATTTTTTCATTGTTTCAGTTGTTAATTAAAAGCCTAAAGTGATTGTAAATAAATAAGATCTTGAAGTAGGAAAAGCAAGGTTTTCAAATCCTGTAGCATTAGAATTAATTGCGAATACAGATTCCGGATCGATTCCTTTAGCTTTGCTATAGATCATCCATACATTATTGGCCGTAAAAGCTACTTTAGCACTCTGTAAGGCTAGTTTTTGGAAAATACTTTTAGGAAAATTATAGGTCAGCTGAATATTTCTTAACCGAATATTGGTAGCATCATAAATGTTTTGCTCTGTAATTCCTAAGTTTCCGGATGTCACAGCTCCCCAATAATCCTGTTGAGTAATTTCTTTGGTATTTGCTGTATAACCGCCATTTCCCTCCACTACGGCATCTAAAATCATATTATCACGTTTTCCTCCGGGTGCAGTATCTGCAGCAAGTCCATTCGCTTGTAATGCAGCCTGTGTTGCAGAGAAAAATTTACCTCCGATTCTTCCGTCAATTAAAAATGAAAGTCCAATATTTTTATAAACAAAGCTGTTTGTAAAACCAAATAAAGCTCTTGGGGTTTGATCTCCGAGATAATATTGATCAGGAGTTGCCTGTGGTAATCCGTTTTGATCCACAATCAATTTTCCGTAATAAGGACTGCTGGTATCCTCTACCCTCAGGAATTTCGTTCCGTAAATCGCTCCGTAAGGTTTTCCTACTTCTGCAAAGAAAGCAACGTTATCAAAACCTGATAAAGGGTACTTTGAAACAATTCCATCAATTTTATCGATGTTGCTTTTTAACGTTGAAAAATTGGCATTGACATTCCACACAAAGCTTTCCTTCTTAAAGATATCCGTGTTCATTACGAATTCAAACCCTTTGTTATGCAACCCTCCTGAATTGATCATCATTCTCTCATATCCGGAAAGTGGATTTATCGGAATGGCTATAAGCTGATCGGTGGCATTATTATTAAAATAACTTACATCCAGGGACACTCTGTCAAAAAACTTCATGTCTGCTCCAACTTCAAAAGTTTTAAGCTTTTCCGCATGTAAATCCGGATTAAAAAGTATCTTGTTTCTTGCAAGTACAATATGTCCGTTTGGATCAGTGGAAGCAATATATGTATTGTACAAGCTGTGAGGAGGTAAAGAGTTACCCACAATTGCGTAGGCCGCGCGAAGCTTAGCAAATGTTAAGGCATTTAAAGTAGTACCATTTAATTTTTTCAGCATATCTGTCAAAACTAATGAAGTACTCACAGAAGAATAAAAATAAGACCTGTTATTTATATTCAAAGTAGAAGACCAATCATTTCTTGCCGTAGCATTCAGAAACCAATATCCGTCATAATTAATTTCAGCAGCAGCAAATACTGAATTAATTTTTTTCCACATATCAACTTCGGTTGTTGTAACAGAAGCAAGATCACTCGTATTAGACGTACTGAAAACATTGGCAATAACGAGATTTTGTGTGGAAAAATATAATGCTTTATCCCTGCTTTCCATCATCTGTCCATAAACAGAAAGCGATCCTCCCCATTTACCAACAATATCATCTTTTTTAGCATTAAGACTTATGATATAATTATTTTCATAAAACTTTTCCTGACCGGTAGAGTAAGAATTATTACGTCTGGATCCCGTCCAAACTCTCGCATCCGTATTTAAAGAATAGAAATCCGTTCCTAATCTTACATCTGCGCTCAGCCAGTTATTAAATTGATATTTAAGATAACCGTTTAATAAAAACCTGTCTTTTTTATCAGCGTTCAATGCATTATAAGCAGTCCAATAGGGATTAATTCCATTAGAGGTTATCCAGCGCGATGTCACTCCATTTTGCATCTGCCCCTCACGATAATCTCTTATATCAACATTTTGAGGCATCAGAAGGATTGCTGGGTAGTAATTCCCGTCACCTTGCCCTGCAGAGGGTCTGTTTGTACCTTTAACACTCATATATTGAGCTTTCACCTCAGTAGTCCATCTTTTATTAGCCCCAAAATTAGAATTCATTTTCGCCATAAAATTGAACCTCTCATATTTTGAGTTCGGAATCTGGCTATTACTGCTTAAATAATTAGCAGAAGTGTACAAGCTCGATCCTTCACCAATGTTCTCCTGAAAGCTCAATGTATGCTGAGAATTAGTTCCTGTCTTAAAAAAGTTTTTTAAGTTATCGTGGACTGTCATATTTGAACCTTCAAAAGTCGGTCCCCAGGAAGTTGTATTGTCGGTCCCTTGAGGATTGACCAAACCATTACTTCCTTGTGCGAAACTATGCTGCAAATCAGGTTTCATAAAAATATTTTCAAAACCTAAGCTTGTAGAATATGTAATTCCTAATCCCCCTTTTCTTTTACCGGTTTTTGTAGTAATCAAAATAACACCGTTTCCACCTCTGGAGCCATAAAGAGCAGAAGCAGCACCACCTTTCAGAACAGAAAGACTTTCAATGTCGTCCGGATTGATATCACTTAGACCATTCCCCATATCAAGATCCGGATTCCAGAAATCGTTATTAGAATCTTTTCCATTCTGCTTAGCCTTTGATCCTAAGCTATTACTTAACGGAACTCCATCTACCACAATAAGAGGTTGATTATCTCCTGTAAACGAATTAAATCCCCGCAGGTTAATTTTGGAGGAAGAACCTGGTCCAAAACTTCCTTTAATCACTTATAACCCGGCAACTTTTCCTGCTAACGCATTGGTAACATTATTTTCTTTGGCGTCAACAAGGGTTTGTCCTTTCACATCCTGGAAAGAATATCCAAGCGCTTTTTTTTCTTTTTTTACACCATAAGCTGTAACAACTATTTCGTCAATCTTTGACGCTTTAGTTGAATCACTTTGTGCATACAATCCACCGAAAAAGAATAAGGATTGGAGCAGTCCAACCTTAAAAATGGTTTTTTTCATAAAAATTAGATTTGGTATATATTTAACAATATCACTAGATATTTCAACAAATAAACGTAATTATCATTAAATTAATATACAATCATTAATTATTTATGCCAAATCTATTAATAAAAGCAACCAAATTATTCTAATCACAACATATTCAATCATTACTATGAGTGTAAAGCTTTTGATACTTAAATAATTAAGTAAAATTTAAAGTTAAAAGAGCTCTAGTCTGAATCTTGTACTTTGTGGGGATTGAGTTTAATAAAATAATGGATTTGTCTAGATTCCTATGGAGTGACTGTTGTAAATGATCAGCTTAAATCGTGAGTTCATATATCCCCAATCGTATCATTCCGCAGGAATCCAGCCTCCTTTATTAGAGTCTTTATGATTTTTTTAACTCAGACGGTTTGATACTGTAAAATTGTTTGATGATACTTTGTTGAGACTCCTACGGAGTGACAATTGGAGTGTATGCTGTCCAGCATAAGTGATCAATGATAGGTGATAAGTGATAGTTGATCAATCATAGTTGATTGATGTATCGTTTATCAATTATTATTCATTGCTTATTGCTTATAAGCTTAGCTTGGGTATAAAACAAAAAAATCCTTTATCACAATGATAAAGGATTTTTTAAAAATAAAATAAAAACTGGCGGCGGCCTACTCTCCCGCGTTAGCAGTACCATCGGCGCTGGTGGGCTTAACTTCTGTGTTCGGAATGGGAACAGGTGAGCCCCACCGCTAAAACCACCCTAAAGAAGGTATATAGCTTTAAGCATTAGGCCTGAAGCCTTAAGCTTATTGCGTTTTAAGCGATAAAAACTTTCACAAAGACAAAACCTTCGCTGCGCATAAAGAACTTGTCATTTATTATATTATAATTTCATATAGCAACCATAGGCTATAAATCTACGGGTAATTAGTACTACTTGGCTATGACATTACTGTCTTTACACCTATAGCCTATCAACGTCGTCATCTACAACGACCCTTAAAAGATGTCTCATCTTGAGGCGAGTTTCGCACTT
>NZ_JBKKJT010000029.1:0-347 GCF_046614675.1 Chryseobacterium cupriresistens | reverse complement strand
AGTGGACTCTTGTTCCAAACTGGAACAACACTCAACCCTATCTCGGTCTATTCTTTTGATTTATAAGGGATTTTGCCGATTTCGGCCTATTGGTTAAAAAATGAGCTGATTTAACAAAAATTTAACGCGAATTTTAACAAAATTCAGGGCGCAAGGGCTGCTAAAGGAAGCGGAACACGTAGAAAGCCAGTCCGCAGAAACGGTGCTGACCCCGGATGAATGTCAGCTACTGGGCTATCTGGACAAGGGAAAACGCAAGCGCAAAGAGAAAGCAGGTAGCTTGCAGTGGGCTTACATGGCGATAGCTAGACTGGGCGGTGTTATGGACAGCAAGCGAACCGGAATTG
>NZ_JBKKJT010000028.1:0-350 GCF_046614675.1 Chryseobacterium cupriresistens | reverse complement strand
CTCCTTGGGCGGACACTGACTGAACGAGCGGCGACCATAGTCAGGCGGCTCCGATTCTCCTAGAGCATGATCCGGAAAAGTGCGAAGCGGTTTTCCGAAAAGATCATGCTCAAACAACGAGCTAAAGCGCCATGACGATTCAACCAAATCTCATCGCGCTTTAGGGCCTGCGCCGGGACGACGATGGGGAGATCTACTCCAGCCCGATCTGCGTCAGGTCCTGGAACCAGTGCTGCGCCTGCACGAAGGTCTTCACCTTCGGCGACAGCGCGTGCGGATTGGTGTCGTGCACCACCCAGACCAGCGCGGCGTCGTCGACGATCAGCGCGTGCGCCTGCGCCAGCAGTGCG
>NZ_JBKKJT010000027.1:0-371 GCF_046614675.1 Chryseobacterium cupriresistens | reverse complement strand
ACGATCGCGCGGTCGATCAGCGCGGCGTGGCGGACGCCGCCGAGCCGCTGTTTGCGAGCCTCGACGACAAGCAGAAGCAAATCTTCATCAACGAAATGGTTCGCCTCAGCCACGAGCGCGGGCTCGACTAAGCGCGAAGTGGGGACGAATAGCCGGGCCACCATGCCCTGGGGTAGGTTAAAGGCGCAGCACCCGGCTATTCTGCCGCAGCGGCGCGGCCCGGTTAATTCGTCATTCAATGTTGAAGAAAAACCGACCGGATCACGCCCGAGTGATGGCCGAGTCAGGGCCTTGTCGGGAACCGCTTTCGCGATGGGAAATATTGGCCGGCGCTTTGCGTCGGCCATTTGTTGAGCAGGGAAATCCGCTTC
>NZ_JBKKJT010000026.1:0-387 GCF_046614675.1 Chryseobacterium cupriresistens | reverse complement strand
CGAGCACGTACTCGGATGGAAGCCGGTCTTGTCGATCAGGATGATCTGGACGAAGAGCATCAGGGGCTCGCGCCAGCCGAACTGTTCGCCAGGCTCAAGGCGCGCATGCCCGACGGCGAGGATCTCGTCGTGACCCATGGCGATGCCTGCTTGCCGACTATCATGGTGGAAAATGGCCGCTTTTCTGGATTCATCGACTGTGGCCGGCTGGGTGTGGCGGACCGCTATCAGGACATAGCGTTGGCTACCCGTGATATTGCTGAAGAGCTTGGCGGCGAATGGGCTGACCGCTTCCTCGTGCTTTACGGTATCGCCGCTCCCGATTCGCAGCGCATCGCCTTCTATCGCCTTCTTGACGAGTTCTTCTGAATTGAAAAAGGAAGAGTA
>NZ_JBKKJT010000025.1:0-394 GCF_046614675.1 Chryseobacterium cupriresistens | reverse complement strand
ATGACGATCATGTGACGGGGGAATGGCGATCCACCATCCGACGACGCCGAAAAACAGCGCGGCCACCACTGCGGACATGCTGCGCCGCCGCGACAGCCACAGCGCCCAGAAAGCCGATGATCGCAATCAGCCGGTCGGCGATTCGAATCAGAAATCCGGCAAGTGCACTCATTGACGTCCTTGGCGTCGGGGCGCTTACATCGCGGCGGACAGCGCGAGCGTACACGCATTGAACTTCACTTGTCAGACCCGCTCTGGTAGCATTGATGCCGGCGTGACGGTCCGCAAATGGCGACCGTCCAGATGCGATACTGTCACAGGCGGCGCTCACTGCTGGATTCCATCCGCGAGGTATCTGCGATGGTTGCCCTGTCCTTGCGAGCCTTTCGTGCCA
>NZ_JBKKJT010000024.1:0-441 GCF_046614675.1 Chryseobacterium cupriresistens | reverse complement strand
AGTGTCGCTCCGTATTTGCGAGTGCAAAAGTAAAACTTTATTTTTTAATGACCAAATGTTTTTGAAGAAAATTTTAAAGTTTTTTAAGTAACCTTAACCCTTCTCAAAACCTCAATCTCTATACTCCTGCGCTCCCTCTAATTGGGACTGCAAAGATACAAACTCTTTTTAAACCGGCAACTTTTTTTACAAAAAATTTTAAAGTTTTTTTCGTCCGTCTCTTTTTTGAAGTAATATTGTCTCTGCCTATCTAAAGGCTCTTCTGCGCTACTGTTCTACTCTCGTTTTCAGTGGGGCAAAGATAGTAACTTCCCACAACGCAAAACAAGTTTATTTAACATAAATTTCATATTCGGATAGGTTTTTATCCTAATCAGCTGGAAGGCAGAGAGAAAAATTTTAAACATTTGTTTGGAATGGAAGGAAGGAGTTGGAGTGTGG
>NZ_JBKKJT010000023.1:0-485 GCF_046614675.1 Chryseobacterium cupriresistens | reverse complement strand
ATCTTTATATCTTCCGCTTTTCAACGAAGCAATCTCTCTGTCAGTGTCGCTCCGTATTTGCGAGTGCAAAAGTAAAACTTTATTTTTTAATGACCAAATGTTTTTGAAGAAAATTTTAAAGTTTTTTTAAGTAACCTTAACCCTTCTCAAAACCTCAATCTCTATACTCCTGCGCTCCCTCTAATTGGGACTGCAAAGATACAAACTCTTTTAAAACTGGCAACTTTTTTTACAAAAAGTTTTAAAGTTTTTTTCGTCCGTTTCTTTTTTAAAGTAATATCGTTTCTGCCTATCTAAAGGCTCTTCTGCGCTACTGAATGTCTTTCGTTTTTCAGTGGGGCAAAGATAGTAACTTCATACAACGCAAAACAAGTTTATTTAACATAAATTTCATATTCGGATAGGTTTTTATCCTAATCAGCTGGAAGGCAGAGAGAAAAATTTTAAACATTTGTTTGGAATGGAAGGAAGGAGTTGGAGTGTGG
>NZ_JBKKJT010000022.1:0-507 GCF_046614675.1 Chryseobacterium cupriresistens | reverse complement strand
TTCATATTGCAGATTTCTATGTAAACATATTATTGAGTATAAATCCCTATTCCCATTGTATCATTCCGCAGGAATCCAAATTCTTTACAAGAACGCTTGTAAGTTGGCAGGATAATATCTAAGGTCTTTTAGCAGTTAGTATTAGCCATGTCATGCTGAGCTGAGTCGAAGCATTATAATTAATTACGGGTACAGGAGTTAAATCTTATTGCTATATTAAATATACTCTTTAGTCTTCGTCGAAGGAAGTCAGCTCTCTAGCCTAGTCTCTCTATTATATAATATACACTTTATTTGATCATAGCCACCCCAAACCCCGCATCCCGCACCCCGAATCTCAAATTCCCTCTTCTCACACACAGATCTACCCTCAAACCCTCCCACACTCCAACTCCTTCCTTCCATTCCAAACAAATGTTTAAAATTTTTCTCTCTGCCTTCCAGCTGATTAGGATAAAAACCTATCCGAATATGAAATTTATGTTAAATAAACTTGTTTTGCGTTGT
>NZ_JBKKJT010000021.1:0-1004 GCF_046614675.1 Chryseobacterium cupriresistens | reverse complement strand
TCCGCTTTTCAACGAAGCAATCTCTCTGTCAGTGTCGCTCCGTATTTGCGAGTGCAAAAGTAAAACTTTATTTTTTAATGACCAAATGTTTTTGAAGAAAATTTTAAAGTTTTTTAAGTAACCTTAATTCTTCTCAAAACCTCAATCTCTATGCTCCTGCTCTCCCTCTAATTGGGACTGCAAAGATACAAACTCTTTTTAAACTGACAACTTTTTTTGCAAAAAGTTTTAAAGTTTTTTTCGTCCGTCTCTTTTTTGAAGTAATATCGTTTCTGCCCATCTAAAGGCTCTTCTGCGCTACTGTTCTACTCTCGTTTTCAGTGGGGCAAAGATAGTAACTTCCTACAACGCAAAACAAGTTTATTGAATATAAAAATATACAATGTGGAAAAATATGCTCATATATTATTATTATACAAACACTTATATTAAAATTTAACTTATCCACATTATTGTTTATAAACTTAAGTACTTTGTATAAACATTAAATTCAACTTATTGCACTAGTAATAATTTGGGATATATTTAATTATTAACCAACAAACTATACAAAACTGAAAGTAAAGACAAATAGCTAGGAAAAATAATATTAATCCCTTTAACTATTTAAGAAAAATAGGTTATTGATAACCACAAAAATATAGACTGTAAACGCATCATCAAGAATAGGATGAAGTATAAAGATTTTAATACTTAAGTGATTTGACAATTTCAATCTATTTTGTGGTAAATAGATCTTTTGACTCTCTGTAGGGTAACAATATCGGTTAAGATAAACGATAGTAGTGAAAGCAAAGAATAGATCAACAGTAAGGAGGAATAGTTTTAGGCTGAACCGGGGTAATGATCTTTCAATAGTGTCATAAACATCCCTTTCCAATGGAGTTATTGGTTGCAATGGCGTCTTTCTTTTTATTTGGTCTGCTTCTTTCCTACTGTGTCATTCCGCAGGAATCCAGCCTCCTTTATTAGAGTCTTTATGATTTTTTTAACTCAGACGGTTT
>NZ_JBKKJT010000020.1:0-1183 GCF_046614675.1 Chryseobacterium cupriresistens | reverse complement strand
GGCTTTAGATTCTGTGTTAACTTCCAAATATTTTTTATACATTTATATTTATAAAAGCGACCTTGAGTTAGCTTGCGTAGGGTGAACGTCTTTGATTTTTACCCTACTTTCTTCAAAATCTATCTGGTAAAAAGTTTTATTTTTAAATAAAATATACATCAGTTCCAAGAGTTTTCTTTGTACAGCAACCAATCCCTTCATTTTAATTCCTGTTTTTTCTGTAATTCTTTGAAACAAATCCTGATGGTTTTTATTCATTTTGACGGCTGTCATGGCAGGAAAATGTAATGTTTTTCGAATATTTTTATTTCCTTTCTTACTAATTCTTGGCTTACCTTTTATTGATGTTCCGGACTGTTTCTCGCGGATATCTAATCCTGCATAACTTACCAGTTGTTTTTTATTTCTGATTAGCTCAAAACCATTGGTTTCAGCTAAAACAGCAATTGCCGTTGATTTTCCAATACCCGGAATACTGCTCAACAGATTAACTCCCCTGGTAGCCTCAGGACTTTTCTTTACCTGTGCAAGCATATCCTCATTAATTTCTTTCTCCTGTTTTTTCAATAGCGAAATACGCTCGGTCAGCCGTTTTATGGTTCTTGAATTCGGAAGAGCTTGAGTCTTTTCAGCATGCAGCTGATTCATACACCTTACCCTTTCCTGAATAACCTGGTTTTTCTCGCGGCTTAGCTGCTGAAGTTCTTTATACACAAGGTTTGCGGGTTGCCATAATTCTAGTTTTCTGCTTAAACCAAACTGTGTAATAGCTATGGAACAGCTTTTATCGGTAATGGTTTTGATATCCAGAGTCCTGATGAAATTACTGATCTTATTAGGCAGCACAATGACTGTTTTTTCTTCCTTTGCATAAAGAAAATGAGCAAATCTTTCATGATACACCCCCGTAGCCTCCATGACAAAAATAACCTCTATATTAAGTGTCTTTTTGCTGTACACCCATTTAAGAAGTGATTCAAAGCCTTTTTCGCTGTTGCTAAAAACTTTATAATCTTTGATTTCTGTACTTAGATCTTCCATTAATTTGCCAAAACTTGCCACCAGTTCATCTTTGGCTACATCTATTCCTACAACCTGTTTTAATGCACTCATATTTTTATCTTTAAATAAAAGCAAGTCTTCCTTCGTTTTGTCTCCTGATTATTATCCAAGATATCTTTTT